>CANLLR010000027.1 GCA_947491985.1 Flavobacteriaceae bacterium | reverse complement strand
AAAAATAAAAAAATATTTCATAACAAGGATTACAGTTTTTACAAAGATATAAAGTAAATTAAGTAGAATTACCTGTAGTATTTAATAAAAAAAATAATATTTTTATATTTTTAAATGAGTCTTATATGCCAGATATTGTCCAAACAGTTGAATTAAAAAAAGTGTTGAATTTTTTAAATAAAATTGGAATCCAAGTTGTTGAAAAAGAATTAGATGACACTGCTTTTCTTCCGGGTTTAGCCTTGGGTCCGAATTGTATTTACATCGATTTTAGTAAGCTATTATACCCTGGAGATATTTTACATGAAGCTGGACATTTAGCTGTAGCAACTTCAGAAACACGTTCACAAATTGGTTCCGAATCACTACAAAATTGGCCAACCGATGGAGAAGAAATTGCAGCCATATTATGGTCGTTTGCCGCTTTGACTTATTTAGAATTGCCATCAGATTTCGTGTTTCATTCCAATGGTTATAAAAACGGCGCTAAATGGCTAATCGAAAGTTTTTCAAACAAAAATTATGTTGGATTGCCTTTGTTGGAATGGATGGGATTGACATTAAGTGTCGAAAATGCACGATTGCAAAACCAAAAACCCTTTCCACACATGCAAAAATGGATGAGAGATTAATATGAAGGAACTCGTACGACATATCAAATTTCCGCTTAATTTTGATGTAGAACGTTTAAAAAATGACGTTGAAAACATCAAAAATGACCAATGGAAAGCACATTACAACACCAATGATTATAACGGAAATTGGACATCATTGTCGTTGTACTCATCCGATGGAAAATCAGATACTATTCTTGTTTCACCCTCTATTGATACTGAAATTATTGCTACAGAAATTTTAAATGATTGTTTGTATATCAAAGAAATATTGGATGGATTTCAGTTCAAAAAAGTAGCCGTCAGATTGCTGCGATTGGAAGTAAATGCTGAAGTAAAACCACACAGTGATCATTGTTTGGGTTATGAAGACGGTTGCTTTCGTTTGCACATTCCGATTATTACAAATCCCAATGTCGAATTTATTCTCGACAACCAACGCATTATAATGAACAAAGGGGAGTGTTGGTATATCAATGCCAATTTCATTCACTCGGTTGCCAATCACGGAACAGAAGACCGTATTCATTTGGTTGTGGATGGTATTCGAAATGAGTGGACAGATGCTTTGTTCTTTCAAAACAATAGTGAGAACCAATTTCAAAAGCGAATTCGTTTGATTAAAAACGAAGAAAAAGAGCTAATGATTGCCGAATTGCGCAGGATGAATAACGCTGTTGCGGATGAAATCATTGCAAAAATGATGAAAGAATAGTTTTTTAGCACTTTCAAATTTCCAATTTAAAACTATCTTCGCAGTTCATGGCACATCTTTTCGATACACCTATAGAATACCTCAAAGGCGTTGGTCCACATCGTGGTGATTTGTTGCGAAAAGAATTGAACATATACAAATATGGTGATTTAATCAATTTATATCCCAATCGATACATTGATAGAACACGTTATTACAAAATAAATCAACTTCAAAACAACAATTCAGAAGTCCAAGTTGTTGGTAAAATCATCCATATCAAAACCATAGAACAAGGCAAAGCCAAATCGCGTTTGGTTGCTACTTTTGGAGACGAAACGGGCGAAATGGAACTCGTTTGGTTTCAAGGTCAAAAATGGATTAAAGAGAGTTTAAAACTGAATACCGTTTATGTTATTTTCGGAAAAATAGCACAATTCGGAGCCACATTCAATATGGCACATCCCGAGATGGAATTGTTGGAAGAACACAAAGCCAGCTTAAGAAGTGCCATGCAACCTGTATATCCAAGCACCGAAAAATTAACGCAACGGGGCATTACGAATAAAGCGGTCAATAAAATGATGCAGCAATTGTTTCTCGAAATCAAATCGGTATTTACTGAAACCTTACCTGCATATATGGCAAACGAATTAAAATTGTTGCCAAAAAACGAAGCCGTTTTTAATATCCATTTTCCGAAAAGTCAAGAACTGCTTGCTAAAGCACAATTCCGATTGAAATACGAAGAACTTTTTTTTATTCAGCTGCAATTGATTACCAAAAATTTAATTCGGAAGCACAAAATAAAAGGACATCCGTTTGAAAAAGTAGGTGCCAATTTCAATGATTTTTATACCAATCATTTACCTTTTGATTTGACTAATGCGCAAAAAAGAGTGCTGAAAGAAATCCGAAACGACCTTGGAAGCAATGCTCAAATGAACCGATTATTACAAGGTGATGTAGGTTCAGGAAAAACTATAGTCGCTTTAATGTGTATGCTTTTGGCGAAGGATAATGGGTATCAAAGTTGCTTAATGGCACCAACAGAAATCTTAGCCACCCAACATTTTATTGGTTTGTCAGAATTAGCTAAAGATTTGAATATAACTATTAAAATACTTACAGGCTCAACTAAAACTTCAGAACGAAAAATCATTCACGAAGCACTTGAAAACGGTTCACTTGATATTTTAATTGGCACACATGCCTTGCTTGAAGACAAAGTACAGTTCCAAAATTTAGGATTGGCAATCATCGATGAACAACACCGATTTGGTGTAGAACAACGTTCCAAATTATGGAAAAAAAACGATATTCCGCCGCACGTTTTAGTCATGACGGCCACACCTATTCCGCGTACCTTAGCCATGAGTTTGTATGGCGATTTGGATATTTCAGTAATTGACGAAATGCCTCCTGGACGAAAATCGATTCAGACTGTACATCGTTTCGATTCCAATAGATTAAAAGTATGGAAATTCCTTAAAGATGAAATTGCTAAAGGCCGACAAATTTATATCGTCTATCCGTTAATTCAAGAAAGCGAAAAAATGGATTTCAAAGACTTAATGGACGGTTACGAAAGTATTTCTCGCGATTTTCCATTGCCACAGTATAGTATTTCTATCCTTCACGGAAAAATGAAACCGGCAGAAAAGGAAGCTGAAATGCAACGATTCGTGACTGGAAAAACGAATATCATGGTGGCAACCACCGTAATTGAAGTCGGCGTAAATGTTCCCAATGCCAGCGTCATGGTCATTGAAAGTGCCGAACGATTTGGTTTGTCTCAATTGCATCAATTACGTGGTCGCGTGGGTCGTGGCGCCGAACAAAGTTATTGCATATTGATGACAGGATTTAAACTCAGCAACGATACCAAAACCCGAGTCGATACAATGGTATGTACTAACGACGGATTCGAAATTGCTGAAGTCGATTTGAAATTACGCGGTCCAGGTGATATTATGGGAACCCAACAAAGTGGTATTTTAAATTTACAAATTGCTGATTTGGTTAAAGACAGAGACATTTTACTCTTAGCCCGAAATCACGCAATACAATTATTAAAAGACGATGCTGCAATGGCAAAACCCGAGCATACTACTTTGCGACAGGTTTTTATAGAACTCAGTAAAAAGAAAAACATATGGAATTACATAAGTTAACAAAATTTGTACCTACAAATGTTAAATATAGATTAAGTGTCGTGCTTCTTCAGTTTGTTAGAAGTAGTTTTGTAAAAGTATAAAAATGCAGCAACAATTCAATGTAACTTTATGAAAGCAAAAACTATTGTAATAACCCTACTCACCCTTTTAATTGGCGGAATGATTGTTTACAGAATTACCAAAAATAAAGAGGAAAACGGAAAAGGAAATGACAAAGGTGGTAAAAAACCACCGACGATGGTGAATGCAATTGTGGTAGAAGGACAAGAATTTTCAAACACAATATCGCTTTCAGGTTCTATTGAATCCAATGAACAAATTGAAATTAGAAGTGAGGTTTCCGGAATTGTAGAAAACATTTTGTTTACCGAAGGAAGTCAAGTCAGTAAAGGACAAGTACTACTTAAAGTCAACGATATCGAGTTACGAGCGCAATTAGCACAATCTAAAACACGCGAAAGTTTAGCCTCTGAAAACGAAAGACGTGCCAAACTTTTACTTCAAAAAGAAGCCATTAGTCAGGAAGAATATGATATAGCAAGTGCCGATTTTAGAATGACAAAATCGCAAACCCTATTAATTCAAGCGCAAATAGGAAAAACGTCGATTCGTGCTCCCTTTTCTGGAAAAATTGGCTTGCGAAATATTTCACCTGGAACCTATGTTACTCCAGCGACTTTAATTGCTAAATTAGTCAACACCAATCCGCTAAAAATTACGTTTTCAATTCCAGAGAAATACGCTTCTGAAATAACGAAAAACTCCGAAATCACTTTTACTGTACCGAACATTTCTGAAAAATTTAAAGCCAAAATTTACGCCATGGAACCTGAAATTGAAACCATGACGCGTACGTTAAAAATTAGAGCATTAACGCAAAATTCTACTGGTCAGTTATTACCGGGAACGTTTGCAAACATCAAACTTCAATTGCGAAATATTAAAGATGCCATCATTATTCCGACAGAAGCTATTGTTCCAGTTCAAGACGGAAAAAAAGTCTTTATTGCCAACAACGGAAAAGCAAAAGAAGTAAAAGTGGAAACTTTAACACGAACTGATAAAGACATTGTCATAACCTCTGGATTAAAAATTGGCGATACTTTATTAACCTCGGCTGTGATGTCATTAAAAGATGAAGCAGAAATTAAAGTGAAAATCAAGTAATTGTAACTTTAAAATTCTAAAATCTAAAATTTAAAATTACATGAGTTTATCTACCTTAAGTATTAAACGTCCGGTTTTTACAATTGTCGTCAATTTGACAATTATTCTTTTCGGAATCATTGGCTATAGTTATTTGGGCGTTCGTGAATTTCCTTCAATTGATCCTGCTCAAATTTCGGTTCGTACCAATTATACTGGAGCCAACTCGGATATTATCGAATCTCAAATAACCGAACCTTTAGAAAAAGCAATCAATTCGATTGACGGAATTCGAAACATCACTTCGTCGAGCAATCAAGGTTCGAGTAACATAACCATCGAATTTAAACTCGAAAAAAATCTGGAAGAAGCAGCCAATGATGTGCGTGATAAAGTTTCACAAGCTGTTAGAAGTTTGCCTCAAGATATTGATGCACCTCCAGTAGTTTCTAAAGCGGATGCCGATTCGGATGCTATTATTTCGATGACCGTTCAAAGTGATACTCGTGATGCGTTGGCATTGAGTGATTATGCAGAAAATGTGATTTCTGAGCGTTTACAAACTATTCCTGGAGTAAGCAGCATTCAAATTTGGGGACAGAAAAGATACTCAATGCGCATTTGGATAGATCCTGTAAAATTATCATCCTACGGAGTAACGGTTGCTGACGTTCGAACAGCTTTAGACAAACAAAACGTTGAATTGCCTTCTGGAAAATTAACAGGAGCGAATACAGAACTTACTGTAAAAACGCTAGGTAACTTATCCAATGAAACCGAATTCAATAATATCATTATCGTTTCTGACAATGACAAAGTGGTACGTTTGAGTGATATAGGTCGTGCAGAATTGGGACCAGAAAACCTCGAAACACAGTTCAAAGCAAACGACCAAACAATGGTTGCGATGGCGATTATTCCGCAACCTGGAACTAATTATTTGGATATTGCCGACGAGTTTTACAAGCAATATGAAACGTTTCAGAAGGATTTACCTAAAGACATCAAATTAAATGTGGCGCTAGACAATACTGTTTTTATCAAAAAATCCGTAGTAGAAGTAGCCGAAACGCTTTTGATCTCAATCATTTTAGTAGTGTTGATTATCTTTTTATTTTTTAGAGATTGGTCAATTGCTTTCCGACCATTGATTGATATTCCGGTTTCCTTAATTGCTACTTTTTTTATCATGTACTTATGTGGATTTTCGGTTAATGTACTGACATTATTAGCTATCGTTTTAGCAACTGGTTTAGTTGTCGATGACGGAATTGTTGTCACCGAAAACATTTTCAAAAAAGTCGAAGAAGGCATGTCGCCTATCGAAGCAGCCATCAAAGGATCAAATGAAATATTCTTTGCGGTAATTTCCATCTCAATTACGTTAGCTGCAGTATTTTTACCTATTATTTTTCTAGAAGGTTTTGTGGGACGATTGTTTCGAGAATTTGGCGTCGTAATTGGTGCTGCTGTTTTGATATCCGCATTTGTGTCGCTGACTTTAACACCGATGTTGAATGCCTATTTGATGAAAGGTGGCAAACAGAAAAAAACAAAATTCTATACGTTTACTGAACCGTATTTTGTAAAATTAAATCAAAGTTACGCCCAATCATTAGAGCGTTTTGTACATAGAAAATGGGTGAGTTTTCCCATCATAATTGTTTGTATCGGAATGATTGCGTTGTTCTTTACACTCATTCCAAAAGAAACCGCGCCTTATGATGATCGAAATTTATTGGCTGTTGGCGTAACGACTCCTGAAGGCGCCACTTTTGATTATACCGATCGCTTTATGCAAGATATGTCGACCTTAATCAACGACAGTATTCCGGAGAAAAAAATTGCATTGGTGATTACGTCACCGGGCTTTATGTCGTCTTCGGTAAATACAGGACGAATTCGATTGGCCTTGAAAGATGTTGGCGATAGAGAACGCTCTCAAAAAGAAATTGCTGCCGATTTTACAAAATGGACCAAGAAATACACACAAGCTAAAGTAACCGTTTCGGAACAACCTACTATTGCCGTAAATCGTCGTGGTGGCTTGCCAATTCAGTACATTATTCAAGCACCGAATTTTGAAAAATTGCGTGAAAAAATTCCTCTTTTCATGGATGAAGCTTCTCAAAACGAAACCTTCTCCAATGTCGATGTGAATCTGAAATTCAACAAACCTGAAATCAACGTTTCCATAAACAGAGAAAAAGCTGAAAGCATAGGAATTTCAGTTTTAGATGTGGCGCAAACATTGCAACTATCATTGAGTGGTCAGCGTTTTGGTTATTTTATGAGAAATGGAAAACAATACCAAGTTATTGGTCAATTTGATAAAAAAGACCGTGACGAACCGTTAGATTTAACTTCAATGTTTGTTAAAAATAAAGAAGGACAACTCATTCAATTAGATAATGTTGTGAATGTAGAAGAACAAAGTAATCCACCACAATTATTTCATAACAACCGTTATATGTCGGCTACCATTTCCGCTGGATTAGCTCCAGGAAAAAGTATCAGTGACGGAATTGAAGCCATGGATAACATCAAAGAAAAAGTCCTCGACGATTCCTTCACTACTGATTTAGGTGGCGAATCGAGAGATTTTGTTGAAAGTAGTTCGAATACGTTGTTTGCGTTTGGACTCGCTTTATTGTTGATTTATTTGATTTTGGCTGCACAATTTGAAAGTTTTATCGATCCATTTATTATCATCTTAACCGTACCAATGGCGGTAGCTGGAGCATTATTTTCGCTATGGTTATTTGGTCAAACGTGGAATATCTTTAGTCAAATTGGAACTGTTATGTTGATTGGTTTGGTGACGAAAAACGGAATTTTAATCGTTGAATTTGCCAATCAATTGCGCGCACAAGGCAAACCCAAATTGGAAGCCATTTTAGAAGCGTCTGAAGCGCGACTTCGACCAATTTTAATGACAAGTTTGGCCATTGCATTGGGTGCGTTGCCAATTGCTTTGTCACTTGGAGCAGCATCTTCGAGCCGAATTGGAATGGGAGTTGTAATTGTGGGCGGTACGATTTTTTCACTCATTCTAACCCTATTTGTTATTCCGTCGGTTTATTTGATGTGGTCAAGACAGAAAAAACACCGTCCTGAATTTGACAATATCGAAACATTAGAATCAATAAAATAGTAGTATGAAATTAAAATCATTATATATCGTGCTAGTTTTAATGAGTTGTATTCCAAAAATACAAGCTCAAGAAATTCTGACATTGGAAGAAGCCATTAAAATTACTTTGGAATACAATTTCGATATCAAATTGTCTAAAAACGAATTGAAAATTGACGAACAAAATAATTCTGCTGCAAATGCAGGAATGTTGCCTTCACTAAACGCCATTGTTACAAATAACAACAGTCTACTGAATACTACTCAAACCCAGTTAGACGGCTCACAGCGAACCTTAGACGGTGCTAAAAATTTAAATTTAACCTATGGAGTTGGATTGGATTGGACTATTTTTGATGGATTGCGAATGTTTGCAAGAAAAGAACAATTGAACATTTTGCAAAAACAAGGAGAAGCCGAATTAAAATTGGCCATCTTAACCAAAGTCAGCGATGTTTACCTCACCTACTTTGATATTGTGCAACAACAACAGCAAATGAAAGCTTTGGATACTGCTATTGTGATTTCACAAGAACGCGTAAATACAGCACAAAATCGCTTTACAATCGGAAAAGCATCGAAATTAGAATTGTTGAATGCGCAAGTTGATTTAAACACTGACAACAGTTTGCTTTTGAAACAAAAAGAATTGATTAAAAATGCTAAAATTAGATTAAACGAAATTTTAGCACGTGATGTACAAATCGAATTTGTAGTGCAAAGCGATATTACGATTGATGAAAGTCTGAAATTAGAAGAAATAAAAACAGCTGCTACGCAACATAATCCGCAATTACAAGCGCAACTTTTAGCCAAGAACAGTGCAGAACAACAACTCAAACAAGTCAAATCGGGACGCTATCCAACTGTTCGGATCACTTCTGGATATAATTTTACACGTTCCGAAGCTTCTTTAGGATTCATAACACAATCGACTGGAAGAGGGTTTGTGTATGGTTTTTCAGCTTCGGTTCCGATATTTAACGGATTCTTACAAAACAGAAATGAAAAAATTGCCAAACTACAATTGGAAAATTCAAATGTGACAGTAGCGCAACAACAACAAATTATAGAAAGTCAACTGAGTATAGCTTTTCAAAGTTATGCAACCAATTTAGACCTTATCAAATTGGAAGATAAAAACGTAAAAATTGCCGAACAAAATTTAGACATTACCTTAGCAAAATTTAAAATTGGTACTATTACTCCTATCGAATTCAGATCGGCGCAACAAAATTTAATCGATGCCAAAGTGCGGTATAGCAATGCATTGTACTTGACCAAAATTCACGAAATCACATTAAAAGAATTGGCTGGAAGTTTAAGTTTTTAATGTATTTTTGACTTTGAATTAATGACATTAAAATGATACAATACAACCCTAAAGACTGGATTACTTTTATTTTTCGTTTTCACAAATCGGATACTTTTAGGCAACTACTTCCATTGATGATTTTAATCGGAATTTATTCAGGTGTTATTTGTTTTCTTGAAATTGAGTATTGGAAATTATCCGAAAACAGTCACGTTAAAAATATTTCCATCATGCACGGTGCACTTGGATTTGTGATTTCGTTGCTTTTGGCATATCGCACAAATACAGCCTATGATCGTTGGTGGGAAGGTCGGAAATTATGGGGATCGTTAGTCAATAATTCACGAAATTTAGCTATCAAACTATCGGCTGTACTTAAAAAAGAAGAGGATAAAAAATACCTACGTTTTTTAATCACTTCGTATGCTTCCGTATTGTCAAAGTATTTAAGCAATGAAGAAGTCGGGCAACTACTTTTTGAAAATGTCGATTTAGAAATAAATCATAAAAAACACCAACCCAATCAAGTAGCTCAGATGATGTATAAAAAAGTAAACGACTTGTATGAATCGGGTAAAATTACGGGTGACCAATTGATTGTTTTAAATGCCGAATTGCAATCGTTTACTGATGTTTGTGGCGCTTGTGAACGTATAAAAAACACACCTATTCCCTACTCTTATAGTGTTTTTATTAAAAAATTCATCTTCTTTTACGTAATGAGTTTGCCTTTTGGTTATGCATTCAGTTTGGGATATTATTGCGTTCCGGTCATCATATTTATATTTTATGTTTTTGCGAGTTTAGAACTCATTGCTGAAGAAATTGAAGATCCATTTGGAAACGATTCCAACGACTTACCCACAGCAAAAATTGCGTCGAACATTAAAAAACACGTTGAAGAATTACTTTAAGTTATTTAAATTGATTAACTTACATTTAGTTTTAAATCACTTTTTGTATTTTAATTAAATTATTACTACTTTGAAATTCTTACTTTTGAATTTTTTTACCAAAAATAAGACGACGATTCTGATTGCAATTTCAGTGGTTGTCGGCATGGCATTACTATTAAAGTTTCCTTCAAAAGATAATGTTATTACAGAAAGTTTTTTAAATGAAGATGATGTCGAATACGATGATTCTGAAAACAATTTCAAAAACGACACACTTGAAAAGCACGGATTAACTGCTGTAGAAAATATTGTAATTAAAGACGATACTGAAGTACGAAGAACTCCAAATATTGCGCGATACAATGCGCTTTATGTTTTAAAATTCGGAACAAAAATCTACACCAAAAATTACGATGATAAAAATTCTAAAGCGAAAGAAATTGACAAATCAATAGTAGAAAGAGAGACCAAAAACGGATTTGTTGCCATATATGCTGTAAAACCGATTACATTGTCTGAAAAACCGGTTGGCTATGTTGCTGTAGAAGACATTGTTTTAAAAACACAATTTAAAAATTTCAAACCACAACCCAAACGAATTGAAATTGACGCTTCTACTTTAGCGGCAATCCAAAATGACTTGGTTGTTAATGGAAAAATGTACCAATTAATTGAAGACAACAAACGCTTCAATAACTCAATAACTTATGGCGATTATAACAATGATGGCGCCACCGATTTTGCCATTATTTTAGATACCGAAGACAATTCTGATTCCGTTCTTTTAGCCTATTTAATGGATACCGAAAAAAATAACTACCGATTAATTTTTACGCATTCGGCTACTTCCTATTTAAAAATAAATACGATAGTGAAACAAACTCCGATTGTTTTCAAAACGGAAACAACTTCTTTTCCATTTGATGGCATTCAAATTACTTCTAACGAACCGAATCCAATTTATTATTTTTATTCGGCAAACACCAATTCATTCACACTCGTAAAAAATTAAAGTTTTTATTATTGTAAAATTTAATTGTACATTTATAAATCTAATATTTTAAATATGAAAAATTTAACCTTTGTTGTTGCATTGTTGTTTAGTTCTTATTTCATGTTTGGACAATTTGGTGGCTGTGGAAATCGAATTAATTCCGTTATTTTTTCTCCAATAGTCGGAACAAATGATATCACCGTTAGTATCAATTCTAGTTGCTGTGATGTTCATTCATTAGATAACCACAGCTATAATAATACTACTACTTCTACAAATCATAACATAACACTCTGTTATAGAGATTCTGGATTATTAATGCAAACTACTATTACCGAAAATATTCTCTTGCCAAATGCAAATTTATCAGGCACTCAAAACGTTTCATTAAATGCTTATTTTTATTTTGGTATTCCAGGTGAGCAATGTTCCACCAGCAACATTTTTAATGCGCCGATTACTTTATCGTTTATTGGTCCGTTGACAGAACCTCGAGTTTTTACATTAGCGAATAATGAATTTGAAACTCGTAAGTTTAGTTTATTTCCAAACCCAAATAAAGGAGATTTTAGTATCGATTTGCCCACCAATTTTGGTGAAGTTCAAGTACGAATTTTTGATGTATTAGGTAAAGAAGTCTATTCGAATCGTTCCTATTCATCGGGAAATACAATACAAATTCCAAACAGAACTAATGGTTTCTATTTTGCAAAAATCATATCGGAGCAATCCAACGAAACAATAAAATTTGTAATTGATTAAACACTATATTTCACAGTAAAAATTGGCTATCAACATTATATTGATAGCTTTTTTTATTTTGGAAATTAGTAAAAGGATCGATTTCTTAAAATAATTTTGTACACTAAAAAAACAACAGATTTTACGAAATTATTTTTTATCCAAGTGGTACAATGAGTATATTTGCACTCTCGAAAAAAAATTCAAAATGAAGATTTCATACAATTGGTTAAAACAATTCATAAAAATAGATTTACCATCAGAAGAAACTGCTGCGATGCTTACCGACTTAGGTTTGGAAGTTGAAATCGTAGAAAAATTTCAATCGGTTAAAGGCGGATTAATTGGTGTTGTTGTTGGCGAAGTAAAAACGTGTGAAAAACATCCCGATGCTGATCGATTAAATGTAACTACTGTTGATGTGGGTGATAGTATCTTACAAATTGTATGTGGCGCGCCTAATGTTGCCGCCGGACAAAAAGTTCCCGTAGCCTTAATTGGCACTAAATTATTTGATAAAGAAGGCAACGAATTCGAAATTAAAAAAGGTAAAATTAGAGGTGTGGAAAGCCACGGTATGATTTGTGCCGAAGATGAATTGGGTTTGGGAGAAAATCATGACGGGATTATGATTTTAGACAAAAAACTAAAAGCAGGAACTACACTTGCTGAAGTATTAAAAATAGAAAACGACGAGGTTTTTGAAATTGGTTTAACACCCAATCGTGCGGATGCCATGTCGCACTTTGGAGTGGCACGCGATTTAAGAGCCGGAATGTTATTGAAAAGTTTGAATGTCGAATTGATTTCGCCATCGGTATCCGGATTTAGAGTTGACAAACGCGTTTTAAAAATTGATGTCGATGTAGTCGATTCAAAATTGGCTCCACGTTATTGTGGTGTTACGATTTCTGGCATTTCAATTCAGCCATCTCCAGCTTGGTTGCAGAACCGTTTGAAAGCGATTGGAATTACACCAAAAAACAATGTTGTTGACGTAACCAATTATATTTTACATGATTTCGGACAACCACTACATGCTTTCGACGCTTCAAAAATAAACGGGAAAGTGATTATAAAAACAGTCAAAGCCGGAACTAAATTCACCACTCTTGATGATATTGAACGTACGCTTCACGAAGATGATTTGATGATTTGCGACGATAAAGGTCCGATGTGTATTGCAGGTGTTTTTGGCGGTAAAAACTCGGGTGTAACAGAAAACACGACGAATATCTTTTTAGAAAGTGCTTATTTTGATCCGGTTTCTGTCCGAAAAACAGCCAAACGTCATCAATTGAGTACCGATGCTTCGTTTCGATTTGAAAGAGGAATCGATCCAACGCTGACCGAATATGCTTTGAAAAGAGCCGCTATGTTGATTCAAGAAGTAGCTGGTGGCGAAATCACCTCCGATATTATCGATTTTTATCCTAAAAAAATTGAAGATTTTGCCGTTTTCTTAAACTTTGATAAAACCGCTAAATTAATTGGTGAAGATTTACCGAAAGAAACCATCAAAAAAATACTTGCTTCGTTAGACATCAAAATCAATAGTATTTCAGATGCTGGATTGGGATTGACAATTCCGGCGTTTCGAGTAGATGTACAAAGAGAAGTAGATGTTATCGAAGAAATTTTGCGCGTGTATGGTTACAACAATATTAATTTTTCTAAAAAATTAAATGCTACAGTTGCCAATTCACCACGAACAGAAGATTATAAAATTCAGAACATCATTGCGCAACAGTTGAATTCGTTAGGTTTTAATGAAATGATGGCCAATTCGTTAACTACTCCAGAATACGTTCAACTATCCCAACTTTTAAAAGAAGAAAACAATATTGCAATGCTCAATCCGTTGAGTAATGATTTGTCAGTAATGCGTCAGTCGTTGTTGTTTTCTGGACTTGAAGCCATTTCATATAACATCAACCGACGAAATAGCGATTTGAAATTATTTGAAATTGGAAAAACGTATCATAAATCACTTACTGGTCCGACTGAAAAGAAGCACTTTACTCTTTTTAGCACAGGAAATCGAAATGCTGAAACGTGGACAGGTGTTCAAAAACCAACTGATTTCTTTTTGTTTAAAGGATATGTTACCGCCATTTTAACGCGATTGGGTTTTCAAAAAATTAATGAAAAACCTTTAGAATCCGATGTTTTTGCAGAAGGAATTGCCATCACCGTTGGAAATGATATCGTTGTGGAATTGGGAACCATCAAAAAACCAATTTTAAAATATTTCGACATTAAACAAGAAGTGTTTTTTGCCGATTTTAATTGGGATTTGGTTTTGAAATTACTCTCCAACAAAATCAAATACCAAGACATTCCGAAATATCCTGAAGTGCGAAGGGATTTAGCTTTATTAGTGGATACTACTATTGCCTATTCAACAGTGTATAGTATTGCCGTACAAACAGAAAAATCACTTTTAAAAAGCATCAATTTATTTGATGTTTACGAGGGGGGGAATTTACCCGAAGGGAAAAAATCATATGCAGTGAGTTTTGTTATTCAAGACACAACAAAAACATTGACTGACACTCAGATTGATAAAATTATGGGAAAATTGCAATCTAATTTTGAAAAACAATTGGGAGCACAATTGCGCTAATTTAGCAGTATCATTTATATAAATCAAAAACCCTCTTGTCAAAAACATGAGGGTTTTCGTTCTCAAAAAAATAACAACTAATTCATTTATGATTTTAGAGTAACAACTGCATCAATAACGTGAATCACACCATTTGATTGATTGACATCAGCAATAGTAACTTTAGCACTCTTTCCATTTTCGTCCGTTAAGTACAAATCTTTTCCTTTCATCCATCCTGTTAAAATACCACCACTAACAGTTTTTAACATTGCTTTTCCATTTCCTTTTTTGATAGCTTTAGCGATATCAGAAGCATTCATTTTTCCTGCAACAACGTGATACGTCAAAACGGTTTGCAATGTTTTCATATTTTCTGGTTTCAATAAGGTTTCAACGGTTCCTTTTGGCAATTTATCAAATGCAGCATTTGTTGGGGCAAAAACGGTGAACGGTCCTTTAGATTGTAATGTTTCTACTAATCCCGCAGCTTTTACAGCAGCAACCAACATAGTATGATCTTTAGAGTTTACCGCATTCTCAACAATGTTTTTTGAAGGGTACATTGGAGCTCCTCCAACAGTTACTGTTTTTTGCTTCGCCTGTTTGGTAGCACTCGAGTCTTTTTGTGCAAAGGCACTTGTTCCGATTACTAATGTTACTACTAACGCAACTGAGTTTAAAATTCTTCTAGTCTTCATTTTACCTGTTTTTTTAAAGTTTATAAAAGGATTTACGCAGCGAGTTACATCTTGGTTTTAAAATAAAAAATTTTAACATTTAATTAGTATTTGATACCGTTAAAAAATTGGGGTTAAAAATTCATTTTTGAAAGACATTTTACTAATTTAGAGTGGGTTAAAAAAAAGTGGTAATTAAAATCCAAAATGTAATAACATGATACAGTATAAGAAAACTTTGATTGATGCATTGCTTCACGATAGAAATAAAATGGCTTCAAAAATGGATTTTCTAGAAGAAGTACAGCGTATTTTAAATAAAAACGAATCCGAAAGACAACAAATAAAAAGTACTTTACATGCGCAAAGTATAACAATCGTTAACGATTTTGATTTTAATTTGTTAGAAACTGATAAAATTTTTCATGTTAATCAAATTAAAAAAGTGTGCATTGATTATAGGTTGCGGTTTTTAGAAAGCCACTTGTTTAAAAATAGTATTCCTGAAGAAGCTGTTTCTACGATTAATGCAATAGAAAAATCACATAAAACTAAACTAAGTGGTTTTAAAATTATGGCGCCAAGCAAAACTTTTAACTTAAAAAATTATGATGATCCACTTTTATTTGCGCCAATGGGAAATGACCATTATTATTTGATTCATAAATGGGGAAACGATTTGAAATGGTATCGAAAATTGCTCGTTATGCCCTTTAAAAATATAGTATGGTTTGTTGTATTCTGTGTTTTGATAAGTGCAATTGGAACAATGGTTACTCCCGAAACCAAACTCAGTCAATCGGTGGGTGGCTTCGCACCTATTATTATATTTCTGTTTTTATTCAAATCGATTGTGGTAACGGTGGCGTATTATTTCTTTATGATGGGGAAAAATTTCAATTCTGAAATCTGGAATCGGGAGTTTAAAGAAAATTAATAAGTACAAAAATGTCGTTAAAACAAAAAAGCCTCCTTCGCTTTTTTATCAGAGAATGAGGCTTTCAACAAAATAAACTTAAGTATTATAATAAACTAACTGATAATCAGATGCAATAAAAAGAAAAAGGTTGCGTGGGAATTAAAAAATATTTAATAAAAAAAAGCCTCACAGAAATGTGAGGCATTTTTTATTCAAAAAAGAGTCAAATTATTTTTTCTCTTTCTTTTCCATTTTTGCTTTTAAGTCAGCTAAAATATCATTATTATCTCCAAGAGTTGCTGCAGGAGCATTGTTATTAGACGCTACTGATTCAGCAACCGCTTTAACATTTTTCTCTTCTTCTTCTCTGAAAATAGCAGTGTGAGAAGCAACTACTCTTTTGAATTCTTTATTGAACTCAATTACTTTAAATTCAGCTTCGTCACCTTTTTTCAATTTTTTACCGTCTTCTTTTTCTAAGTGACGTGTTGGAATGAACGCAACCACATCATCTCCGAAATCAACTGTAGCACCTTTGTCAACAATCTCAGCGATAGCACCTGTATGAACAGTTCCTACAGCATAAGCATCTTCATGTTTGTCCCAAGGGTTATCCGTAGTTTGTTTGTGACCTAACGATAATTTACGTCCGTCAACATCCAATTCTAAAACAACTACATCTAATTTATCACCTACGTTAACAAATTCTGATGGATGTTTGATTTTTTTCGTCCAAGATAAGTCAGAGATGTAAACCAAACCATCAATACCTTCTTCTAATTCTACGAAGATACCAAAGTTTGTAAAGTTTCTAACGATTCCTGTATGTCTTGAACCTACTGGGTATTTAGCCGTAATATCTGTCCATGGATCTTGCGACATTTGCTTGATACCTAACGACATTTTTCTTTCGTCTCTGTCTAATGTTAAAACTACTGCTTCAACAACATCTCCTACTTTCACGAAATCCTGCGCAGAACGTAAGTGTGTAGACCATGACATTTCAGAAACGTGGATTAAACCTTCAACTCCTTCAGCTACTTCAATGAACGCACCGTAATCAGCAATAACTACTACTTTACCTTTCACCTTGTCTCCTACTTTAAGTTCTGTTCCTAAAGCATCCCATGGGTGAGCGCTTAATTGTTTTAAACCTAATTGGATTCTAGTTTTCTCGTCATCAAAGTCAAGAATAACTACATTTAATTTTTGATCTAATTCCAAAACTTCACTTGGATGGTTGATTCTTGACCAAGAAAGGTCAGTAATGTGGATTAATCCATCAACACCACCTAAGTCAATAAACACACCATAAGAAGTAATATTTTTAACAACACCTTCTAAAACTTGTCCTTTTTCTAATTGACCGATGATTTCTTTTTTCTGAACTTCGATATCCGCTTCGATAAGCGCTTTGTGCGAAACAACAACGTTTTTGAATTCGTGGTTGATTTTTACCACTTTGAATTCCATCATTTTGTTAACGTATACATCATAATCACGGATTGGTTTCACATCAATTTGTGAACCTGGTAAGAATGCTTCAATTCCGAAAACATCTACAATCATACCACCTTTAGTTCTACATTTTACGAAACCAGTAACAATTTCCCCTGTTTCGTTAGCAGAAATAACTCTATCCCAAGATTTAATTGTTCTAGCTTTTCTGTGAGACAATACCAATTGACCTGTTTTGTCCTCACGAACGTCAATTAACACTTCTACTTTGTCACCCACTTTTAAGTTTGGGTTGTAACGGAATTCGTTCAATGAAATAACACCTTCCGATTTTGCGTTGATGTCAACAATAGCATCACGATCAGTAATTCTTACTACTACACCTTCTACTACTTCTTCTTGATCGGTATCAATAAATGTTTTTGATACTAAATCCTCAAATTCTTGTAAGTTTTTTTCGTCAACCAAATCAATACCTTCTGAGTAATTGTGCCAGTTGAAACCGTTTAAAAAATCTTGTTGTTCTTTGTTTAATTCAGACATGCTGATAAAAAATTTGTATTTTGTTTTTCGTGAGTTTCTTTAAGCGATAGAAAAACAAAAGTTGTTTTACATAAATAATTGATTTCCAAACGAAACTCTGCTCTGCATTTTGGACTGCAAAAGTAAGTATAATTTATCAATTACAAAATATTTATAACAACAAAAAGTAAAAAACGCATCAGAAATAGAAAACCCTTTCAAATCAATAGTTAGAAAGGGTTTTAGTTATCTTATAAAAATTATTAATGACTCACATTAGCTACTTCATCTGGATTGTGCTTGTGCTTAAATAAAACCGCAAAAGCAACTGCTATAACCAAAGCATAACCAGCAAAAGCGAGCCAGATGCTGTGCCAATCGCGAGCGCCGTTGTGAGTGAAATAAGTATCAATTACAATTCCACTAATTAATCCACCAAATAAAGCACCAAATCCATTAGACATCATCATGAATAATCCTTGTGCTGAGGAACGTATTTTTGAATCGGTGGTTGTTTCTACAAACAACGAGCCTGAAATATTGAAGAAATCAAATGCCATTCCGTATACAATGCACGAAACGATGATCATCCACAAACCCTCCATTGGGTTACCGTAAGCAAACAATCCGAAACGCAATACCCAAGCCAACATCGAAATGAGCATGACCTGCTTAATTCCGAATCGTTTTAAGAAAAAAGGAATTGCCAAAATAAATAAGGTTTCTGATATTTGAGATATAGACATTATGATTGTAGAATATTTGACTACGATAGAATCAGTATACTCAGGTACTTTTGAAAATTCTGATAAATACACATCACCATACATGTTTGTTAATTGCAGCGCACCCCCTAAAAACATTGAAAAAATAAAGAACAAAGCCATTTTGTAGGTTCCAAATAATTTAAATGCATCCAATCCCAATTTTTGCGCTAATGTTGCTTTCTCAGAAATTAATTTTTGTGGTGGACAGGCAGGTAATGTAAACGAGTAAATTCCGAGAACAACTGCTGCTAACGCTGACAAGTAAAACATGTTTGAAGAAGCTTTGTTTCCTGTTAAATTGGTAATCCACATGGCAACAATAAAACCGATTGTTCCCCACACTCGAATAGGTGGAAACACTTTTACTACATCAAATTTATTGTTTTTTAGTATGTTATATGCAATAGAATTTGATAACGAAATAGTTGGCATATAACACAACATGGCTGCAAATATTACCCAGAAAAATGTGTTTGAATCTTCCACTTGAGGAATGTAGGCGATGATTAATCCGCCTAAAATATGAAGTGCACCATACAAGCGTTCTGCATTGATATATTTATCAGCTAAAATTCCGGTTAACGCCGGCATTAATATCGATGAAAAACCCAAAGTTGAAAAAATAGCACCAAATTCGGCACCACTCCATTGCATCGTTCCAAACCAATAATTAGCAACCGTTATCAACCAAGCTCCCCAAACAAAAAATTGAAGAAAACTCATCAAAGTCAATCTGAACTTTATACTCATAACGAAATTGTTTATTAATGTAAATAGATTGTAAATCTAACATTAAAAAAGACAAAAGCAAAAAAAAGTTGTGGGTTGTAAACAGACTCTATTTGGAGGAAATTAGTTGTTTATTTCTTCATTCGCTAATTCCAAAACAATGGCAAATTGTTCCTCTCGTGTTAAGTCGGAATTATCAATTTCAATTGCATCATCGGCAATTACTAATGGTGAGTCGTCTCTGTGCGTATCAATATAATCACGTTCTTGCACGTTATTCAATACTTCATCATACGAAACGTTATCGCCTTTGGCTTGCAGTTCGTCAAAACGACGTTGAGCTCGCGTTTCCGCACTAGCCGTCATGAATACTTTAAGTTCGGCTTTCGGAAAAACAACCGTTCCAATGTCGCGACCATCCATTACAATGGCTTTACTTTTACCCATTTCTTGTTGCTGTTCGACTAATTTAGAGCGTACTTCCGAAACTTCAGCAATTTTACTCACAAAATTAGAAACAGCAAGAGTTCTGATTTCTTTTTCGACGTTGGTATTGTTGAGATAAATTTCGGCAAAACCCAAATCCGAATTAAATTCGAAATGCAATTTTATAGAAGGCAAACAATTGATTAAGGTTAGTTTGTCAAACGAATCGTTATTAATGTAACCGTTTTCCATTGCAAAAAAAGTAATGGCACGATACATAGCGCCAGTATCCACATAAACATAACCTAAGTTTTTGGCCAATTGCTTAGCTAAGGTGCTTTTTCCGGTAGATGAATAGCCGTCGATGGCAATGGTAATTTTTTTCATATCGTTATTCGTCTGCAAAATTAATAGTTAAACCAAAAAGACTTGTACTAGCAGCCAGTGTGTATCTCGAATACGAATAATTGAATTTAAGTTTTCCCATTTTGAGACCTACGCCTGCTGAAATTCCTGAAAAACTTCGTTGTTCCAAAATTTTAAGTTCGGCTGCACGTCTAAAATTATAACCAATACGCAAGTTAAAACCTTTAGTTGGAAACAATTCGACACCCAAAATAATATGGCGGAAGGCATTGTTTAAAAATGATACTTTTTCAGGAGTGGATTCACCATCAATGCTTCCTACAGCTCGATTCGGATTAGAGAATGCGATGTTCCATTGTTGCAAGTTTTCTAACGTCAAATGCCAGCGAATGGGCACATTTTCTACTTCTTGCGAAACGCCAAGTAAAATTTCTAATGGAAGTTTTTCTTGTGTTCCGGCATACGTTGTGATTTGAGTTCCGACATTTCGAATCGCAATTGCCCAATTGATATCGTTGCGTTCATCGATATACATGGCTCCAAAATCGATTGCTGCACCAATAGAATTATACGTTTCTAAAGTAGATGAAATAAATTTGGCGTTGGCTCCGATGTGAATATCAGTAAACGGAATGTTGTATCCATAACCAAATGACAAAGCAATATCACTTCCTGAAAAACTGTTGGTAGCAAGACCGTTTTCGTCATATCCATCAAAATTACCATAATTCACATAGTTTACACCCACATGAAACGTTTGCAAATGACGGTCATAGGTATAGGCATAAGCTGCGGTTCCGTAGGTTGCTTCACCAAAATAGTTTCCGTAATTGACCGATAATTTATTATCCATTTCTGGATTTATAGAAGCCGGATTGAAAAATACTTGATTAACATCTTCGTCATAAATGGTCAACACTTTACCTCCTAAAGCGGCTTGACGTGGTGAAGTAACCAGATTTAAAAATTGATAAACTGCCTTACCTCCTATTTGACTGTAAGTTACAGCGCAAAAAAGCACAAAAAAAAAGGTAAAATGTTTTTTAAACATAGAAAAATAGCCATTTACAATACGTATAACGGAAATGCGAAGATATTATTTTTAATTGTACCGTAAAAACTTAATTAAACCGCGAACTAAAAATCTAAAAAAGCTATTATTGATTTAAAAAGTACCGCAGATTCGCAGATTAGTTATTAGATCAAAAATAATCTGCGAATCTGCGGTAAATATTCTTTATCAAGAAAGAAAAATTGGACTAGTAAATAGTTTCAATTAAATATAAACAAAAAAGCATGGGATTAAATTACTCATGCCTTTTGTTTGGTAGTATTTGATTACGAAATGTCTTTGGCGTTCTTTACTTTTTGTGCAGTCAAAGCTATGCTAATTACTTCATGCATTTCCTTAACGTAATGAAAGGTAAGACCCTCAAGGTAATCGGCTTTAATTTCGTCGATGTCGCTTTTATTTTCGTAGCATAAAATAATCTCTTTAATATTGGCTCTTTTAGCTGCTAAAATCTTTTCTTTAATACCTCCAACAGGTAATACTTTCCCACGCAGGGTGATTTCTCCTGTCATTGCTAATCCTTTTTTGATTTTGCGTTGTGTTAAAAGTGACACTAAAGAAGTGAGCATTGCAATTCCGGCACTTGGTCCGTCTTTTGGTGTAGCGCCTTCTGGAACGTGCAAATGAATGTTGTATTTGGACAAAACTTCTTGCTTCAATCCGAATAGCTCAGCATTTGATTTGATGTATTCTAGGGCTATGGTTGCCGATTCTTTCATTACAGTGCCTAAATTTCCGGTCAAAGTCAATGTGCCTTTGCCTTGTGAAATTAGTGATTCAATAAATAAAATATCGCCACCAACGGCTGTCCACGCCAAACCTGTAACTACGCCTGCTACATCGTTTCCTTCGGCTTTATCGCGTTCTAATTTTGGGGCACCTAAGACTTTTACTATATCTTCGTCGGTTACTTTTTTGTTGTATTCTTCATCCATTGCAACCGATTTGGCTGCGTTACGAATAACTTGTGCCATTTTTTGCTCTAAGCTTCTCACTCCCGATTCACGTGTGTAACCTTCGACGATTTTTTCCAATTGTTTTTTACCAATGCTTAAATCTTTAGATGTCAATCCGTGTTCTTTCAATTGTTTTGGAAATAAGTGTTGTCGAGCAATTTCTACCTTTTCTTCAATGGTGTAACCGCTCATTTTAATCACTTCCATACGGTCTTTCAACGCGGGTTGGATTGTGGTCATGGTATTGGAAGTGGCTATGAACATCACTTTCGACAAATCAAATCCCATCTCAAGGAAATTATCATAAAAATCGCTGTTTTGTTCTGGATCTAAAACTTCTAATAAAGCAGATGATGGATCACCTTGATTGCTCACCGACAGTTTGTCAATCTCATCTAAAATAAATACCGGATTGGATGTTTTTGCTTTTTTAATGCTTTGAATGATTCGCCCTGGCATCGCACCGATGTAGGTTTTACGATGACCGCGAATTTCGGCTTCGTCACGCAATCCGCCCAAGGAAATACGAACATATTCTCGACCCAAAGCTTCAGCAACCGATTTTCCAATAGACGTTTTACCCACTCCAGGAGGTCCTGTTAAACAGATAATTGGCGATTTCATATCGTTGCGCAATTTCAAAACTGCTAAATGTTCAATCATTCGTTTTTTGACATCGTCCAAACCAAAATGATCGCGATCGATTATTTTTTGTGCGTGTTTTAAATCGAAATTATCTTTAGAATATTCATTCCAAGGTAAATCCAAAACCAATTCTAGATAATTACGTTGTATTCCAAAGTCGGGTGCTTGCGGATTCATACGCTGTAACTTGCTGAATTCTTTTTCAAAAAGAGCTTGCGTTTTCTCGTTCCACTTTTTGGTTTTAGCACGCAAACGCATGTCTTCAAACTCTTGTTCGTTAGAAACACCACCCAATTCTTCTTGGATGGTTTTCATTTGTTGGTGTAAGAAATACTCTCGTTGTTGTTGGTCTAAATCAAAACGTACTTTCGATTGAATGTCGTTTTTAAGTTCCAATTTTTGCAACTCTACATTCATAAAACGCAAGGTTTCTAGAGCGCGTTCTTTGAGTACATTCATTACTAACAAATTTTGCTTTTCTTCTACCGTAAGGTTCATATTAGAAGAAACAAAATTGATTAGAAACGACTGGCTTTCGATATTTTTGATAGCGAAAGTAGCTTCAGTCGGAATGTTCGGACTCTCTTTAATAATTTGAATTGCCAATTCTTTAATAGATTCGACAATCGTACCAAACTCGCTGTCATGATTGCCTGGACGCTTTTCAGCAATTTCTTTTATACTGGCTTTGATGTATGGTTTTTCAGAAATAACGGCGTCGATTTCGAAACGTTTTTTACCTTGTAGAATCACAGTAACATTTCCATCAGGCATTTTCAAAACCCTCAAAATACGGGCAACGGTTCCTATATGGTGAATATCAATTTTAGAAGGATCTTCGTCGTCTTCATTTTTTTGAGCTACCACACCAATAATCTTGTTCCCAGCATTGGCATCGTTGATCAACTTAATAGATTTATCTCTTCCGGCTGTAATGGGAATAACAACACCTGGAAACAAAACGGTATTTCGTAATGGTAATATGGGTAAAAAGGCAGGTAATTCTTCATTTGCCATTTCTTCTTCATCTTCCGGAGTAAGTAGCGGAATTAATTCGGCTTCTGAATCGAATTCTTGAAGTGACAAATTGTCAAAAGTTAGGATTTTGTGATGTGACATAATCGTTATGGTTCGGATTGAAATAAAATAATATGCAAATATACTTTATACGTTAGAGTTTATAAATTAAATTCGATGTATAGCAAACAATAAGCTACAAAATAAATACAAATTGCTTTTTACTATTGTCTTTTTGAAAAGAAGCAATAGGTGTGCCACAAAAAAAAATCCGCCATATAGACGGATTTCTTACTATACTGATTCGACTTAGTAATCTACATCAAATTGTCCTACTGTAAATTGATATACGGTTGGACCGTCATTTGCAGTAAAAGTAAATGTACCTCTAATTCGAGTGGTTGTTTTGCTAAGAATGGTTACTGAACCTGTGTAAGCTTGCAACGAAGTGCCATTTGGCTTGTAAGAAGCTTGAACCACATCAACGCCAATATTTCCGGTAATAGTGTATGTGCCTGGTGTAACATTATCTCTTATTCCGATTGTAACATCTTGAGATGAAGCATTAAAAGCTTTTATTCTAATTACATTACTAATTGTAGAGACAGCAATATTTGTATCTATAAAATCGGTTCCGTTTATTTTTGTAGAAAAGGAATCATTAGAAGGAACTGGAGCAGTTGTGTATGGTAAATTATTAAAAACTCCATTTGTAAAAATAATTGGAAGAATGTTGATCACTGAGACGTCAGACCAATAACCTTTATAACTAAAAACTCCAGAAACAGTTTGATTGACAGTATTGATTGAAGTTATGGTAACTGAACCGGTATTTTCGGTAGTGTTAGCAGGATTAACACCAGCATAACCAAAAACAGAGTTAGCAGGAGTAAAAGCAACTGCATTACTATTGGCAGCATAACTTCCTACTGTTCCACCACTTAAGCTAAATCCAAAACCTTCTCCTGCAGTACCACGAGTGGCAACCAATTGAAAAGAGTTAGCAGATAATTGCACTGTGGTATTTTGAGCTGTCCAAGTTCCTCCACTAAAATCAGCTCTGAAAAAAGGGTCAGTTGGATCCAAATCATCATCGATAGTACCCAAATCGATAGCACCATCAATCACTTCGTTGTCACAGGAAGTAAATGTTACCGCGCTAAAGAGCAAAATAAATAATGATATAAACTTAATCTTTTTCATAATTGTAAATTTTGTCAAATATATATATTTTTTATTGAGTTGAAAATTAATTTTATCAGATTTATATCACTTACTCGTTAAATCTGTTTTCTTCATAAAACTCAAAACCACATATCCTAATAAGAAAAACACAGCTAAAATAAAAATGGAGTTTTTTAAGGAATCAGAAACAGAACCTACGAAACCAAAAATAAAAGTTCCTAAAACGATGGCTAATTTTTCTGTTACATCAAAAAAACTGAAGTAAGTTGCATGCTCTTCGGTGTCAGGTAGTAATTTTGAATAAGTTGATCTAGACAATGATTGAATTGCACCCAACACCATTCCGATTGCAGCTCCTAATGCATAAAACTGCAAATCAATGTATTTATTATTAGCGTCTAATAAATAGGCTGAAAAACAAATCATTCCCCAAATAGCTATGGTCAATTTTAATGTTTTAATATTCCCGATCTTTTCTGAAATTCTGGAAAATAAAAAGGCTCCAAAAATAGCTACAACTTGAATTAACAAAATAGTTATTATTAATTTATTGGTTTCAATTTGCAACTCTTTTTTACCGTAAATTCCAGCTAATAATATTAAGGTTTGCACTCCGATACTGTATAAGAAAAAAGCGATTAAAAACTGTTTTAAGCTAGTTAAATGTTTCAATCCTTTGAAAATTATTCTAAGTTCTTTAAGTCCTCTGAAAATAAAATCTTTTTCAGGCTTTTTATGAAATACATTGTTAGGTAAGTAATGAAAAGTAATTTGAGCAAATCCCATCCACCAAACTCCGACCATTAGAAAAGAAATTCGAGCAGGTAGTGAAGAATCGGTAATTCCAAATAACTCGGGTTTCATAACCATTAACAAATTAAAAACAAGTAAAATTATAGAGCCCGAATAACCTAACATAAAACCTTTTGCGCTTACTCTATCATGTTGATTTGGCTCAGCAATTTCTGGTAAATACGAGTTGTAAAAAACAATGCTTCCCCAAAAACCGATGCTCGCTAAAATAGTAAATACAATACCAATCCACAACGTTTTAGGTCCAGTAAAAAAGAACAAACCCATCACAGAAAGCGATCCTAAATAACAAAAAAACTGCATGAAACGTTTCTTGTTACCTATATAATCTGCTATACCAGATAAAATAGGTGATAAAAAAGCAACGATTAAAAAAGAAAATGATAATGAATAAGAAAGCAATGTCGTATTGTGAAAATTGGTTCCTAAAAAGGAAACCATACCGCCATTGTCGCTTGTAATGGTTTCGTAATAAATAGGAAAAACAGCCGTAGCGATAACTAAGCTATAGACTGAGTTAGCCCAGTCATAAAAAGCCCATGCGTTAATTAGTTTTGGGTTGCCTTTTTCAAGTGTTGCCATAGCTATTTTTTTAATAAATAAAAAACCATCAGCTAAAACTGATGGTTCAAATATACTCATTTTTTAGAATTGCAATATTATTTAAATGTTACGCCAAATTTTGCTGCTTCAGCTTTGGCTTGAGGAATTAAAGCATTTAAATTATCAATTCGTGTTTGATTACTTGGATGTGTGCTTAAAATTTCGGGTGGAGCTTGACCGTTAGATTGGGCAGACATTCGCTCCCAAAGAGCAACCGCATTAACAGGGTTATAACCTGCAATGGCCATTAAGGTAAGACCAATCATATCGGCTTCGCTTTCGTGACTTCGACTAAATGGTAACATTCCTCCTACTTGAGAGCCAATTCCATATGCCATCATCACTGTTTCTTGCGTTCTTGGATCTTGATTTCCAACTGCTACAGCTGCACCTATTTGTCCTACTTGCTGAAGCATTCCAGCACTCATTCGTTGTTGTCCATGATTGGCAAGAGCATGTGCAACTTCGTGTCCCATGACCGCTGCAATACCGGCATCATCTTTACAAATTGGCAAAATTCCTGTGTAGAAAACTATTTTTCCGCCAGGCATACACCAAGCATTGACAGATTTATCATCAACTAACTTATATTCCCAATTATACCCAGCAAGATAATCAGAATGCCCATTCGCAGCAAGCCATCTTTCGGCAGCGACTTTTATTTTTGTTCCTACATTTTCTATTTTTTTTGCTTCTGCAGTACCAGAAATGACCTTATTCTCAGTCAAAAACTGATTGTATTGTTGAAAAGCCATCGGAAATATTTGACTGTTTGGGACAAATGCTAATGTACTTTTTCCGGTAAACGGATTTTTTGCACAAGCTATAATGAGCAAAGCTATACCAATCGTTAAAAGAATTTTATTATTTTTCATAATTCGTAATTTTATTTACACAAAGATAAAAACTTTAAATTCCAATAAAATGCAATTCGGTGAATTCTTTATCAATAACTAAATTATTGAATTTATCGAAAGAAACATCCTCAAATGAAACCTTTTCATTATCTATTTCAATCTCTTTTACTTGGAAAGGCAATCCTTTCAAACTCATTTTAAAAGAATGATATAATGTTTCAAAATTTCCTTCTTTATGTTGCTGAATAATAAGTTCTTTGTCTTTACCAATTAAACTAAATGTTTTATAACTAAAACGTCCTTTATTGTAATCATAACCGTCTTGAGCATCTTCATATACGTATGATTTTTCCTTTCCTAATTTGTAATATACTTCTAAAGATAATTCTGGAATTTCCAATTGTCCCACATATTGTTGTACTGGATACTTTGGAATTATAGCGCCTTCTTTGATAAAAATCGGAATCTGATCAAAATCGGTGGCCACCCAAAGTTCCTTTTTACCTTTTACTATTTCATTCGTCCAATAATTGTACCAATTGCCTTGAGGTAAATACATTCGTCTGCCTTGAGCGTTGGGTTCTAATATTGGACACACCAATATTTGATTTCCGAAAATGAACTCGTCGGTTCGATAATGCGTTTGTTTGTCTAGTTGATCAAAATACACCAAAGGTTTCAACATCGGCACACCATCGTTGACGTAATGCCAAAACATGGTGTATAAATACGGTAATAATTGGTAGCGTAATTCGACAAATTTTCTTGTAATATCGACTACTTCAACGCC
Source organism: Flavobacteriaceae bacterium (assembly GCA_947491985.1). GTDB lineage: Bacteria > Bacteroidota > Bacteroidia > Flavobacteriales > Flavobacteriaceae > Flavobacterium. The sequence continues at coordinate 6,813 of CANLLR010000027.1, read as the reverse complement.
AAAACTCCATGGTTCTTGTTCACCATGATGCCCAGAAGAGTGTGTTCTGCAAAACGGATGAAAAACACCTAATTGAATCCAACGTGCGTACAATTCGGCAGAAGGTTGTTCGGCAAATCCACCAATATCAGAACCTGTAAATCCCATTCCGGATATCGACATGCGTTGCATTTGGATATTGGCAATCCACAAATGTTCCCATGAAGCCACGTTATCGCCAGTCCATGATGATGTGTAGCGTTGTGCTCCGGAATACGCTGAGCGTGTAATAATAAAAGGTCGTTTTGGATAAGCAAATCGTTTCACACCTTCATAAGTTGCTCGTGCCATTTGCGTTCCGTAAATGTTGTGTGCTTTTCGGTGACTGCAATTATTGCCATCGTAGTTATGACGCACATCAAGCGGAAATGTTTTGGTTGGCACTTCCATAACTGCGGGTTCGTTCATGTCGTTCCACACGCCTTTCACTCCAACTTCAGAAACTAATTCTTTGAATAATCCAGCCCACCATTCGCGGACTTCGGGATGAGTATAATCAGGAAAATTACATTCCCCTGGCCAAACTTTCCCTTTCATATACGGACCGTCGGTACGTTTGCAAAAATAATCTTTGGCTAATGCTTCTTTATATACCCAATAATCTTTATCGATTTTTATTCCGGGATCAATGATAACTACGGTTTTAAATCCGTCTTTAGCAAGTTCGGCAACCATTTTCTTTGGATCAGGAAAATACTCTTTGTTCCAAGTAAAACAGCGAAAACCATCCATATAATCGATATCCAAATAAATGGCGTCACACGGAATTTGGAGTTCTCTGAATTTATTAGTGACTTCTTTTACTTTACTTTCTGGATAATAACTCCACTTGCATTGGTGATAACCTAACGTCCACAATGGTGGTAGTTCTGGCTTACCAGTCAAATGCGTATAGGTTGTAACTACTTCACTCATTTTCGGACCGTAGATAAAATAATAGTTCATTTCGCCACCATCTGCCCAAAAACTAGCGACATTTTTTCGTTCGCTTGAAAAATCAAAATACGAACGAAAGGTATTGTCAAAGAAAACTCCGTAAGCTTTATCCGAATGCAATCCGATATAAAAAGGCACAACTTTATACAAAGGCTCTTGGTCTTTTGAGAAAGCATATTGATCTGTGGCCCAATTTTCTATACGTTTACCTTTCAAATTGAAATGTGTCGCTTTGTCGCCTAATCCGTAATAACTTTCGCCATCACAGGAAACTTTACTCATTTTTACGATGTTGCCACCAAATTCGTAACATTCTTCCCAGTGAAATCCTTTTTCATCTTCAAGAATAGGTTGCCCGTTTAGTTCGTAAATACCAATGCGTAAGTCGTGTTTTTGAATGATAACATAGACCTTATTGGTGCTGATTTTGTAATAATTTTTTTCTTCTTTTATTTCTAAAGTATTGTAACCATGCGATTGTGATTTATCGATAGCATACGAAAAATCGTTACTAAAATATCCTTTTACGGTGTAACGAAAACGTATCAAACTGTCGCGTAAAACCGTTACTCGTAAAATAACATTGTTGTCAGTAAAAAAGTCAATCGAATCGACTTCATGATGGTAGGAAACTATTTTAGAAGGATATAAATCGCCTTTATTTTCTAATTCGGTATTGATAATCATACTACTAATTTTGTGATAGAGTGCCAAATTTACAAAGATGGCTAGTTTAATTGTAATGTATGTTGAGGTAGTTTTTAACGATAACGTTTGCGTAAACTAATAAGTACTTCTAACTACAAAGAGCTCTAGGCATTTCGAAAGTTTTACTTATTGAAACGTAAGGAAAATGCAATTGTTACTACCCTATTTTAAACACAGTAACACCTAAAGGAGGTAAAACAATTTCTGCAGAAAAATCTTTACCATTGTAGGGAGTTGTATTTATTTTTATAAACTTCGGATTGGTAATACCACTTCCTCCATAAACTTTGCTATCCGAATTAAAGATTTCGGTTAGTTTACCTTTTTTGGGCAACCCAATTTGATAAATAGGATGTACAACGGGCGTCATATTGCAAACAATTATAAGATACTGCTTTGGATTATTTCCTTTTCGAATGTAGGCAATAACCGAATTTTGATGATCTGAATAATTGATCCATTCAAATCCATCAGCATCAAATTGTTTTTCATACAAAGCCGGATTTTTAGTATACAAAGTATTCAAATCGGTAATGCATTTTTTTATTCCCGCATGATAGTCGTATTGCAGTAAATCCCAATCCAAACTGCCTTTAAAATTCCACTCTCTCGACTGTCCAAATTCCGATCCCATAAACAATAATTTTGTCCCAGGATGGGTAAACATATAGCTGTAAAGCAATCGTAAATTAGCAAATCGTTGCCATTCATCGCCCGACATTTTTCCGAAAATAGATGCCTTTCCGTAAACAACTTCATCGTGAGAAAGTGGCAACATAAAGTTTTCACTATTCATGTACGTCATCGAAAAAGTAAGGTTGTTTTGATGGTATTTTCGATACACACTTTCTTTTTGGAAATATTTCAAGGTATCGTGCATCCAACCCATCATCCACTTCATTCCGAAACCGAGACCGCCATTAAATATTGGTCGAGAAACCATCGGAAACGAGGTACTTTCTTCGGCTATTGTTTGAACGCCTTCAAAAGTGGTATAAACAGCTTCATTGAATTCTTTAAGAAAACTGATACTGTCTAAATTTTCTCTTCCACCAAAAACATTGGGTTCCCATTCGCCGTCATTTCTAGAATAATCCAAATACAACATGGATGCTACTGCATCAACACGTAAAGCATCAGCATGGTAGTATTGCAACCAAAAAATAGCATTACTTATTAAAAAAGAGCGAACTTCGTTACGACCGTAATTAAAAACCAAACTTTTCCAATCAGGATGATACCCTTTTCGTCTATCAGGATGCTCGTACAAATTAGAACCATCAAAATAACCCAAACCGTGTGCATCATCCGGAAAATGGGATGGCACCCAATCGAGAATAACTCCAATTCCGGCTTGGTGCAAAGCATCGACCAAAAACATAAAATCTTGTGGTTTTCCAAATCGGGAAGTTGGCGCAAAATAACCAACCAATTGATATCCCCATGAAGGGTCATATGGATATTCCATTATCGGCATAAATTCGACATGGGTGAAACCAGTTTCTTTGATATACGCTACTAATTCAGTAGCTAATTCGATATAGGTTAAAAAGTTGCCATCTGCATTTCGTTTCCAGGAACCCAAATGCACTTCATAAACGGAATACGGTTTATCTAGAGCATTTTTTTCTTTTCGGGTTTCCATCCATTTGGCATCCTTCCACTTATAGTCTAAATCCCAAACAACAGAAGCAGTTTGAGGAGGATGTTCGCAATACAAGGCAAAGGGATCTGCTTTTTCAGTTACAATGGAGGCAATTGTAGATTCAATTTTATATTTGTATAACGTGCCTTTGTCGATTCCGGGTATAAATCCTTCCCAAATTCCGGAACTGTCCCAGCGCACTTGTAATTGGTGCAAGTGTTGTGTCCAAGAATTAAAATCGCCTACTACAGAAACTGATTTTGCAGAAGGAGCCCAAACAGCAAAGTAAACGCCTTTTATGCCTTCAACTTCTATACGATGAGCACCTAATTTTTCGTATAATCTAAAATGTTTTCCCGATTTAAATAAATCAATATCAAAATCGGTGAAAAGGGAATGGGTTTGGACTTGGTTCATCGTTTTTTATTGTGATTTTCATTCTTTTATAAACTTCACTATTTGTTTTCCTAGTTCATAATCCAATTGAAGTAAATACATTCCTTTTTGTAATTGAGAAATATTAATTTTTGTAAGGTTTTCGCTTTGTGAATGCACTATCTTTCCGAAAATATCAGTTAGTATTATTGAATTAACTATACGATTTTCATTGATTTGAATGTTTAAAAAATCATTCGCCGGATTTGGATAAATCGTAAACGAAGGTATGTTATTATCATTCGTATTCAGCAGAATACAATTGGTACTTAAAACAGGTTGAAATTCTGCCCCGAAGCTACCATTTCCGAGGCAACCCGTGTTGGAACCCCAAGCCCATAGTTGTCCGTTGCCTTTAACTGCCAGGACATGACGATATTTTGATGCCGAATAAAAGTCCCAATCTACATCAGAGCCAATTTGGGTAGGAATATTTAACCCATTGGGAAGAATACCCAAGTTAAGGCCCAATTGCCCATTGTCATTATTTCCCCATGACCAGATACTCCCATTGGTTTTTTTTGCAATTACAAAATCACTTCCTGCTGCAATAGTTCCCCAAGTTGATCCTATTCCGATTTGAATGGGGTTATTGGAATTGGAATTGGTGCCATTTCCGAGTTGTCCGTTAAAATTAGATCCCCAACTCCACATCTGGCCATTACTCCTGAGTGCAATTGTATAGCTGTTTCCACAAGAAATAAATGACCAGGTAGAATTGCTTCCGATTTGTATGGGTAAATAATTATTAGTCTGGCTACCTATTCCGAGTTCGCCAAACTGATTGCTTCCCCAGCTCCAGAGCGTTCCGTTAGTTTTTATGGCAACTGTATGCCCCACACCGGCAGAAACTTTCGCCCAATTGGTTGCGTTGCCGATTTTTGTTGGCACTAATTTATCGATTGTATTGCCAGTTCCCAATTGCCCATAATAGTTCATTCCCCATGCCCATATTGTGCCGTCAGTTTTAATGGCAGTGCTAAAATTAGTGCCTGCAGAAATAACGTGCCAATTGGTATCGGTTCCTATTTGGGTTGGTACATTTTTAGAATTTGTAGTTCCGTCCCCCAACTGTCCCATTTGGTTACTTCCCCAAGCCCATAATGTACCATCGGATTTTATGGCCAAAACTTGATTATAACCCACTGAAACCGATTGCCAGTCAGTATCTGCATTGATTTGCGCGAAAGTATAAAGCGTTTGCGTACTAGTTACTCCATTCCCTAATTGTCCCCAATTATCCTGACCACAAGACCATAGTGTACCATCTGTCTTTTCAGCAATTGAAAAACCTGCTCCAGTGTAAAGCGCTTGCCAACATTGAGCATTCAATTGACACGAAGCAATCATCATAAGTATTGCAATACTACTTTTCATTTTTTTAATTTCTTAATGACCATGGCATTCGCTAGAAATAACCTATCTCTAACATAATTATAATTTACAAAAGTAAATCATAAAATCACGAATTACCCTTTACAAAGTAAATTTATTATATCTAAATTTATGAAAAAAAGATAAATAAAGTACCTTGCATACAAATTTATTGATATGACAAAAAATAAAGAGTTACACGCCCAATCATTAAAAATTCCGAGAATAATACTGATTACGGCTAAACTATTGGAGTTAATATCTCAGAAATTAGCAACTCTATTTGCAGCCAAATTATTTACAACACCTATAAAACATAAATTACCCAAGCGCGAACACGAAATGGATAAAAATAGTGTTCAATCTAAAGTATACATTCCTGAGATAAATAAAAAAATTGTATTGTATCATTATGGCAATTGTGAACGAAAAATACTATTAGTTCATGGCTGGTCGGGGCGTGGAACCCAATTGGTAAAAATAGCAGATGCGTTATTAAAATTAGGTTTTTCAACAATCAGCTTTGACGCTCCAGCTCATGGAAAATCAGAAGGAAGCAACACCTTAATGCCTGAATTCATCGCTTCTATAATCGAATTGCAAAAACAATTGGGTCCGTTTGAATATGCCATTGGACATTCGTTGGGAGGTATGGCGATTTTAAATGCTGTCATCAAAGATTTACAAGTAAAAAAGGCAGTAATTATTGGAAGTGGTGATATTATTCAAGATATCATCGACGATTTTGTAAAGCAATTGCGATTAAAACCCACCTTCGGTATTCGATTAAAAGAACATTTTGAAAGTAAATTCAATACTGAAATGGACAGTTATTCCGCTTCTAGAGTAGCGAAAGATGTTAAAACACCAACATTAATAATTCACGATCTACATGATACAGATGTCAATGTTAAAGCAGCACACCACATTCACAAGCATTTAAAAAATTCTGAACTTATTATTACCGAAGGTCTTGGACACCGAAAAATATTAGGAAATGATAAGGTTGTAGAAAATATTCTTACTTTCATTCAAAAGTAACTAACATGGAATTATTTGAATCAAATACCAACTGGGCGGAAGTTGTAAAACCATTAATCGAAAAACACAAAAACAAAAAGTGTCCTTTAGCCTACACCAATTTGTTTGAATTAATGGTTATGGTATTTCTTTAAGCACAAGATTCAGACGCTAATATTAATAAGATTACACCACCTTTACTTAAAAAATTTCCATATATAGGTTCTATTGCTAAAGCGTCTTTAAAAAAGTTACTCTCGTTAATATCCAAAGTTCGAAATTTCAAGACCAAAACCAATTGGTTGTTCGAAATAGCACAAATCCTGAAAACTAACATCAATATTCCTACTACTTTGATCTATTTAATTGCCTTAATTTGAACAAAACAAAAAAACCTTTACAATTAAGTAAAGTGTTTCCCAAAAAAAAAGCGACATCTGATATTAATTGGAGGAAGCCTAGTGGACTTTAGGTATTTTAAAAACTTCTTAAAAAACAAAGAGCCCTAATCTTTTGCTTCGCCAGTTCGCTTCGCTCGTTTCAGATTGGGGTTCACTAAAGAAAAGCGACTAATAGAGGCCATGGGCCGACACATTGCCATCAAAACAAAAACCCTATCCAAATAAATGAATAGGGTTTCTAAAGAAAGGCAATGA
>CANLLR010000026.1 GCA_947491985.1 Flavobacteriaceae bacterium | reverse complement strand
TCACTACTTTTTTGTTTACGCGGTCGATTTTGACTAAGAACTGGTCAATCATCGGAATCAGTAATTCGACATTACCGTTGATGACTTCAAATAAAGGTTGAGCGGAGGTATCGTTTATCGAAACAATTTTTCCGAAAATTCCCAAGCGCAGGTCTTCAATTTCAAATCCGATGACTTCGTGGTAGTAAAATTTGTTTCCTGAAAGTTTTGGCAACATCGTAAGCGGGAGATACACCTCACAATTCATGATGCTGTCGGCTTCTTCTTCGTTGTCGACATCTTCAAATTGCACGCGAAGAAAATCGTTTTTGTGAAGGGAAGAGTTTACAATAAAATATGGAACCAGATTTTTGTTGAATTCAACAAATACTGATTCCATATCTTGGTATAATTCGGGTTCGTCTGTATCTAAATAAATAAGGACTTCCCCTTTGAAACTAAATTTTTTAGCGATTTTGCCAAGATAGAAACATTCTTCTTTACGCATTTGCTTTGCCTGTTCGTTTCACTCGAGTTCGCAGTGTATTAAGCTTCTTTTTCTTCGCTTGCTTCGTCAGCAGGAGTTTCTTCTGTAGCAACTGGAGCTTCTTCTGCTTCAGCAGCTACTTCTTCTGTTGCTGGAGCTTCTTCAGCAACTGGAGCTTCTTCTACTTCAGCAACTACTTCTTCTGTTGCAACCTCTGTAGCTGGAGCTTCTTGAGTTTCTTCAGCAACAGGAGCTTCTTTAACTTGTGCTACTTCTTCAGCAACTTCTGGAGCAGTTTCGATAGCTACTTCTTCTTCGGCAACTTCTTCTGTAATGGCTGCAGCTTCTTCCGCTTTAGCAACACGTTTTTCGTTAGCTGCTTTTTCTGCTTTTAATGCTTTCGCTTTAGCATCTTGTTGTTTTTTAGATAAACCGTCTTTCTTTGCAGTAACTGCATTGGCTTTATCTTCTAACCACTTTGCTAATTTAGCATCGGCTTGTTCTTGCGTTAATGCTCCTTTGCGAATACCACCGTCTAAGTGATGCTTCATTAAAGCACCTTTGTAAGAAAGAATAGCTCTTGCCGTATCTGTTGGTTGAGCACCATTGTGCAACCATTGCACAGCTTGATCTAGGTTCAATTCAATTGTTGCAGGGTTTGTGTTTGGATTGTAAGTTCCTAATTTTTCAAGGTATTTACCATCTCTTTTTGCACGAGCATCTGCTGCTACGATCCAGTAAAAAGGTTTTTGCTTTTTACCGTGTCTTTGTAATCTAATTTTTACTGACATAATCTTTTGATTAATTTGAGGTACTCGACCTCGGTTATTTTAAGGGTGCAAATGTACAAAACTTTTTGAATCAAACTACTCTGATTATAAAAAAACATATTTTTTTTTGTTTTTAGTTAAAAATAATATGATAATTCATTAAAAAAGCTATTTTTGTTTTTCAAAATTTATTTCACAATGAAAAGATTATTTTCCCTTATCGTAATTTTAATTGTTTTCTCTAGTTGTTCTGATGAAGTTACAACTAATACTCCAGGCTTTCAAGCGTTTAAAGATGATGTTTTGTGGAGAGGAATTGACGTAAAAGCCTATTTGTATGCTGATGGACACCTGCGGATTGTTGCTTTGGCCCAAAACGAACAAGTAGAGTTAAATATTTCAGACACCGAAGTAGGGTCGTATTATCTCGCTTCCATAGACGATGAAAATACAGCAGAGTTTCGCACTAATTTCAATGATGAAATACTTAATTATTTGACTTTTGATGCTAATGGACCATTACTTTACCTAAGTAATCCTGTACTTACTGCAGGAACGGGTTATACTGAGGGATTTTCTGTGCCAACTACTTCGTTAAATGGTGGAAGTGGATTAAGAGTTAATACAAAGGTAAACGATAATGGTATGGTAACTGGGGTAACTATTAGTTCACCTGGAGTGGGTTATGCGCCAGGTGACATTATTACAGTAACAGGCGGCAATGATAATGCTAAGTTTAAAATTTCTAGCGAAATAACGATTACCGACTTCACTGAAACGGGTATCTCAGGCACTTTCCGATTTACAGCAAAAAACGCTAATTTTAATCCGTTTGCCGATGAATTAGTTAGTTTTCAAAACGGTGCCTTTTACAATATTCCCGTAATTTTTGTTGAATAATGATTTAACGATCAGTAACTTTCTTTTGCTATCAAAGTTTTTATTTTCATAATAAAACGTTATTTGATAGTAAGGTGTGTTTTTATTGTCTACCTTTGTTTTGAATTTTAAAATTTACATATGAATATTTTTGTTGGAAGTCTTCCATTCAGTATTGAGGAAGCAGATTTAAGAGAGTCTTTTGAGGCTTATGGAACAGTTGACTCTGTTAAAATTATTACTGATAAATTTACTGGAAGAAGTAAAGGATTTGGTTTTGTTGAAATGTCTAATGACGAAGAAGCTCAAAAAGCTATTGACGAATTAAACGGTGCAACAGTAGATGGTCGTACGATTGTAGTGAACAAATCAGAGCCGAAACCAGAAGGAGAAAGAAGAACCTATAACAACGACCGTTCAAGTGGTGGTGGTTATGGTGGTGGAAACTCTCGTGGTGGTGGAGGCTATAACGATAGAAACAGCGGTGGAAACAGCGGTGGAGGAAACAGAGGAAGATACTAATTATCACTCTTTTTAAAAATAAAAGCCATTCGATTTCGAGTGGCTTTTTTTATTGTCTTTTTCTATTGGAAGCTAATGGCTTGGGCTTTCTTGTAAGCCGTATTCCCGCCCTTACTTTTAGTCCCGATTGCATCGGGAGCTAACCGTTCGGTCGGGGCTAAACAGCCAACTAATTTTACTTTTGTTAATAACTAAAATTGACAATTTGTTTCTTAAAATGTATTTTTGGAAGTATCTAACTTGTGTCTTTTTTCAGCTAATTTTTAATGCCCGATCCATGTACCTAATATTTGATACCGAAACCACTGGTTTGCCCCGAAGTTGGGCGGCACCCATTACCGATACCGATAATTGGCCGCGCTGTATTCAAATTGCATGGCAACTGCACGACGAGTTCGGTAAAATCACTGAACATCAAGATTATTTAATACAACCCGAAGGGTTTAATATTCCGTATGATGCCGAAAGAATTCACGGAATTTCAACCGAATTAGCCGCTGCTCAAGGAATTCCTTTAGCAACAATGTTAGAAGAATTCAACATCGCTTTATCCAAAGCCAAATTTATTGTAGGTCAAAATTTAGGTTTTGATGTCAATATTTTGGGTTGCGAATTTCACCGAATAGGAGTTGCTTCTCCAATGAGTTCGATGCCTATTCTCGATACGTGTACCGAAGTTACAGCGTCTTTGCTACAATTGCCTGGTGGACGCGGTGGAAGATTTAAATTGCCCACCTTAACCGAATTGCACAATTATCTTTTCGGTGTTCCTTTTTCGGAAGCGCACAATGCAACTGCCGATGTCGAAGCTACAACCCGTTGTTTTTTTGAATTGGTACGAAGAGAAGTTTTTACACCTACAGAACTTCAAGTTGCTGAAAATTATTTTCATGATTTTAGAGCTAAAAATCCAAGGGAAATTCAGCCAATAGGATTAAAACACATCAATTTAAAACAAGAGTCGGATAAAATTCGTCAGCAACTTGGCGACAAACAAACGGCTCCAATTACCCAAAAAGAACTTTCCGAGAACAAACAAATACTCGTAGATACTGATTTTGTGCATTTGCACAATCATACCCAATTTTCTGTCTTGCAGTCTACCATTAGCGTCGCATCGTTAGTAAAAGCAGCTGTTACCCAAAAAATGAAAGCGGTTGCCATTACCGATCACGCCAATTTAATGGGCGCCTTTCATTTTGTTCGTGACGTGTTGTACCACAATAAAGCAGCCGAAACTAAAAACGCAACTGCTGTTGAAAACGGCGAAGAGCCATCCGAAACCATTGTAAAACCAATTGTTGGTTGCGAATTTTTTGTATGTGAAGACCATAAAAACAAATCAGTAAAAGACAACGGCTATCAAATTGTATTTTTAGCTAAAACTAAAAAAGGGTATCATAATTTAGCCAAAATGTCGTCAATCGCGCATACGGAAGGCTTCTATTACGTGCCTCGAATTGATAAAAAAATCATCGAACGGTACAAAGAAGACCTTATTGTTTTGTCGGGAAATTTGTATGGTGAAATTCCAAGTAAGTTATTAAATATTGGTGAAAACCAAGCGGAAGAGTCACTACTTTGGTGGAAAACCACTTTTAAAGGCGACTTTTATATCGAAGTGATGCGACACAATCAAGAAGATGAAAATCGTGTTAACGAAGGTTTACTTTTGTTAGCAAAAAAACATCAAGTCAAAGTTGTAGCGACCAATAATACGTTTTATATTGATAAGGATAATGCCAACGCGCACGATATTTTACTTTGTGTTCGTGATGGTGAAAAACAAATAACGCCTATAGGACGTGGACGCGGTTACCGTTTCGGTTTGCCAAATCAGGAATATTATTTCAAATCGGCAGAAGACATGAAAAAGCTCTTCCATGATTTGCCAGAAGCCATTTCCAATACCATCGAAATCACCGAAAAAATAGAAACTTACAATTTGGCACGAGAAGTATTGTTACCAAAATTTGCTATTCCTAGTGATTTTTTGGTCGATGAAGATACTGCTGGTGGAGGGAAAAGAGGAGAAAATGCCTATCTAAAACACCTCACTTTTGAAGGAGCAAAACGACGATACGGTACTATCACAGAAGAAATTCAGGAACGTATCGATTTCGAATTGCAAACCATAGAAAATTCAGGCTATCCAGGATACTTTTTAATTGTTCAAGATTTCATTGCAGCTGCCCGATCCATGGGCGTTTCGGTGGGTCCAGGCCGAGGTTCTGCAGCAGGCTCTGTAGTGGCATATTCCCTCGGAATTACCAATATCGATCCGCTTTTGTACAATTTACTTTTTGAGCGTTTCTTAAATCCCGATCGTGTCTCGTTGCCCGATATTGATATCGATTTTGATGATGAAGGACGAAGTAAAGTTATGGATTATGTGATTGAAAAATATGGATCCAAACAAGTAGCGCAAATCATTACGTACGGAACCATGGCAGCCAAATCGGCTATTCGTGATACAGCTAGAGTACTTGATTTGCCATTGTTTGAAGCCGATAAAATAGCCAAATTGATACCCGGACTTATTCCGTCTAAATGGAGTTTGGCCCGTTTTTTAAAAGAAGCAGAAGGCGAATTTAAAAAAGTGCTTCGTCCTGAAGATTTTGATAATATTAAAGAATTAATTACACTTTCTAAAGAGAGTAATTTAGGAGGTGAAACCATTCTACAAGCGCAAGTGTTGGAAGGCAATTTGCGAAACACCGGAATTCACGCCTGTGGAGTAATCATTACGCCAAGCGATATTACCAACTTTGTTCCGGTTGCGACTGCCAAAGATTCAGATTTGTATGTCACCCAATTTGACAATTCGGTGGTTGAAAGTGCCGGTTTGTTGAAAATGGATTTCTTGGGATTAAAAACCCTTACTTTAATAAAAGACACCGTCAAATTAGTTAAATACCGAACTGGTGAAGACATTGATCCCGATACGTTTCCAATAGATGATGTTAAAACGTACGCGCTTTTTCAACGGGGCGAAACCGTTGGAATATTTCAATACGAAAGTGCTGGAATGCAGAAATACATGAAGGAGTTGAAACCGACTGTTTTTAACGATTTAATTGCGATGAATGCGTTGTATCGCCCAGGACCAATTGCGTATATTCCGAGTTTTATCAAACGTAAAAACGGTTCAGAAACTATTGAATACGATTTAGAAGCCTGCGAAGAATTACTAAAAGATACCTACGGAATTACCGTTTACCAAGAACAGGTAATGCTTTTGTCTCAAAAATTAGCCGATTTCTCCAAAGGGGATGCAGACGTTTTGCGAAAAGCAATGGGAAAAAAACAACGGGACGTATTGGATAAAATGAAACCCAAATTCATTTCGCAAGCTGCGGCCAAAGGTCATCCGGAAGACAAATTAGAAAAAATTTGGAAAGACTGGGAAGCGTTTGCCGAATATGCTTTCAACAAATCACACTCGACTTGTTATGCTTGGATTGCGTACCAAACCGCCTATTTAAAAGCCAATTATCCTGCAGAATACATGGCAGCTGTGTTGAGTAACAACATGAGCGATATAAAGCAAGTTTCGTTCTTTATGGAAGAATGCAAACGCATGGGATTGAAAGTATTGGGTCCGGATGTGAATGAAAGTTTTTACAAATTTACCGTAAACGATGATTATGCGGTACGATTCGGAATTGGCGCTGTAAAAGGAGTTGGAATGGGAGCGGTGCAAACCATCGTCGAAAATAGAACCACCAACAAATACAAATCGATTTTTGATTTGGCCAAGCGAATCGATTTGCGTGCCGCCAACAAAAAAGCGTTCGAAAATTTAGCGTTGGCAGGAGGATTTGATTCGTTTATTGGCACTACACGCGCGCAATATTTTCATGATGATGGCGATGGCATTACCTTTTTAGAGAAAGCCATCCGTTATGGAGCGAAATTTCAAGAGAATGAAAATTCGGCACAAGTGAGTTTGTTTGGCGAAGCAAGTGACGTACAAATTGCTGAACCAATTGTGCCACCTTGCGAGGATTGGAGCACGATGGAAAAATTAGCTAAAGAAAAAGAAGTCGTTGGGATTTACATTTCGGGTCATCCGCTTGACGATTATCGCTTTGAGATGAAGTATTTTTGTAATGCTAAATTGGAAGCTTTAAAAAACTTGGAGCAACATTTAAACAAAACACTTTCTTTTGGTGGCATCATCACCAATGTGCAACACAAAACCGCAAAAAACGGTAAAGGTTGGGGAGCGTTTATGTTGGAAGGCTATGACGAAAGTTATGAATTTAGAATTTTTGGTGAAGAATATTTAAAGTTCCGACATTTCTTAATTCAAAATAACTTTACCTATTTGAAAGTTTTAATCAAAGAAGGTTGGGTCAACCAAGAAGGTAAAAAAGGCGATCCGCGGATGCAGTTTCAATTGGTACAATATTTACAAGATGTATTGCCCACTTTTGCCAAAAAGCTAATTATTCGAATGGATATAGCCGATTTGCAAAATCAATTAATACAACAATTGGACGCCATTTTTAAAGTCAATAAAGGCGACAATCAAGTGTCTTTTGAAGTAATGGAATTGGAAACTGTCAAAAAGGAAATAATCGAAGTCGCGCCAACAGCTGTCGCAATAGAAGCACCTCAAATTGATCCTGAAACCGAATTGATTGTTGAAGAAGAATCTGAAATGGTGACGCCAACAGCCACCGAAGAAATTCGTGTTGTTACGTCTATAACTTTGCCAAGCCGAAAGTTAAAAATTAAAATATCCAATGAATTGTTGAATGAATTGGAGAAGATGCAGCTCAATTTTAAATTGAACTAAATGCAACCTATCCGACAATAACACGAAGTAACAAACGTTACATTTGTTGCAATTTAAATCACAAATCATGAAAAAGGTAACCATTTTATTGTTCAGTATTGTCACATTTTCGTATGCACAAATTGCCGATTCGGCCGAGGATATCAGTCCGTTGCTCATCGGAGAAAAAATTCCAAATACGCCACTTCAAGATGTAAATGGTAAAACCATAGAAACCAATGACATCCTAAATAAAAAAACAGTTTTGATTGTATACCGAGGCGGTTGGTGTCCGTATTGCAATTCACAGTTGTCCGACATGCAAGAAATAGAAAAACAAATCATCGATTTGGGCTATCAAATTGTAGCTGTGAGTCCGGATGCACCAAAATTTTTAAAGCAAACCCAAGAAAAAGAAAAGCTACAGTATTTGTTGTATTCGGATAGTGAAGGCATATTTGCACAAGCGTTGGGTGTTGCGTTTAAAAGAGAAAAACCTAAATTAGAGAAATATTCAGAAGGTAAAAATCCAGGTTTTCTTCCTGTACCAACGGTGTATGTAATAAATAATTCTAAAGAAATTGAGTTCATGTACATCAATCCGAAGTATAGCCAGCGATTGAAAGGCGATTTGCTTTTGGCAGTGTTAAAGAATCTATAAATCAGTTTTGAGAATGTATAAATAAGCAAAACTAATTTCGATTGTCGAGGTAAAGAAAAATATTTGTTTAAATTTGTATTCTAATTAAGAAATTTAAAAGTAAAGAAAATATGGCATTAGCAATAACAGATGCTACTTTTGACGAAGTAGTATTGAAATCAAAACAACCAGTAGTAGTAGATTTTTGGGCAGCATGGTGTGGACCTTGTAGAATGGTAGGACCAGTTATCGATGAAATTCACAGCGAATACGAAGGAAAAGCAGTAGTTGGAAAAGTAGATGTAGACGCCAATCAAGAGTTTGCAGCAAAATACGGTGTACGAAATATTCCAACCGTATTGATTTTCCAAAATGGAGAAGTGGTAGGAAGACAAGTAGGTGTAGCACCAAAAAAAACCTACACTGATGCTATCGACGCATTGTTGTAATATATAGTCATAATAAGGGGAGGTCTAACGAAAGTTAGGCCTTTTTCATTAGTTTAAATTTCTTTCAAAAGAAACTGATTTTCAAATTTTCACCCTAGGCGTAGCCGAATTGAATAAAATAAATTTATATTTGAGGAATGAAGATAGAAGAACAAAAAGAACTCATCACCGGATTTCAACATTTGGAATTATTGGCCAATCAAGTGGTGGAAGGTTTTATTTCGGGCATGCACAAATCGCCTTTTCACGGATTTTCTGCAGAGTTTGCCGAACATAAAGTGTACAATACAGGCGAAAGTACTAAGCACATCGATTGGAAATTATTTGCCAAAACCGACCGTTTATATACTAAAAAATTTGAGGAAGAAACCAATCTTCGTTGTCATATGATTATAGACAATTCGTCTTCTATGCATTATCCAAAATTAGAAAGCAATCAGTTGTTTTACGAAAGTAAGATTGGTTTTTCTGTTTTGGCGTCGGCTGTTTTGATGAACTTGTTAAAGAAACAACGCGATGCTGTTGGGATGAGCGTCTATTCGGATAACTACGAGTATTATGCTCCCGAAAAAGGAAGCGATCGTCACCATCGTATGTTACTCAATAAATTAGAAGCCTTACTCGAATCACCAAAGCAAGCAAAGCCCACTGACACGATTACTTTTTTGCATCAAATAGCCGAAAAAATGCACCGGCGTTCGATGATTATAATTTTTACCGATATGTTTCAAAATGACAATCAAGAAGCGCTTTTTAATGCCTTGCAACATTTAAAACACAACAAACATAGGGTGGTTTTGTTTCATGTAATTGACGAAAAAAGAGAGCTTAGTTTTGATTTTGACAACGCACCTCGAAAGTTTATCGATGTAGAATCGGGTGAAATTATCAATCTTTTTGCCGAAAATGTCAAAGAAGAGTACGAAAAAAACATTAAAAAATATTTTAAAAGTTTGTCGTTGAACTGTGCACAAAACAACATTAAATACGTTCCGGTAAATGTTGGCGCCAATTTCGAAAAAATACTTACCACTTACTTGGTTGAGAAGCAAATGTTTGGCTAGGAGTAGCAAAATTATTTAAAAAAATAAAAAAAAACACTTGCAGAAATAAAAAACGATTGTATATTTGCAACCGCATTAAGCGAAGGTTTGGTAGTTCAGTTGGTTAGAATACATGCCTGTCACGCATGGGGTCGCGGGTTCGAGTCCCGTCCAGACCGCTTAAATTTGGGAAAGCACTTCAGTAATGAGGTGCTTTTTTGCCCATGAAAGTTCCCTAAAAAGGAATAAAAATAGTTGTGTTGTTTTCGTCCCGATTCATCGGGACAAAAATGGTTTAGTAGTTAGACCAATGAAAAGCTTTCCATTTATTCTGAATTTATTTTCAGAATCTAGGGATGGCTTTTTTGCTTTATAAATATTTTTGCTGTAGTTGATTGAAAATTTGTACATTGCAATGCTTTTTACAAAAAATCAAATAACCAAAACAATATGAAAAAAATAGTACTTATAGTTACCTTGTTTTTTGCAAGTGTTTTAATGTATTCGCAAACAGTTAATCAACCCAATCAATTCAATTCGGTTTGTGATGATAATAATGATGGATTTGCACTCTTTTCAATGCAAGAAATTGGTTTAGAAATAGCCAATGGAAATCCAAATTTAGTGGTGACACATCATGAAACACAATCAGATGCTGTAAATAATGTTAATCCGTTGCCCACTACGTATATAAACATTGCCAATCCGCAATTGATATTTGCTAGAGTATTCAATACGGTTACATCTCAAGTTCAAATTATTACGTATAATTTGAATGTAATTCAGGTTCCCGTTGTAACTCCACAAACACTTACCGGATGCAGCAATACACAATGTTGGGATTTAACCAGTATTATTCCAAACCTGAACCCAGGAGCCAATTGTCAATTCGTATTTTACACCTCCCAAATGGATGCTATGGCACAAATAAATGCTATTTTAAATCCAACTTGTTTTGTTAGCATTGTTGCTACACCAACACTTCCTCCATTGTATTTTACTGTAAATTGTAATACAGCATCGGATTGTTTTTCTGTAGGGACACTATATCTTATAACAACCGCATGTTATTTTGGTGGACAGCCTCAAGATTTAATCGCATGTTCTGATAATGGTGGTTTTGCTTGTATTGATTTACATTTAAATGATGCTAACGTATTAGGGAATTTAAATCCAGCAGAAAATACGGTTACTTATTATAACAATCAAAATGATGCAACTACGGGTACAAATCCGATGAGTTCGCCATTTTGTCCTCCATATGGAACTTATACTTTGTATTCAAGGGTGGCTAGTAATGATGGATTGAATTATTTTCTATCCACATTTGTAGTTTCTTCTGCAACATATCAAAATTCGACTACTCAATTGAGCACAATTGTACAGTGTGATGATAATAATAATGGATTAATTATCTGGGATTTAACAGTTGTACAAGCGCAATTGAACACTGCCAATTCGTTGAGTTATTATGCCTCACTACTCGATGCACAAAACATGACAAGTCCAATAGGAAATCCCGCAGTGTGGACCACAAATGTGCAACCCAATCTTTTTCCAATCTTCATTAGAGAAATTCTAGTTGGAGGTTGCGATTTAATTCATGTCGTTCAAATACAAGGATTACCCAATTGTAATGCAGCATCTTCATGTAGTTCAGCTAATTCATTGTGTAATTCGTTGGGAGTGGCATTCAATAATACAACAGGTCTTCCAAGCATAGGTTCACCAGGTTGTTTGGGAAGCACTCCAAATCCAACGTGGTTTTACTTACCGATTAGTGGTGCTGGAAATCTTAATTTTCAGATTAATCAAGGAAATAATGCTCCAAATTTCAACAATCTAGATGTTGATTTTATTTGTTGGGGACCTTTTACATTACCTCAATGTACAGGCCTTTATGATTTTCCTGACGGTAATACTGCTCTTCCAAATAATGTGGTTGCTTGTAGCTATTCTGCTGCACCTGTAGAAAATTTTACCATTCCAAATGCTCAACCTGGACAGTATTATATGCTACTTGTTACTAATTTTTCTAATCAGTTAGGTCAAGTTTCGATTACACAAACCAACACAGCACAAGTGGGAAGTGGTGAAATTGATTGCACAGGTTTGGGATTAATTGCATTTTTAGACGCTAATAGCAATGGAACTAAAGATGCAGGAGAACAAAATTTCCCATTAGGACAATTTCATTATGAAAAAAATAATGATGGAACGGTGCATCATATTACAGCGCCAACCGGAATTTATAATCTTTATGATACTAATAATACCAATACCTACGATGTAAGCTATTCAGTTGAAACTGCATATGCAGCTATGTACAATGTAGCACCTTCTTCGTATTCGAATGTAAGTGTTGTTTTAGGTTCAGGATTATCGAATTATTATTTCCCAGTTACTTTAGTACAACCGTATAACGATTTGGCTATAACTATCGTTCCTTTAAATGCCCCAAGACCAGGTTTTACGTATCAAAATAAAATTATTTATACCAACTTTGGAAGTCAAAATGTACCTTCAGGAGCAGTTACTTTTACAAACGATACGAATGTAACGATTACTTCAAATACACAAACGGGAACCACACCAACAGCAAATGGTTTTACGTACAATTTCACCAATTTGGCTCCGTTTGAAGTGCGAACCATGACAGTTACCATGCAAGTGCCAACCATTCCTACGATCAATGCTGGACAATTTTTAACGAACACCGCATCCATTGTTCCATTAACGGGTGATATTGTTCCCGAAAATAACACATCTACTTCTTCTGAAATGGTTATTAATGCGTATGATCCTAATGATAAAATGGAATCTCATGGCGATAGAATCTTACATTCAACCTTTACATCTAACGATTATTTGTATTACACCATTCGCTTTGAAAATACAGGAAATGCAAGCGCCATTAATGTAAGAATCAACGATGTACTCGATTCGCAATTGGACGAAACCACACTTAGAATGATAAGTGCTAGTCATAATTATAATTTGGATAGGGTAGGTAATGTGTTGAATTGGACATTTGATAATATTCAACTACCCGTTTCTGTCCCAAACACGAACATCGGAAAAGGATATATAACTTTTAAAATCAAACCAAACCCTGGTTATGCTGTTGGCGATGTTATAACCAACGCTGCGTCGATTTATTTCGATTTCAATCCAGCGATTGTAACCAATGTATTTAGTACTCAATTTGTAGCAAATTTAGGAACTTCACAATTTGAAAATAGCGATTTTATACTCTATCCGAATCCAACTTCTGATTTGGTAACGGTATCGTTAGCAAATACCCAAAACACCATAGCATCCATTATAGTGTATGATGTTTTAGGAAAAACAATACTAGCTGAAAAGGTTTCGGATGTAACAACACAAACCATAGATGTTTCAAGTTTAAATACAGGCATGTATTTTATCGAAGTTACGACCAGTGCCAGCGTAAAAGTGCTTAAAAAGCTTATGGTGAACTAAATTGTTTGCTTTGCATAAAAAAAGGCGTTCCTTTATTGTGAACGCCTTTTTTATTAACAATAGTATTTAAATGCGAGGTAGATAAACAAAATCAAAAACGACAAGCATAGCACAAATTTCATAAAATTGGAAATTAAAAAACCAATAAACGATCCCATAGCAGCTTTGAATGCGGCGTCTTTATCATTCGAATTGTAGAGCAATTCTCCAATAAATGCACCCAAAAACGGACCCAAGATAAATCCTAATGGCGGCACAAATAAACCTATAATGAGTCCAATGTTGGTTCCCCAAATGCCATATTTTGTTCCACCAAAGCGTTTGGTGCCTTGTGCTGGAATTACATAATCTAATACGGTTATCAATAAAGAAAGGAGCAATGTTAAGCCCAAAACCCAATAGTTGATAGTAATTTTTTCGGTAAAATAAAGCAAAAGTAATCCAACCCAACTCAACATTGGACCCGGCAAAACGGGCAAAAAGCTCCCAAAAACAGCCACAACGCAACAGATTAGCCCAAGAATAATCAATATCGTATCCATATAAAATAAAAATTAGTACTTTTGAAAATCAGTAATAAATTCTGAAACGAATATGAGAATTTTTTTTCTAATAACTACTTTTTGTTTTTTACTTTTAGATTTTCCATCCGTTGCGGTAAGCCAACAAAAAGTAACTACTGTGGATGGCCTGCTCAAAGAAACCTTGTATTTGAAACACAAAAAGGAAGTTTTAGCCTATTCGATGAAAGAACATGATGCTTTGTTCTTCGAATTTTTCCAAAAACAAAACGATAAAGCCGTTCTAACCAAGAAAGAGTATTATACCTATACCGTAAAAATCGCCATTTATTCAGAAAAACTCGGTCTCTTATACAAAGATAAAAAAGCCGAAGCCGAACGCACCAAAAAAGAATGGTTGGACAGAAATTACCAAGACTATCTCGACACCAAAAAATAAACCTACGACTTTGAAGAAGTTTTCAGCACTCTTACTTTTGATTTTTGCCCTAACCTCTTGTAATTATTTTGACAAGCAGGTGCCTAGCGAAAAAGAATTGCTAGAAAAGCAAATTAAAGCCATCAATTGGGATGAAGTCGACGAATATCCATCGGTAGTCGAGTGTGAAGCCATCACCAACGACACCTTGCGAAAACAATGTTTTTTCGAATACATCACTAGCGCCATTCAACAAAAATTAAGCATCGATACCTTGTCGGTTTTGTATCCAGAACTCGATACGATTGAAGTTAAAGTGACCGTTTTTCCTAACGCTACTTTGCAATTTGAACCGCAGTTTCCCAAAGATAGTGTGGCGTATGACACTATAAAAATTGATAGTATTCTGCGAACCAAGTTGGTCGATTTTCCAAAAGTACATCCCGCCATCAAACGCGGCATTCCCGTAAAAACCCAATTCATTTTACCGGTAATAATTAAAACAGAGAAGTAGTTATTGTTTGTTATTTTGAAGCTTTTTCCAGCTGTTCGTTGCAATCTTTTTCTCGTCAGTTCGAGTTCGCTTATAAAGCGAGTATCCAGAACCGAGAAAAAGGATTTCTACTGCCACCTGCCTGCCGTTAGGCAGGTCTGGGCTAGGCCAATCCGTTGCTAAACACTTATTTCTTAAAAGTTCTGTCTTTCCAAGTGAAATTACCAAACAACGAGTAAATTCCCACCAAACTACAAAAAACAGGATACACCAAGCTACTGGCTAACGGAAATAAAAATTTTCCTTTTCGCAAATACGAATTCGATTGAAGCAGTAAAATATAATCCACCACATATTTTATTGCAAAACCAATAATCAAGTTCCAAATTCCCAATTTTCCCTCAATCCACAACCCAAAACCCACAACCAAACTCAAATTCATCAACAAAACAGCCACCGATAAGGCTTTAGCATAAGCGCTATTGTAACCTGTAGCTTTACTCGCCCAACGCACGCGCTGCATGAACAATTGAGACAAATCGTTTTCGGGTTTGGTTTTTACAATCAGGGAATCATTCTTTACATATTGAACTTTGGATGCATTGTGGCGTACTGCTTTTTGCAACAACAACACATCATCGCCACTAGCGCGCTTATTTATTCCGGCAAAACCACCCAATTCTAAAAAGAATTTTTTGGTATACGCAAAATTGGCGCCGTTGCACATGAACGGTTTTCCGATACCAAAACTGCCAATAGTTGTGCCTTGCAAACTCAATAAATCCAATTGCTGAAAATGATGAAACCAGTTGTTTTTGGTTTTGTAAATCACAGCTCCAACAAGCATTTCAACCGATTGATGTTGTTGAATGTAATTGTCTAATGCCAATAGCCAATCTTCATTTACGGTACAATCGGCATCGGTAGTAATAATCCAATCGTGTTTGATAATCGGAACAGCACGAGCAATGGCATCTTTTTTTGGGGAATTGGATAAGCGTAAATTTTCTAAAAGTGTCGTTTGAATTTCACCATTCTGCAAGCGCCAATTGATGTAAATACGTTCTGAAGTGTCTTTCGAAAAATCATCCACCATAATAAGTTCGAACAATGCACTCGGATAGTTTAAGTTGGCTATTGAGGCTAAAAGTTGCGGTAAATTCTTGGCTTCATTCCGAAACGGAACAATAATAGAAAAAGTTGTTTTGGGTGTTACATTCGTTTTTTCAAACGTTTTTACTTTTCTAAATCCCAAAATCAATTGACCAATGAAAATAACATATATTCCAACAATCAAGAAAAATACAATTTCAATCATACTTACATTTTTAAATTCTTTTGTACTTTATGCGGTTAATTTTCGGTAGCAACCAACTTAAAACGCATCACAAAATAACTTCCAATAACGACAGGTACTACTACATTTAAAAACCACATCAACATGCTAATAAACACGACAATCCATTCGTTTACGCCCAAATTATCGAAGAAAAAAACAGCGACACTTCCTTTGACAGCAAAATCTAAAAACTGAAAACTAGGCAATGACGAAGCTAAAAAATACACTACTGCTATTGTTGTTATCAGAGTTAAATATGGTAAATCTACATCAAATGCGAGAAATAAAAAATAGTATTGGTGCGAAAAAACCAAATAACGACACGTGCCTAAAAAAATATTTTTTCGGTGAATCGCTTTCGGAATGTCGTTGATTTTGCTCATCAATTTAGAAATAGAGTAGCCTTTAATTTTTATCTCTCGAACTAAAACACTTACAACCCACAACCCACCACCTAGAACAATTAAACTTAAAGCCCATTTCCAATAGCCTAAAATCAATAAACCAATCGTGCCAAAAACGACAGTCAACACCATCTGAATTCCGTTGCAAATCAAGTTCAAAAAGATGATTTTTTTGGCTTTTATTTTTTCAAAAAACAGGGCTTTTCCGGCATATTCCCCCAAGCCATTTGGAGTAAAAATACCGGCTGTCAAAGCACCCAAAACTTGTTTGGCACTTTCGCCTACAGGAATTGGTTTAATGAACGAAACTAAATTTTGCCATTTTAAAATTTCCAAATACCGATTGATAACACTAAAAGATAGAATAAAAAGGATTCCGAAAACTGAGGTTTTTTCAACAACTAAGGTCTGAAATTTGTTCCAATCCAACTTGTCATTCGAAGCCAATTGAGTGTAAATAAAATAAAAAGCACCAATAACAATCAAAAGTTTGATGGTAAAAACACCGAATTGCTTAGCTTTGTGAGAAATTGTAATCATCGGTACAAATGTAACCAATTTGAAAATGTGACAATTTGAAAATTTGAAAATGAATTAGGTATTATTTTTAAAGCAGTAGTAATAATTGGTAAAATTTAACCACATAAATTTTCGTGTAAATTCGTGAAATTTGTGTAAAAGAGAAAGCTTTGGCAAACGAACGCATCATATTAGGCATCGATCCCGGAACGACCATTATGGGTTTTGGTTTGATAAAAGTGATCAATAAAAAAATGGAATTCATTCAACTAAACGAATTAATTCTCAGTAAATACGACGATCACTACACCAAATTAAAAGTCATTTTTGAGCGTACCATCGAGCTCATCGAAACCCATCATCCTGACGAAATTGCCATTGAAGCACCTTTTTTTGGTAAAAATGTTCAATCGATGTTGAAATTAGGACGAGCACAAGGCGTGGCGATGGCGGCTGGATTATCGCGCCAAATTCCAATTACCGAATACGAACCTAAGAAAATAAAAATGGCTATCACGGGAAATGGAAATGCCAGTAAAGAGCAAGTCGCCAAAATGCTACAACAACTTCTAGGATTGAAAGAATTGCCCAAAAACCTCGATTCAACAGACGGATTGGCGGCGGCAGTGTGTCATTTTTTTAACACTGGAAAAGTAGTGGGTAGTAAAAGTTATACCGGTTGGGATGCTTTTGTGAAACAAAATGAAGGAAGAATTAGGTAATTTGTAAATGTGCCAATTTGAATATCAAATTCATAGAAGCACCATAATTTTCAAATTTTCAAATTAATAAATTTAAATGTCAGGCATATACATCCACATCCCATTCTGCAAGCAAGCCTGTCACTATTGCGACTTTCATTTTTCGACTTCTTTAAAGAAAAAAGATGCGATGGTTTTAGCATTGGCGAAAGAAATCGAACTGCGAAAAAAGGAGTTCAACAATGATGTTGTGGAAACTATCTATTTTGGTGGAGGAACGCCAAGTATTTTAGCAGTTGCCGATTTGAAATTTTTGATTGATACGGTTTATGCTAATTTTAATGTTATCGAAAACCCCGAAATTACTGTCGAAGCCAATCCCGATGATTTGACCAAAGAACGTATTGTCGAATTATCAAATTCCAAAATTAACCGTTTATCAATCGGAATTCAGTCGTTTTTTGAAGACGATTTAAAGTTGATGAATCGTGCGCACAATTCGGCAGAAGCGCGAGAATGTCTCGAATTTGCAACGCGCTATTTTGATAACATTTCCATCGATTTGATTTACGGAATTCCAAACATGAGCAATGAAAAATGGCGTCAGAATATTGAGACGGCTTTGTCGTTCAATATACCGCATATCTCTAGTTATGCGCTGACTGTCGAGCCCAAAACGGCTTTGCATTCGTTCATCCAAAAAGGAATTATTGCACCACCCGACGATGAAGTGGCTTCAGCCCATTTTCAGATTTTGGTTGATACGCTTTTTGAGCATGATTTTATCCATTATGAATTGTCCAATTTTGCAAAGGAAAACTATTTTTCTAAAAACAATTCGAGTTATTGGTTGGGAAAAAAGTACATCGGAATAGGACCTTCAGCGCACAGTTACGATGGTGTAAAGCGCGGTTGGAATGTCTCGAATAATTCGCTGTATTTGAAATCAATATCCGAAAATAAATTACCATCAGAAACCGAAATTTTATCTAAAACGGATAGATACAACGAATATGTTATGACAGGTTTGCGAACTATTTGGGGTGTTTCGTTTGATCGAATTGAGCGCGAATTTGGAGTTATTTATTTGAAATACCTTAACCAACACGCTTCGAAATACATTGAAGATCATTTACTTTTTATTGATGATAACATCTTGCGAACCACAAAAAAAGGAAAGTTTTTGAGTGATGGAATAGCGTCCGACTTATTTTTATTAAATTTGGAGTAAATAGTGACGCAGAAAAATCAGTTAAATCCGCGTTAGAATATCAGTTAAATCCGCGTTCCATTATGATTGCAATAATCGACAACAACTACCAAATCGACCTGTCAAAACCCATTGATATTTCCCTTTCGCTATCTAATACCGATCAAAATCCCATTGCGTGGTACATCGAAAAACCAGAAATAAAACCGGTTGTTTTTGGTGATTGGATTGGAAAAGTGTCTGAAGGAAGTTCGACCAATTTTAACAACATTTTCTTCAATCCCCACGGACACGGAACACACACCGAATGTTTGGGACACATCACGCGTGATTTTTTTAGTATCAATCAGTGTTTGAAACAATTTTTTTTTACAGCCGAATTGATTTCGATTACACCTGAATCCATCAACGATGATTTGATAATTACGAAAGTACAAGTCGAAACTTCCCTTAACGAAAAAATGCCAGAAGCACTTGTTATTCGAACACTTCCTAATGTTGACGAAAAAAAATCGAAAAACTATTCCAATAGCAATCCGCCATATTTAACCGAAGACGCCGCTACTTTTATCCGAGAAACCGGAATTCTACATCTTTTGATTGATTTACCAAGCGTAGATCGCGAAGAAGACGAAGGTAAATTGTTGGCGCACAAAGCATTTTGGAACGTTAAAGATGTGAATACTTTAAATGAAGATGCACGAAAAAATTGTACCATTACCGAAATGATTTTTGTAGAAAACGAAATTCAAGATGGAAGTTACCTACTAAATCTTCAAATTGCTTCTTTTGAAAATGATGCTTCACCATCAAAACCATTACTTTATAAAATACTTTAAAATTGATACTTTACATTTAAAATAATTATGATAACCGTTTCTACAGACAAATCGAAACTCGACATCCAATTCGTTCAAAACTTTTTAGAAGGTGTTTATTGGACAGCAGGTCGCACCATTGATGAAGTGCAAACTACCATCGATGCTTCGTTTTGTTTCGGAATTTATCTCAACGGAAAGCAAATCGGATTTGCACGAGTGATTACTGATTATGTCGTATTTGCCTATGTAATGGATGTTTTTATTGATGAAAAGCATCGAAGCAAAGGCTATTCCTCTATCTTAATCAAAGCCATGATGGATGAACCAAAATTGCAGGAAGTCAAAATTTGGCGATTGGCGACATCTGACGCTCATTTTTTGTATGAAAAATTTGGGTTTACTGCCTTGGCACATCCTGAGAAAATGATGGAAAAGATAAATAGTGCTCAGTAATCGGTTGGCAGTAATCAGATTTGGAATCATTAGTAAAGAAATATTTTTTCAATAAATTAAAGTTTAATCTTGAACACTGAGCAATGAACATTCAACAACTCTACGAATTCTGCCTTTCTAAAAAAGGTGTCACCGAACATTTTCCGTTTGACGAAGATACTTTGGTTTTTAAAGTCGGTGGTAAAATGTTTTGTCTCACTTCATTAAAAGAATGGGAAAAAGGAACACCTTCTTTAAATTTAAAATGTGCTCCCGAAAAAGCCGAGGAGTTGCGTGCTGAATATGATGCAATCAATCCGGGATACCATATGAGCAAAATACATTGGAATACGGTCGATTTTCATGGTGATGTTTCTGCCAAAATGATGTGTGAGTTGATCAATCATTCCTACGATTTGGTTTTCAAAAGTTTGACTAAAAAAATCCAAAACGAAATCAATCAAAATTTGTAATTTCTTCACTTCGAGTGTTCCGATTTTTATCGGAATGTATAGAGAAGTAGAAAATTAGGCATTACTTTTGTTGCTCAAATTCTAAAAAATTATAAACCGCACAGATGCATAGAAATAAAATTCGATAAAGACGTTTTACACAACTTAGTTTTTATAATCTATGAAAAAATGAAATTTTCTAAAACGTCCTTTATTGATAATGAAAATCTTTGATTCTATGTGGTGATTTTAAATTGATGTATAAAAAATGAACTATGATTGATAATCTAAAGAAAATACTTAACGAAGACCAAGACCCAAAAGCGATTGAAAAAATCACAGCAAGATTGGCTAACTTATTAATGACAAATGAAGAAATTGGCTATATCGCCGTTCAAAAAAAACCAGCGGTAACTATTTTGCCCGACAGCATTGTGGTGACAAACAAACGCATCATTTTGTGCAAGCCTAAAAACCTAGGGTTGTCAATGGAATTTATCGATTATAATTGGGATGACATTGCGGCAAGTTTCGTGAAAGAAGGAATTTTGGGAGCCGATTTTACCTTTTCAACCAAATCCGATTTTACGCATACGATTGATTATTTGCCAAAAAATCAGGCAAGAAAATTATATACTTATGCTAAAGAGCAATTGGATCTATTAAAAAATCCGATGAGTTCTCCTATTGCAGAAGTTTCTAAATATGCCGAAGAAACTGCTTTCGAAGAGGTTCCAGAAGTTGAAGAAGTGGAAACAGAAGAAGTTACAAATTTTGCCGAAATTGTTCCTGTTTCAAATTATACTTCATTTGAAGAACCAAAAGTTGAAACTGCAACAACTACGACTGATAGAAAGTTAAGTGAATTGTCGCAAGATGAATTGTTTGAAAAACTTCAGAATTACAAAAAGCTCCTTGACAACGGATTGATTATGCAAGGTGAGTATGATAATTACAAAAAAGAGATTTTAGGTTACATGTAATCATGAAAAAATAGTTATTAAAAAGGCACAAGATTTACTTCTGTGCCTTTTTTAGTATTAAAACAATCATTTCGTCTTGCTTTCGTCTACATCAAATTGATGTTAAACGATTATTGATTAAAACTCATTATTGTTTATTAAATATTTATAATATTTGAATAACTTTTAAACCCTATAAAAGATGAAATTTTTAAACATTTTATTTATCGAAGACGATGCAATAGAAGGAATTAGATTGAATAGAGCATTACTGTCATTAAATCAAAACCATCGATTGATTGAAGTTTCTAATGGTTTGGAGGCTTTAAATTATTTAAAAAGCGAGAACAATCTCCCAGATATTATACTCTTGGATTTGAATATGCCAAAGCTTAATGGATTAGAATTTTTAAAAATTTTAAAAACCGATCAATTTTTAAAAGTAGTTCCAACTATTGTTTTTACTACCTCCAATAATGATAAAGACATTACGGAATGTTATAAAGCTGGAATAGCAGGTTATATTTTAAAGCCACTTAAATATGAAGATTACCAAATTGTAGTAAAAAAGGTACTTGATTATTGGTCTACTAATGAATTAATATAAATTGCTATGTACGGAATTGTAAATAAAGCTATACAAGAGTTGGTTATTGCCAATTTTGGAAAAGATAAATGGGAGATTATCAGAGAAAGAAGCGGTATTGACGTAGACTTTTTTATTAGTAATGAACCATATGATGATATAACATTTAAATTAGCAATAGCTGTCTCAGAAGAAATGGGAATGAGTATTGAAGAAGTACTTGTGGCATTTGGTGAATGGTGGGTAATGAAAACTACCAAAGAAAAATATAGTGGTTTAATGGAGTCTGGAGGCTCTAATCTAAAAGAATTTATTTTGAATTTGCCTATATTTCATAACAGAGTTATGCTTATTTATCCTAAACTCACTCCTCCTGAATTCAAAGTTACTGATATTACAGAGAATAGTGTTAATCTTCATTATTTTTCAAATCGATTTGGATTTCAGGAATTTGTAAGAGGTTTGATTCAAGGTTTAGCAAAAATGTTTGATACCAAGGTATTAATTGAACTAATTCAATCAAGAAATGACGGCCATTCTCACGAAATTTTTAAAATTACTTGGGTACAGATATGAAAGATTTTCAATTTGAATTTAATCTTGATGAATTCAACAAACTCTTCCCTTTTTATATTTTAATCGATAAAAATTTTAATATTAAAAGGTGTGGTGAAAGTATTTTTAAAATCATAACAGATTTAAAAGAGGACAGCCCATTTTCAGACTTTTTTTTTATAAAAAGACCATATTGCGAGGAACTAAATTTAATTAATTTTTTAGGGTTGTTTACTCAATTGATAGTAATTGAGTCCTTACAAAAAAATCCTATTATGTTGAGGGGACAGTTTCAGCAATATAAAGATTTCTTTCTTTTTGTAGGTTCTCCATGGTTCATTTCTATGGATGATGTTACAAATAGAAATCTTAAACTTAAAGATTTTGCCATTCACGATCCGCTAATTGATTTACTTCATTTGTTGAAAGCTCAAGAAATTAGCAATCAAGATCTTAAAGAATTAATTTTAAGAATTAATGACCAAAAGAAAATACTTATTCAGGATAAACTTAAAATAGATAAACTTTCATTAGTAGCTAGCGCAAATAGAAATGCTGTTGTATTAACTGATTTGGAAGGTAAGTTGTTTTGGACAAATGATGCATATCTTGAACTTACAGGATACACAAGATGTGATGTAATTGAAAAGACAGTGCTTGAGTTAGGCGTTTCTCAATTAACTAACAGAGATGATCTTTTCGAAGTAATAACTTCTTTTAGGAATGGAAGAACGTTTGATTGCGAGATTTATCATAAAAAGAAGAGTGGAGATTGTTTTTGGGCAAGAATGAAAGGTCAACCGGTATTAGATTCAAATAATAAATTTGTTCAGTATTTTGTTATAATAGAGGATATAACTAATGAAAGACAGGTAAATGATAAATTAAAAGAATCAGAAAATATGCTTGCCTCTTTAATTGTAAATCTTCAATCAGGAATTTTGTTAGAAGACGAAAATAGAAAAATACTTTTAACAAACAAGCAATTTTGTAATATGTTTTCGATCAAAAGTGAGCCTGAACAAATGATTGGATTTGATTGTTCAGATTCTGCTAAAGAAACAAAAATGATGTTTAAAGATAGTGAATCCTTTGTTAATAGAATTCACGAAATATTAGAGAATAAGGAAGTTGTTATCAATGAAGAATTAGCTCTAACAGATGGAAGATATTTTGAAAGACACTATATTCCCATAGTTATAGATGGTAAATATAAAGGTAATCTATGGTCTTATGATGATATAACTTTAAAAAAGAATTATAATGAAAGTCTTTCTTATGAAAAAGAAAAGTACAGAAGCATTATTGAAAACATGAATATTGGTTTGATTGAAGTTAACAATGATGATGAAATTTTATTAGCCAATCAAAGGTTCTCTGAAATGAGTGGTTATCCTATAGATTTTCTCGTTGGCAAAAAAGGGTCGGAGGTTTTTCTAGACAATAATACCAAACAAATCCTAAAAGAAAAGCAATTGAAACGAAGCGATGGAGAATCTGATTCATTTGAAATTGTTGTAAAAAATCAAAAAGATGAAGTGAAAGAATGGTTGGTAAGTAGAGCTCCAAATTATAATTTAAATGGAGAAATTATTGGTTCTATAGGTTTACATTTTGACATCACAAATTTTAAAAAATTAGAAAGTCAACGAGAACAGTTATTGAAAAAATTGGAAAAGCAAAATGAACAATTACATGACTACGCTCACATAGTCTCTCATGATTTAAAATCGCCTTTAAGAAGCATTCACTCCTTAATAACTTTTATAAAAGAGGACACCGAAGTCGTTTTTAATGGGAAAACTTTAAAATATTTTAATTTAATTCAAGAGAAAACTGAAAAAATGGACGCCCTCATTCATGGTATATTAACCTATTCGAAAATTGAAAGCACTACTATTTACAAAGAAGAAATTGATTTGATGGAATTAATTAATAATATATTAGTTACTATTTTTATTCCTCCAAATATTGAAATTGTTTTTAAAAATATGTTACCAGTTGTTTTCTCTGATAAATTTAGAACACAACAATTATTTCAAAATTTAATTAGTAATGCAGTTAACTATAATGACAAGCCAACAGGTGTGGTTGTAATTGATTTTCAAGAATATCAAAATCATTATGTTTTTTCAATAAAAGACAATGGAGTTGGTATAGAAAATGAAGACAAGGAAAAGTTATTTCAAATGTTTCAATCGTTTGATTCAAATCATAATTCAACGGGAATTGGCCTTTCAATTGTTAGGAGAATTATTGAAAATGCAAACGAAAAAGTATGGTTTGAAAGCGAAAAAAGTATAGGATCAGTTTTTTATTTTACAATGCAAAAAAAATAGTATGGATGAGGTGCCAAATTTAGATTATATCTGTAAATTGTCTGCCGGTGATGGTACAGTAAAAAACAAACTGATAAACATTCTTAAAGAAGAATTTCCTCAAGATGTAATAAACTATCATAGAAAAATAAATAATCACGAATTAATTGAAGCCTCTCAAAATGTGCACAAAATAAAGCATAAAATAATGATATTAGGATTGGTGGAAGATTATAATCTGTCAATAAAACATGAGCTAAGCTTAAAAGAAAACAATATATTTTTCAAAGAAGATTTTGAAATTATTTTAAAAAAAATATCTGACTATATAATAAAAATACAAGAATAATTATGAAATGTATAATTATCGATGACGAAAAAATGTCAAGAGAAATTTTGTCAATTATGATATTAAAATCCATGCATCTTTTCTTAGAAGCAGATTTTTCAAATGCAATTGACGCCATTAAATATCTTAATGATGAAAACAATACAGTTGATGTAATCTTTTTAGATATTCACATGCCCAATTTTTCTGGCTTTGATTTTATCAAAACCATAAAAAAACCACCTCATATTATATTAGTTACAACTGATCAGAATTTTGCGTTTGAAGCTTTTAATTATGAATGCATCAAGGATTACCTAGTAAAACCAATACAAGAAAATCGTTTTCATAAAGCAATTGAGCGTTTAGAACAGAAATTTGAGAATAATAAAAAATCAGCAAATAATACGGATTTAGAAATTAAAGAAATTTATTTGAACATAGACAAACGATTGGTGAAAGTTGAAGTTTCAACTATTAATTTTATTAAAGCCAGTGGCGACTATATCTTTATAAAAACTGACTCTCAAAATTATACTGTGCACACAACATTAAAGAAAATTGAAGATAAACTAAGTAATTCATTTTTTCTAAAAGTACATCGTTCCTATATAATTAATTTAAATAAAATTATTGATATACAAGATTCAACAGTATTAGTAGGGTCAAAATTAATTCCAATCAGTAAAAATAATCGTTCAAATCTTATGTTTAGATTAACCCTTATTTAAAATCATTAACATTTATACTTTGTTACCATTTACAACCAATTCTTTTTTCGAAGATTAGTCAACATTCGTCTATACTTAAGTCAATCTCAACGAATAAATAAAGTATATCGATAGATATCCAATAACTTTGTAATGGAACAAAAAATAAATTCTATTGTTGAATTTTGATAATTTATTTAATTCAGATGAAATTGTATTTTTTAAATTTTTATTTATATAAAATAAAAGTAAAAATAGAAAAGCAATGTAAACTTTGAAACATAATTTAAAATACAATTATTTTTTTTCAGAACTAGGATTCATTTAAGAAGATACTATAATTCTTTATAAATTCAAAAATAAAGCGAACTAAAAGAACTATGGAAGGAGTTAACATTACTTTTTCTAAAACCTATTTTTTTAGTTATATAATATGCAATTTAATTGTTATTTATATTGATGTAATTCTATTTGTTTAATAATAAGTTTTTACAATTTTTTATAAATAAATATTTTTTTGAGATTAAAATTATGGATGTATAAGTTTATGTATTTCCAATGAAACAAAAGAACATACGAATATAAATTTGTTTTTTTTAGAATCATAAATCATACTTAAACCAATAATATATATAATAAATATGAATAAAAAGGCTTATGTTTATGATACATCAAAGGGTTTTTCTGCATTTATAAAATATAATTATTCATCAAAACTGAATATTTTTTCGTGTACAAAGAAAAAGAACTTTTGTATAGATAAAATAACTGATTATAGTGTTTGTTTTTTTGTTGTTAATGATATGGAAGATTTTTTCAATTTGAAAAAAATATATTTTGAAATAGAGTTTTTATTTGTAGGCAGTCCTAATAAACTTATTTTAAAAAAAATTGAACATTTAAAATATGATGACTTAATGATATTAGATTTTTATGATAGTAAATATAATATCCTTCAGTTTATAAATATAGAGTTATTATCAAAAAGTATAGTGTAGTTTTTTTAAAAAACTACAAACAAAATATGTTTTCACTGGCAGTTTACTTTTTTAAAGTATGGTAAATTATAGATTTTTAGGGTGTCTGTTATTTACTGCCAGTGAAAACATATTTTACTTAAAAACAAAAACTAAGTACAGTATTGAGTTTTTTATTTAAAAACAAATCGACTTTAGTTTAAAATTACATAGATTTTTTCTGCTTCTCAACAAATCCATCAGCTTGTAACTTTAATAATTCCAAAGCACCTTTTTTCTTATAATTGTAGAGTTCTTTATCGTCTTTAATGTCGGCGTAGACTTTATCATAAATTTTGGCATCCGTTTTTTTCTGCAATTCGCTTTGGTAACGGTTTTGCGCGATGACGTTCTTGATGCCCATTTCGTCATCTTCCTGCTTGAAATCGTATTCGCCTTTTGGAGAAAGTAATTTGGCAATAATTGGCGATGTTTCAATCGCTAAAAACAACAACATAATAAAGAACGAAGGCAACCAAGGTAATTTATTCAATGCATTGATACGCGCCATTAATCCGTCGAAGCCTTCAATAATGGGTTGCGTTTCGCTTACTTTTTTATCCAAATCGGCTTGTAAGGTTTTGGCCTTGCTTTCTTTTTCGGTAATTTTTACTGCGTTGGCTGCTTTGAGCGAATCGAGTTGTTTTAATTGCGCGTCGTGTTTTTGTCTTTTTTCGTTATACACCGGACCTTTGCCTAACTTTTTAGTACCTGAAGTACCTTCTGCTTCCGTAATGTATGTAACATATAAATCGTTGACTTCTTTTTCTTTTTTGGTGATAGCACTTTTCAAACTGTCGATTTCGGCTTTGTTTTTATCGACATCCGTTTGAAAATAATTGGTAACTTGTTTTTTGTTGGCCATGGCCATATCGTTTTTTTCTTTGAGTAAAACGGTGGCAATTTCTTTCTCGAAAATTTTAATTTCCAAAGGTTTTGAAATGACGATAGCAATAATTACTGCTAAAATAATTCGGGGTGAGGCTTGGATACATTCGTCTAAGAAGTTATCTCTTTTTTTAATGGTAGAAACAATAAACCGATCGAGGTTGAAGATAAGAAATCCCCAAACCAAACCAAAGAAAACCGCCGTGTAGACATTGTCGAAAACCGTAAAAAGCGCGTAACTGCTGGCAATAAAAGCCATAATAGCGGTAAAGAAAACAGTGGCGCCAATTCCAGCGTATTTGTTTTGTTCGCCGTTGGAACATCCGTTCACGATGTCAGTATCGACACCAGAACAAAGTAAGAAAAAACGTTTTAACATGATTGATTGATTTTTGATACTGAAACGAGTTCAGCACTGGTTGATTGATGACTATACAAATTTAACGCCAAAAATTTTAGAATGTTGTAAAAGAGTAGGTAATAGTATTTTTTGCCACAGATTCACAGATTGTTTTAAAAAGAAAATCCGCTTTCATTGAAGCGGATTTGTTTAGATTATTTGTTGAATTGAATTATCTTATTTCGGAAAGGAATGCAACTATATGTTTTGCAATTTCGGTTTGACCTTTGTCACTGGCAATAAAATTTCTATCATTTTCATTAGAAATAAAACCAAGTTCAACCACCATTGAAGGACAGTCAGATTTTTTCAAAATCCAAAAAGGAGCCGTTTTTAAACCTCTATTTTTTAGTTGTGTTTTAGATAATTTTGAAGAAAGTTGTTCTGCTAAGGCTTTTGTTTTATCAAGAAACTCGGTTTTGTCACTTACAAAAACTTCAAATCCACTTGCATTGTTGTTTTTATTGTTATTTATGTGAAGTGATAGTACTAAATCGGGTTTCAAGTTGTTAATTGCATTCGTTCTATCATTCAAAGCTAAAAATTCATCATTCGTTCTAGTGAAATGAATTGCTACGTCAGAATCAGTGTGAATTTCTTTAATTTTTTTTGCTATTTCAGCCGTTAAATTTTTTTCATTCAAATGTTCTTTCGTTGCGCCAAAATCTTGTCCACCGTGACCTGCGTCAATTACAATTATTTTCTTTTCTTTTTTCTCATTCACATATAAATTATAACTTTCTTTCTCTTTTGTGTACCAAACAACAGTATCGGCTTTACCTTTTGGACTGAGTATTTTGTCAACTTTTTTCCACTCTTTTTCTAGTTCAGAAATTACCATTTTTAAGGTATCATTGCTAAAATGCAAATGACTGTTTTTTAAGTTTTGATCAAAATATTTTTTGGTGTATAATGTATATTGATATTCCTGAGGGAAACGTTTTGTTCGTGCATTTTTATGCACAAAACTGTAGGTATAATAATTGAAATCGGTTCTTTTGTATTTTTTAATCTCTTCTTTATTGCTTGCTTTTCCATTGATCCAAACCGCCATTTTTTTGGTTGTCATTTTTTCAAACAATGGTTTTGGAACTTCCTTTTCAATAATCATGTTTGGAACCCAATTTAAATAGTTTCTTTTTTCTTCAAGAGATAATTCTTCATACATTTTATCAATAACGTTTTTTGTTCTTACATCTTTCAATAGTATTCTAACATTCGAATAATAACGATCTCTGATTTTATCTTTATCTGATATTTCAGCAACTTTTGTTTCAGAATTGGTGATACTAATTTTCTCTTGCGCTACAATTTCGATACAGAAAAAGTAAATTAATCCGGCCAAAATTGGAACTATTGCCACTTTTTTCAGAATTGCAATTTTTTGCGAAGTACTTTTTGTCATCATAAGTAATCGTTTTTTGGTTATTGCATAATTCAAATTACTTGCTAAATAAATTGTTGGGTTACCGCTTCCTTTTTGTAAAAGTAAATTTTGGTAAAACGGAACATTATTATACGTTTTTACAATTTCTTCATCAGCGAGAAATTCGTGATTGAGTTGAATGGCTTTTTTGTAGAAAGCAAATAAAGGATTGAACCAAAAAAGCACTTTTAAAAGTTCAATAAATAAGATGTCTAAGGTGTGTTTTTGAGTTACATGAACCAATTCGTGTGTATACAATTCGTCTTCAATGTTTCGATTGTTATAATCGTTAAAATTGATAAATATCGAGTTCAAAAAGGTATGCGGAAGTGTTTTTTCGTCAACCAAAACCAAATTCGCATTTTTGTATTTTACGATTGGATTTGATTTGACTTTTGAAATCAATTTCCAAATGTTTTTTCCAAATCTAAATACTAATAGAAGGCATATTATTCCGTACAAACTCCATAAAACGTAGGGAGTAATATTGATATTTTCTACTACAGGTAAACTATTCGCTTGAATTTCATTTTCAGGAACTTCGGATGGAGTTATGACCGTATGTAAAGGTTCGAAATTTTGTACAACAGGTACAATTTTGATGATTTCAAGAGTTACAAACGGAATTACAAGTGCCATTGCGATCGTCAACAAAAGATAAAATCGATTGAATTGATGCATTTTTTCGCGTTCTAAAATCAGATGATAAAATCCTAGAAATACAGTTAAACTGATGGTTGATTTGATTAGAAAGTCGATCATTTTTTCTTTTTTTGAAGTTCAATATCGATGATTTTTTTTAATTCTTCCAATTCGTTTTCGGTGAGATTGGTTTCTCTTGTAAAGAAGGAAGCAAACTGTGAAGCCGAATCGTTGAAGAAGTTTTTAATCAGTCCATTAACGTGTCTGGAGAAATAATCTTCTTTTTTTACCAACGGATAATACTCTCTTGAATTTCCAAATTCGTTGAAAGCAACAAAATTTTTATCAATCATTCTTTTTAATAACGTCGCAACGGTTGTCGTGGCTGGTTTTGGTTCAGGAAAAGCTTTTAGCAAATCTTTCATGAACGCTTTTTCAAGTTTCCATAAATGTTCCATTAGCTGTTCTTCGGAATTGGATAATTGCATTGTTCTACATTTTTAGAATCAACTCTACAAATGTAGAATTAAATTTTACTTCTACAAGTGTAGAGTTAAAATTTAACATTTTTTTGTTCTTTTGTCATTTTGAGGTATGAGGAATGATAAGTTTGTGGAAAATAAAAAATCCGTTTACTCAACTAAGAATAAACGGATTACTATATGACTTGTGAAAAAACTATTTACTCATCTCCACAAAATACTTATAAAACAATGGTATCGTCTCAATACCTTTCAAGTAATTGAATACGCCGAAATGTTCGTTGGGTGAGTGAATGGCGTCGCTATCCAAACCAAATCCCATCAAAATGGTTTTCGATTTCAGTTCTTTTTCAAATAAGGCCACAATCGGAATACTTCCACCGGAACGTACTGGAATTGCTGGAACGCCAAAGGTTTCGGTATACGCTTTGTTTGCCGCGCGATAGCCAATACTGTCAATTGGCGTCACGTAACCTTGGCCTCCGTGGTGTGGTGTCACTTTTACTTTTACTGCTTTTGGCGCGATGCTTTCGAAGTGGTTTTTAAATAGTTCGGTGATTTCCTCCCAATCTTGATTAGGTACTAATCGCATTGAAATTTTAGCGTAAGCTTTGCTTGCAATTACGGTTTTGGCGCCTTCGCCGGTGTAGCCGCCCCAAATTCCGTTGACGTCTAATGTTGGACGAATGGAGTTTCTTTCGTTGGTTACATAACCAGCCTCACCATAAATATCTTCAATGTCTAAGGCTTTTTTATAGTTGTCTAAAACGAAAGGCGCTTTGGCCATTTCAGCTCGTTCTTTTGTCGTCAATTCCTCTATTTTATCATAAAAACCAGGAATGGTGATGTGATTGTTTTCGTCATGTAAAGAGGCAATCATCTTGGTCAATACATTAATCGGATTGGCTACTGCGCCACCATACAAACCAGAGTGTAAATCACGATTCGGTCCTGTAACTTCTACTTCAACATAACTCAAGCCACGCAAACCGGTTGTGATAGAAGGTTGTTGGTTGGAAATCATTCCAGTATCTGAAATCAAAATAACATCACAACTCAATTTTTCTTGGTTTTGTCTGACAAACCAACTTAAACTTTTAGAGCCTACTTCTTCTTCACCTTCAATCATGAATTTAACGTTACATGGCAAGCAATTGTTAGCAATCATGTATTCGAATGCTTTAACGTGCATGTACATTTGACCTTTGTCGTCGCAAGATCCACGGGCAAAAATGGCGCCTTCGGGATGAATTTCGGTAACTTTTATTACAGGTTCGAATGGAGGAGACGTCCACAATTCCATTGGGTCAGGCGGTTGAACATCATAATGTCCGTACACCAAAACAGTAGGCAAATTTGGATCGATAATATGTTCGCCAAAAACGATAGGGTAACCTGGCGTTTCGCAAATTTCGACGTGTTTGCAACCTGCTTTTTCAAGGCTAGTTTTTACGGCTTCGGAAGTGTCGATAACATCTTGAGCATAAGCACTATCAGCACTTACAGACGGAATTTTTAATAGTTCGATGAGTTCGCTAAGGAAACGTTCTTTGTTTTGTTGAACGTAATTTTTTATGTTGTCCATTTTTTAAGAGTAAATGATAATGTCAAATGTACAAATTGAAATGTCAAATTCCAAGGTTGAGGTTTTAAGTTTCAAGTTTTAAGTTTCAGGTTTGTACGACGAGACGTGTTTTAATTTTAATTGCACTATTTTCGTCTTATTTAAAATTTGCTATTTGGAATTTGAAAATAATAGTTATATTTGCACTCACAAATTTCGCGGGTATGGTGAAATTGGTAGACATGCCAGACTTAGGATCTGGTGCCGCAAGGCGTGTAGGTTCGAGTCCTATTACCCGCACTTAAAAACAACCCTAACACCTTTATTATCAAGGAGTTAGGGTTTTTTAATTACTGAAATTCCCCTATTATTCCCCCAATTTGTGTTTACGATAGTTAATTCTAATTAATTTTCCCTTATAAAATAAGGTATTGTTAACTATTAAAGTTATAGTGTTTTTTGATTATATGCGATATTTATTATTAAAGATATCTTATGAAAAATTCTAAAACCTCAAACTTGGTCTTCACAATTGATGTTGAAGATTTTAAAAACAATCAACAAATTATGGACGCTGTTGTATCAGCTATTGAAACCTCATTAAAATTGAATAGAGATAAAGATTTCGGTCGTTCAATGCGAGATAAAACTAATGGTTTTCACATTGAATTAAAAAACAATATAAAAGTTGAAATTCGTAATTGTAATTGTTAAATAAATAACCCCCAACTTAAGTTCATTAGCTTACATTGGGGGTTATTTATTGGAGGGAAAATTTATTAGAACTCTACCTCAACTTTTAGTTTTTTAGAGATACGTTGGATTGCTGAATTGAATCCTTTAACATCTTTATTTGTAACAACAAAGATGTCGTTCAAAGGTTTGTACAATTTGTATTTCAATACAGATTCAGGTAATTCGCTGTAGTTTAAACAAACTGTTCTGCCTAAAGCATATGTGGCATCTTTTTTAGATGCGAACTCTCCGTGTTTGCCCTCAAGGACATCTTTAACCAAGTCATAGTATGCCATAGCGTATGACTTATTGTTGTATTTAGTGTTATTGAATTCGAATTGAGAGTCAGAGAATAAAGTTTTGAAAGTTGTCATAATTTTTAATTTTTAAATTGTTCTTTAAATGTGTTTTTGAATGGGTGGCCACCTGAATTCTTTGACAAAAATATAGCGAGTAATATTGCCGTACTGCATAAAATAAATTTTTTTATTTGGAAAGTTTGTACAGCATTATAATGAAGTTAAATGAAGATAATTTAAGTAAATCAACTTCTCGCTATTTGACTAGAGGTTATTAAATAATTTATTAAAATTTTAAATTAATTAAGGAAGTTCTATAATCTCATCTTTTGCTCTGGGCTGGGCTCCTTACTGTTTGTAAGGACATCCAATAATTAAATTGAATGTGGTTGCTCAACTGATTTATCAGCCCAACAGAGTTTTTGCGGTATAACCCGACCTTCTTTATCCAGAACCGTTCAAGAAGGATTTTTTTAATAATAGAAACATCTTCCCCCACTTCATATCCTCTTCTTCTCGTGGTGGGGTTTGCCAGTTGATTTAATTTCAACTCATATATTCTATACTATAATAAATATAGTATAATTTTAAAAAGGCACCATTTAGGATGATTTTTTTCAAAATAAATTTAAATTTGAAGAAATATTAATTAAAACAGAATTTTGAAAACAATAAATTATCTAAATAATAAATGAATTAGCTAATGAAAAAGAGATTACATATATTATTTAATTACTATTTAATTAAATGTTTTCCATCAATTGAAGGATACCAATTAAACGAGGAGGAAAATGTTATATACGTTTATATTGAATATAGAAGCATCGATTTTGATAATCCAAAAACACTTGACAATAATATTAATATTTATGATGAAGATTTTGAAGACTATTATAGTGATTATGAAGAAACCTTTGAGATATCTGATTATGACGATAAAGATTATACCAAAATTGAGAAATACGAGTTTTCAATTAATTCAACCCCAAAAGATATAGAACTTATTAATTATAATAAATTTATATTACAAGAATTAAATGTTTATTTCCGGTATTTTTCTATTTATGATTTACAAATTGAATTGATTGTGCTTTATAGATAATAAGTCACTTTAGTTATTTATATTTTTATTTAACCTCATCATAAATAATATTAAGTTGTATCCCAAAATATCTTGATATAAATAACCACAATATTTTAGCGCTTAATTAGCACTTAATAATAGGCAAACCCGCACTTCTGCGGTATTTTAGCTCTCACACTTAAAGGAAATCAAGATGAGAGTAAAATACAACAGGGTTTCTACCCAAATTCAATCCGGAAACAGATTTGAAGCAGATACTGAAAAATACGACTTAACCTTATTGGATAAAATATCTGGAACCGTTCCCTTCAAAGATAGACCACAAGCAAAAATTCTAATTAGCCAAATTGAATTAGGAATAGTTAAAGAGGTTATTGTT
Source organism: Flavobacteriaceae bacterium (assembly GCA_947491985.1). Lineage (GTDB taxonomy): Bacteria > Bacteroidota > Bacteroidia > Flavobacteriales > Flavobacteriaceae > Flavobacterium. The sequence goes on along the minus strand of CANLLR010000026.1, from coordinate 967 downwards.
GAAGAACTTTCTCGACTTGGTCGTCACACAGGAGATTGTATTACTACTTTGGAATGGATGGATGAAAAAGGAATAAATGTAATTGTGAGAAACTTAGGAGTCCAATCAAGACCCAATGGAAAGAAAAACCCAATTTGGAATGTTATTACATCGGTTATTTCGAGTTTATACGCATTAGAATTGGACAGCATAAAAGAAAGGACTTCGGTTGGTCGTCAGATTTATGTTCAAAAAGGAGGAATATTAGGAAGAAAAGTGGGGAGTACTTTGTCAGATAGAGATTTCATCGAGAAACCAAAAGCTAAAAAAATATTAGAGTATTTGGATAAAGGTTGGACACTTCGTGAAATCGCCAAACAAGTTGATGCATCTACTAAGACGGTAATGAAAGTGAAATCAACAGCAACTAAACTACAAATGAAATGATTGACCAACCTATATCAATATCAAAAGTTTATGTCCTACTAAATAAAGTACTGAATACTTTAATAAGAAGAAAGTTTGGTAAACATTATTCGATTCGTTTAAACGCATTAACTTTTATTTCTAACAGAAGTAATGTAAATTATTTTCAAACTTCTTCAGAGAAAATTACTATAAAATCATTAAAACCCATTCATTTGAATGAACTACTATTGATTAAAGAGTTTTTGTTATTCAATATTAATTCGGCATTATTATGTATTGATTCGAATAGTCATTTGGAAGTTTCAGGAATTGAGATTATAATAATTTAATCAGATGCTGTTTGACGAAAACTAAGTATGACCTTAAATTGTTAAATACTTTAAATTATTTTGCTACTTTTGTTTTGTGAATTCAAATGAAGTCACATATTTTATTGAAAAAAAATATTAGCGTTTGCTTTATTTTCTGTTGTAGAAATCGACCAATTTTAATACCTAACAGGAAAGTATATGTAAATGCTCACGTCAAGGCGTGGGCTTTGCTTTACTTTGTTAGGTGG
>CANLLR010000025.1 GCA_947491985.1 Flavobacteriaceae bacterium | reverse complement strand
TAGGAGCCTATTGGCAGTTAAATGGATATGGTGCTGTTACATGGCCTGCCTGTGGCGAAATAGACATTATGGAATACTGGGGGTCCAATGTAATATCAAGCGCAGTCCACCATCCAATAGATGGCAATTTGTCGATAGATGAATATATTGCTAATTATCAATATAAAGATGGTGTAACTAGTGATTTCCATATTTATGCGCTTGAATGGAATAATGAAAGAATAACATTAAGCGTAGATGGTATTAATCATCTCAACTATGAACCATTAATTAAAAATCAATTTACTTGGCCTTTTGACACTGAACAATATATTTTATTAAATATAGCCATTATGTCCAATGTACCTGCAAAATTTGTTCAATCTGCTATGGAAATTGATTATGTTAGGGTGTATCAGCAAACCAGTTTAGGAAATAGCAATATAACTAATGAAACTGATTTCGTGGTATTTCCAAATCCGGTTACTGACCAGTTAAATCTAATAATTTCAGAAAATAAAATCGGAAATCGAGCAACAATTTACTCTATTTTGGGTCAAGAACTCAATTCTAAAATTTTAAATAATAAACAAACAATTATAGATGTTTCAGCTTTTCCTCAAGGCATGTACTTTATTCAAATAGTAAGCGGAAATGAGAAAAACAATTATAAGTTCATTAAGAAATAAATTTTTACATTATTGATTTAAAGATAATTAATAGATATTTTAACTTATAAAAACTGCAACTTTCTCCAAGAGGGGGAGCTACTAAAGAAAAGACTTCACAGCCATGTGAGGTCTTTTTTGGATTAAAAGTTTGCACATAGTTTGCACAAAATAACATTCCAAGACCATAAACCAACATTTATGGCAAACATTAAAACACTCGGCCTCGCGATGGAAAGAATAAAGCTGGTGCCAACATTCAATTAAATACATGTATTAAAATTTTGAAAGCAATGAATGTGTCATTAGAAGAATTTTTCACTGGATTTAATGAATAGTAGAAAAACTAAAAAATACTATCCTATAAACTGTGGAAGTAAAATTTTAAATAAAAAAATAGAAATTCCATGTAAGTTGGTTAAATTTGTTTTTTTACCTTACAATTTTTAATCCATATGAAAGCAGTAGTTATTATTTCAATTTTATTATTAATAGCAATACCACAAATTTATATATCAAGAAGCACTCAACAAACAGAACAACACAGTTACAAGGTAATTAAGAAGTTTGACAAATTTGAAATAAGAAAATATGACCCCGCCTTGTTTTCGAGTGTAAAACTCAACAAAAAAGGGTACAAAGAAAGCTCAAGTGAAGGTTTTGGTATATTGGCAGGGTATATTTTTGGAGAAAATGAATCTAACGAAAAAATCGCCATGACCTCACCTGTAGTTATGGAATTAGGAGATACTTCTAAAATGATGTTTATGGTTCCAAAAAATTATAATTTGAAAAATTTACCAAATCCTAAAAATAGTAAAATAGTTTTTGAAAAACAGGAAGAAAAAATTATTGCCGCCATTCGCTTTGATGGATGGGCAGATGATGAAAAGATTGAAAAATATAAGTCTATTTTAATCAATGAATTAGTCAAAGAAAAATTAAATTATATAAATAAATTTACTTTTCTAGGGTACAACCCACCATATGAAGTTATGAATAGACGTAATGAAGTTGTAGTTGAGTTAATTAACTATAAATTGTAATTCAACAAAAACCGATTAATTGTGTTAAACATTTAATTCTTGATTTTAAGATAATTGAAAAATCAAATAATTGAGTAAAAACTGCAACTTTCTTCAATAGAGGGAGCTTAAAAGCCCTACACTTTCGTGTCGGGCTTTTTTAATGTAAAAAAAGTAGCAATATGAAAATGGTACTTTTTTTATCTCTCATAATCAGTATCAATTCTTACGAAATCACTAAATTTGTTATTCAATCAAAAATAATAGTATGAAAAAAAGCATAATCACACTACTTTCAGCAGCAGTTGTATTGACTTCTTGTGAAAAAAAAGAGTATTCGTCGGGTATCAATAAAAAAAACATGGACACTTTGGTTCGTCCAGGCGATAATTTTGCTGAGTATGTAAACGGAGCGTGGATGAAAACCGCAAAAATTCCCTCTGACAAGGCCTCTTACGGAGCTTTCGATATGTTGGTAGATCAATCCCAAAAAGACGTCAAGGCCATTATTGAAGAAGCCGCAAAAGGCAACAACGCAGCGGGATCCGACGAGCAAAAAATAGGGGATTATTTCGCAGCGTTTACCAACAGAAAAGAGAGAGATGTTAAAGGAGTCGCACCACTTCAACCCGAATTTAAAGCCATTGACGCCATTGCCAATTACACCGACTTGGCAGCGTATTTTGGAAAAGCAAACAGGTCAGGAATGGCAATTCCGTTTCAGATTTCGGTATATACCGATTTTAAAGACCCGACGAAGTATACCGTGCTTACTTGGCAAGGCGGTTTGGGGCTTCCAGAAAAGGAATATTATCTTTCCTCTGATGCTAAAATGGTCGATGTTCGTAAAAAATACGCAATACATCTCGAAAAAATGTTGCAATTAGCAGCAATTCCAAACCCAACTGAAAACGCTTCAAAAATTATGGCGCTAGAAACGGCTATGGCAACCCATCACATGAAAAAAGAAGACACGCGCGATATGCTGAAATTGTATAATAAATATGAAACCGCTAATTTAAAAACACTGATGCCCGATTTCGATTGGACTTCTATGCTAAAAAATGCAGGTTTTGATAATCAGAAAAGTATTGTAGTAACGCAAGTTGAGTATCTTAAAAACCTCAACAACGTAATTAAAACGACACCAATTGAAACTTGGAAAACCTATTTAAAATGGAGTTTGATTCACCAATCGGCTACCATATTAACCACAGCTCTCGACAACGAAAATTTCGACTTTTATGCCAAAACGTTATACGGCGTTGAAAAACAAGAAGAAGATTGGAAACGCGGTGTGAGTGCTGTAAATGGTAGTTTAGGTGAAATTGTTGGAAAGGTATATGTAAAGAAACATTTCTCTCCTGAGGCCAAAGAACGCATGACAGGTATGGTAAAAAACTTACTAAAAGCCTATTCCGAAAGCATCAAAAAGTTAGATTGGATGAGCGAAAATACCAAAAAAGAAGCCTTGGCCAAAGTCGATAAGTTCATGATTAAAATTGGGTATCCCGACAAATGGCGCGATTACTCAGCATTGAAAGTGGTGAAAAATGATTTGTATGGAAATACGCTTCGAGCGAACGAATTTGAATACAATCGCAACGTAGCCAAATTAGGAAAACCAGTCGACCGAACCGAATGGGGCATGAACCCGCAAACCGTAAATGCTTATTACAATCCGTCGTTGAATGAAATTGTTTTTCCAGCGGCTATTTTGCAACCACCTTTCTTTAATTTAGAAGCGGATGACGCCGTTAATTATGGTGGCATTGGCGCTGTAATCGGTCACGAAATTGGTCACGGTTTTGATGATCAAGGGAGCACGTTTGATGGTGATGGCGTATTGAGAAACTGGTGGACGCCAGAAGATTTAACCGCTTTTAAATCGAAAACCAATGCGTTGGTAGATCAATACAATGCGTTTAAAGTGTTCCCTGATTTGAATTTGAATGGCGCATTTACCTTAGGAGAAAATATCGGTGATTTGGGTGGATTAAGTATTGCCATTAAAGCCTATAAATTAAGTCTGAATGGTAAAGAAGCCCCAGCAATGGATGGATTTACTGGAATTCAACGGGTATTTTTGGGTTGGGGACAAGTATGGCAAGACAAATCGCGTGAAGAAGCTTTGAGAAGCCAAGTAGCTAGTGATCCACATTCGCCAGCCTTATTTCGTATAAATGGCGTGGTGCGCAATGTGCCCGAATTTTATGAAGCGTTCAAAATACAACCTACAGACAAATTATATTTGGCTCCAGAACAGCGTGTAAAAATTTGGTAATCCAATACTTATAATATAGATAAGCCTAGCAGAAATGCTGGGTTTTTTTTTGTTTAACGTGAATTTGTTATTAAGTAAATCTATTGCTAATGTTACTATGCCAACTACTTACTTTAGTTAGTTTAACAATTACAACGTTTTTTATTCAGGTATTTAATCCAAACTTATTTTTAGTATAACACTGCAATAACATTTTGAGTCCAAATTTGTTACGAATTTAAAAAACTAAAATTATGTCTAAAAAGTACACCAAAATTGGATTCTTTTTCTTGATTTTGTGTTTTTCCTCTCTTTCTTGGGGACAAAACCTTCTTCACTATTGGAACTTCAATAACAACGCATCGGTTGCGGCAATTACGACCCCAACAACAACGAACGTTTCTGGCGCAGCGCTTACTGCTACCATAAACGCACCAACAACTATTGATTTAGCTGGAGGTACAGGTTCTGGCTTTGCTACTCTAAACGCACAAAATGGGGATGCCGCCGGATCTCATTTACGTTTTAACTTACCCATCGGAAGTGCATTAGTTTTTGCACTACCAACTACAGGGTATCAAAACATTGTTGTAAAATTCGCAACAAATCGTTCAGGCTCTGGAGCAGGAACACAAGTATGGACTTATTCAACAGATGGGACAACGTACAACGCTTTTACTAACGTAATTCCTAGTAGTGGCAATCCTACTCTAGCGACGTTAGATTTTTCAGCTATAACAGCTGCTAATAACAATGCAAACTTTAAAATTAAAGTAGAGTTTCTTCAAGGCGCTGGAGGCACTGTAGGAAACAATCGTTTTGATAACTTCACTGCAGAAGGAGCAACTTTGGGTGGAGGTTCAGACACCACTGCTCCAGTGGCTAGTTTTCTTCCAATTAATGGCGCAACGAACGTAATTGTTGGAGTAAATCCAACCATTGCTTTTAACGAAAGTGTTCGATTATTGGACAATAGCGCTATTACAAATACGAATATAGATGCAGTGGTTGAATTGCGTTTGAATAATGCTTCAGGTGCTTTAGTGCCATTTGATGCTACTTTTGCGTCGAATACGATTACTATAAATCCGACTTCAAATTTAATTGGCAATCAATTATATTATGTGGCGCTATTGCCAAATACTATTGAGGATGGAAGCGACAATGCGATCACAACGACGCAATCGGCTAGTTTTACAACTTTAATTCCTTCTACTTCAAGCATCGATCTTTCGACGTATGTTAGAGTAGCGCGTTATAACTTACCAGAACCATTAACTACAACAGCTCCGGCCAATAACTTATTGTGTCAGGAAGCTTCAGCTGTAGCTTATAACTGGGACACGGATACCTTATTTATCACTGCCGATGGTAGTACCTCTGTTACTCAAGTTTCAAAAACAGGAGTATTGATTGACACCATGACAATGGCTCTAGGAAGTAGTCCACAAGGAACTGATTTCTATGACACTGAAGGGCTTACCTATATTGGTGGCGGACAGTTTGTAATGAGTGAAGAACGCGACAGACAATTAGTAAAATTTACTTATGCTGCGGGTACAACACTTACAAGAGCCAATACACAAACGGTAAAAATTGGAACATTTGTTCCAAATACAGGAACAGAAGGACTTTGTTATGACCCACTTACAGGAGGTTTTATCTGTCTGAAGGAAATCGGCCCAATTGGAATTTTTCAAACAAATGTTGATTTTGCCGCAGGAACTGCTACGAATGGCTCACCAACTACAGTAAATTCTGTGGATCTTTTTGATCCAGCATTGTTAGGATTCACTGACGTTGCAGATGTATTTGTTTTGGCTAATTTGCCAACTCAGTCAACTTCACCCAATCTTTTAGTGTTGAGTCAAGAAAATGCTCAGGTGGTTAATATTGACAGAAACGGTAATATTGCTAGTACACTTACTATAGTTTCTGATCCAGGAGATGTTTTAAGCGTAAGTGCTCAGCAACATGAAGGGATTACAATGGATAATGATGGTATTATTTATATCGTAAACGAAAACGGTGGTGGCGATATTAATCATCCACAATTATGGGTTTATGCTCCTTCAAATGGAACCAATTTGGCACCAACTGCAATTGCATTGACTAATACCGTTCCTGCCATTATCGAAAACTCGATAACAACACCAGCGGTTAGAGTTGCTGATATTGTTGTAAGTGATGACGGGTTAGGGACTAACACTTATTCGTTGTCAGGAGCTGATGCAAATGATTTCCAAATTACTGCATCAAGCTTGTTTATAAAATCAGGCACAGTACTTGATTTTGAGACCAAATCAACATATAATGTAACTGTAAATGTTGACGATGCAACGGTAGGTGCTACACCTGATGCTTCAGTTAATTTTGTATTGTCTGTAACAGATTTAGTTAATGAAACTCCACAACTTCCTAATGTAACTGTTTCTGAAGTGGCTCCATGGGGAAGTGGAAATAGTCCAGCTGCGGCGGATTGGTTTGAGGTAACTAATAACGGAGCAACGGTACTTGATATTACAGGATGGAAAGTAGATGACAGTTCGAATTCGTTTGCAGCCTCTTTAGCCTTAACAGGAATTACAAGTATTGCTCCAGGAGAATCAGTAATCTTTTTAGAAAGCTCTGCTACTAATCCTGCCGCTACGGTTATTGCTAATTTTAAATCGCTTTGGTTTGGTGCTAATCCGCCAGTGGGTTTACAAGTAGGAACATACCAAGGTAGTGGAATCGGTTTAAGTACTGGTGGCGACGCCGTGAATTTATATGATGCAGCTGGCGTAGTTCAAGCCAATGTGGCTTTTGGACCTTCTCCAACTACCTTATTTAAAACATTTAATAATGCAGTTGGACTTGCCAATACAACCATATCGTTATTAAGCGAAATTGGCGTAAACGATGCTTTTGTAGCGGTTAACGATCCTCTTGAAATTGGTTCACCAGGTTCAGTAGGACGTTTGTTTGTTTCCGAAGTAGCTCCTTGGTCAAGTGGAAACAGTCCAGTCGTTGCCGATTGGTTTGAAGTAACCAATACCAAAGCGGTAGCGGTGGATATTACAGGTTGGAAAGTCGACGATAGTTCACAATCGCCTGCGGCTGCTTTACCGTTAAACGGAATTACAAGTATTGCTCCGGGAGAATCGGTAATCTTTATCGAAACTAACGATTTACCTGGTAAAACTGCGGCTTTCTTGAACAACTGGTTCGGAACAAATCCGACAGGAAGCATACGTATCGGAAACTATACCGGAAGTGGTATTGGTTTAAGTACAGGTGGCGATCAGATTAATTTGTATAACAACGGGAATGTTTTGCAAACTAGCGTGGTTTTTGGTGCATCACCAGCATCTGCTCCATATACCAGTTTTGATAATAAAATGGGAGTTAACAGTTTGGTTACTCCAATTACACAATTTAGTGCAGTAAGTATTAACGGAGCATTTATAGCTGCCAACAGTACTTCTGAAATCGGTTCTCCTGGAACTATTATTACAACTCCTTGTCCAACGATCACTGCTACAGCAACTCCAACTTTAGCAACAGTTTGTGCAGGAGCAACAACTACAGTAACCGTTACTGCCACAGGCGGAACGTTACCTTACATTGTGTCAGGAAGTCCTTTAACTGTGGGTGCAGGAACCTATAATTATACCATTACTGATGCTAAAGGTTGTACAACAACTGCAACTGCAACGGTAACAGCAATACCGGCAGTTTCGGTAAATCTTGCTGTAAGTACTACTACGGCTTCTGAAACAGCAGGTACAGTAGTTACGGTTACTGCTACTGCATCGTCAACGGTATGTGCTGATCAAACAGTTTCATTAAACGTTACTGGAACAGACATTACTGCTTCAGACTATAATTTAAGTGCAACAACAATTACCATTCCATCAGGGGCAACAACTGGTTCGGTTACTTTTACAACTTTAAGTGATAATTTAGTTGAAACTCTTGAAACGGCTACAGTAACGATCAGCAATCCTTCTACAGGTATTGTTTTAGATGGAATTTCTTCTCAAGATATCACAATCAATGATTATGTATTTACACTACAAGTATTACATGCATCTGATTTTGAAGGTGCCGTTGAAGCTGTGGCTGATGCGCCACGTTTTGCAGCAATTGTAGACCAACTTGAAGAAAGTCATGCAAATACAATTAAACTTTCTTCAGGAGACAATTACATACCTGGACCATTTTTAAGTTCTGGTGGAGATCCAAGTCTTGCAGCCGCATACAAAACGGCGTATGAGAGTTATTATAATACCACTTTCACTAGTCCTCCTGTGAATTTAGCAGTAAGTATCGGTAGAGCAGATATTTCTATCATGAACTTTATAGGGATTGAAGCATCTGCATTAGGAAATCACGAATTTGATTTGGGTACTAATGAAATACGAACCATGATTGGCGGTGCAAATAATACAGGTGCAACGACTACAACTTGGTTTGGCGCACAATTTCCATACCTAAGTGCTAACCTTAACTTTAGTGGCGATAGTAATTTATCACCTGTTGCAACTACCAATCGTTTGTTGCCAAATACAGCCTTCCAATCTAATCCGACGGAAGCAGTTACTGCAATTACAAGTAAATTAAAATTGGCGCCATCAACTATCATTATGAAAGGTGGTCAGAAGATTGGTATTGTAGGAGCTACAACGCAAGTTTTGGCAAGTATTTCATCGCCGGGTGCTACAACAGTTGTAGGAGGTAATGCCAATGACATGGATATTTTGGCTGGAATTGTACAACCAGTTGTAAACGCATTAATTGCTGATGGATGTAATAAGATTATACTGCTTTCACATTTACAGCAAATTGCTTTTGAAAAAGATTTGGCTACAAAATTAACGGGTGTAGATATCATCATCGCAGCCGGATCAAACACATTAATGGCGGATGCCAATGACCGTTTACGAACAGGAGATGTTGCTGCAGAAAATTATCCATTTCTCGCTACCGATTTATCTGGAAAAACAATACCTGTAGTTAATACCGATGGAAATTATAAATATGTGGGACGATTAGTGGTTGATTTTGATTCTGATGGTAACTTGATTCCATCTTCAATTGACCCTGCAATCTCGGGTGTTTATGCAGCAGATGCACAAGGATTAAATGATGCTTGGGGTGCTAACGTAGGTAATGCATTTGCACCAGGTACAAAAGGGTACCAAGTACAGTTATTGTGTACTGCCATCAACAATGTAATTATATCAAAAGACGGGAATCTGTTTGGTAAAACATCGGTATTCCTTGAAGGACGTAGAAATTTTGTACGTACAGAAGAAACCAATCTTGGAAATGTAAGTGCAGAAGCCAATTTATGGTTAGCTAAATTTTATGACCCAACTACGGTAATCTCTATCAAAAATGGTGGTGGTATTCGTTCTGCTATCGGAAATGTTATCGCAGTAGGTGATAATGTAACTTTGGTTCCGCCAGTTGCAAATCCATCTGCAGGAAAACAATCGGGTGATATTTCTCAATTAGATATTGAAAACTCATTGCGATTCAACAACCAATTGTCAATTGTAACACTTACGGCAAGTGGAATGAGAGCTATTCTAGAACGTGCAGTATCAGGAACAACGGCTACTGCAACACCAGGACAGTTTGCTCAAGTCGCAGGTGTGAGATACAGTTATAATTTCAGTCTTCCTGTAAATTCAAGAATTCAAAACGCAGTAATTACAGATACTAATGGTAACGTTATTGACACATTAGTTGTAAACGGTATAACTGTTGGCGATTTATCACGTACATTTAGAGTAGTTACGTTAAACTTCCTTGCAGGAGGTGGAGACGGATATCCATTCAATACCTTGTCAACCAACAGAATTGATTTGAACACATTACCTGAATTAGGTCCAGCTGCAGCATCGTTCACCAATCCGGGTTCTGAACAAGATGCGTTTGCTGAATACATGAAAAATCAATACAGCACTACACCTTATGGTATCGCTGATACTTCGTTAGTTCAAGATTGTAGAATCCAAAGAGTGCCAGCACGTACAGATAACGTGTTACCTCCAAACGCAGGAACAAATGGAACATTAGTAATTTGTAATGCTACCACCGTAACAGATACACAATTGTTTGCCGCTTTAGGTGGAACACCGCAAACAGGTGGTATGTGGACTCCTACTTTGGCAGGTGCCGGTACCTATACTTACACGGTTACTTCTCCATCATGTTCAGGTTCAGCTGCTGCCACGGTTACAGTGACAGAATTTGCCACACCAACACCAACAACTACTACAATTTCATCCACTACACCTTACACTTGGTCAGTTAGTGGTTTGACATACAACACATCGGGAGTCTATACTTCCAATACCCTTGATGGCAATGGTTGCACAGTAGTAAATACATTGAACTTGACCATTACGGTAAATTCATTCAACTTAGGAACGTCTTGTGGAGGAACAGTAAGTAGTTTAGCGGTAACAGTTGTTGCTACTCCAGTTGCCGGCGCATCAACGTATACCTTTAGAATAACTAACTTAAGTACAAGCGCTTCGTTTGTGGTAAACAGACCAGTGAATTCGTTTGCCTTGTCTAATTACAGTGGTATCACATTAGGAACTGCGTATCAAGTAGAAGTTTCTGTAAACGGCGGAGCTAATTATGGTACACCATGTGTTGTAAACACTCCAGCACCAACATCAACCATTGGCGCTCAATGTGGAACAACGTTAACTTCTATGGGTCAGTTTGTATATGCAACGTATGTAAGTTCAGTTACAGGATACCGATTCAGAGTTATTAATTTAACTACCAATGCAGTTCAAGTGTATACTGCTCCATCAGGTCAAAACCGATTTACGTTCAACCAATTGTCTGCTGCTATTAGAGCATTTGGCACTACCTATTCAGTAGAAGTTGCTTTACGTAACACCGATGGTACGTATTTACCTTACAATGCTGCCTGTAACATTACTACACCAGCTTTCCCAACATCAGAAGTGATATTGTCACAATGTGATACTGTCGCAACAAGCAACACACAAACGATTAGTGCAGTTGTAGTTTCGGGAGCTACAGGTTACCGTTTTGAATTGGTGAATACTAGTTTAGTATACAGTTCATCTATTGACCGTCCTATAAATAACTTCAACTTAACAATGTTCTCAGGTTTACAATCAGGAACAACATATACTGTTAGAGTGGCTGTTAGAATAGGAGGCGTTTGGGGACCATTAACGGGTAAACCATGTAACATTACAACTCCAGGAATCGCTGTAGGCGGAACAAGAGAAATAGCGGTTAATAATAACTTTGCTGTTATCGCTTATCCAAACCCATTTGCAGACAACTTTATGTTGAATGTAACTTCGGTATCAGAAAGCACTATCCAAATCAGAGTATACGATATGCTAGGAAAACAAGTGGAAAACAGAAATGTTGAAGCTTCAGATCTAGAGAATCTACAAATCGGATCAAGTTATCCATCTGGCGTATACAATGTAGTAGTAACGCAAGGTGAAAACAACAAAACGTTACGTGTCATCAAAAGATAATTAGTAACTACTTAAATCTTAAAACGCCCCAAGCAATTGGGGCGTTTTTTTATGTAATTAAGTTATTCAAAACAATTACTATATTTCATTACTTAATAGATAGTTCGTAGAAGGATCGCCCCTAAACTGTGGCAGGCGGGCACCTGCATTTTGAAGATTCCGTAAAATCAAAAGCTGTTTGCCTGGGGCCGAGCGTAAAAAAAAAACAGTCTAGCAGACTGTTTTAGCGAAGGAGCCAGCAGCCGCATTGGCCGTCGAGTGCTCCCTCATTTCGGGTTCAAGAATAAATTTGACCGCCGAGGGTTCTTGGCCTTGACACGAGCGAAGCGAACTGGCGAAGCACTTTTTTGTTACTTTTTTCATCAAGGAAAAAAGTAAAGTTATCAATCAAAAAAACAATTCTCCCTTTTACAAAACCCAACAACCATCAAACTTAAATTTTTTAACTTCCCTTTATTACACCTCGGAACTTCAAGGAAAAAAGTAAAAAAATTAAACAAAAAAAAGCCTAACAGCAATGTTAAGCTTTACATTATAAAAATAAAAAATCTTATTATTTCTTCGGCAAAGGCGCACCTACTTCAACACCACAAACATGACCTTCTTGACCATGTGGTGGATTCATTCCAGGAGCTGTTGGTGTGGTAACCACAGGTGAAACCGTTGGAGTTGGAGCGTTATTCGTCTGATTCATCATCGCTGGAGTTACCGTAGTGGCTTGCGTTACCGTTGGCTGAATATTGGTTGTGGTGCTTTTAGCAGGCGAGTTCAACGGAGCACCCACCGAAATATCACAACGGTGGCCCGGTTGCCCGTGAGGTGGATTCATTCCTTTTGGCGTAGCAACGGGCGCTGCAGCACGAGGCGTTACACTGGTAGTGGTGGCAGTACCAGCCGCGTTTGGGTTGTACATTACCGAATTACCATCAGTTCCTGTTGCCACAGCTGTAGCTTCGGCCGAAGGTGTTGCTGTAGCAGTTTCAGGAGTAGCAACAGTGCCATCGGCAACGGCTTCTGTTGCAGCATCGGTGGTTTCTTCTTTTTTGCACGAAGTGAATAGCACAGCGGCTATAGCAAGTATTGTGAACGTCTTTTTCATAGTAGTTTGATTTTTAGTCTTCAAATATAATTGTTTTTTGGTTAGGTTTTAAGATTTGGGATTTTTTTGGGAATGATGGATTATTTTAAATGGAATAGTGGAATACTAAAGCATTTTAAATGCTCTGAAAACTTTGTTGAAAAAAGAATTTCTGTGCTTACAATTGTAGGCTGTACAATTGTAGGCGAAAATCTAATTTTATAAACTATGAATATTAAAGAAAAGTTTGGTCAAAAAGTTAAATTTTTTTGAGAGCAGAAAGGCATTTCTATTGAGCATTTAGCAAGTATTTCGGACGTTGACAGGAATTATATTTCAGACATTGAAAAAGGAAAAAGAAATGTTTCAATACTAATAATTGAGAAAATAATTACTGGATTGGAAACGGATTTAGCAACATTTTTCAACGATAAAAATTTACCAGATGGCTCGGATTTCTAATCCGTGACTCTCGATGGTGCGGATTTTCTACCCAATCGAAGCGAACTGACGAAGTAATCCGTGACAAACCTATTCCGATGACTCAGATTTCCAACCGTAATAAACCTACCGCTTCAACCACCCACACACACTCATCCGTCGCTCATTCGTTACCAAAACTTCATGTTCTAATTCATCACTTTTAAAAAACACCGTTTTGCCTTGCGTTGGGGCTATGCTTTGGTTGTTGTTTTTTTGGTGCACCAACAATTCGCCGCCATCTTGAGCTTTCCAATTGGCGTTGAGGTAGCTAATCATCGAGAATTGCCGTTTGCTATCGTCTTCAAATTGGTCCAAATGCGTTCGGTAAAAACTGCCCGTTTCGTATAGCGAATAATGAAACTCATAGCTCTTGATATTGGTGTAGCAACTTTGGTTGAGGTAAGAAACAAACGCATCCATAGTGTCAAAAAACTCGTCTTCAAAAGTGTTGTTGTTGCTTTTGTCGAGCCAAAAGATTTTGTCGTTGCGAATTAAGTTGTCGTAAATCATTTTACCATCGTTGCCAATGCCAGCGGTTTGCAGTTGATGATTGGCATTTAAGGTAAGCAAATTGCTTTTTAAATGTTCGTACAAATCGTTCGATAAAAAGCCTTCCGAAATACCTACTTTGTTGGCAATATAACTGGTTATTAAGGTTTCAAAACTCGTCTTCATCTCGCATCGCACTTGATTTGACAAGTTCTTTGTAAGGTAGTGATAATAATTGGGGTTTCGTCTTGTTTTAGGTTCTTATATGACGTATAGGGTAAAAAACCCTTTCTAAATTTTAAAAACCTCAAAAAAATCTTCAATAGCTGGTTATTTCATAAAAATGAAGCGTATACCCTAATTTCAAAACACAAAAAGGAAGTTTTTTTAAACTATTTTATATTTTTACCCTATAAAAAATAGGGTTGTTGTAAAATATTTTAAAATGAGACTTCAAAAACGTTGGATTGCCGCTTTTACCAGTGTCACAATTGTGGCCGTAACGGGTTTGTTTTGGAAACACCAAGCGGCTGAGGTAGGCAAAGGCTTTGCTGCAACTGAAAACATCAACTATGCCGACGTGGCGTGGTTGCTCACCGCATCCTGTTTGGTCTTACTCATGACACCCGGATTGTCGTTTTTTTACGGCGGTATGGTAGGCAAGAAAAACGTGATTTCTACCATGCTCAAAAGTTTTATCTGCCTTGGCGTCATTAGTTTGTTGTGGGTTACTGTCGGGTTTAGCTTGTCGTTCGGCAACCCGATTGGGTTTACCATCAACGGCAGGCATTATGGTGTCATTGGTAATCCACTCGATTTTGCTTTTTTTGATCAAGTCGAAGCACTTCCCAATTCAAGTTTAGGAACTACAATTCCGTTTATCCTTTTTGCCCTTTTTCAAATGAAATTCGCCGTGATTACTCCTGCTATCATCACAGGCGCCTTAGCCGAACGCATTCGATTCGTGTCTTTTTTACTGTTCATTTGTTTGTTTACGCTTTTCATTTACACACCCTTGTGTCACATGATATGGCATCCTCACGGCCTGTTGTGTGGCTACTTTGGTGTTAAAGATTTTGCAGGTGGTACTGTCGTTCACATGAGCGCCGGATTTGCAGCTTTGGCAGGTGTAATTGTACTGGGGAAACGCAAAAACAATGAGCACATTCCCACCAACATTCCGTTTGTACTTTTAGGAACGGGTTTGCTTTGGTTTGGCTGGTTCGGATTCAATGCAGGTTCCGCACTTGCTGCCAATGCCACAGCAGCAATGGCGTTTGCCACAACGACCATTGCGTCGGCGTCGGCAATGTTGACGTGGGTGTTTTTTGACCGCATGAATAAACGACGGGTTTCGGCTCTTGGCGCGTGCATTGGTGCCGTTGTCGGATTGGTCGTAATCACGCCATCCGCTGGCTATGTGACGATTCCACAAAGTATTTTTTTCGGATTTGTCGGCGCTCTAGTTTCCAACAAAATGATGTACTGGAAAAAACTCAAACAAATTGACGATACCTTAGATGTTTTTGCGTGTCATGGCGTGGGCGGTATTATGGGAATGATTTTGACAGCTATTTTTGCACAAGGCGCAAACGCTAGTTTATTGCATGGCGGTTGGGCAGTTTTTGGTCACCACATGATGGCATTGGTACTCGTTTCGGTGTTTACGTTTGGTGGTGCGTACGTGCTTTTTAAACTAACGAATTTAATTATTCCGATTCGGGTTTCAGAAGAATCAGAAACAGTTGGGTTGGATTGGTCGCAACACCGCGAGAAGTTATAGTGGCAAAAGCAATTACACACCTAGAGCACAAATGAAACGGTACTTCCTTTTGTGACTTATTTAGTGAAATAATTGACCCTATTCGGTCATTAATAACTTTGCCAATTTATGGTCTCTTTTGTACACATCATCATAAAAGTTCACGTTGCCTTCATTGTCTACCCATGAGGTAAAATAACCAATATACACCGGAATTTTACTTTTCAACGTGTACCAACTTTCGTCGCCTTTGCTCATCGCAGCAGCTACCTTTTCGGGATTCCAATCGGCATCATTTTTCATAATAGCATTCGCCAATTCTTTTGCTTTTGCAACCCGAATGCAACCGTGACTGAAGGCGCGATCTTCTTTGTCATACAAACCTTTGGCGGGCGAATCGTGCAAGTAAATATTATTCGAATTCGGGAATAAAAACTTCACCAATCCCAACGAATTTTTCGGACCTGGTTTCTGGCGTACATAGCCTTCGTGCCATTCCATATCGTGGTTGGCCAAATAGTTTTTGTTTTTCTCAATCCCCGGAAGAATCTCTTTGTTTAAAATGCTTTTGGGTACATTCCAGTACGGACTAAATACTACATACCGCATCATACCACTAAAAATTACGGTTTTATGCAAGTCGGTTCCCACCACAACATTGGAAGTCAAAACGACTTTTTCATCTCTAAAATACGTCAGTGTATACGACGGCACATTAACTACAAGTAAGGCTTTCGATTTGGTGACATCGGGCGAAATCCAACGGCAACGTTCCATGTTCACGATCAACGTTTTGATGCGTAAACTCACTGGAACATTCATAGCCTCGATGTGTTTGGGTAAAATAGTAGCATAGGCTTCAAATCCGTTGTTCGCTTGATATTTTAAAATGCCTTTTTCAAGTTCAGAATCATAATCCGTACTTTTCGAATCGGAAGCAAGGTGTTTCGTCAAAAATAATCGACTACGAATTTGTGCAACCACAGCCGATGAGTCGCCCGGTTTCAATGCTTTGAAATTAGCGCCCGTTGTTATGGTTTTCCAACCGCCTTTTTGCTCAATGGCACGATATTGTTTTAACGCCTCTTTTAATTTGTAGTACTGTGGAATTAAATGGTCACTTTTGGTAATTTCTTTCGGATTGGCTAAAAGCGTATCCAAATACGAAGCATAGGATAATTTTTTACGAGGTAAATGCCAACCCAATTGCTTCGATTTAAGTTCTGATATGCCGCGATTTACTTTGGTGGTGTAATACACATAATAAGTAGTCAAAAACAATTCGATTTGCAAATCGAGTTTGTCATCTCCTTCAAATTTTTCGTTGAAGGTTTCTTTATACGGAACGGCAGTCGAAATTCCCTCTTCGTCAATATTGTTAATACGGTCGTGAAGTACATCGGCCGTTTCAATTTTTCCGTCTTCATCAAACCAAATGTATTGGTGTTGTTCTTCGGTATACAAAGCAGTTACTTGCGTTTGGTAAGCATTTAATTTTGGATATTTTTTAAAGAAATTGACAATTTCTGTACTTTCAAACGTGGCCGTGTTGCTGTTGGGTTGATCCTTTTTTTTGCAATTCGAAAGCAGAACAACAAGTAAAAGACTAAAAACAATTGATTTCATACTATAAAGTAGGTTTAGGGTGTAACACACCAAGCTAATCATAGCAATAAATGGCGGTTGTTAATGGTGTAAAATTAGTATCTTTACGGTGCGTTGATTTATACAATTCCAACCAAAATTTACATAAAACCATGAAAAAGACACTCCTTTTTTTACTGCTAACCCTAAGTGGTTTTTTACTAAACGCTCAAGATTCACACAAAATTAAAATCAATCAACTCCTAGATAATTGGCATAAGGCTGCAGCCGAAGCGAATTTCAATGCGTATTTTGATAGGATGTCTGAAGATGCCATTTTTATTGGCACTGATGCCACCGAAAATTGGGATAAAAAAGCCTTTCAAGCCTACTCAAAACCCTATTTCGATAAAGGAAAAGCATGGAGTTTTACTGCATTAGAACGCCACATCTATTTTTCAAAAGATGGTAAAACCGCTTGGTTTGATGAGTTGTTAAACACACAAATGAAAATTTGCCGAGGTTCTGGCGTGCTTGAAAAAGTAAAAAACAGCTGGAAAATAAAACACTATGTGCTTTCGATGACAGTGCCAAATGATAACTCAGACGAAGTGGTGAAAATCAAATCACTTTTAGAAAACCCCATAATCGACCGACTCAAAAAATAACTCACAACTCACAATTAAAAAAGTCCCTCTTCAGGGATTTTTTTTGTTTCTATAAAACCAATCTATTTTTTCTCTCGTATATCCATTCACAAACAAAAACAACGAGTTATGAAAATAAATAGAAAAATTAAGATTGCACTGCTCAGTATCCTTGGGATATTCGTAGTGGTATTTGGTGTTTTGGTGTACCATATTGCCACCGCCAGACCTATTGAAAATGCCAACATTCAAATAAGTCGTATCGATTTTGACAAGCCTTTTGATTCTTTGGGTACTGTTGAAATCAAAAAAAAGTTACACCAAATGGAAGGAGTTAAAAGCGACATTATCGTAAAGAATAATGTCGTCGTGTTTTTTCATGATAATACCGTAACCGATTCGAAGAAAGTTTTTGATCAATTGATGGTCAAAAGCAATTACAACGCCAATCGTTTTATAGTGCCAGCAAATTTAGCCAATCAACAAGTATGTCCTGTAATCAAAAAGGATGGCTTCAAATACAAGTTTTCAAAATTGGTACAAAGTGTTTTTAATTAATCTTAAATAGTTATGTTATGATCAAGTTTTCAAAATTTGCACTATGTGCATTAGTACTCGGAGCCACCGTTTTCACCTCGTGTAGTGATGATGATGAAATGGCTCCACCAGTAACGCCATCAATCTACGCTAGATTAGGTGGCTCAACCTTAGTAGCTGACCCTGATAATGCAGGTCAGATGATTGAAGCCGGAAGATTGGCCTACAGAAAAGTAGTAAACACCACAGTAGGTTTAATTGTTGCCGATGTTACATCAGGAACATCTGGAAATTTAGGCGCTCATTTTGCTCCTGTTTTGACAGAATTTGGTGCCGGAAACACCACTAATTTAGCCATTTTGGTAGACAATTTAACCGACTTTTTCTCGTTCAATACAGGAGGAACAAATCCGGTGAATACCTATTCAGGTTTGGATATGGTTACTGCGCACAATCCAGCAATGAACTCAAGAATGGGAACCACGGCTACCGATGCGAATTACACCAAATTTGTTGGGTATGTTGGAGCTGCTGCCAATCAAAATGGCGTAGCTTCAAACACACAATTGTATACAGATATTGTGGCGGTATTGGAATCGTTAAGAGATCCAATCGTTCAATAATATAAATTTTATTTAGATGAAAAGCGTTGTTTACTAATGAAATGACGCTTTTTTTATTGCTTAAGATTCTCCAACATTACATCGGTCATTGAATCCATTTCAAAGTTGTGTTTCCAACCCCAATCCGCTCTTGCGCTGCTATCATCAATACTTGCAGGCCAGCTGTCGGCAATCTTCTGACGAAAATCGGTTTTATAGGAAATGGTAAAATCCGGAATGTGTTTTTTAATTTCTGCAGCAATTTCATCGGGAGTAAAACTAATGCCCGCTAAATTGTAAGACGAACGAATTTTGATGTCTTCCGCGTCAGCTTGCATGATTTCAACCGTAGCACGAATCGCATCGTCCATGTACATCATAGGTAATTTGGTGTCTTCCGAAAGAAAACATTCAAACTTCCCATCTTTCAAAGCTTTATGGTAAATATCAACGGCATAATCGGTCGTTCCGCCACCGGGTTCGGTCGTCCAACTAATCAAACCGGGATAGCGAATACTGCGCACATCCACACCATATTGATGGTGGTAATATTCGCACCAACGTTCGCCTGTTTGCTTGCTAATTCCGTATACCGTTGTCGGTTCCATGATGGTATATTGTGGTGTATTTTCTCTTGGAGTTGTTGGACCAAATACTGCAATACTCGAAGGCCAAAATATCTTTTGTATCTTTTTCGCTTTCGCTAGATTCAATACGTGAAACAACGAGTTCATGTTTAAATCCCAAGCAAAAGCCGGATTTTTTTCTGCCGTTGCCGAAAGTAGTGCTGCCATCAAATACACATCGGTAATTTGATACTGTTCAATTAAATGTTCAATCTGATTGTAATCCAACGCATTGACCACTTCAAAAATACCATTATTTACGATGTCGGTATTGAGTTTCCGAATGTCGGAAGCAATTACGTTGTCGTTGCCGTAAATGCTTCGCAACTTGGTGGTTAACTCGGTTCCGATTTGACCACAGGCACCAATGATTAGTATTTTGGTTGTCATAATTTTTTTTATTTGAAGATACAAAGATACAATTTCATCTTTACGTGTCATTCCAACTAAGGAGGAATCTCATTTAGTGATTTTGATTATGAGATTCCTCTCTAGTCGGAATGACAAAAGGCAGAAAACTTTTATAAAACCTTTCACATTATCTCAACAACTAAACCACTACTTTTGTATTTTTGACCCGAGACCGATAGGTCGAACTGTACGAAGTAAAATCCAAAGTTAAATCAATCATGAAGTTTAAGTTTTTAGCTGTTTTTTTGTTTTCTTTCTTGCTATTTTCGTGTCAAAACGACAATCAAGAACGCTTCATCGAGCAAAAAAAGGAAGCCAAAAAAAGAGAAGTTATTTTCAACAACATCAACAATGCTTGGGGTTTTAGCGTTCCAACAATGGAGCCAGGCGCACAAGCCGTAGCCAACAGTTGGGTCGAGTGGCGCGATTTTGTAAACGAAATCAATTTAAAACCCAAAAGTACGATTGGTGCTTTTCAGAAAAAAGCCAGTACACTATCTAAAAAAGTAGACTCTCTCAATAAGAACATTCCTTATAAATTCAACATTCCCGCTATTAAAAGTCGGATTTCAGTGTTGACCACCAAAATAAAAACATTGGATTTGTACATGCAATTGAATCAAATTCCCGACCAAAAAGTGATTGCGATTTTAAAAGAAACCAATATCGAAATTACGTCGCTACAAATGCAAATGCAGGAAATTATTCGAAAAAGTTTGATTCCGATAGAAGAATACGAATCGGATATTATTCGTATGAAAGATACTTCAAGAGCCATTCCGAATACCATGAACCAGATAAAACCGGTACCAGTTGAGTAAATCAGCGATTCTTACTGTTTATGAAAAATCGGCCAAAGTACAACTCATCGCCGATACCCTTCAAAAACAAAATACCAAACTAGCCATCAAAGGTTTGGTAGGATCGTCATTGTCTTTTGTAATCAAAACCGTCTTTGAAAAAACCGATTTGCCTTTCCTTATTTTGTTTCAAGATAAAGAAGAAGCGGCCTATTATTTGAACGATTTAGAGCATTTGATTAACGACCAAGACGTGTTGTTTTATCCAAGTTCGTACCGTCGTCCGTATCAAATTGACGAAACCGACAATGCGAATGTGTTGTTGCGTGCAGAGGTGTTAAACCGCATCAACTCGCGTAAAAAACCATCGATTATTGTTTCGTATCCCGAAGCGATTTTTGAGAAAGTGGTCACCCGAAAAGAGCTTGAAAAAAACACCTTAAAAGTTTCGGTTGGCGATCAAATTTCTATTGATTTTATTAACGAGGTCTTGTTTGAGTACCATTTCAAACGCGTCGATTTTGTGTCGGAACCCGGTGAGTTTTCGGTCCGCGGAGGTATCGTCGATGTGTTTTCTTTTTCTAATGATAATCCGTAC
This sequence comes from Flavobacteriaceae bacterium, assembly GCA_947491985.1. Taxonomy (GTDB): domain Bacteria; phylum Bacteroidota; class Bacteroidia; order Flavobacteriales; family Flavobacteriaceae; genus Flavobacterium. The sequence continues at coordinate 14,923 of CANLLR010000025.1, read as the reverse complement.
CGAATTGAATTTTTTGGTAATGAAGTCGACAGCATTCGAAGTTTTGACGTCGCCACACAACTTTCTATCGAAACCCAAAAGAAAATCAATATTATTCCGAATGTCGACAGTAAATTGTCGAACGAATCGCGCGAAAGTTTTTTGCAATACATCAACGACAAAACGGTTTTGTTGTTACAAAATACCGAAGTGCTGTTGACACAATTGGATACACTTTTCGAAAGAGCCAAAGAGGCGTTTGCCAAACTTCCTACAGAAGTCAATCATGCGTCACCTGAAGAATTGTTTATTCATAGTAAAGCATTCTTAAAAAAAGCACTCGATTTTTCGATTATTGAAATAGGAAGTGCCACTACTTTTTCACCGTCAACGGTGCTTGAATTCTACACCAAACCGCAACCGTCATTCAACAAACAGTTTGACTTGTTGTTGCAAAATTTAAGTGAAAATCATTTCAACGGCATCAAAAATTATTTGTTCTGTTCGAATGAGAATCAGGCGAACCGTTTTCATGATATTTTTGAGAGTATTGATGAAGCCAATCACGAAGACATTCGCAAACAATACAAAACCATCGTTTTTCCTATTTTTCAAGGATTTATTGATGAAGAAAATCAGATGGCGTGTTACACCGACCATCAAATTTTTGAGCGCTATCATAAGTTTAGCATCAAAAACGGCTATTCTAAAAAGCAAACCTTAACGTTAAAAGAACTGACCACGTTGGCGGTGGGCGATTATGTGACGCACATTGATCACGGTATTGGGAAGTTCGGCGGTTTGCAAAAAATACAAGTCGAAGGCAAAACACAAGAAGCCATTAAAATTGCCTACGCCGACAATGATATCGTATATGTGAGCATCCATTCATTGCATAAAATCTCGAAATACTCCGGCAAAGATGGTGTTCCGCCCAAAATTTACAAATTGGGTTCGGGAGCTTGGAAAGCGTTAAAACAAAAAACCAAAGCACGCGTAAAACACATAGCGTTCAATTTGATTCAGTTGTACGCCAAACGTCGTTTGGAAAAAGGATTTCAATATGCGCCCGATAGTTATTTGCAAGCCGAACTCGAAAGTTCGTTTATTTATGAAGATACGCCCGACCAAATTACAGCTACACGCGATGTAAAAGCTGACATGGAAAGCGACCGTCCAATGGACAGATTGGTTTGTGGTGACGTTGGTTTTGGTAAAACAGAAGTGGCGATTCGTGCTGCTTTTAAAGCTGTTGACAACGGAAAACAAGTCGCTATTTTGGTTCCAACCACCATTTTAGCCTACCAACATTCGCGTACATTTACCGAGCGATTGAAAGACATGCCCGTTACTATAAATTACTTGAATCGCTTTCGAACTGCCAAACAAAAAGCCGAAACCTTAAAAGATTTGGCCGATGGCAAGTTGGACATTATTATCGGAACACACCAATTGGTGAGCAAAGATGTCAAGTTTAAAAATTTAGGTTTGTTGATTGTTGACGAAGAGCAAAAGTTTGGCGTGAATGTTAAAGACAAACTCAAAACAATCGCAGCCAATGTCGATACGTTGACGTTGACCGCTACTCCGATTCCGAGAACCTTGCAATTCTCATTGATGGCTGCCCGCGATTTGTCGGTAATCACAACGCCACCACCGAACCGATATCCCATCGAAACACAAGTGATGCGGTTTAATGAAGAGCTGATTCGCGACGCGATTTCATACGAAATTCAGCGCAACGGACAAGTATTTTTTATCAATAACCGAATTGAAAACATTAAAGAAATAGCCGGAATGATTCAGCGACTAGTTCCCGATGCACGCGTAGGCATTGGTCACGGTCAAATGGATGGTAAAAAGTTAGAAGAATTGATGCTCGGTTTTATGAATGGCGAATTTGATGTTTTGGTCGCCACGACCATAATTGAAAGTGGTTTGGATGTTCCGAATGCGAACACGATTTTTATCAATAATGCCAATAATTTCGGACTGTCTGATTTGCATCAAATGCGAGGTAGAGTAGGGCGAAGCAATAAAAAAGCATTTTGTTATTTTATCACACCGCCGTTTTCGTCGATGTCGTCGGAAGCGCAAAAACGAATCAATGCGTTAGAACAATTTAGTGAATTGGGGAGCGGTTTTAATATCGCCATGAAGGATTTGGAAATTCGTGGAGCGGGCGATTTATTGGGTGGAGAACAAAGTGGATTCATTAATGAAATTGGATTTGATACCTATCAAAAAATCATGAACGAAGCCATAGACGAGTTGAAAGAAAACGAATTCAAAGACTTGTACGAATCCGAGAATGACATCGAAACCAAAGAGTACGTCAAAGATTTGCAAATGGACACCGATTTCGAATTGTTGTTTCCGGATGAATACATTAACAACATTTCCGAACGACTTAATTTATACAACGAACTGAGCAACATCAAAAACGAAGACGAGTTAGTAGTGTACGAACAAAAACTAATGGATCGTTTTGGTGCATTACCAAAAGAAGCCGTTTCGTTACTCAATAGCATTCGCATCAAATGGAAAGCTACGCAAATAGGAATTGAAAAACTCATCCTCAAACAAGGAAAGATGATTGGGTATTTTGTGGGCGACCAACAAAGTGATTTTTACCAATCGACTCGTTTTCACAAAGTATTGCAGTTTGTACAGCAAAATGGCAACTTGTGCAAAATGAAAGAAAAAGACACCAAAAACGGCTTGCGATTGTTACTGACTTTTGAAAATGTAAAGTCGATCAATAAAGCATTAGAATTGATTAATCAAATTTAAAATTACCCACAAACTTCTGTAGATTACATCTTCAATACGCGGAAACACACTTCTTTTTCATCAAATCGCAATTTGAAAAAATAGGTTCCTTGAGCAAAATCGGATAAGTCAACAATAGCATCTGTAGTATTAATTGGAGTGTTGTATAACAATTGTCCTGCTACATTGTAAACGGTTACACTGTCTATACTCGTTTTAGAGGTAATTTGAACTTTTCCATTGGTCGGATTTGGAAAATAACTGAAATCGATATATCCGTTGTAATCAGTAATGTTCAAAGATGGTGCGCAGGAAATAGTAGCTACAAAACCCGAATCGACTACTCCTTGATCAGAGAAAAATTTAACGGTTAAAGAACCATCAATTGCCGAAGAAGTTAAGGGTGGTGGAATAGTATTTCCTGTAAATCCGCCATTGCTTAAATCGGTTGCAGTGGTCGAATTACCATCATATACATACAAATAATCATAATCCAATTCTAATGAAAACGTGCTAAAAGTTATACTAATGGCGTTGTTTGGTTCATTCGGAACGATAGTTCGAATCACTGTTTCGTTGTTGGTGTAGTTTCCTGTAGTTCCGCCCGTATCAGCAAATTCAATGCCGTCACAAAAAGCGGCAGCGGTTACAAAAATTAATTTACTTCCACCAATTTCTAAACCAGCTGTACAATTCGGTCCAACCGATACAACATAATAGGAATTTGGATTTAAATTTAGTGCTAAATAGCTATTGGTCATCGCAGTTTCCCAATTGCCAGGAGTTTCTCCAAAAGGATAAACTCGAACACGCCATTCTGAGATTGTTCCTGAATCGGTCCATGTAATCGTAGCCGAATTGGCAGTCACATTAGTGATGTTTATGTTAGAAATAGTGTTAATACAAGTAGTAATACAATCAAAACTCAAACAACTGGAATTTTGCATAGCATTCAAAATCAAAGCGCTAGGTTGTGGTCCGAAACCATTGTTAAAATTAACTCCAACATCAGAAACCAAATGGCAGTAACTCATTAAAGTTCCTTTTTCTGTAGTTGATGGAATAGGACCTACTGTGCAATTTCCTTCAGGAAAACCTGCTTGTTGTCCGCATCCATCAATAGAGGTATTGTTGCCATTCCAAGAACACCTGTGAGTATGGTGCGATCCCAATAAATGCCCGAATTCATGAATAAGCACTTGTAGCGTCCACGAAAAAGTGGGCACCGTTTCATACTCAAAATTCACATCAGAATAGCAAAAATTATTTTGCGAACACAAACCATTAATGCCGACAGCAACACCGCCTAAACTGCCAGGATCTATTCCCACCAATTGACCCAAATCACCATCAAAAACAGGGCGTATTTCATTAAATTTGTATAAATAAGATACTGATGTATTTCCAATTCCTTCATAGGGATCGGGAGTTGTCCATATAAAAATCGATTTCAAACTGCTAGTGATTCCGTCGTTATTGAATAATGTTTGAATGTTATTAAAAACAGCAGTCATCCAGTTGGTTGTGATGGCAATACTGCTATTGTTGGCTACAAACAAATCATGATCGACTTCAAAATAAAGGGTGACACATTTTTCAGAATTGGGACCAACTTGTGTTTTATTGTGAGTTGAAGTAACGAAATCGTCTTCTTTAACCGCGCAATTAAAACCATTTGCAACTTTCATATTTGCATCAGAATAAATAATATATTCTTGGGAATTATTTGGTTTTTGTAGCTTTCCAACAACTAAATTAGCATGTGTGTCGCTTGAAATGACGCCGTTGAGTTCGTTATCAAAAAAGTTGAACGACACAACCGATTCATAATCGCCTTTTATAATACCTCGGTAATAAACGCCTCTTGTGTAAGCGATATTTTTTTTAGTGTCAGAATCTACGTGAAAACCATTTGAAAAAGGGTTTACTTTATATAATAATAAGGTCAAATTGGTTCCGTTGTAAGGGATTTTTAGTTCTAAATGGTCATACGATTTAGACATAATATCGATCAAAGCAGCAGTGTTGATACTAACGTAAGTGGCTTTTTCTACTACTTTATTTGAAGTAAATGCAGAATCAGTAGAGGGTTTGAATATAGTAACGGCTTTAAAAGTTACTTTTTCAGTTTCTAATTCTCGCACTTTTTTGGATATATTTCGTTGCCCGAAAACCAAGGCAAAACATAATAACGTGGCAATTGTTATTAACTTCTTCATCATAATTACAATTTATTGAAGTAAAGGTAGTTAAAGAAATGCAACTCTAAAAGCACTTTTTTATAAATTAGGATTTTTAAAATACGATTTCAAATGAAAGGCTAAATCGGTTGTTACTACTTTTTCAATAGGATGTATTGTGTTGGGCATGACAAGTAATTGAGCATTGGAAAGCGTTTTAAAAACAGCCAATGTTTCTTCAACAGTAACCAAAATGTCTTTATCGCCAACCGAAAGTAGAACTGACGTTGTTATGTTACCAAAATCGGAAGAAGATAGCGGAGGATTTTCACCCAAGTCCAACATCATTTGTGCTGTTTTTTGCATCAAGACTTGCCAGCTTTTTCCGTGAAGGGTTTCTAATGCAGCGGCGTATTTTGGGACCTTTTCTATAATTACTTTCGGAATTAACATACCAGCATCTTTTGCCGCACCTGCTTTCGTCCAGTTTATTTTGGTGGCTAATGTAAACAGTTTTGAAACCCTTTCCGGAAAATGTTTTGCCAAATACAATCCCACATAACCGCCCATGCTATAACCAAATATCGGAATGCTATCGATTTTATTTTCGTCTAAATAGATGATGACTTCTTGAGCAAATTGAGCGATTGAAAAATCATTTTCAGGAATGTCTTTTCCGCCATGACCTTCAAAAGTGAGGGTGTGGATATCAAAATCATTTTGCAAAAAGGAAGACAAGGACAGAAAATTTTCTGCACTTCCAAGTGCACCGTGAAGTAAGAGTAGTTGTTGCATGGTTTTAATTCTACGAGCTTAAAAGTTTTATTTCACTAAAGATTAAAAGAATTAAAATCAGTGCTAATCCGTGCAATCTGCGGTTTGCTTTTTTAATAAAAACAAATCAAAAATAATAAAAAGCATCTTCAATATGTTCGATAGTATAATCGCTAGTGTCTTTGTGGATTGCAATAATGTCAAAACGAACGGTCACATCCAAATCATTCGAAATCACATATTCGTTAACCGCTTTGACCAACAGTTGAATTTTTTTTGGTTTTACAAAATCTTGTGGCAAACCAAATTCGATAGACGAACGTGTTTTTACTTCGACAATTGTAAGTACGTTGTCTTTTTGCGCAATGATATCAATTTCAGCTTTTTGAAACGACCAGTTGGTTTCGAGAATAGCATAATTGTTCCGTTGTAGATACGCTACAGCCAGTTCTTCTCCGAGTTTTCCTAGTTCGTTGTGTTCAGCCATGTCGTTGTTTTTTTTGTCATTGCTTCGCCAGTTCGCTTCGCTCGTGCCTCGGAATGACAAGTTGGTTAGTCAAAAACCACTCTACTCTCCAAATCATTTACTTCCATCGAAACCTGTTTTCCAAAAATCAAGGCGCGATTGTCTGCCATGTGTCCGGCCGGAAAGTTATATATAATTGGGATGTTGTATTTTGAAGTTACATCATCAATAATTTCAAGAGCATCTTTTCCCCACGGAATGTCGTTGTCTTTCATTTTGGTCATGCCACCTACGATAATGCCCTTTAGACTTTCGAGACATCCGTTGCGTTTGAGGTTAATCATCATGCGATCGATGTGGTACAAATATTCGTCTAAATCTTCTATAAAAAGAATTTTATCCGTGCAATCAATGGCCGATGGCGAACCGAATAAACTGTATAAAATAGACAAATTGCCACCTACCAATTCGCCTTTGGCTTTGCCCAATCGGTTTTTGTTTTCGCACGGAACAGTATATTCCAAATGTTCTCCAAATAACGCTTTTCGTAGGCTTTCCTTAGCATCTTCCGTTGCTTTTACACTTACCGGCATGATGCCGTGAATAGATTCAAACCCCATCGTATTCAAATGACTGTGCACCACTGTAACATCGCTAAAACCGACAATCCATTTGGGCGATTTTTTGAATTGCGTAAAATCCAACAAATCAATCATGCGAACCGTTCCATAGCCGCCGCGAACACACCAAATGGCTTTAATATTGGGATTGTCGAGTTGCGTTTGAAAATCGGCTGCGCGTTGTTCATCGGTGCCTGCGAGTTGGTCTTTGTCTAAACCAATAGTAGCACCAATAACGACTTCCAAACCCCAACTTTTGAGCCAACCGATAGAAGTTTGCAAATTGTCTTCGATGTTTTTACGAGCGGTGGCAACGATGGCAATGGTGTCGCCTTTTTGGAGATACGGTGGTGTGATCATCTTTTTTTGGGAATGAAGTTGGGAATAGAATAAAGAGAATAGAATAAAGAGAATAGACTTTTTCATTAATTATTTTGGTCTGTTTAGCAAATGTATAAAAAGTTATTCTTGATTGGAACGCGGAGGACACGGATTTGAGAAATTTACGCGGATTTTGTTTGGAAACGGTTTTTCCTAGCCCGGATGGGAGCAGCATCCTTTTTGAGGAACGAAAAAAGATAACGCGGACAGCCGGAATAGCTTCCAATAAAAATCCTATCCCGAAGCATCGGGACTCAAATGGATTGCTTATTTTTGCAGCTTACATACCCAATTTATAATGTTAGAGAATCCAAAAAGATATACGATTACCGCTGCGTTGCCTTATACTAACGGTCCGATTCACATTGGCCATTTGGCAGGCGTTTACGTTCCGAGCGATATTTACGCACGTTATTTGCGTTTGCAAGGAAAAGACGTGGCGTTTATTTGCGGTAGCGATGAACACGGCGTGGCGATTTCGATGAAAGCCAAAAAAGAAGGCATTACGCCGCAAGAAGTGATTGATAAATACGACGGAATTATTCGGAAATCGTTTGTCGATTTTGGAATTTCGTTTGATAATTACTCGCGCACCTCGTCTAAAATTCATCACGATACGGCTCAGGAATTTTTCAGAAAATTATACGACACTAACGATTTTATTGAAGAAGTGACCGAGCAACTCTATGATGCCAAAGCCGATCAGTTTTTGGCCGACCGATTTGTGGTGGGAACGTGCCCGAAATGTGAAAACCCCGAAGCTTATGGCGATCAGTGTGAGCGTTGTGGATCAACATTGAATGCCACCGATTTGATCAATCCAAAGTCAACAATAACAGGAGAAACTCCGATTTTGAAAGAAACCAAACATTGGTTTTTACCCTTAGACCGTTACCAAGATTTTTTAACCCAATGGATTTTGGTCGGACATGCCAAAGATTGGAAAACAAATGTATTGGGACAAGTAAAATCGTGGTTGGACGACGGACTGAAACCGAGGGCCGTGACACGAGATTTGGATTGGGGAATTGACGTTCCGGTAGAAGGTGCCGAAGGGAAAAAATTGTACGTATGGTTTGACGCGCCAATTGGTTACATTTCGTCGACCAAAGAATGGGCAGCTCGTGAAGGCAAAAACTGGGAAGACTATTGGAAGAAGGAAGATACGAAATTGGTTCATTTTATAGGAAAAGACAATATCGTATTTCATTGCATCATTTTTCCGGCGATGTTAAAAGCCGAAGGCAGTTATATTTTGCCCGATAATGTTCCGGCCAACGAATTCTTGAATTTGGAAGGCAATAAATTATCAACGTCTAAAAATTGGGCGGTTTGGTTGCATGAATATTTACAAGATTTTCCGGATAAGCAAGACAGTTTGCGCTATGCGTTGACGTCGAATGCGCCAGAAACTAAGGATAATGATTTTACTTGGAAAGATTTTCAGGCCAGAAATAATAACGAATTGGCATCGATTTTTGGAAATTTCATCAATCGTGTGGTGGTGTTAACGAATAAATATTACGAGGGAATTGTTCCGTCTCCGAATGCATTTTCGGAAGTGGACGAACAAACGTTGGCCGAATTAAAAGCGTATCCAGCGGTGATTTCGAGTTCAATTGAACGCTACCGATTTAGAGAAGCGCAAGGCGAATTGATGAATGTAGCTCGTTTGGGAAATAAATATTTAGCCGACGAAGAACCCTGGAAAATGGTGAAAACCAATCCGGAACGCGTGCAAACCCAAATGTACGTGGCGTTGCAAATTGCTGCAGCGTTACAGGTTTTGTGTGAGCCGTTTTTGCCGTTTACGTCAGATAAATTAGGAAAGATACTTCGACAAGCTAAGCAAGATAATGAATGGAATAGTGTTTCTGAAACATCTGAATTGTTGCAAGTCGGACACCAAATCGGTGAAGCCGAAATATTATTTTCACAAATTGAAGATGCCGAAATACAAAAACAAATTGACAAATTAGAAGCGACCAAAAAAGCGAATGTTATGGAGAATCAAGTCACTGAACCTCAAAAACCAACGACAACTTTTGACGATTTTTCGAAATTAGATTTGCGTGTGGGAACCATTATAGAAGCCGAGAAAATGCCAAAAGCCAATAAACTTTTAGTATTGAAAGTCGCTACCGGATTGGACGTTCGCACTATTGTTTCAGGAATTGCCGAACATTTTTCACCCGAAGAAGTAGTAGGAAAACGCGTAACGGTTTTGATTAATTTAGCGCCAAGAGCGTTGCGTGGCATAGAAAGCGAAGGCATGATTTTGATGACCAACAATGCCGATGGGAAATTGGTTTTTGTGAATCCGGATGCGGATGGTGTTGCGGATGGCGCTATGATTAGCTAATAGTATATATAAATGAACCTAAAAGTAATCGCCTTCGACGCTGACGACACTTTGTTTGTCAATGAGCCCTATTTTCAAGAAACCGAACAAAAATTTTGTACTTTGATGAGCGATTATTTATCGCAACAAGGATTATCACTAGAATTGTTTCGGGTAGAAATTGCCAATTTAGAGTTGTATGGTTACGGAATTAAAGGCTACATTTTGTCGATGATTGAAGCAGCTATGCGCATTTCTAACAACACCATTTCGATAGAAATCATTCAGAAAATAATTGAATACGGAAAAGAATTGCTTCAAAAACCCATAGAATTGTTAGACGGCGTTGAAGAAACCTTGGCAGCTTTGCACGGAAAGTACAAATTGATTGTAGCGACCAAAGGCGACTTGAAAGACCAACAACGCAAACTGCACGACTCGGGTTTGGGACATTATTTTCACCATATTGAAGTGATGGCCGACAAGCAAGATATCAACTATCAAAAATTATTGAAACGTTTAGAGATTGCACCGAGCGAATTTTTTATGATTGGAAATTCTTTAAAATCGGATGTGTTACCTGTCTTGAAAATTGGTGGTTACGCGGTTCACATTCCGTTTCATACGACGTGGGAACACGAAAAAGTGAGTCATAAAGTCGAGCATCCGAATTTTAAAACAGTCGAAAACATCACTCAAGTTTTGCCCATATTATTAAAATAATTTTACACAAATTACACGAATTGGCACCAAGTATTTCTTTGTGTAATTCCACGAAAAGGTATTTGTGCTAATTCGTGCCATTTGTGTCATAATAAAAAAATGAAACAAAAAATCAACCTCGACACATGGAATCGAAAAGAACACTTTCTATTTTTCAAACAAATGGAAGAGCCTTTTTTTGGCGTGACGGTGACTGTTGATTGTACCAAAGCGTATGAAAAAGCTAAAGAATTAGGCGTTTCTTTTTTTACGTATTACTTGCATAAAACATTAGAAGCCGTAAACGCCACCGAATCCTTTCGTTACCGAATTTGTAATGATGAGGTGTTCATTTTTGATCAGATTGATGCATCGGCAACAGTGTTGAGAGACGATGCAACCTTTGGATTTTCTTACATGAAATACAACAAAGACATAACAGTTTTTGCGGCTACTGTTAAAAACGAGATTGCCCGAATTCAAGCTACAACCGGATTATTAACCACTGAATATCCAGAGAATTTAATTCACTTTTCAGCCTTACCATGGATAAATTTCACTTCTTTTTCGCACGCAAGAAGTTACAGTTGGCCCGACAGTTGTCCGAAAATTTCTTTTGGGAAACTGATGGAAGTCGACGGTAAGAAAACCATGTCGATGTCCATTCACGTCCATCATGGATTGGTAGACGGCTATCATGTGGGTCAATTTTTAACTTATTTTGAAGAATTGATGAACGAATAAATTTGCTAACTTTACAAAAAATAAGATTATGTTATCAAAAAATATTGAAAACGCACTCAACAAACAAATTCGTATCGAATCCGAATCATCACAAACCTATTTATCAATGGCTTGTTGGGCAGAAACACAAGGATTGGAAGGGATTTCCAACTTTATGTATGCGCAATCTGATGAAGAACGATTGCACATGATGAAATTGATAAAATATGTAAATGAACGTGGAGGTCACGCTACTATAAGCGAACTAAATGCGCCACAAACAAGCTTCGGTACCTTCAAAAAAATGTTCGAAGAGTTGTATAAACATGAACTTTTTGTGTCGAGTTCTATCAATGAGTTAGTGCACATTACGTTCGAAGAAAAAGATTATGCGACACACAATTTCCTACAATGGTATGTTGCGGAACAAATTGAAGAAGAGGCGCAAGCCAAAACTATTTTAGATAAAATTAGCTTAATAGGCGATGATAAAGGCGGATTGTATTTATTTGATAGAGACATTAAAATGTTATCTGTAATTAACACTGTAGCAACAAAATAATTCGTTAATTTTATTTAGAATGTATAAAAATAATAATATATTTGTATTGTTATTTAAACTTGTACATTTTGAGTAAGAAAGTAAAAGACAAGCTAAAGAAGAAGGACAAAAAAATTCTGATCAAAAAACTAAAAATTGCCGACAACTGTAAGTCAAGTTGTTGTGAAAAATACATGAAAAGTGAGAACAAGCGTTGTGCTCGATGTCCGATGTATGATTTAATAAAAAAGATTGCATAAAAAAACCTTCAATTTTGAAGGTTTTTTTATTGTAAGAAAGTAGCGTTATTATTCAAAGTACGTCCAATTGAGTCCATCACTTATAAAAAAAAGTGTTTTTCTAAATCCAGTGTGTTGCATCTCTAATGGTTGATTAGTGACGCCAATGCTATTTTTTGCAAATAAACCACCGCCGGCAGTATAAATGTAAGCGTAATTAGTAGTTGAAATATTCCTTACAATATAAATTCTTCCCGGAACATTTACGGCATTAGGCAATTCAAAATCATTATTCGAACCGCTGGGTGTTATCGAAATATAAACGCCATCATTAATTTGAGTTTTATTTGCAAATGGTCCGCCATTCAAAATAGCCGAACCTGCCAAATTCGCATTAACAACACCTACTTCTTTAAGGGTCAAATTACCATTGATGTCAAGTGTACTTAGAGGCGTTATGGTGTTAATTCCGATTTGCGAAAAACCATTTCCACTAATAAAAAGCAGTACAATCAACGCAGTTGAATGGTTTAAAAAGTTCTTTTTTCGCATAGTTTCTTTACTGATAGGATACTCAAATATATTAAAAAACGAAAGGACAATGCTATTTTTATTTACGAAAACGTTTTCGTGTTAAAAACTTTTAATTGTAACACGTTGAAATTAAATGAAGTAAATAAAAAAAGCACCAGTAAACTGATGCTTTTTGATTGATAAAATAATACAATTATTTTTTCTTTTTTGCTCCACCTTTTTCTGCTTTTGCAGCTTCTTGAGCCGCTTTCATAGCAGCACGAGAAATCTTCACTTGAGCAACAACAGTGTTGTCTGGGTGCATTAATTTGAAATTTGGTGTAGGTAATTTTGTTACATACAATTTATTACCCATTTGCAATTCAGAAATGTTAGCTTCCACATAGTCAGGTAAGTTTTTAGGCAATGCTTTCACTTTCAATCTACGTTGATTTAAGTTCAACACTCCTCCTAATAACACTCCAGGTGATGTACCTGTAATTTTAACAGGAACTTCCATGATAATTTCTTTGTCATCACTCAATTGGAAAAAATCAATGTGGTTGATTCTGTCCGAAACTGGGTGAAACTGGATGTCTTGCAAAATGGCATTGATTTTTGTTCCAGCCAAATCAACCACAACCGTGTGTGCGTTTGGAGTGTAAACCAAGCTTTTAAATGCTCTTTCATCTGCTGCAAAATGTACTGGTTGACTTCCTCCGTAAATAACGCAAGGAACCATTCCAGCATTACGTAAGGCTTTAGTCGCAACTTTGCCCACGCTTTCTCTTTGTGATCCTTCAATTGTAATCGATTTCATTGTAAAAATATATAGTTAATAATAATTCGTTGTTAGTTGTCGGTTGTCGGATTTAATTCCGTTAACCTTCGACATTTTATTCTTTTGGGCGTTGCCCTCATTCTTCGGGTCGCGCTATCGCCTGCACGCGGTGCTTGGCTCTATCGCTAACGCTGTCATTTGCTGTAATGAAATCCTCTGTTATCAAGGCTGTCTTTCTTTTAGCAGCGAAGCGGTCTTTTTTCTTTTCTCTCCTTCTTACATCAAAAACTTCCCGCTAATCGACGTATTGTGTTGCACCATATTCATCACCTCTGCAAAAAGTGGCGCACAACTTACGACTCTTATTTTTTTCGCCTCCTTCTTCAACGGGATAGAATCGGTAACAATCAATTCTAATAATTTGGAATTTTCAATTTTTTCATACGCGTCGCCCGATAAAATGGCGTGAGTACAAATGGCTCTTACACTTAAAGCGCCTTTTTCTATCATTAAATCGGCTGCTTTTGCAAGTGTTCCGCCAGTATCAATCATATCATCCACCAACACTACATTGCGTCCTTTCACTTCTCCGATAAGCTCCATGGTGTCAATCACATTGGCTGCTTTTCGTTGTTTGTAACAAATTACCACATCCGATTCTAAAAATTTAGAATAGGCATACGCTCTTTTAGAACCTCCCATATCAGGTGATGCAATGGTCAAATTATCTAAATTTAATCCTTTCAAATACGGCAAGAAAATAGTCGATGCAAACAAATGGTCGACTGGTTTTTCGAAAAACCCTTGAATCTGATCGGCGTGTAAATCCATCGTCATAATTCGGGTTGCTCCAGCCGTTTCTAATAGTTTTGCAACTAATTTAGCTCCAATTGGCACTCTTGGTTTGTCTTTTCGGTCTTGTCTTGCATAACCAAAATACGGAATTACAGGTGTAATGTGTCGCGCCGATGCTCTTTTCGCAGCATCAATCATCAACAACAGCTCCATTAAATTGTCGGCTGTTGGAAATGTAGAGCAAACAATAAAAACACGTAATCCTCTTATTGATTCTTCGTAAGAAGGTTGAAATTCACCATCACTAAATTTTGAGAACGTAACTTTCCCTAGCGGAATTCCATAGTTTTTGGCTATTTGTTCGGCTAAATGGACACTTTGCGAACAAGCAAATATCTTTGCTTCTGGTTCTAAATGTGACATTTACTTGTTGTTTTTATTCCAATGCGCCTATACAAATTCGTTTTAATTAGCTTAAAATTTAATGTATATAATCACCTCGGGCGTAGTTAGTTAGTTGTTTGTCGTTGTTAACGAGGTGCAAATTTAGGAATAAAATCGATGTATGAAAGGAAATTTTAGAGTATTTTTTTAAAGAATGTAGAATTATTTTTTACATTTGCACTCAGAAATTGATAAACAATTAAGTTTTTCAACGGTGACGCTAAAGTCTTTTGCCATTTGTTTTCCGTAATGCTGAAAACTTAGGGTTCTTAAAATAATAGCTCGAATGGCATCTATTTAGTTAATTTTTTCTAGAAATTATAAAAGATAAGTCATTGAAATCCTTGCCCGGATGGCGGAATTGGTAGACGCGCACGACTCAAACTCGTGTACGAAAGTGTGTGGGTTCGATTCCCACTCTGGGTACTTTAACGGAAAGGCTGTCATTTTTGACAGCTTTTCCATTTTTAAGACCTTCCAAACCCTTGTTATTTCTATTCAAAACCTCAATCACTTCATTAATTTTTGTGGTTCGACAACATTCATTGCCAAAAATTAACTTGTCACTAAAGATTGAACCTGCTATGATTTTTTTACCGTCATAGCCACTTTCAATAAACAACTTGTCTAAATTTGATAGGAGTTCTACGCTAGCGTCAATGAACTCAAAAA
>CANLLR010000024.1 GCA_947491985.1 Flavobacteriaceae bacterium | reverse complement strand
AATCCTGTTGTAACACCAACATTTAATTCAGTTGCCGCTATTTGTGAAGGAGATGCATTAACAGCTTTGCCAACTACTTCTTTGAATGGTATAACAGGAACTTGGTCACCAGCTTTGAATAATGCTGCAACGACTTTGTATACATTTACACCAAATGCGGGTCAATGTGCTTTAACAGCATCTTTAACTATAGTAGTAAATGTAACTCCAGTACCAAGTGGTGCCTCTAGTCAAACTTTCCAAATTGGAGCTACTTTGGCAAACATGGTAGTTTCAGGAACTGCTATACAATGGTATGATGCCGCTAATAATGGAAATCCATTGCCATTATCTACAGTTCTTGTAGATGGAGCAACCTATTATGCTACTCAAACTGTTAATGGTTGTGAAAGCGCCACATTTGCAGTGCAAACTTCAGTTGCAGCAGGTGCAGCAAGTTTAACAGGAACCTATTGTGGTGCCACATTAAATAATGCTAATGTGACTTTAGTTGCAAACTATGTTATTGGTGCTCAGGGATATCGTTTTAGAGTTAGAAATACTGCAACAAATGCAGTGGTTTTAATTGTTGATCGTCCTGTAAATTCATTTGCTTTATCTAATTATGCAGCTATTACTTTAGGAACTACCTATACTATTGATGTAGCTTTGCGAATTGGTGGTGTTTGGCAGTCGTTCTTCGGATTGCCTTGTTCAGTAACTACACCAACTCCAGTAACAACAATTGGAGCACAATGTGGAACAACATTAACATCAATGGGACAATGGATCTTTGCTACTGTTCGTCCGAATGTAACTGGTTATCGATTTAGAATAACCAACACTGCAACTACAGCAGTGGAAGTATATACGGCTCTGAACGGTTTGAACAAATTCAACTTCAATCAGTTACCAGCTGCATTCCGTTCTTTCGGAACAGTATATAGCGTTGAAGTAGCTTTGAGAAATACTGATGGAACGTACTTGCCATTCGGAACAGCATGTAATATAACTACCCCAAACGCAGCCAAAACGGTTGTTGCATCTAACGAATTTGTTGCTTTGACTTATCCAAACCCTTTTGCTGAAAACTTTATGTTTGATGTTAAAACAGCATCAGAAAGTACCATTCAGATCAGAGTTTATGACATGTTAGGTAAACAAATCGAAAACAGAAATGTGGAAGTAGTCGATATTAAAGCGGTACAACTTGGAGATGTATATCCGTCAGGTGTTTACAATGTAATTTTATCTCAAGATGATAATGTTCAAACTCTTAGAGTAATTAAGAGATAAATGAAACAATTATTTTGAATTTTAATTTATCAAAAATGATATAAAACCTTCTCAAGAAATTGAGGAGGTTTTTTTTAGACAGGCGCCTGCATGTTAAGTAAAAACGCATTTAATCGATTTTTACGGCTTTGACCGAAAATAATAACTTAGGACAAAATAGACAAACGTTACGTGTTGTTAAACAGTGTTAGTATCGCCAAATATTTAACAAAAAAGCCTTCTAGCATCAATATAAAGGCTTTTTTTTGGCGCTGTAAAATTAAATCACAAATACGACTGTTTTTGGTCGACAAAAAACGCATTTTAACGATTTTCTTGCCATTGTTTAAAAATAGCATTAACTAAATGTAAATTTCTTAAGTAAAAAGTAATATTTTTACACTTTAAACTTAATATTTAATTATGAAAGAAAATTACAATGCTTTAAGTATGGGTAGGGATACCTTGCTTAAAAAGGAAAGTAAAAAGAATTCCGGATTCTTCGGATTGTTTTTAATTATGGCATTTTCGTTCTGTTTCTCTGTGAATGCACAAGTGGCTAGTACCTATGCGTTTTCTCAGTCGAATGGAACTTTTGCGGCACCAACTACTGGTTTGGTTGGGACATCGGGTGCAGCTTCTACTACACCAGCAAGTGTTTTTGGTACAGCATGGGATGATGGAGTGACAACAATGACCTTGCCGTTTACTTTTACCTATAACGGGGCTTCTTACACTCAAGTGACAATCTCAGGAAATGGTTTTATCGTTTTTGGATCTGCCTTGACTCCAAATGCTACTGGTTCTGCTTATTTGGCTGATGGTTCTGGAACTTATTTAAGTGGTACTTCAACCAATAATGGAGTAGCAGGTTTCAATTTAGATCAAATTGAAAAAACATTTGCTACGTTTGTAGGAACTAGAACAAGTGGTTCTAATGTTATCTCAGCTGTAGCATCTTTTGCTAATTTAAAAGTTGGTATGCGTCTTACTGGAACTGGTATTTCATCTGGAGCTATTATTACTGCTTTAAACCCAGGAACTTCCACAATTACAATGAGTGCTAATGCTACGGCGAATTCATCTACTGCAATTACACCAAGATCAGCGATTTATGCTGCCGTTTTGGGATCAGCACCTAACAGACAATATGTAATTACTACTATTGCAGGAAGACGTTTCGGTAGTGCCAATGCAGCGGATAGTTTTGATTTTCAATTTGTTCTTTCAGAAACATCGAACACTATTTCTGTAGTGTACGGACCAGTAACAGTAGCTGCTACTGCAACTGCTGCTCAAGCAGGTATCCGATCTACAACTGCCGATTATAATTCAAGAACAACCACTACAAATTGGTCTGCAACTACTGCATCAACTGTAAATACAGACAAACTTACTCTGTCTTCAACTATAATTCCTGCATCAGGTTTAACATATACATGGACTTTTGTACCACCGGCTTGTCCGCAACCTAATTCTGTGGTTGTTTCCCTTACAAGCGCAACTACTGCCTCAGTGAGTTGGTCTGGTGCTACAAATGCTGTTGTAGAGTGGGGAACACCTAGTTGTGTTGCTGGTACTGGAGCTTCAGCTGGAGCTTGTGGAAATATAGTTTCTGGCACATCACCTCAAACCATTACAGGTTTGACTTTAGGTTCTTCTTACTCAATTTACGTACGTCAAGATTGTACAGGTGCTGGTAATGGATACAGTACTAATGCAGCTGTTTCATTTACAGCTACCCCTGGAGAATCGTGTGCAATAACGCAAACTATTCCAGTTGCTGCAAATCTTGCTGCTTCGGTGAATACTTTATTATCAACTGGTTTAACATCGGATGGTCCAAACGGAACATGTAGTGATGGTACAGGTAATCCAAGCAAAAAAGACCGTTGGGTATCTTTTGTGGCGCCTTCATCAGGAAATAAAGTTATTATAACTACTTCTGCTGGGACAGGTATCTCTGACGCAGTTATGCAAGTTTGGTCATCATGTCCTGCTACTGGTGTAGCTTTAGGTTGTAGTGATGACGTTGTAGGTTTAATGCCTCAATTGGAATTTTGTACATTAAATCCAGGGGATACCTATTATGTTCAAGTTTGGCCATATAGTGCCACTGCAACAGGAACTTTCAATATTAAAATATATGAAGATATTGAATGTCCTAGACCACCAGAGAATGACGAGTGTGCTGGTGTTGAAACAATTATTGTTGGCGCACCAGGCTCGTGTCCTGCATCGGCTACATCAGGTACAACAACAAATGCAACAGCCACACCAGGTGTTACAAAAACAAATTGTGATCAATTTGGAACATACAATGATGTGTTTTATAAATTCAACTCGGGTTCAAATACTTCTGTAGATTTTCAATTTACAAATGTAACAGGAACAAACGAATTCGGAATTTATAGTGATTGTGGGACAACGTATTTAGGAGTATGTTCTTCATCATCTTTATCTGCACCTTTAACTGGGCTTACAGCAAATACCGATTATTATATTGTTGTTTGGGCCAATAGTGCCGTTGCATCTGGTGATTTCACTATATGTATTTCAACACCACCTGCACCCAATTGTGTTGTGTCACCAACGTCACCTTCAAATGGATCTACTACAGTTAATCCATGTGCTGTGACTTTATCATGGCCTACAGTTTCTGGTGCATCATCATATGATGTATATTTAGATGCTGGCGCTGGACCTGCTACTACGTTAGTATCTCCTGCACAAACAGGAACTTCTTATGATGCTGGTTTGTTAGCTGGTGTAACAGGATATTCTTGGAGAGTAGTTCCTAAAAACGGAACAGGTGATGCAGTAGGTTGTTCAGATTTTACTTTCACAACAACAGGAGCTCCTGCATGTGCAACCCTTACTTCTCCTGCAAATGATGCTACTATTTGTGGTGGTTTAACTACTTTCTCATGGACTGCTGCGGGAGCTACATCATATGATGTTTATATTGATTCAGTTTTAGTAAGTACTCAAACAGGAACATCTTATAGCCAATCGATGGCTGCTGGAGCTCACACTTGGAGCGTAGTTGCTTCAAATTGTATTGGAACTTCGATAGGTTGTGTAACGAATAACTTTACATCTACTTCGTCTCCAATTGGTGATGTTTATACAGATGCTATTGTTTTAGGAGTTATAACAGCTTCAACAAGTGTAAACGGTGATAATGAAAATAGCAACTGTTGGAAAAATGATTATACCACTTCATCTACACCAGGAAATTCATTAGCACGTCCAGGAAATGATGTTTTCTATCAATTTCAAATTACAGAATGTGGTAGCTTACTTGACGTAGGTACTTGTACTTCTGACATAGATACTTATATACATATTTTAGATGCCTCTGGAGCTAGAATTAATGGCGACGATGACTCATGTTCAACACCAAACACTACAGGTTCATTAGTTACAGGTTTGACTTTAAATCCGGGTACTTACTATGTAGTTGTTGAGGGTTATAACGATACTGAATTAGGTTCTTTTACATTAGATTTCACCTACACACCAGGTATTCCTGCTCAACCTGCTCCAACATTAGCATGTTATGAAACGGCAACGTTTAATACTATTACTTGTGCTTGGGATGTAACAGGAACGCAACCAACTCAACCAACTTTGGCTTGTTATGAAACAGCAACGTTCAATACGACTACTTGTGCTTGGGATGTAACAGGTACCCAACCAACTCAACCAACATTAGCTTGTTATGAAACGGCAATGTTCAATACGACTACTTGTGCTTGGGATGTAACAGGAACGCAACCATCACAACCAACATTAGCTTGTTATGAAACAGCAACGTTCAATACGACTACTTGTACTTGGGATGTAACAGGAGCGCAACCATCACAACCAACTTTGGCTTGTTATGAAACAGCAACGTTCAATACAACCTCATGTGCTTGGGATGTAACAGGAACGCAACCATCACAACCAACATTGGCTTGTTATGAAACAGCAACGTTCAATACTACCACTTGTAGTTGGGATGTAACAGGTACACAACCTACTTTAGGAAGTGTTACAACAACTGTTGCTGCATCTTATACTTGGCCTTTACCTTTTGGAACAGGTTTGACATATACTACTGGTGGTGTTTATACCAATACAGTAAGTTGTAATTTGGCAACATTAAATTTAACTATTGCGCCAACTGTAAATACATTTAACATTGGTACCTCTTGTGGTGCTACTGTTAGTAGTTTATCTGTAACTATTATTGCTGCTGCCGTTCCAGGTGCTACAACTTATACGTTCAGAATTACAAATTTAAATACTAGTGCTTCTTTTGTTGTTAACAGACCAGTTAATTCATTTGCATTATCTAGTTATGGTGGAATTACCTTAGGCACTCCTTACCAAATTGAAGTTTCTGTTAATGGAGGTGCTAATTATGGCGCTCCATGTACAGTAGTTACGCCAACTCCAGTATCTAGTATTGGTGCACAGTGTGGTACTACTTTAACTTCACTGACACAATTTGTTTATGCTACTTTTGCATCATCTGTTACAGGATACCGATTCAGTATCACAAATACTGCAACAAGCAATACATTTGTATATAATGCGTTATCAGGTCAAAACAGATTCAACTTTAGTCAATTACCAGCTGCTTTTGTAGCGTATGGCACTACTTATTCTGTTCAAGTTGCTTTACGCAATACAGACGGATCTTACTTACCCTACGGGACAGCATGTAACATTACTACTCCTGCGTTCCCAACGTCGGAAATTGTATTGTCACAATGTGATACTGTAGCAACGAGCAATACACAAACATTTAATGCTGTTGTTGTATCAGGCGCTACTGCTTACCGTTTCCAATTGACCAATTCAACTTTAAGCTATAGCTTCTCATTAGACAGACCAATAAGTAACTACAGCTTGAGCATGTTCACAGGTTTAGTTTCTGGAACAACCTATACTGTTAGAGTTGCTGTACGAATAGGTGGTGTTTGGGGACCATTAACTGGAAAACCATGTAATGTAACTACTCCAGGAATAGCACCAGGAGGAGAAAGACTTGTTGTAGAAAGCAATGATTTTGCAGTAATTACGTATCCAAACCCATTTGCTGAAAGCTTTATGTTTGACGTGAAAACGACAAACGAAAGCACTATTCAAGTTAGAGTGTATGATATGTTAGGAAAACAAGTAGAAAACAGAAATGTTGAAGCTACTGAAATCAATAGCATTCAAATTGGATCAAATTATCCATCAGGAGTGTATAATGTAGTGGCATCTCAAGGAGAAAACACTCAAACACTACGTGTTATAAAAAGATAATTATTTGTTTAGATAAAGAAAGCCTCTTCAGAAATGAAGGGGCTTTTTTAATTTAAAATAGTACCAGAACTGTGGTCCATTTTAGCACCAGTAACACTACTCAAAACGTTTATTTCACTGCGTAACTTTAAAACACCAAGCAGTGCAAAAATTAGCGCTTCTTTATATTCTAAGATTTTTCTTTCTGGAATTATCACTTGTAGTTGAGATAAATGATATTGTATTCTTTCAATCAAAAAATCATTATAAGCACCGCCTCCTGTAATAAGTAATTGACCTTGTTTCTGTGGTAATGCCCAAGCAGTTTGCAATGCAATATGCTCTATAAACGTATGCATTTTATTTTCAATTGCTATATTATAGTTGTCGATTAATGGTAAAACAATTTCTTTAACAAATTCAAATCCGAGCGATTTTGGAAAGGGTTTTTTATAATAGTCTAATTCGTTCAATTCGCTCAATAAATCCAAATTGATCTTTCCTGATTTAGAAATTTTTCCTTTATCGTCATACTCCAATCCCAATTGATTGGCATAAAAATTCAAAACCGTATTTACTGCCGAAATATCAAAAGCAATGCGTTGATTGTTATCTTCAAAAGATACATTCGAGAAGCCACCCAAATTTAAACAAAACGTATAATCAGAAAATAAAATTCGATCTCCAATCGGCACCAATGGTGCGCCTTGACCTCCAAGTTGTACATCTTGGACGCGAAAATCACACACTATTTTTTCGCACAAAAGCTCTCCTAAAAGAGGTAAATTTCCAATTTGTAAGGTAAAACTATTTTGAGGCTGATGCAATATAGTGTGACCATGAGAGCACACGGCATCAAGTTCTGAAATAGCGTGTCGATCAATAAACGAGCGAATTACAGTTGCTAAATAAGTAGTATAATTTTTATTGAGTTGGGTGAGTTCTTCTTCCGAAAAATCGACTGCAACTTTCAATTTGTTTAACCAAGTAATAGGGTAGGGAATGGTCTCACTTTCGTGGATTTTAAACTGCCATTTGCCATCATGAATAGTAAAGTAAATATGTGCCAAGTCAATTCCATCCAACGATGTGCCACTCATGACTCCAATAATATTATAGGTTTCTTTAAACATTGGCTAAAATTACGAAAACGTTTGAAATGTAAGATTTAATAATTACTTTTGTGCTCTATTTTACGAACAAATAACGTCACAAAAATATGGATTTTAATCTAACCGAAGAGCATTTAATGATTCAACAAGCCGCCAGAGATTTTGCCGTTGCAGAATTATTACCGGGCGTTATTGAAAGGGATGAACATTCTAAATTTCCTTCAGAGCAAATCAAAATGATGGGTGAACTTGGTTTTATGGGAATGATGGTGGATCCAAAATATGGTGGAGCCGGTTTAGATAGCGTTTCTTATGTAGTTGCAATGACTGAAATTGCTAAAGTAGATGCATCTGCCGCCGTTATAATGTCGGTAAACAACTCTTTGGTTTGTGCCGGAATGGAGCGCTATTGCAACGAAGAACAAAAAATGAAATATTTAGTTCCACTTGCAAAAGGTGAAGTTATAGGAGCATTTTGTTTGTCAGAGCCAGAAGCAGGAAGTGATGCTACATCACAAAAAACAACGGCTATAGATAAAGGAGATCACTATCTTTTAAATGGTACAAAAAACTGGATTACCAACGGAGCCTCCGCATCAACCTATTTGATAATTGCGCAAACCGATGTCGAAAAAGCTCACAAAGGAATAAATGCTTTTATTGTAGAAAAAGGTTGGGCTGGTTTTGAAATTGGGCCTAAAGAAAAAAAGATGGGCATCCGCGGAAGCGATACACATTCACTAATGTTTACCGATGTGAAAGTGCCCAAAGAAAATCGTATTGGTGAAGACGGATTCGGATTTAGTTTTGCTATGAATGTATTAAATGGTGGACGTATCGGTATTGCTTCACAAGCACTCGGAATTGCAACTGGCGCCTACGAAATAGCCTTAAAATACTCGAAAGAAAGAAAAGCTTTTGGAAAAGAAATTTTCCATCATCAAGCTATTGCATTCAAATTGGCCGACATGTACGTTAAAGTGACAGCTGCCAAATTGTTAGTCATGAAAGCGGCTTGCGAAAAAGACGAAGGCAAAGACATTGCACATTCGGGAGCTATGGCCAAATTATACGCCTCCGAAATTGCGTTAGAAGTCGCCAATGAAGCGGTTCAAATTCACGGTGGAAACGGCTACGTTGCCGAATACCACGTAGAACGCATGATGCGCGACTCCAAAATTACTCAAATTTATGAAGGAACTTCTGAAATACAACGCATTGTAATTTCAAGAGGATTGGTTTAAAAAAGACTAGTTAATTATAATTCAAACCCTTTCTGTTTCGAACTATCGAAATTATGAAAGGGTTTTATTTTTGAATTCGTTTTTTTAATACTTTTACTTCATTATGTATGACGAATTAAAATATTGGTATTTGCGCGATCACAAATTATTTTTGACATTAAGTATGTCACAAATCAAGCAGTTGTGCATTATAACCGGTTTCAAGAAAGCGAAAAAAGGTGATATTATTTATTTTTCGTCTTCCGATTTACCACGTATTTTTTTACTTAAAAAAGGCAACATCAAAATTGTTTCTGTTGATGAACTAGGCAACGAAACCATTAAAGAAATTCTACAAAAAGGTGATTTATTTTGAGAATTGTCACTCGAAATAGACAATGATGTCAACGAATATGCCAAAGCACTCACCGATGAGGTTTCGATTTGTAGTTTTTTATTGTCTGATTTCGAAAATTTATTGGTTAGAAATCCGACTTTAGCTTTGTCGTACACCAAGTTTGTGGGTTTAAAAATGAAACGCTTCAAAAACAGTTATTCCAATTTGGTTTCCAAAGATGCCAAAACCCGTCTGGTTTCGTTTTTAAAAGATTGGGCACAGCGTGAAGGCATACAAAACGGAAAATCGTTTACCATCGAAAATTATCTTACACAAACCGACATCGCACAAATTATCTGCACTTCAAGACAAACAGCCACCTTGTTGCTCAACGAGTTGGAATAGAAAAACCTCATTTATTACAATCGAAAAGAAATTAGAATTGACGATATTTCTAAAATGTAACACAACTTTTACCCTTTTGTAAAGTAGCCGACAAAACCCCTTTTGCATAGTTTTTAAATTTGTACCGATAAATAATTTAAAGCTATGAAAAAATTTCTATTACTCCCACTTTTTGTATTGCTCTTTGGGTGTGAAGAGCAAGGCGAATTAACCAAAGACGGACTCCGTGACAACACCATTACTTCAGGTTCAGTGTTACGATATCGCGGTGCTTTTGCCCCAACATCGGGTATTAGCGTTGCTGGTGAAACTAAAATTTTCCAAAACGGAAATCAATTTCAATTGCAGTTAGACGGTTTTAGTATTTCAAATGGTCCCGATTTAAAAGTCTATTTATCCAAAGCAGCAACGCCAACAGAATTTATCAATTTAGGTAATTTAACAGCTGCTACAGTCTATGCCATTCCAACGCAAGTCGATTTTTCACAGTACAAATATGTGCTCATTCATTGTCAGCAATACAATCATTTGTTTGCTGTAGCGCAGTTATTACCTAACTAAAAAAAGCCACTATGAAACAGTTACTTTTCATTTTTACACTTCTTTTTTCAATAACTTTTGCCAACGCGCAAGGATGCAGTGATGCCGGAATTTGCTCCATAGGTCATGCTTTTGATGACACAAAAAAAGAACACAAAAACAGCATTGATGTCGCCGCCATTTATGGAATTGGTGAAGCCGATGTAACATACATTTCTCCATATATTACATACACTCGTATGATAAACGACAGAATTGCTTTGAGTACTAAAGTAACTTTTTCGACAGCCAACGGTAGTTTTGGAACACGGGCTACTTTTGGAGATGCCTATTTAATAGGCAATTACACTTTCGCGGAAAAAAATAACAGACAATGGAGCACACTAGTAGGTTGGAAATTTCCGTTTACCACTTCCAATCTTAAAATAAATGAGTATTCACTTCCGTTAGATTACCAAGCCAGTTTGGGAACTTTCGATTTGTTTTTGGGAACCAATTTTAAATATCACAAGTGGGATTTTAATGCCGCTGTTCAAATTCCGGTTTTTAACAACAACAAAAATTCGTATTTTAGTGAGTATTCAGGTACCACCGATTTTCAATCGACCAACTTATTCCAACGAAAATCAGATGCTTTACTAAGAGCAACGCATACGTTATCCGCCAATAAAAAATTCACCTTCAAACTCAATATTTTATTCATTTACCATTTGGGAGAAGACAGTTATGAAAACATATTCGGTCAACGCCAAACGATAGAAAACTCAGACGGTTTAACCATTAACGGAAACCTACTAACATCGTACAAATTGGATGATAAAAACAGTATCGAACTTTCGTTAGCGACACCATTCGTCGTGCGAGAAGTGCGTCCGGACGGCTTAACCAGAGGATTCGTTTTAGGACTCCAATATAAAATCGTATTTTAAATTCAAACAACATGAAAAAAAGCATACTGATACTATTCATAGCAATAGTAAGCGCCTCTTCTTGGGCACAATCTCGAAAAGCCAATCTGAAAGATAAAGTAGCATTACAAGGTTACGATCCTGTGGCGTATTTTGAGAGCAATAAAGCGATTCAAGGAAACAAAGAAATTACAGCCGATTACAACGAAGCACTATATTACTTCACTTCTGAAAAGAACAAATCACTTTTTTTAGCTAATCCTTCGCAGTACCAACCACAGTTTGGAGGCTATTGCGCATACGGAATGTCAAATGGCTACGAAGCACCAATTCATCCCGAAGCTTTTACTATTGTTGACAATAAACTGTATTTAAATTATAGTTTGAAGGTGAAAGAAATGTGGAATAAAGAACAAGCTATTCGCATTGAAAAAGCAAAGGTAAACTGGAATAAATAAATAGCAAACAATAACAAATTTAAAACAAATGAAACAACAAATTTTAATCCTCTTAATTGCTTTTATTTCAATGACAGCATTGGGACAAACGGCAACTAAAAGAACATCCGAATTTAATTTAGAAAAAAAACTAGCGCTACAAGGATACGATCCTGTTGCGTATTTTAAGCAAAACAAAGCGGTAAAAGGAAAAGCAGCTTTAGCCACGATATACGAAGGAGTAACGTATAATTTCTCGTCACAAGCCAACAAAGAACTATTTGTAAAAAATCCATCGCGCTATGAGCCACAATATGGCGGATGGTGTGCTTATGCTATGGGTGAAAATGGAGAAAAAGTTGAAATTGATCCAGCAACATTCAAAATAATAGATGGGAAATTATACGTGTTTTACAATGCGTATTTCAATAATACGTTGAAAAGTTGGAATAAAAACGAAGCTTCTTTGAAAAAGAAAGCCGATGTCAATTGGAAAAAATTCATTCAATAAAAAAAGAACATCATGAAAGAGCCTATATTTCTTTGGACTATCAAATTGGTAGCCGTTGCAATTTTACTGCAAACGTTGTATTTTAAATTTACTGCTGCCGAAGAAAGTGTGTATATTTTTACCACTTTAGGAATAGAACCTTTTGGCCGAATTGGTTCAGGAATTGTTGAGTTACTGGCGTCCATTTTGATACTAATTCCACGAACAACAGTGCTCGGAGCACTATTAGGATTGAGTACAATGTTGGGCGCATTGGTTTCACATTTGCTTTTTTTAGGAATTGAAGTGAAAAACGATGGTGGAACACTTTTTATTTTGGCATTAATTACGTTCCTTTGTTGTGCGTTATTGCTATACAACGAAAGAGGTAAAATTTCTGATTTGATGCGCTTTAAAATCTAAGATTTAAAACTTTTTTTTCAAAATACCGTAGCTATATAAAACAGTTATTACATCTATGCTGATTCCATCCATTAAAAAAACATTAAACGAGTTGTCCGACTTGTTAACTCAACTGACAAGTGATGATTATACTTCGCCTTGTTTTGGCTTGAGTAATGCTACAATAGGGGAGCATACGCGTCATATTATTGAAATGTTTCAATGCTTGGAAAAGCAATACGAAGCCGGAATTATAAATTACGATGACAGAAATAGAGATTATCGTATTCAAACCGATATTGCTTTTGCGCAACAAACTATTGTGGATGTTGTAAATCAATTGGACAAGCAAAATATAAAACTACAATTACAACAAATGGTGGATGGAGAAGAATTATTCCTTGACACCAATTACGACCGAGAATTACTCTACAATTTAGAACACTGTATTCACCATCAAGCCCTGATCAAAGTAGCCGTTTTACAAAACGACGCTATTGTTATTGATGCCAATTTTGGTGTCGCGCGTTCTACCATCGAATACCGAAAACAATGTGCACAGTAAGTTTTGTTTTTGCTAATGGTAAAACCATCATCACTTCCAATCGGGATGAAAAAATAGCACGACCCAATGCTATCGAACCCAAAAACTACGTAGTAAATAACAAAACTATTTTCTTTCCCAAAGATCAAAAAGCCGGCGGAACTTGGTATGCGATTACCGAAGAAGCGACTGTTTTAGTCTTGCTGAATGGTGCTGCTGAAAAACATGAACTCAAACCTTCGTATAGAAAAAGTCGTGGTTTAATTGTGTTGGATATCATAAGTACCAATTCTCCAATTGCAGCATGGCAAACCATCGACTTAATAGACATTGAACCTTTTACTTTAGTATTGTTCCAAAACAAAAAACTATACCAATTGAGATGGAACGAAATAGAGAAAGAGACGCTTTCATTAAATGCTACTCAAAATTATATTTGGTCGTCTTCAACCTTGTATTCTGCCGAAATTAGTGCTAAAAGAGCCAATTGGTTTTCTACCTTTATCGACACTAAACCCGAAGTAAACGCTACTGAAATGTATCATTTTCATCGTTATGCCGAAGGAGACAATACGGAACACGGATTGGTTATCAATCGAGACGATATCTTAAAAACCTTGAGCATTACTCAAACGGTTATCGATGCAAATAAAGTCGTACTTTCGCATTACGATTTGCAACAGCAAAAAGAATTCACCAATTCCTTTATTACTTTATAATTTGCGATTATACTTTCATAAACTTACGCATTGGGAATATTGGCCATTTCAAATAGTGTATATCCCAATTTATTTTTTATGGGCTTATTATGCGATAAAAGTCCGAACAATTTTCTTTTTTAACGCCTGCAATCCATCCATGAAAAACGGCGGATTTGTTATGGATAGTAAAATAGAAATCTACGATTTGATTCCACAACAGTATTATCCCACCACCAAATTTGTCAAAGAAAATGCCGCTTTCGATTCTGTAATTGAAACGTTGCAAAGTGCCAATATCAAAATGCCTTTTATCACAAAACCCGACATTGGGTTGCGAGGTTCAGCAGTAAAAAAAATACATTCTTTAGACGAATTAAAAGAGTACCACCAAAAAGCCAACTTCGATTATTTGTTGCAAGATTTGATTCTGTATCCCAATGAAGTCGGAATTTTTTATGTGCGATTTCCCAATGAAGAGAAAGGCAAAATCACCGGAATTGTAGCCAAAGAATTTTTAATTGTGGAAGGAAATGGTACCGCTACCATTGAAGAACTAATTAAAGAAAATCCACGTTACGAGTTGCAGTTGTCTTCTTTGCAAAAGGAATACGGAAAGCAATTATTAGACATTTTGTCTCAAGGTGAAAAACGCAATTTGGTTCCGTATGGCAATCACGCGCGTGGTGCAAAATTTGTGGATGCAAGTTATTTAATTTCAGATAAATTAACCGAAGTAATTGATAGCATGTGTCAGCAAGTGACCGAATTTTATTTTGGTCGATTGGACGTAATGTACGATTCATGGTCTGATTTGGAAGAAGGAAAACACTTCTCGATTGTCGAATTAAACGGTGCAGCAAGCGAACCCACCCACATTTACGACCCGAAGCATTCGTTATTTTTTGCATGGAAAGAATTGGCGCGACACATCACGTATATGTATAAAATAAGCGTTGCTAATAAAAAGCGCGGATTTCCGTATCTTTCGCATAAAGACGGTATGAAACAGTACCGTTTGCATTTAAGGCAGAGTGCTAAAATTGTGAATTTTTAAAGTCATAGGATGATTACTTTCAAGAATTTCTTCGTCGGATTTCTAATCAGTTTCATTGGGTCAATTCCTTTGGGATATTTAAACGTGGTTGGATATGAAATCTATTCAAAAGATGGTATTTATCCAACCATTTATTATTTATGTGGAGTCGTTGTAATTGAATTTTTTGTGATTTTCTTGACGTTAATTTTTGCAAAAAAGTTAATGGAGAATAAAAAACTATTGCAATTCATCGATGCATTTTCGGTGCTTTTTATGTTTGCTTTAGCTTATGTTTTTTATGCAAGTGCAATTTCTGAGTCAACGAATACAGACCTATTTGGTAATTATAGGGGCAATTATTTTGTTACTGGAATTCTTTTGAGCTGTTTGAATTTCATACAAATTCCATTTTGGTTGAGTTGGAATCTTTATCTACTCAATGGCAACTACATCGAAATTTCAAAAGAAAGAAAATATTTTTATGTTGTAGGTACCGTTATCGGAACGTTTGCCGGAATGTTGGTGTTGATTTTATCCTTA
This sequence comes from Flavobacteriaceae bacterium, assembly GCA_947491985.1. Taxonomy (GTDB): domain Bacteria; phylum Bacteroidota; class Bacteroidia; order Flavobacteriales; family Flavobacteriaceae; genus Flavobacterium. The sequence continues at coordinate 20,964 of CANLLR010000024.1, read as the reverse complement.
CATTACCTTACGAATCAAACCGATTTTCTCGAAAAGTATTTAATGAAAGTAATTATTCCGTTGGTTTTTGCGGGATTGGGAATTTTTCAGGCGATTAAGTATTTTAGAAAATACGTCAGGTAATCATTTCTATTCTTTTAGTATCTTTACGACAATACAATTGAAAATGAAAAACGTTATAATTACAGGAACATCACGCGGCATTGGATACGAACTCGCCTTGCAATTTGCCAATCAAGGTCATCAAGTGTTAGCCATTTCTAGAAAAACACCACAAGAATTAATTGAAAACCAAAACATTACCTGTCTTTCTGTTGATTTGTCTGTTGAAGAGGAACTGAGTGTTGTAGCAGAGTTTCTAACTTCAACATGGAAGAAAGTAGATATTATCATTCATAACGCAGGGAGTTTACTTCACAAACCATTTTCCCAAACTACGCAAACCGATTTTGAAAACGTATACAAAGTCAATGTTTTTGGTGTGGCAAATTTAACCCGTGTTGCATTGCCTTATTTGTCAAAAGGAAGTCACGTGGTTTCCATCAGTTCGATGGGAGGGATTCAAGGCAGTATGAAATTCGCCGGACTTTCAGCGTATAGTTCTAGTAAAGGAGCCGTAATTACCTTATCGGAATTGTTAGCCGAAGAATACAAAGAACAAGGCATTGCGTTTAATGTTTTAGCCTTGGGAGCCGTTCAAACTGAAATGTTAGCTGAAGCGTTTCCAGGGTATGAAGCTCCGATTTCTGCACGAGAAATGGCCGATTACATTTCCAATTTCGCTTTAACAGGTAACCAGCTTTACAACGGAAAAATTTTGCAAGTTTCGTCATCAACTCCATAAAATTTGTCTGAAACACTTTTAAAATACTTGCCCGAACACGCGGTTCATCCTTGTTTTGAGCTCATCAAAGCCAATTCGGTGCATCTTAAAATTGTCAATGAAAGGCAAACGCGGCATGGTGATTACCGACTTGCCTTAAACGGAAAGCACGAAATTACAGTCAACGCCAATCTCAATAAATACCGATTTCTAATTACTTTAGTGCATGAAATTGCACATTTGGCAGCGTATGAAAAATTTGGGCGTTTGATAAAACCACACGGAAGCGAGTGGAAAATGACATTTCAGCGTTTGATGGTTCCTTTTATTCGACCTGAAATTTTTCCGCATTCGGTGTTGCCTTTAGTAGCGCAGCATTTCCGAAATCCAACGGCGAGTAGCGACACCGATGCGAAATTGGCGTTTGCCTTAAAACAATTTGACGAGCGGAAACCCGATATTCATTTCATTCACGAGGTGCCTAGTGGAAGTTTATTCCGAATAAAAAATGGTCGAATTTTTCAAAAAAAGGGACTCCGTGTTAAACGGTACGAATGTTTAGAAGTCAAAACGGGTCGTTTGTATTTATTTAATGCCAATGCTGAGGTTGAAATAATTCCGGGATAATAAATCTTTAATTCCTAATTAATTATAAATATCTTTGTATTACGAATGCAAAACTCAGCTGCTCAATAGCTCAGCAAATTTATCATGAACAAAAACTATTACGCAATTTTAATGGCTGGAGGCGTTGGCTCACGATTTTGGCCCGTTAGTACTGCCGATTTTCCAAAGCAATTTCACGATATGTTGGGTTCTGGCGATACGTTGATTCAAAAAACCTTCAGTCGTTTGTCTAAAGTAATTCCAGTCGAAAATATTTTTATTCTTACTAACGAACGCTACAACGATTTGGTTTTAGAGCAATTGCCTATGATTCAGCAAGAGCAAGTTTTATTAGAACCGGCCATGCGAAATACAGCACCTTGTATTTTATACGCCTCGTTAAAAATTCAGAAATTGAATCCAAATGCCGTTATGGTGGTGGCTCCAAGCGACCACTGGATTGAAGATGAAGTGGCTTTTTCACAAAATTTAGAGCAGTGTTTTACCTTTTGTGAAACGGAGAATGCGTTACTAACTTTGGGTATTCAACCTACATTTCCCAACACTGGTTTTGGATACATTGAGTACGATGAATCGGATGCAAATGCCATAAAAAAAGTGCGTCAGTTTCGTGAAAAACCCAACTATGAAACAGCAAAATCGTTTTTGGTAGCAGGGAATTTTTTATGGAATGGTGGCATTTTTATTTGGAGCGTTCAGTCAATTATTACCGCCTTTGAAGTCTTTCAGCCGCAAATGACAGCGTTATTTCAAAAAGGAAATGAAAGTTATAACACCAAAGATGAGAAAGTATTTATCGAACAAAATTATGCTTCAGCTGAAAATATATCCATCGATTACGCCATCATGGAAAACGCTGCCAATGTGTATGTTTTGCCAGCCACTTTCGATTGGAACGATTTGGGAACTTGGGGACAATTGCATGAGAAAATTGATAAAGATGAAAACAACAATGGTGTCATCAATGCCAAAGTGATTTTAGAAAATGCTTCTAACAATATCGTCCGATCCGATGCCAATAAAATCATTGTTATCGATGGTTTACACGATTACATCATTGTGGATAAAGAAGGTATATTGATGATTTATCCAAAAAGTAAAGAGCAAGATATTAAACGAATTACTGGTTTGGCGAATGATTTATAGTTAGACATAACTTAGTCGCCTTTGTTTTGTGCTTTTCTGATTTTTTTGAAAAGGTTCGATGAGTAAACAAAATCGACTATCGCTTCGTTATCCGTTTTAAAAATTTCTTTTTTACTGCCTTCCCAAGCGACAAGACCTTCTTTTAAAAACACAATTTTCTCCCCAATTTCCATCACCGAATTCATGTCGTGTGTATTCACAACCGTCGTAATATTGTATTCTTGGGTAATTTCATGAATTAAATTATCAATCAAAATCGCCGTTTTCGGATCCAAACCCGAGTTGGGTTCATCGCAAAAAAGGTATTTCGGATTGTTTACAATGGCGCGTGCAATAGCCACACGTTTCTGCATTCCACCCGAAATTTCAGATGGCTTTTTATGATTGGCGTCAATTAAATTGACTCTATGAATGACAAAATTAACGCGTTCTCTTATTTCTTCCGGTGTTTTAGTAGTAAACATCTTCAATGGAAAGCCAACATTTTCCTCAACTGTCATGCTGTCAAACAAAGCGCTTCCTTGAAAAACCATTCCAATTTCAGTTCGTAACGCTCTTTTTTCGTCGTTGGTTAAATCAGAATAAATCCGTCCGTCAAACGATATGGTTCCGACTTCTGGAGTGAAAATTCCCAATAGCGATTTTAATAAAACGGTTTTTCCCGAGCCACTTTGTCCGATAATTAAATTGGTTTTTCCGGTTTCAAAAATGGTCGAAATGCCTTTTAAAATCTTCGAATCGCCAAACGATTTTTCTACATTTTTAACTTCTATCATTTGCTTAGTAATAACTGAGTTAAAATAAAATTGAATAAGATAATCACCACCGACGTCCAAACAAACGAAACTGTACTTGCTTTACCCACTTCAAGTGCACCGCCTTTCATAAAGTACCCGTGAAAAGATGGAATAGTTGCTAAAATCATCGCGAAAACTAAAGTTTTTATAAACGCATACGCAATGTGAAACGGAATAAAATCGGTTTGCAACCCAGCTATAAACTCCGGGCTCGACGTAAATCCGCCATAAACACCAGCCATCCATCCGCCAAGAATTCCCAAAAACATAGCAATTCCAATCACAAAAGGGTAGAGCAGTAAAGCAATGATTTTTGGAAAAACCAAATAGTTCAACGAGTTGACACCCATCACTTCCAAAGCGTCAATTTGTTCGGTAACACGCATCGTTCCAATGCTTGAGGTGATAAACGAACCCATTTTTCCGGCCATGATGATCGAAATAAACGTCGGCGCAAATTCTAAAATCACCGATTGGCGCGTAGCAAATCCGATTAAGTATTTCGGAATCAACGGATTGGTCAAATTCAACGCCGTTTGAATCGCTACCACACCGCCAACAAAGAACGAAATGAAAGCAACAATTCCGAGCGAATCAATCACCAAATCGTCAATTTCTTTAAAAATAAGGCCACGCATCACCGACCATTTGGTAGGTTTATTGAAGACTTCTTTCAACATCAGAAAGTACCTTCCAATTTGCGTTAAATAGCGAACTAACATCATAGGTTTTAAATAGCCTCAAAAATAGCGATTAGTTATGAATTATGTGTTATGTATTTTAAATTAAGTTATGACCCGAGCGCTTGCGCGAACGCTATAGAGCGAAGTGTAATAAGTTGTGAGATATGTGTTATGCGTTTTTTTGTAGCGTTCCCCCGAGGGATAAAAACTACGTTTTGCAAACTTGTTTGTACCCATCGGGGTCGGGCTTTCCACTCTATCTTTTGCTCATACTTCGCAAAAGGATGCCGCTGCAATCCCTAACGCAAGCGTACCGTAAAAATAAGTAAAATCGTAATAAATAATAAAAATTTATTGTTTATCAATAAATATTTATTATGTTTGCAGTGTAGTTTTTTTAAAAAGAAATAAATATGGAAATTAAAATCACAACAAATCAGATTTTGAAAGTAATGGAAATTCTTTCATGGATTATTTTTATTGGTCTCTGTATTGAAGCATGCGGATTTATATTCAATACTTTTTTTACTTTGTTTATTAATCCCATTGCTGCGCATAAATTTTGGAATCAAGTTGATTTATCAGGTCTTTACGCATTTGACCAAGGCTATTTTTTTGTAGTAACATTGATCATGAGCATTGTAGCCATCTTGAAGGTTCTTATGTTTTTCCTGATTATAAAAATTTTACACACTAAAAAATTAAACTTGGTACAACCTTTTAATGCAGTTGTCGGGCACTTTATTTTTATGGTTTCTTATTTGTCTTTGGGAATAGGAATGTTTTGTTTATGGGGTGTTGGATACACAGAATGGTTTGTTAAGCAAGGAGTAGAAATACCAGACATTCAATATTTAAGTATAGGTGGTGGAGACGTGTGGTTGTTTATGGGTGTAACGCTTTTTGTAATTGCACAGATTTTTAAAAGAGGCATCGAAATACAAATAGAAAACGAATTAACGATATAAGTTATGGCAATTATTGTAAACCTTGATGTCATGATGGCCAAGCGCAAAATGTCGCTCAACGAACTTTCTGAAAAAGTCGATTTAACCTTATCCAATCTTTCGATTTTAAAAACAGGAAAAGCAAAAGCCATCCGATTTAGTACTTTGGAGGCGGTTTGTAAAGTCTTAGACTGTCAGCCGGGTGATATTTTAGAATATGTAAAAGATTAAAAAACAGTTTAAAACAACTTGTCTTTCATTTTTTTGAGTCGGTATTCCCTAATAAATTTAGCTTGTTCTTCGGTAACCAAAAGTGGTTTTTTTGCCGATTTGGCTTTCGAAAAGCCTTTAATGTAATCTAAAAACAGCAACGGTTTTTTCTTCATCATCGCCAATTTTGCCGAGGCAATGGCGGTAATCCAAAATCCGTAGCCCAAACTGTAAAAGGCTTCGCCTTGCTTGTAGCGAGCGGTTTTATTGTAGTTAGCGCCTGTTGGTTTTAAATGTTTGACTTTCAAAGAGGCATCAGTTACGACTTTCCAATTGTAGAATTTACAAAGTAATTCGTCTACGGTGTCCCAACCCATAGCAGGTTGTAAGCCACCAATTTGTTTAAAAGTTGCTTTTCGATACGCTTTGAAAGCGCCGCGAATGTGGTCTTTGTCGGTTAGATTTTCTAAAATAAACGCGCCATTTTTTTCGATGTACGCGAATCCGCCTGCCATTCCAATACGTTCATCCGATTGAAAATGATGAATAATCGTTTCAAAATAATTCGGTGGAAAAATCAAATCGGCATCCGCTTTTACAATGAAATCGTAGTTTTCATCCAAACTGTCATAACCCGTCTGAAACGCCTGAATGACTTTACTTCCTGGAAGGTGAATCAGCTCTGATGTTTTTTCAATCAAATCAATAAAAGGATATTTTGCAGTGAAACTCAAAACAACATCCGAAGTTGCATCACTCGAATTGTCATTTACCACCACAATTTTAGCAGGCAAAACGGTTTGCGTTACCAAAGATTGTAACGTTAAAGCAATAAATGATGCTTCGTTATGAGCGGGAATAACAAGGTAATATTTCATCAGTTAGCGACTATTATCTATTTTCTCTCCGCAAAAACAATATAATATCTCGGTGTAAAATACCGCAGCAAAGGTCGAAATCCAATTTTTTTCACTGGATGCGTAAATTTTTCACGAGCTGTAATTTTCCAACCTGTTTTTTCCAAAAGCCAATCGAGTTGCCAATCTTCAAATTCGTGGTAATGTCGGTCCCACATATCGGTTTTGCTCCGGTAAGCGGGTGAAAACCACAAGCGTAACGGAATGGAAATTAATAATTTATCGCATTGTACGTTTTGCAAAATGGTATACGGATTTAATAAATGTTCGAAAATTTCAAAGGCTGTAAAAACAGTATAGGTTTCGTTTTGCAGCGCTATTTGATCGTTATCAAGGTCTTCGCCTTTGGTATTTTTTACTGTATAGCCATTTTCCTCCATGATTTTTGAAAACGGATTGGGAACGCCCAAATCGAAAATCGTTTCCGACGTAGTCACATGTTTTTGTATAAAGCCTAAGGTGTGTTTGAAACGTTTGTTTGGAAAAGTTTTTTCGTACATGAGAATGGAAGTTGTAGTGCAAATTTACTTTTTTCTTCGAACTTCCAACTTCGAACTTCCCACTTTTTTACATTTTAGCCAGATTACCTCACAATTAATAATTTTAGTTTTTGTGTTCGGTCAGTTCGCTTCGCTCGTGTGTAATGGAAAACATTTTATAGTTGGCGTTGTCATTTTGTTATAAAAAAAGTGGGACCATCGGCAGCACCTTTTTTTATTTATAAAATAAACGGAAATATAAAATTTTGAAATGGACAGCTGGAATTCGCTACATTTTATAAACAATCGCATTTACATTCATTCCGGCGCCTACCGAAGCAAACAATATTACATCACCTTTTTTAAGTGATTGATTCGGAATTTTGCCTTTTAAAATGGAATCATACAAGGTTGGGATGGTAGCCACACTCGAATTGCCCAATTCATGAATGCTCATCGGCATAATTCCCTCGGGCATTTCTGTAGTATACAATTTATAAAAACGTTGCACTATGGCTTCGTCCATTTTTTCGTTGGCTTGGTGGATGAGAATTTTATCTAATTTTTCAATCGGAATACCGCTATTGTCCAAACATTCCTTCATAGCTTTAGGCACCTTGCTTAATGCGAATTCGTATATTTTTCGGCCGAACATTTTAATGTAACGCACATCGGGATCGTGGTCTTTGTTGAACGAGTTTCCGAAAAACAAATAATACGCTTCGTCATAGGAATAGGTGGCCGTTTCGTGCGCTAAAATTCCGCCTTCCTCCTCAGTAGCTTCAATTATTGTAGCACCGGCACCATCCGAATAAATCATGCTGTCTCTATCATGTGGATCGACCACTCGTGATAATGTTTCTGCACCAATGACCAAGCATTTTTTTGCCATTCCTGCTTTTATAAAGGCATAGGCTTGAATGACACCTTCAACCCAACCAGGGCAGCCGAATAACATATCATACGCCACACATTTTGGATTTTTAATGCGAAGTTGGTGTTTAACGCGCGTTGCCAAACTAGGTAACAAATCGGTTTGTATGGCATTCTTTTTTACATCACCAAAATTGTGTGCAAAAATGATATAATCTATAGTTTCACGATCAATTTTGGCATCGACAATGGCTTTTTCAGCTGCGATAAAAGCAATATCAGAAGTGTTTAAATCGTCAGATACATATTTGCGTTCTTCAATACCAGTGATGCCGAAAAATTTCGAGGTAATTACGTCATTAGACATTGGAAATGCTGAACCATCATCATTAAGGAATATATGTTTGGCGAAATCAGTATTGGATACGGTTTGGGTTGGAATATAACATCCAGATCCAGTTATTTTTATGTTCATTGTAGTACGTATATCCTTGCGAAATTATCAATAAAATAAATGAACTATTGTAAATTTTTCATTTTATTTTAACGAATTGTGAATAATTTAAAAAACGGTAATGTAAAATACTGATGTCGTAATTATTCGACTTTTTGTTGCGCAATTTTAATTTGCACAATGGTACCAATACTTAGTGCTTGGGTCTTGATTTGTTCAGCTTTTGAACCTTTGAAGAGCTCATCGACAGTAGTAAAAAAGTGATGCAACCAAATTTTGAACAATTCGGGTGTCAAATGCTCTTTGGCGTTGACATCCATATGGATTTGGGTTAGGTTTTTGGTGTAACCACCAGTTCCTAGAATGGCTTGCGACCAAAAAGTGACTAAAATAGGAAGATGTTCTTCCAAATGCACTTTTACGACATCGGTAAAAATGTAGGCGATCTTTTCGTCGGAAAGAAGTTTCTTGTAGAATTCGTTTACCAACAGATATAAATCGTCTTGATTTTGGATGTCGTTCATGTTATTTCTATTACAAAACCGTTTTATCTAAGCGTTTTAATTTTTAACTGATGAGCCTAATTCTAAACGTGTAGTAGTTTTAATTGTTGTGTTTTTTGAGAAATAGGGTTGCCATCTTTCCATTCGAGAAAATAGAAAAGCTAATTCACTCTCTTCCTCATAGTTTAAAGTATTTAAATTTCGAGGAAAATCAATATTTTCTATGTTTCCCGCCTCATTTAATGATACATCAATAACAATAGCTTTATTGAAATTCATTTTCGACGAGTTAAACTGTCTAAAATAAAATTCCCGTAACTCTTCTGTTCCGAATAAATAGATAGGTTTTATTTCTCTATTAGACCAATATTCAGCTTCTTTTTTTAGCGAAGCTGAATTGGATAAAGAAGCTTCTTCTTGAATATCAAAAGTGTCTTTTCCGGTTTTGATATACCTACCAATAACTTCAATTTCTGTAGAATCGGCTTTGTGTGTCATTATCGTACCGACCACCCATTTTTTTGATGATTTAAGAAAAAAAACTTCTCTTTTGTCTACTTTAGGATGCCTTACAAATATACTGTCTTGCTTATTATAAAATACGATAGGGGTTACGATAGAGTCGTTTTGATAATAGCACGATGCTTCTAAGTTGCCTGTTTGATCAAAAAAAAAACCAACTTCCTTGCTTTTTATTTTTTTTATCAAGTTTGTTTATTTTTTGACCGTTCTTGCTTATTTCTTTTTGTGAATAACACGTAAAGCATGCCAAGAAGATAAAAATGAACTTGGCAAAATATTTCATATTGGCTTTGTTTTCATCATTACATGTATGCTTCAATCGGTGCACAACTGCACACTAAATTTCTATCGCCATACGCATCATCTACACGACGAACACTTGGCCAGAATTTATTTTCTGCAATATACTCCAATGGAAATGCCGCTTGTTCTCTCGTATATGGAAAATTCCAACTGTCGGAAGTTAACATCGCCAATGTATGCGGTGCATTGTGTAAAACATTATTCGGTTCTTCTTTCGAAGCCATTTCAATTTCCTTGCGGATAGCAATCATCGCATCACAAAAACGATCTAATTCGGCCACATCCTCTGATTCCGTTGGTTCAATCATCAATGTTCCAGCAACAGGAAATGAAACCGTTGGTGCATGAAAACCATAATCCATCAATCGCTTGGCGATATCGGTTACTTCAATTCCTTTTTCTTTAAAGGCACGACAATCTAAAATCATTTCGTGTGCCGCACGTCCCATTTCTCCAGAATATAAGACCGGATAATGTGCTTCCAATCGTATTTTCATGTAATTGGCATTTAAAATAGCAAATTGTGTCGAACTTTTCAATCCTTCAGCGCCCAACATCGTGATATAACCATACGAAATTAAACATACTAAAGCTGATCCATAAGGCGCGGCAGAAATGGCAGTTATCGCTTGATTTCCTCCAGTTGGAATGATTGGGTTGGTTGGTAAAAAAGGCACTAATTTTTCGTTCACACATATTGGTCCAACACCTGGTCCACCACCTCCGTGCGGAATCGCGAAAGTTTTGTGTAAGTTTAGGTGGCAAACATCGGCGCCAATAGTTGCTGGATTTGTCAATCCAACTTGTGCATTCATGTTGGCGCCATCCATATACACCAATCCACCGTTTTCGTGAATTAAGTCAGTTATTTCAATAATAGCGCTTTCAAAAACACCATGTGTAGATGGATACGTTACCATTAATGCCGATAAATTGTCCTGGTGTAAAATGGCTTTTTCTCTTAAATCATCGACATCAATATTACCGTTTTCCATGGTTTTGGTTACGATAATTTCCATTCCGGCCATAGCAGCTGAAGCAGGATTAGTACCGTGAGCGGATGACGGAATTAAACATACATTTCTATGATGATCGCCACGAGATAAATGGTACGCTCTAATCGCCATTAACCCGGCATATTCGCCTTGTGCTCCCGAATTGGGTTGTAAAGTAGTACCTGCAAAACCAGTTACAACGTTCAACTGTTGTTCTAGTTTTTTAAGCATGATTTGATAGCCTTCTGCTTGCTCAATCGGTGCGAATGGGTGAATGCTATTCCAATTTGCCATGGATAAAGGCAACATTTCAGCAGCCGCATTCAATTTCATCGTACACGAACCTAACGAAATCATCGAGTGATTTAACGATAAATCTTTCCGCTCTAATTTTTTTATGTAACGCATTAATTGACTCTCTGAATGGTGGTTGTTGAATACGTCATGCTTTAAAAAATCAGATTTTCTAAGTAAGTTTTCCCCAATCATTGTTCCATTTTCTAATTGAGAAATGGTCACATTGTTTTTTCCAGTAGCTTCAGCAAAAATGGCTAGTATTTGATTGATGTCGGCAATAGAAGTGGTTTCGTTTAACGATATAGAAATCGTCTTGTCATCTACATAAAAGAAATTCACTTCGTGCTGTTCAGCAATGGCTTTTACTTTACTGGAATTTGCTTTTACTGTAATCGTATCAAAAAAAGCAGTATTGGTTTGATATACGCCTAGTTTATTTAAAGCTTCCGCTAATGTTACTGCAGAAGCATGTACTTTATTGGCAATGTATTTCAACCCTTTTGGTCCATGAAACACGGAATACATTCCGGCCATCACCGCCAATAAAACTTGCGCTGTACAGATGTTAGACGTTGCTTTTTCACGTTTGATATGTTGCTCCCGAGTACCTAAAGCCATACGTAATGCTCTATTTCCATTGGTATCAATAGTAACACCGATAATTCTTCCTGGCATCGAACGTTTGTATTCTTCTTTTGTTGCAAAATAAGCAGCATGAGGTCCGCCATAACCCATCGGAACACCAAAACGTTGTGTAGTTCCTACAACTACATCAGCGCCCATTTCACCTGGAGGTGTTAATTTTACTAACGATAAAATATCAGCTGCAACGGCAACTTTTATTTCATTAGCATTGGCAGTGGCTATAAATTGGGAATAATCATTGACTTGACCAAATTTTCCAGGATATTGTAAAATCGCGCCAAAGAAATCAGATGAAAAATCAAAATTTTCGTGATTTCCAACGACTAATTCAATTCCTTTTGGTGTAGAACGTGTTTGTAAAATGGATAATGTTTGCGGTAGGATTTCTTCTGAAACGAAGAATTTATTTGAGTTGTTTTTCTTTTGATCGCGTGATCGAACGTCGAACAATAACGCCATCGCTTCAGCAGCAGCTGTTCCTTCATCCAATAAAGAAGCATTGGCAATTTCCATTCCCGTTAACTCAATAACTGTAGTTTGAAAATTCAAAATCGCTTCCAAACGACCTTGTGCAATTTCTGCTTGATACGGAGTATAAGCTGTGTACCAACCCGGATTTTCAAAAATATTACGTTGAATAACCGCAGGAACAATCGTGGGATGGTAACCCAAACCGATGTACGATTTGAATACTTTGTTTTTGTTGCCCAATTCCTGAATGTGATTCAAGTACTCATATTCGGTCATAGCTGGGTCTAAATTCAAATCGCTTTTTAAAAGAATAGTATTCGGAATGGTTTCGTAAATTAATTGATCCATGGTTTCAACCCCAATGGTTTTAAACATATGTGGTAGGTCGCTTTCATTCGGACCTATGTGGCGTAATGCAAATGCGTCTGTTTTCATTAAATGGAAATAAAAGTAAGATTAGTTGTGTGTTTTTTTGCGTTACAAAAGTAATTATTAAACTTCAAATTTTAAGTTAAACAAGCCGTAATATTTTGACAAATTGTTAACTAAAAACAGCTCTTATTAACAGATTAGCTACTTTTGTACATGCGATTTTTAAAGCAACTTCTCGATTTTTACATCAATAGCAGTATTCATGTGGCTTTGGCTGTTTTGGCTTTGGTTAAAATAACACAGTTTATAGTTGGAATAGAAGCGGATTATGTTGCTGTTTTTTTTGCTTTTTTCGGCACTGTTGTGGGGTATAATTTTGTGAAATACAATGCGTTGGCTCGGACACAAAAATGGCAGATGGGTCGCCAATTGAAAGCCATTGCCGTGATGAGTTTTATAGCTTTGCTGGCCTCTGGATATTTCTTTTTTCAATTGCAACGAAATACAAAAATCATTGGCATTATTTTTCTGCTTTTGACATTATTGTATACATTACCTTTTTTTCCGAATAAAAAAAATGCCCGAAATTGGGCAGGAATTAAAATTTATATCGTAGCCTTATGTTGGGTTGGCGTTACATTGGTGTTGCCAATTATAAATGCTGAAATTAAAATCACTTCTGATTTTTATTTGAAATGCATCCAACGATTTGTATTTGTTTTTGTATTGATTTTAATATTTGAAATAAACGATATTAAAAAAGACGATCCGCATTTGCAAACTGTTCCGCAGCAAATAGGAGTGAAGCAAACTAAAAGAGTAGGGAGTGTGTTGCTGTTGCTTTTTATAATTCTGGAATTTTTGAACAAAAATTTGAACTTTTCCACATTGCTTTTAAAAACAGGAATCGCTTCAATCGTGCTTCTCTTTTTGCTTTTTGCCCATGAAAATAGAAGCAAGTATTACACCTCTTTTTGGGTAGAAAGTGTGCCCATTTTATGGTGGCTTTTAGTGTTGCTTTTCGGCTAATTCTTTCAGTACTTTATTTCGGTTGAGAAGAAAATTGGTGAGGTGCTTTTTCAGAATAAGTACATCAAACCACTTTCCGAAGATACCATAAGGTGTTTCATATTGAAGTCTATCTGTCAATAGGGTGATGCCGTTTTCTTCACTAAAAAAATGTTCGTGTTTGAACGATTTGAATGTTCCTTCTTCCATTTCATCCACAAAATAGTCATACAAATCCATTACCGTCATACGGCTTTTGTGCGTGAAATACACTCCAAAATGCTTACCTCGCCAGGTTACCGTTTCATTGTACTGTATCAATCCAGACGTAACGCCATCAATCGCTTTTTCATCGGTTTGACTCGCTGAGTTTTGATGTATATCGATATCGCGCGACAAGTCAAAAACCACTTGTTTTGTTGCTTTGATTTTGGTGTAGAGGTGAATGGTTGTCATGAATTGGGTGTTGGTTTTATTGCGAATTCACGAAGATACCAAAGTAGTTCGTGAATTCGAAGCTAAAAGTACTTATGCTTTAAAAACAATACGTTCTTCAACGTGAGTTTCTTTTGCTTTTCGTTTTCCTCTGAAGAAAAAATACAAGTTCAAGAAAAGCATAATTCCCAAATAAATAGAGAAGCCGCCAATTTTATAACTCAATTTTTCGATTAGCAATTGATAGCTATTGTCGTACAGATTCATTTCTAAAATCATCAAAGCAAAACCCAAATTCAGCAAATAAAATCCCGTTTCGAAAAGTTTGTTCGTGGCAATGGCGATTTCTTCTCTTCCTTTAAAGATGTCCATCATATATATTTTACTGTTTTTAAAAAGCGTTTTAGAAACGTAGTACGTTAAAAATAAAGCGATTGGTAAGTAGATGGCGTAACCGAGTAAAATTTTTGTAGTTTCCATAATAAAGTATTTAAATTAATTTTTGAATGTATTTTGTAAGAATAAAAATATTCATGTAGTGCATAATGGCGATCACGGCAATGATGATGGCTGATTTATAAGCAATGACTTCAATAAGTTGGTGAAGGGTAATGATTTTTGCCCAACAAATTAACGTCATTGCGCAATAGCCAATGTTTAAAAGATAGTAGCCCACCAACAAAATTTGATTCGTTTTCTGACACAATTCGGCGTGATACGGAATCAGTTGTGCTACATAAATGTTGCCGTTTTGGTAACAAATTTTCCCCACTTTAACGATGATGAAGGTAGTTATGACTAGGTAAATGATGTAGGCGAGGATGTTGAGGTTCATAATTTATTTCTCTTTTATGTTTATGTCAGTTAAGTAACAATTGTATAGTGCTATTAAACTAGGAAACAATATAAAGCCTAATGCTTTTTGGTTATAGTAATTGAACAGTCTTTGAATTAAAATGAAATAGGTTGCTACCATCAACCAATAAATTATTTTCGATTTTATATTTTTTTTTCGAACATGAAAGGAAATCGTAATTATGAGTGTTAAAACTATCTGGTATATTCCAAGAAAGAAGTATCCAATCAATGCTTTGTCATAATGAACAATTGCAAAAATGAAACATAATATCACAAACAGAATATTAGAAAAATGAGTTATGAGTTTTATTGTTTTCATAGTTATCTATTATTTTAAACTTTCAGAAAAAAATGAAAGTTTTAATTAAATTTTTTTTAACTTACTTCATTATTTTCACCATCAATTTCGCCAACCAATTGTCTTTGTATTCCGTCATTTTGTCTAACATATTGTCGGCTTGCAAAACAAAATCATACAATTTTTTGGTTTGATCTACAAAGTGTTTTTCTTCAACAGTTTGGTCAGAAGTAATCGATGAAACCTCTTTCAACACTTTCAAAGCCGGTTTGATTTCGCGTTTGCTGCGTTCTTTCGAAATTTTCACCGCCAATTCATCCAAATCTTTTTCGGCCGTGAAAAACTCACGTCGTTCGCCCGCTTTGTATTCTTTGTACACGATACCCCAATCCATCAAAGCACGCAAATTCATCGATGCATTGCCTCTAGAAATTTGCAGTTCTTCCATAATTTCTTCCATCGAAATCGCCTCGTTAGATACCATCAACAATGCATGAATTTGCGCCATCGTTTTGTTAATGCCCCATTGGCTTCCAAGTGCTCCCCAGGTTTGAACGAACTTATTTTTTGCCTCTTTGAATTCCATTTTGTCTGGTTTATCGCTTTTGATAGTTCAAAGATAACTAAAAGTTTTTAAACTTTCAAAAATAAATGAAAGTTTTTTTAGACGTCCCCCTATGGATAGAAACTACGTTTGCCAACTTGTTTTATACATCGGGGTCAGGCTTTCCGCTTTAAACGTAGTTCACTGAACTCCACTGGAGATTAACAAAATGGTGAAGTAATCCTTAGCGCATATCCATAGTCGGAATCAAATTTTTTATATATTTACCAAACTAAGTTTAACTTAAAAATGATACAACATGCGTAAGATTTTATTTTCACTAATGGTCATTTGTGCCTTGTGTTTTTTACAAAGTCACAACAATGCAACTATTTATAGAGAGCCAATCACAGTATCTTATGCTAAAGATATCGTACCGATTTTGCAAAACAGTTGTACGCCTTGTCATTTTCCACCCGATGGCAGAAAGGAACCTTTAGACAGTTATGAAGCGGTAAAAAAGAACATTGTAGAAGTTATTGAAAGAGTAAAACTTCCGACAGATCATCGTAAATTTATGCCGTTTAAAAATAAAAAACCTGCACTAAACGACAGTCTTATTGTGGTTTTAGAAACATGGCAAATGCAAAATATGCCTGAATAAAGAGGTTTGGTTATTAAAATTGTTGAACTTCTTAGTTTTTTTAAATGTGTTTTTAAAAACTGTAAATTTAATAGTACGTCAAATTGTAAAAATTAAAATTATGAAAAAAATAGCTATTTGGACTCTCATTATCATTTCATTCTCAGGTTGTGAAAATAATGACAATACAGTCGAACTTATGCTTCAAAATATAAATTTTGAATTTATTGGAAGAAATCCTTTTAATCCTTTAAGTACAGAGGATATAGTTCCGGGTAATTATGTTATTTCTAATCAGTCAGAATGGAATGCATTACTATCGAAAATAGACACCTATAATAGTATTTCTCAGGCATTTACAACAACAACTATTGATTTTAATACTTATCAAATTATAGCGGTTTTCGATCAAATTAGATCAAGTGTTGGGCGTACAATTGATGTTACAGAAATAGTTGAAAACCAAAACAATATTACTGTTACAGTTATAACAGGAGGTTCTTTAGGAGCTATAAACGTAACAGTCCAACCTTTCCATATTATTAAGATGCCTATTTCGCAAAAACCTATTGTATTTCAATAACTGTTGGGTGTTTTTAACAAAGCTAGTCTATTGAGTAATCAAATTTATTTTTCAATCCTAAGCGTTTTAAACCAAACCTGCCCTTTTCAATAATGCATCCGCTTTCGGTTCTTGACCGCGAAATCGTTTGTACAATTCCATCGGCAATTCGGTTCCACCTTTAGAGAGTACGTTGTCTTTGAATTTGGTAGCGACTTCTTTATTAAAAATGCCGTTCTCTTGAAAATACGCAAACGCATCCGCATCGAGCACTTCGGCCCATTTGTAACTGTAATACCCCGACGAGTAACCACCAGCAAAAATGTGCGAAAATGAAACACTCATGCAGTTTTCAGCAACATCTGGATATAAAGTTGTACCTCCAAAGGCTGTTTTCTCGAATGCTTTCACATCATGAATTGCAGTTGGATTGTTGCTGTGAAACGCCATATCCAACAAACCAAAACTCAACTGACGTAATGTGGCCATACCTTCTTGGAAACTTGCGCTTTCTTTGATTTTTTCGACGTAGTCTTGTGGAATAATTTCACCCGTTTCGTAGTGTTTGGCAAACAAAGCCAAAGCTTCGGGTTCGTAACACCAGTTTTCCATTACTTGACTTGGCAATTCTACAAAATCCCAATAGACTGAAGTTCCCGATAAACTTGGGTAGGTGGTATTCGCTAACATGCCGTGTAGTCCGTGACCAAATTCGTGGAATAACGTCGTTACTTCGTTGAATGTTAAAAGAGATGGTTTGGTTTCGGTTGGTTTTGTAAAATTACAAACATTCGAAATGTGCGGACGTTCGTTTTTTCCGTCTTTTATGTATTGCGATTTGAAACTTGTCATCCAAGCGCCATTTCGTTTTCCTTTTCGTGGAAAAAAATCGGCGTAGAAAATGGCTACGAGTTCATCGAATTCGTCACGCACTTCATACGTAGTCACTTCTTCATGGTATTTGTCGATGTCAAAAACTTCAGTAAAAGACATTCCGTATAATTTTTTAGCAATGGTAAATGCTCCATTTAAAACATTTTCCAGCTGAAAATAAGGTTTCAAGGTTTCATCGTCCAAATTGAATAATTTTTGTTTCAATTTTTCGGAATAGTACGAACCGTCCCATTTTTCCAGTTGTTCAATTCCGTCTAATGCTTTTGCAAACGCGGTCAATTGCGCAAACTCTCTTTCGGCTGCTGGTTTTGCTTTGATCAATAAATCGTTTAAAAAAGCTTTAACTTTATATGGGTTTTGCGCCATTCGTTCTTCCAAAACAAAGTGCGAATGCGTTTCATAACCCAATAAAGTAGCGCGTTCAAAACGCAATTTGGCAATCTTTAACGTGATTTCTCTGTTGTCAAATTCATTGTTTTGAAAGGCTTTTTTCCCTGCTGCAATGGTAATTTCTTTTCGCAATGCTCTATTTTCAGCATACGTCACAAACGGTAAATAACTGGGATGGTCTAAGGTAAAAATCCAACCCTCAAGGTTTTTGCTTTTCGCTAAAGCTTTTGCCGCTTCGATAGTACCTTCGGGTAACCCTTTTAAATCGGCTTCGTTGGTGATGTGTAATTGATAGTTGTTGGTTTCTGCCAGTACATTTTCGCTGAACGTTAATTTTAGTTTGGCGAGTTCGGTGTCAATTTCACGAAGTTTTAGTTTATTTTCGTCCGATAATAGCGCGCCATTTCTAGAAAAACTTTTGAATTTTTTATCCAACAAAGTAGCTTGTTCGGTTGAAAGCGACAAGGTATCTTTTTGTTCGTACACCGTTTTTATGCGTTGAAACAAGTCTTCGTTCAACGTAATGTCGTTGCTGAATTCCGTCAACAAAGGCGAAACTTCTTGTGCAATTTTTTGCATTTCTTCGCTGGTTTCGGCCGAATTCAAATTGAAGAAAACAGACGACAATCGGTCTAAAGCTTTTCCTGAAAAATCTAAGGCTTCGATAGTGTTTTCGAATGTTGGTGTTTCGGAATTGTTGATTATCGTATCGATTTCTGCTTTTGCAGCGGCGATGTTTTCGATAAAAGCGGGTAGGTAATCGACTAGTTGTATTTGCGAAAAAGGTGCCGTATCGTATTTGGTATTGAATTTTTGTGTGAGTATTTTCATTTTTTTATTTCACAGAGTTTCACAGAGTTTTTTCACAAAAATTCACAGAGTATTTTGTGTAACTCTGTGCCAACTTTGTGTATCTCTGTGTGATTTTTATTTTTTTAATTCCGTTGCCGCTTTATTCACCGCTGCTGCTAAACTTTCTTTATACGAAATAATGGTATTTAAAACCGTTGGATTGGAAGATCCGATGATTTGCGCTGCTAAAATTCCAGCATTTTTTGCGCCATTTAAAGCTACGGTTGCTACCGGAACACCACCAGGCATTTGCAAAATGGACAAAACCGAATCCCAACCGTCGATCGAATTGCTCGATTTTACTGGAACACCAATTACTGGAAGTGGACTCATCGAAGCGACCATTCCGGGTAAATGCGCAGCACCGCCAGCACCGGCAATAATTACTGATATGCCTCGAGTGTGGGCGTTTTTACTGAAATCGAACAGTTTTTCGGGTGTGCGGTGTGCGGAAACAATATCGACTTCGGTTTCGATGTTGAACGATTGTAAGATGTCTATGGCTTCTTGCATCACGGGCATGTCGGAGATGCTTCCCATTATTATGGCTACTTTCATTTTATTGTTGATTGGGTTATTTGTTAATTTGGTTATTTGGAACAATTTTCTAATTTTCAAATTGAAATTACTCGAATACTGTTTTTTACCTCTTCAGCAATTTTTCGTGCTGCTTTCATGTCTTCATTAACAATCGTTACGTGTCCCATTTTTCGAAACGGACGTGTTTCGCGTTTGCCATAAATGTGTGGTGTAACTCCGTGAATCGCCATTATTTTCTCTATGTTTTCGTAAACTACTTGTCCTGAAAAACCTTCTTCACCAACCAAGTTCACCATGATTCCAGCTACTTTACTATCACAATTTCCTAACGGGAGATTTAAAATGGCGCGCAAATGATTTTCAAATTGCGAGGTATAACTACCTTCAATTGAATAATGACCCGAATTGTGTGGACGAGGAGCAACTTCATTGACGAGAATTTCGTCATTTTCCGTTTGAAACATTTCGACTGCTAGTAATCCAATATGATGAAACGCTTTTGAAACTTGTAATGCGATTTCGGTGGCTTTTTCAGCTACTTTTTTGTCAATTCGAGCAGGACAAATTACGTATTCGACTTGGTTGGCTTCGGGGTGGAATTCCATTTCGACCACAGGATAGGTTTTTACTTCTCCTGAAACCGAGCGAACTACAATTACGGCTAATTCGTTTTTAAACGGAACCATAGCTTCAGCAATACATTCCACTTCGGGCAAATAAACTAAATCTACACCTGAACGTACTATTTTTACACCATTGCCATCGTAACCAAATTGGGCACATTTCCATACAAAAGGAAACTCTAATTCTGATTTTTCAATTGCTTTTTTCAAATCGGTAACGTCTAAAAATCGCTGATGTGTAGACGTTGGAATGTTGTTTTGAACGTAAAAATCTTTTTGTTTTCCTTTGTTTTGAATCAATCGCAACGTTTTTGGTGATGGATACACAGACAAACCTTCTTCTTCCAATTTGACGAGGGCATCGAGATTAACATTTTCAATTTCGATGGTTAACAAATCGACCATTTTGCCAAATTGGTATACCGTTTCAAAATCCATCAAACTTCCTACGAAAAAAGCGTTGCAGCTAAAACGAGCTGGTGCTTCTTCGCTAGGGTCTAACACTAAAGTTTGAATGTCGAATTTTCTAGTTTCGTTCAGTAGCATTTTGCCCAATTGTCCGCCACCGAGAATTCCTAATTTAAAGTTGGATGAGAAATAGTTCATTCAGTTAAGTTGTTTTTTGGTAGTCTCATCCAGAAGCACAAATCATTGTGTAGTTTTCTGTGAAACTTTACATGTGTACAAAGATAAACATTTGAAAATTATTTCAACCGTTTCAAAATGTCTTTCACTGCAAAACGATATCCAGGACTTTGATGGCTGCAATCACGGGATAATAGTGCTCTCAATTCGTCATTTATCCATGAATATTTTTTGCCTAAAACATATAAAAAGCGCATAGTATAGGCTACGTTGGCTGCTTTGTCAGTTTGTATTAGCCAATCCAAACCCGTTTCAATCAATTTTTCTTCTTGAGATTCGGACAGTTGTATTTTTTTATGTTGAACCAAAAACAATCCTATTTTCGAAATCGAACGAATGGCAGAATCCGAGTGCTGATGTGCCAAAGATAAACAGAAGTTATCAATATATGGAATGAAAAGTTCCAACTGTTCTTCACAAATCAACTCCAAAATCCAGCAGGCTTTGTGATGGTTTTTGTCTTTTGTGTTGAATGCAATTTTAGTTAAATCGTTGAGGTAATTTGGGTGTTCGAATACAAACTCTTTAGCATCATCTCGGCATTTTCGATGCGCAGTACTTTTTTCAATTAAAACATAAAATTCGGAATTCATTTGGTAAATATATCA
>CANLLR010000023.1 GCA_947491985.1 Flavobacteriaceae bacterium | reverse complement strand
CCACCGCGAGAATCGCGATCAAAGCGACCAGCACCTCTGCGGCCATCACGGTCTCCTCCACGATCATTGCGATCCCTAAATCCTCCTCCACCCCCGCGCTCATCACGGCCATATTTGCGTGATTGACGTCCTTGTTCAGCGGTTATCATTCCTCGACTTCCATCCAATAAATTGAAATTCACACCGCTATTTGACGAAGCACCACCCGATTCATACAAATGAATGTGCGACCATTTATCACAAATTATTTGGTCACCCGGATTGGTGTTTAGCTTAATCGCAGTTTGGTTGGCCATTGTTCCGGTTGGAAAAAACAACGCGCCTTCCATTCCGAATAAATCGGCTACCATGGCTTCAAACTCGTTTACAGTTGGGTCTTGTTTGAATACATCGTCACCTACTTTGGCGTTGAACATAAATTGCAACATGTCGTTGCTTGGTTTGGTTACGGTATCACTAATTAAATTTATTTCCATATAAAGATTAGATGTTCTATTTTTGCAGTAAAGCCTAGCCCCGATTGCAACGTAAATCCTTTTTTAAACCTATTGAGGTTTTTTGAAACCTTATAGGTTTGGAAAAGATTGAAGTGAAAAGCGGGATTAGCTTCAACTAATAATTACAAAATTACATTAATTTATGACAAATACCGAACAAATTAAAGGTATTGTAGAGCGTCTTGGTGCGTTGAGGAGGTATCTTTGACATTGATGCCAAGCTTATCGAAATAACAAACGAAGAAGAAAAAACCTTTGCGCCCGACTTTTGGAACAATGCTCGAGAGGCCGAAATACTTGTGCGAAACTTGCGTTCAAAGAAAAAATGGGTTGAAGATTTTGAGAAAGGAAATGCCTTAGTCGAAGAACTTCAAATTACCTATGAATTTTTTAAGGAAGGAGACGCAACCGAGGAAGAACTTGACATGCAATATGAATTGACCAATACGCATGTGGAAGATTTAGAGTTTAGAAACATGCTGTCGGATGAAGGTGACAATTTAAGCGCTGTAATACAGATTACGGCCGGAGCTGGCGGAACCGAGAGTTGCGACTGGGCGTCGATGCTTATGCGAATGTACATGATGTGGGCCGAAAAACAGAAGTATAAAATTAAAGAACTCAACTTTCAGGAAGGTGAGGTTGCTGGAATCAAAACGGTGACGTTAGAAATTGAAGGTGATTTTGCATTCGGCTATTTAAAAGGTGAAAACGGCGTTCATCGTTTGGTGCGTATTTCGCCTTTCGATAGTAATGCGAAGCGACACACGTCATTTGCCTCGGTGTATGTTTATCCTTTGGTGGACGACACGATTGAAATTGACATAAATCCTGCTGACATTGAAATCATTACATCGCGTTCGAGCGGTGCGGGAGGTCAAAATGTAAATAAAGTAGAAACTAAAGTCCAATTGTTTCACAAGCCCACCGGAATTCAGATTCAGTGCTCAGAAACGCGTTCGCAACAAGACAATCGCCAACGTGCGATGCAAATGTTGAAGTCACAATTGTATGAAATTGAGTTGAAAAAACAAATGGCACAACGCGCAGATATTGAAGCTGGAAAGATGAAAATTGAATGGGGTTCACAAATTCGGAATTACGTTATGCAGCCTTATAAATTAGTCAAAGACGTTCGAACTGGCAAAGAAACTAGCGATGTTGATGGTGTGATGAACGGAAATATTGATGCGTTTTTGAAAGCCTATTTAATGATGATGGGACAACAGAATGCTGAATTGTAAATGGTGAATTATGAATGCAATTGTTTTCCCTTAAAATAATATACAATTTACAATTTACCATTCATAATTATAACCTATATTTGCATCAAGGATTCCGAAAGGAAGTTACACCTTACCGCACTAGTCGATCGCTCCAGATCGACTTTTGTATTTTATAATGTTTCCTTTATGAAAGTTAACAAAGCTTGCCAAGAGCGTTTTGCTGCTTTTTCGTTGTAAGCTGCTCCTTTACTATTGTCATTTCCCGAAGTTTTATTCGTAAACGAATGAACTGCATTGGCGTAATATACCATTTCCCAGTCGGCTTTAGCAGCACGCATTTCGTTTTGAAAAGCATCAATTTCAGCTTTGGGTACAAACGGATCATCAGCGCCATGCAATACCAATACTTTAGCGTTGATGGTTTCTGTAACTCGTTTTTCGTCTTTACCTAATCCGCCGTGAAATGATACAATACCTTTTATATTCATGTTACTTCGGGCAGCTTCAATAGCACCTGTTCCTCCAAAACAATAGCCCATTACTACAATGCTATTTAGATTAGCACCTTGTTTTATCAATTCGTCTAATGCTAATTGAATTCGTCTTTGGTAATCGGCCACATTTTTTTTATAAAAGCCAGCTTGTTGACTTGCTTCTTTAGAATTGGTAGGTTTGCTTCCCTC
Organism: Flavobacteriaceae bacterium; assembly: GCA_947491985.1. GTDB lineage: Bacteria > Bacteroidota > Bacteroidia > Flavobacteriales > Flavobacteriaceae > Flavobacterium. Next base: position 41,705 of record CANLLR010000023.1, on the reverse strand, counting down.
GCCATAAATATCGGCTACAAAAGCGTAGTAGCCTAAGTCAGCTAAGTCGATAGCGCTTTGTTTGGAATGATCATCAATACCCATCCAAGCAGGTAGAATAACCACACCCGGGTTATCTTTAAGCGCTTTTTTAGGTTTTGCAACAAAACCATCTAGTTTTTTATCGGCATCGGTATAAGCGATTTCTTTTAATTGTGCATTGGATATCATTGGAAGTAAAGCGATTGCAAAAAATAAGTATTTCATATTCATTGAATTTTTATTGTAAATGTAAGTCATTGCCATTATAATACTTCGTAAACGTACACTAAAAAAGCCGATGCTTTCACATCGACTCTTAGAATAATTAAAAATAAAAATTATTTTTTCTTTTTAGATTTAGCTTTTTTCTTCGCTATCTTTTTGGCTTTTGCCTTGTCTTTGGCTTTTTGATTTTTAGCTTTTTCTTTCTTTTTTGCTGCTTTTTTCTTCTCTTTATCTTTTGCTTTTTGCTTTTCTTTTTTGGCTTTTTCTTTCTTTTTCGCTTTTTCTTTTTTATCTTTTTCTGTAGCCTTTGCTTTTTTAGCTTTCTCTTTGTCTGAATCTTTCATAGTTGTTGGTGTTTCAGGATTAGTGGCAACTGTTTTTTCTAAAACTTCTTCCGATTTAACGGCTATTGGTAGTGTTACTTTTACAGTTCTTGTTCGTGGATTAGCGGTTGGTTTCACTGCAGTACTTCGAGTAGAAGTCGGCTTGTCAGCAACAGTTCGTGGTGTTGTTGATTTAACAGCAGTTCGCAGAGGCGTTGTTGGTTTAACTGTATTTGTGCTTGGAGTGGTTGGTTTTACCTGACTTTTCGTTGTAGTTGCTGACACAGCTTCTTTTGAAATAGCACTAGTTTGAGTAGTTTGTACTGGAGCTGTTTCAGGCGATTTTTGATTATCTTCTTCCATATTTATGTTTTTATTGGTTGTTGTTGTTCTAATCTTTAATAGTGTTTTGTACTTGAATTTAAATTTTATGTAAATAATATGTAAATTTTACGTTAACAAAAATACAATTTAATACAACTCGCCAATGTTAAGTTTTCATTTTACTTAAAAACTTAACATTGGAGTTAGTTGAAATTGAATTAAAGATTAGAATAAATTAGTAAAAAAGAGTGACAATTTGTTAAATACCAATTTCGAGTTGAAAGCGAATGTACCAATTGTCTTTTGTTGTACCATCTTGAAAATCTAACTGGTCAAGGGTAAATTCTGTCTGAATTTTAAATGAATGTTCCCAAATATATTTTGTAACACCCAAACTAAATTGTCTTGTATTTGGTGTTAAAGTTTGAATGTCATTCCCTACTTTTTGAATAGAATACCGACCTATTAATTCATAATTTGACGGTGTATTATAACTCAATTGATAATCAAATCCGTTTCCAACAAAGACATAGCTTAATTCGGAGTTATCGTTTGGATTAATAGTTACAGCGTGCTTATTAGAGGTTCGAGACATAAAACTTGACATGGCAGCCCATCCTTTATATTTAATCATAGCATCTAACAAAACTGATTTCATAGTACGTTGCTCGAATAAATCATTGCCTAGTTGACCACCTGTTCGTTGGGCGTTATTATTTTGTTGGAAAGCGCCGGAAAACATCAGTTTAGGCTTTTTTTCTCGAATTACATCTCCTTCAAAATAAGTTCCATCCTTAGCAAAAGCCCCAAATGGAAGCAATTCAATTTTTCCCGTCAAAGCAACTCCATCATCTGATTTACCGGTTACATTACGTCCTTCTCCAGTAGAAACAGCTGCTTTTAAATTGTATGAAAATTTATCTTGATACTCGTTCATATTGTGGAATTGGAATCCGAAATCTCTGTCAATCGTAAAACGCGTATTGTTTATGGTTCTGTCGGTAAGCTGCAAACCACCAGATGAATTTACTCGTTGGCGATTTCCAGGCAATTTGGTTTGTCCAAAACTGATATTCCAATTTTTGTTTGGACGGTAAAAAACCACGGCATCACGAATAATATTGATATTTTCACCCTCTTTCACTTCACCTACATCACCAGATGCAAACGATAATTGGATAACATACAAAAATTTTGGATTTCCTACATAACCATCAAAACGCAAACGCAAACGACGAATTTGTCCATCGTAAGAACCATTTTCGTCTTCATTTTGAATATAAGTAACACGGTTTTGCATACGGAAACGGATATTAAATTGAAACAAACTATCGGGAGAAGTAATTCCAATTCCTTTTCCAAAACTATAGTACGGAAGTGTTGTTAATTTGACGTCATTATCCTGTTTATTTTGTTCAATAGTAACCTGTGATTGGCTATAAGTTGAGATTAATAGTAGCAGAAATAAAATTCTCTTCATCCGAAAGTGATTGTTTGGGTAGTGATTCAATAGTATTATAAAATTGCTTTTTTAGAATACATCTTAAAGAATTTTAATTTGGATATAAAATTAGATAATAGTAAGTTAACTATACAATAAACACACACAAAAAGCTGCCTGAGACAGACAGCTTTTTTAATTAGAATGTAAGTTATACTATATAAATAATTTCAATAAATAATACACAAGCGCAGCAAGAACTGCTGAAACAGGAATGGTTAATACCCATGCCCAAAGTAATTTTACTGTTACTCCCCATCGAACTGCAGATACTCTTTTGGTTACTCCTACTCCAATAATGGAACCTGTAATGGTATGAGTTGTAGATACAGGAATTTTAAAGTGTTCTGTAGAAAATAAAGTCAAAGCCCCTGCTGATTCAGCAACAACACCCTCAAAAGCAGTTACTTTTGTAATTTTAGATCCCATGGTTTTAACAATTTTCCAGCCACCACTTAGGGTACCAAGAGCGATAACGGTATAACACGTTAACGGAATCCAATTCGGCATCATACCATCAATTTTTACACCATCTTTTTCAGAAGGAAGTACCACATTTAAGTCTAGCCAACCCGCCGACATGTCAATATTTGGATTGGTTTTGATATACACAGCTACTGCAGCTGCAATGATTCCCATTACTTTTTGTGAATCGTTACCACCATGACCTAAACTAAATGCTGCGGAGGAAATAAGCTGCATTTTTTTTAGAACTCGTTCTGCATTTGCAGTAGAAAAAAGGCTAAATACCAAATTAAATATTGCCAAACTGAAGAAAATGATAGCAACTAAAAACCATTTAATATTGGCAGGTTCTGTCATAAAACTCCAAAAACGACTTTCAAAACGCGGTTTTTTAATGTCTTCATACGGAATTAAAACCGAGTACATAAACCAAATTACCAATAACATTAATACTACAGTTACAATTTTTGGATAGATACTTTTTTGAGAAGAATACATTAACCATAGCGAAATAAAATACGATATAATCATTCCTAATAAAGGAGCAACTACAATGAATAAAATGACAATCATTACACCCGAGGGTAATAATTCTCCTTCTTTAGCTTCTTTAAGCCAATTTACAATTTTAAATCCAGCGTGTTCTGGATCAGTTACGTCTCTGAAACCATGAGCAACAGCGGCTCCCGCAAATCCACCAATAAGTGTGTGTGAAGAGGATGATGGAATTCCTTTCCACCAAGTTAACAAATTCCATACAATTGCTGCAATAACACCTGCTAAAATAACCACCAAATCAATACTACTTGTGTGTGCCGTTTTAGCAACCGTGTCAGCAACACCAAACCCAAAAACCCAATAGGCCATGAAATTAAAAAAAGCAGCCCAAAGTACGGCCTGAAAAGGAGTCAAAACCTTTGTAGCGACTATCGTTGCAATAGAATTCGCCGCATCATGAAAACCATTGATGTAATCAAAAACTAAGGCAAGAACAATTACTATTATAAGAAGAGTAAAATCCATAAAAGTGGTTTTTAAAAAATACTGTTATGAATGTTTAACCGAAATTTGTTCCATTACATTGGAAACACTTTTACATTTATCAGAAGCCATTTCTAAAGCAGATAGTACTTCTTTGTATTTGATAATGTTTTTAGCATCAGTTTCATTTTCGAAAATATCCGCTACTGCTTTATCAAAAACCACATCCGCTTTACTTTCTAATTTATTAATTTTTTTACACGTTTCTTTAATTGCTTTGTGATCTTTCATATCACGTAACTCTTTGATACCTTCACCAATTAATTGACAAGCTTCTAAATTAATTTCTGTTAATTTACGAATCGATTTTGTTATTTTATCTACTTGATACAAACGAATTCTACTTGCAGCACCATGCATATTATCCGCAACATTATCTATAGCTTTGATCAAAGAGTGAATATCTTCTCTATCAAAAGGAGTAATAAAATTTCTACTAAGTTCTAAATGAGTTTTGTGTGTAATCTCTTCAATAGTAGCCTCTAGCTCCTCAATCTTTTTGAAATATTCTTCACGATCTATTTTAGGAGCATTGACAGCATCATGTAAAGTACTTGCTAATAATGTAAGATTTGCAGATGCTTGTTCGAATAATGGAAAAAACTTTTTGTCTTTAGGAACTAAGAATTGGAAAATATTGTTTAGTGTCATTTTGATAATTTTTACGTTGCAAATGTACCTAACTTATGTTAACAGAATATTAAGTTACTAAAAAAAAGCCAAATGAATTTATTAATTTTTTTCTCATTTGCAAAACTGTTTATTTCAATTGAAAACCTTTTTGTATTTTAGCCAAACAAATAAAAATAGCCCACAAATATGGACATAAACTTCAACAAAAACGAAGATCATAATAAACTTTTACTAACCGATTTAAAACAACGCTTTGCCAAAGTCAAATTGGGTGGTGGCGAAAAACGAATCGAAAAGTTACACGCTGAAGGTAAAATGACAGCGCGTGAACGCATAGACTATCTTGTAGACCCAAAAGCAAAATGCATCGAAATTGGCGCATTTGTGGGAGACGGCATGTATACTGAACATGGAGGATGTCCTTCTGGTGGCGTTGTGGTTAAAATAGGTTTTATCAAAGGAAAGCAATGTATTATAGTTGCTAATGACGCTACTGTAAAGGCCGGAGCTTGGTTTCCGATTACAGGAAAAAAGAATCTTAGAGCACAAGAAATTGCGATAGAAAACCGATTGCCAATTATTTATTTAGTAGATTCTGCTGGAGTTTATTTGCCTTTGCAAGACGAAATTTTTCCCGATAAAGAACATTTCGGACGTATATTTAGAAACAACGCTATAATGAGCAGTATGGGAATTACTCAAATTGCAGCAGTGATGGGAAGTTGTGTCGCTGGTGGTGCTTATCTCCCAATAATGAGTGACGAAGCCATGATTGTGGATAAAACCGGCAGCATTTTTCTTGCTGGAAGTTATTTAGTAAAAGCAGCAATTGGCGAAAATATTGATAATGAAACATTAGGCGGAGCTACTACGCATTGCGAAATTTCTGGAGTCACTGATTACAAAGCCAAAGACGATAAAGATGCATTAGACAGAATAAAAAGTATCGTTGGAAAAATTGGCGATTATGATAAAGCTGGATTTAACAGAGAAAAATCTGAGAAACCAGCTTTGGATGAAAATGAAATCTACGGAATTCTACCAAAAGCGCGCAACGAACAATACGATATGTATGATATCGTGAAACGATTGGTGGACAATTCGGAGTTTGATGAATACAAAGAAGGCTACGGAAAAACAATTATCACAGCGTATGCACGCATTGATGGTTGGGCAGTCGGAATTGTAGCCAACCAAAGAAAAGTAGTCAAAACAGCTAAAGGGGAAATGCAATTTGGTGGTGCCATTTATTCGGATTCTGCTGATAAAGCAACACGTTTTATTGCGAATTGTAACCAAAAGAAAATTCCACTAGTATTTGTTCAAGACGTAACCGGATTCATGGTTGGAAGTAAATCGGAACACGGTGGTATCATTAAAGATGGTGCCAAAATGGTGAATGCGGTTTCGAATTCAGTAGTGCCAAAGTTCACTATCATTGTAGGAAATTCATACGGTGCCGGAAATTACGCCATGTGCGGAAAAGCCTACGATCCGCGATTAATCGTAGCTTGGCCAAGTGCCGAACTTGCCGTTATGGGTGGCACGCAAGCAGCCAAAGTCTTAATGCAAATCGAAGCGTCTTCATTAAAAGCGAAAGGCGAAACGGTAGACGAAAAAGTGGAACAAGAATTGTTTGACAAAATAAAAGCACGTTACGATGCGCAAGTTTCTCCTTATTACGCTGCGGCGCGATTGTGGACAGACGGTATCATCGATCCATTAGAAACCCGAACATGGATTTCTATGGGAATTGAAGCAGCCAATCACTCACCTATTGAAAAGAAATTTAATTTGGGTGTAATTCAAGTATAATAACAGTTTTGTCATTCCGAAAACGAAGCTCCTAGAGCTATGCACAAAATAACGAAGAAATCTGAAAATCAAAATAACTAGATGTTTTTATGAAAAATATAGTATCACTATTCATTGCATTAATTTGCTTTCAAAATATTTCTGCTCAAAAAGGCTTTTCCCGAAAGGATTCCCTCCAAGGAGGCATTCGAATCGAACGCACTTGCTTTGATGTGCAACGTTATGATTTGAATGTTAAAATCAATATTGAAAAAAGATCGATCACGGGTCACAATGCCATTTCATTTAAAGTGATCGAAAATACTAAGAAAATACAAATTGATTTGTTCCCCAACTTACAAGTTGATTCAATTGTGCATCAATCCCAAAAATTAAAATTCAAACGAGAATACAATGCTGTTTTCATATCTTTTCCAATAGATTTACAAAAAGGAACCGATGAACAAATAACCTTTTATTATTCAGGATTTCCAACAATTGCCAAAAACGCTCCTTGGGATGGTGGTTTTGTTTTTGCAAATGACAAAAATGGTAAACCATGGGTAGGATTGGCGTGTCAAGGAATTGGTGCAAGCATTTGGTATCCTTGTAAAGATTCTCAAACGGATGAACCTGATAAAGGTGCTTCAATAAAAGTAGCCGTTCCAAATGGATTAATGAATGTTTCTAATGGTCGGTTTATAGGGAGTGAAGATTTAAAAGACGGATTTACTCGTTGGGATTGGGAAGTTAAAAATCCGATTAATAATTATGATGTCACAATTAATATTGCGGATTACGCTCACATTCACGATGAACTTGATGGACTTTCATTAGACTATTATGTCTTGAAAGAAAATCTTAAAATAGCCAAAACGCATTTTGAACAAGTTAAACCCATGATGAAATGTTTTCAAACTAAATTTGGAAAATATCCTTTTGGGGAAGACGGATACAAATTAGTTGAAACTTCTTATTTAGGTATGGAACATCAAAGTGCTGTTGCTTACGGGAATAAATACAATAGTGGTTACTTAGGTAAAGATTTATCAAGCACTGGAATCGGACTCTTATTCGATTTTATTATCATCCATGAAAGCGGACACGAATGGTTTGGTAATAGCATTACTTCGGATGATATTGCTGATATGTGGATACATGAAGGATTTACCCAATATTCTGAATCAGTGTATATCGAATGTCAATTTGGTTATGAAAAAGCTAAAACGTATCTAAATGGTTTGAAAAACAATGTTAGTAATGATAAGCCCGTAATTGGTAATTTTGGTGTCAACAATAAAGGTTCAGGTGATATGTATCCTAAAGGTGCTTTGTTTTTGCACACGCTGCGAAACATAATCAATAACGATACATTGTGGTGGAAAATATTAGCCAGTTATTCTGAAAACTTCAAACACAAGATTATTAATACCGCTATTGTAGTATCGTTTTTTAATAAACAAACGGGTATGGATCTTACTCCTATTTTTAATCAGTATTTACGTTATAAAAATATTCCGAAGTTAGAAATTAACCGAAAGTCGGAGCAATTGGAATACCGTTGGAAAACAGACGTAGCCGATTTCAATATGCCTCTCGACGTTAAAATTGATGGTAAAGAAATGCGAATTGTACCAACCACAACATGGACAAAATCCAATATTAAAAATACAAATACAACAAAAATTGAAATTCCTTTAGATAAATTTTTCATTAATGTGAATTAGCCTTAAAATCAGTTTTTAAAGGATTCGTTTCTGACTATTTTATTGTTTTTTGTTTCTTTAAATTTAGGAACGAACACAATTTCTTTTGGTCGTTCGTATTTATCTAAATCATTGAAAATACTGGCATCAAGATCAAATGTATCTCCTTCAATTACTAAAACCAATTTTTCTCCCAAATCGGCATCGGGCTGTCCAATAACAAAAAATCTTTGTTCTATTTTACTAGCTAATTTATCTTCAATTTGTTCCGGAATTAACTTAATTCCGCCACTGTTAATGATGTTATCATAACGACCCATAAATACAAATTGATTTTCATTTAACAATTCTACAATATCATTAGTAACAATTACTTCATCAGATATTTTTGGTGCGTGTATGACCATACAATTTCTATCATCATACGATATAGTAACGTTTGGTAAAACAGTAAACGCTTTCTCACCTACTTTTCTGGCTGCAATGTGTGTGATGGTCTCAGTCATACCAAAAGTTTCATAAACTTTGGTTGGGAGTTTAAGTAATGAATTTTCTAATCTTTTATTCATCTTAGCTCCACCAACAATGATTTTTTTTACTTTTTTCAACTCTTTTAACGAATGTTGCGCTTGGATAGGAACCATTGCTATAAAATCGTAATTGATGTCGTTGTTCTCTAAAGGATGAGAACTAGGTGCTACAAAATCCAAATCCAATCCCAAAATCATAGCACGAACCAACATCATCTTTCCTGCAATATATTTAACTGGCAAACAATGCAAAGCACGATTTCCTGAATTCAAATCAAAAAAATCACCTGTAGCAATTGCCGAATTCACCATGGCTTGCTTGTCAATTTTAATTGATTTTGGTTCTCCTGTCGAGCCCGAAGTCGTTACTTCCAAATAAGATTTCGAATCAAACCAATCGAGCAAAAAATCGCCAACTGGCTTTTCAAAGTCTTCACCTTCTTTGATAAAACTATAAGCAACACGACACAAATCGTCTTTATCTAAATGAAAACCATTTAGTTTGAATTGATTGTGGACATTTTCGTAAGTTGGACTATTCATTGTTTTCTATAATTTGATTGGGATTAATAAGCTGTATTTTTCCGGTTAATTTATCTTTCCAATTGTGCCATTGGTATTTTTTACTAAAAATAAAAAGAAGTATCGGGAAAACGATAAATATAGGTAAAATGATGTCAAATCCAGCTGCTGGAGTGGAAACATCTTTAAAAATAGAATGGGTTTGAAACGCCGACCAATCCGATGTAATCAATAAAGCACCCACTAAATTATTCGCAGCATGAAATCCAAGCGCCAATTCTAAGCCTTCATCCATCAATGTTAAAATTCCCAAGAAAAATCCGGTTCCTATATAATACACCATAATAATATAACCCATCTTCCCTACTTCTGGATTGGCAATGTGCATCAACCCGAATAAAACAGATGTTGTAATAAACGGCACCAATCTACTTTTGGTAACCACTCCGAGTCCTTGCATCATATACCCCCGAAAAAGATATTCTTCAAAACTAGTTTGCAACGGAATGAATAAAATAGCCAAAACTAAAAATACCAAAAAAGGTTGCAATTGAAAATTAATTACAAAATCTTCTGGTTGAATATAATAAGCAATTAACGTCATCACTACAGTAATCAACGACCATAAACCAAACGAAAATAATATGCGGTTCCAATCAACTTTTTTTCTCGAAGTAGTTAAACTTCTGATGCTTTGCTGGTGAATAAACTTTACCCAAAAAAACACTATCAAACATCCAACCGATAGTGGTGCTACTAAGAGTACAAATGCTAAATTTGTTCCTAACTTGTCAATAATATCGTGCAACATTTTTTCGGTATCCATTCCACTAGTAGAAATGTAATTGATAACTATTAACGCCATAAAACCTAACGGAATTGGCAAATAAAGAATCGGATTGAATTTTTTAGTATTTACTTGTTCTATGTACATTTTATTGTAATTTTTATTCTAATTATTGTTTGTTCAACGTGTACTTTTGTTTGGTCGAATATAGTTATTTTTTTATAAATTATGATTACAATCTATCACAATCCGCGTTGTGGAAAATCAAGAGAAGGTTTGGCATTACTTCAGAATATGAATGCCGAATTGGAAACCGTTAAATACCTTGAAACTCCTTTAAATGTCGAGGAACTTAAAGTTCTCATTAGCAAGCTAAAACTAAATCCTATCGAAATTATTCGTCAAAAAGAAAGCGTTTGGATTACCAATTTTAAAGGCAAAAAATTATCCGATTCGCAAATCATTCAAGCCATGGTTGATTTTCCTATTCTAATTGAAAGACCTATTGTTGTTAGTGGAAACAAAGCGGTTATTGCAAGACCCGTAGATAAAATCATTACAATTATTTAGAGTAATTCTATTTTACATTTAACAAACCTTTGGGATTACAAGAGAACACCTTAACTTACTTTTGCAGTCGAATAAAAATCAAATTCTATGAGGAATCTTCAGTTCATTTTAAGTTTAGTTCTCGTTTTTACTACAACGTTACATTATGCACAAGATCGTCCACAAGGAAAAAAAGTAATTGTGACGGGTAAAGTTGTTGAAACCTCTACCAACCAAACACTTGAGTACACTTCTGTGTCACTAGTGAATACAACAACTAATAAAGTTACAGCGGGTGGAATTACCGATGATAAAGGCGTTTTTAGTTTTGAAGCTAGTCCAGGAAATTATGACGTTAAAATCGAATTTATTTCGTTCAAACCCCTTGAAATTAAAGGCAAATCAATTACTGAAAACACTAATCTAGGGACAATAAAACTGCAAAATAACGCCACGCAATTGGAAGAGGTTCAAATCCGTGCCGAAAAAACTACAGTCGAAATCAAACTCGACAAAAAAGTCTATAACGTTGGTAAAGACTTAATGGTAAAAGGTGGAACAGTAAGTGATGTATTGGATAATATCCCCTCTGTTTCGGTAGATGTTGAAGGAAATATAAGCTTAAGAGGTAATGAAAACGTTCGTGTTTTAATTGATGGAAAACCATCAAATGCAATAAGCATTACCGAAGCATTGAAATTAATTCCTGCCGATGCTATTGAAAAAGTAGAAGTAATTACCAATCCATCAGCACGTTATGATGCTGAAGGTGGCGGTGGAATTCTAAACATTGTACTAAAAAAAGGAAAAACAAGTGGAACCAATGGAAGTTTTATTGCCACTACAGGTTATCCAGACAATCATGGAATAAGCGGAACTTTGAATTTTAAAGATGAAGAATTCAACGTATTTACAACACAAAGTTATAACTACCGTAGCAATCCAGGGAATGCTTTTACCAATTCAAGATACTTGAATGATAACAATACAACAAGTTCTTACGTGAATGAAACTAGAGATAATGATCGTTTAAATAAAGGATATAACGGTAACTTTGGAATGGATTGGTTTTTGGATAAATCGACTACATGGACCAATATTTTGAGCTACCGAAAAAGCAGTGGTGGAAATGTTGACAATGTATTTCAGGATAATTTTGATCAAAACTTCACTTACGACTACACCCGAAATCGTGTAAATAATGAAATTAGTAAAAGTGAAAACGTTGAATTTTCGACGAACTTAACCAAAAACTTTAAGAAAAGCGGTCATAAATTAAGTATTGATGGTTCGTTTTCTAAAAACAAAGACGACAACAGTTCGTTGATTAAAGATACAGTGAATAATGCAAGTACTATTGGCCTGGACACCACAATTAACAATCAAAAGCAAAATCGTAATTTAATTGTTGTTGACTATGTATTGCCAATTGGTAAAAAAAGCCAATTTGAAGCCGGATACCGAGGTGATTTTTCAGAATTGCTTACAGATTATAGAGTAGAAATTGATGGCGTTATCAACAATAATTTCACCAATACGCTTGAATACAAAGAATATGTAAATGCATTTTATACTTCATTTGGTACAAAAATCAATAAATTTTCAGTGTTATTAGGTATGCGTTGGGAAGATTCTAATATTGATGTCAACCAATTGCAAACCAACGACTTTAATAATAAGAAATACGATAACTTTTTTCCAAGTGCGTTTGTTACGTATGAATTTTCAGAAAAAAGCAGTGCATCGTTAAGTTATAGCAAACGAATCCAACGACCTCGAGGACGTTTCTTAAATCCGTTTGGTGGACTTTCTAGTAATACCAATATATTCTTAGGTAATCCTGATTTAGATCCAGCTTTTACTGATGCTTTCGATTTAGGCTATTTAAAGCGTTGGACGAAAATCACTTTTAACACCTCATTGTATCTTAACAAAACAACCAATTCGTTTCAGTTTGTACGAAACCCAACAGGTGAAATTGTAAATGGTGTACAAGTAATTCAGAGTTCGCCAATTAACTTAGCAACAGAATACCGTACTGGTTTCGAATTTACATTAAACTACTCTCCATACAAATGGTGGAAATTAAATAGCAATTTCAACTTCTTTAGAGTAGAAACGCAAGGTGAATTTAGCTATTTCAACACTGCTTTAGCAAGCGACATCGTTCAAGACTTTAACAATGTAGCAACCACATGGTCTACACGTTTGTCTTCTAAAGTTAATCTTCCTTACAAAATTGATTGGCAAACCAACTTGAATTATAACGGACCACAAACCACGCGACAGGGTAAAAATCTAGGGGTTTTTGCAGCCAACTTAGCCTTCAGTAAAGACATATTAAAAGACAAAGGAACACTAGCTTTTAATGTTAGTGATGTATTCAATTCTCGTAAACGTATTATGGAAGTGTACCTTCCAGGTGATGTTGAATCGAATGGCGAAATGCAATGGAGAGAACGTCAATTTACATTATCGTTTACTTACCGTTTCAACAAACCTAAAAATGAAAGAGAAAAACCAAAACGTCCTACTCAAGAAGATGGTGGTGGAGGTGACTTCCCTGGATAATTTATAATTGAATATTCGGTATTCGATATTGAGCATTCAACATTTAAAATTTTGAACAACGAACAATGAATTTTGAAGTTGTATTCAATAAAAAAGTCCCAATGTACATTGGGACTTTTCTTTTATTAAAACAAAACGATTACGCTTGTTCTAAAGCTCTTTTAGCGGCTTTTCTTTCTTTTAACAACTCTCTAGTTGCACCAAATATCCAATAGAATACAAAGTGAACCAAGAAAATCATCAACCAAAAACCAATGGTTAAAATGGTTAAGAAAAGTAAAAAACCTAAGTACTGTTGAAATTCAAACATGGTTGTAGGAATTATTTTGTGAATTCATGTCAAAAGTAATTCATATATTTATACTGCACAATTAATTTCATTTTTTTTTGTGGAAGTAATTAACAATTTTATTTACATTTTTTGAAGCTATTTCCAGCTCTCGCCTTTATCTTTTTGTTGCGTTGCACTCCACAAAAAGGATACCGGCTCCATCTGGGCTAGAACCTACTACAATTCAACTACATAATCATAACAAAATAAACTACAATGACCTATCGCATAGAAAAAGACACCATGGGAGAAGTGCAAGTTCCATCCAACAAATTGTGGGGAGCCCAAACTCAACGATCTATTAATAATTTCAAAATCGGACCTTCTGGCTCCATGCCTATCGAAATCATCTACGCGTTTGCGTATTTAAAAAAAGCGGCAGCCTATACAAATTGTGAATTGGGACACCTTTCTATCGACAAACGTGACGCCATTTCACAAGTGTGTGACGAAATTTTACAAGGAGTACACAACGATCAATTTCCATTAGTTATTTGGCAAACAGGTTCGGGTACACAAAGCAATATGAATTTCAACGAAGTCATTGCCAATCGAGCTCAAATTGTAGCAGGTCGTATAATCGGCCACGAACCTTTTGTTTATGCCAATGACGACGTTAACCAATCGCAATCGTCCAACGATACGTTTCCAACAGCCATGCACATTGCAGCTTACAAAATGGTTGTAGAACTTACCATTCCAGCTGTCGGACAATTACGCGACTCTTTGCAGAGCAAATCTACAGCATTTATGAACGTTGTAAAAATCGGTCGTACACACCTTATGGATGCCACTCCAATCACTCTTGGACAAGAACTTTCTGGATATGTTTCGCAACTCAACCACGGAATAAAAGCATTACAAAACACACTACCCCATTTGGCAGAAATCGCTCTTGGTGGCACCGCAGTCGGAACCGGTTTGAATGCTCCTGAACATTATGATACCAAAGTAGCCACTTACATTTCGCAATTTACCCAACATCCTTTTACAACTGCCGAAAATAAATTTGAAGCACTTGCTGCACACGATGCAATTGTAGAAAGTCACGGTGCTTTAAAACAACTTGCCGTTTCATTAAATAAAATTGCAAACGACATTCGGATGATGGCTTCTGGTCCGCGTTCTGGAATTGGTGAGATTTTCATTCCCGAAAACGAACCGGGTTCGTCAATCATGCCCGGAAAAGTCAATCCAACGCAATGCGAAGCTTTAACCATGGTATGTGCACAAATCATGGGAAATGACGTTGCCATTACTATCGGAGCCACACAAGGACATTATGAACTCAACGTTTTTAAACCACTTTTGGCCTCCAATTTTTTACAATCAGCCCGATTGCTGGCAGATGCGTGTTTGTCTTTTAACGATCATTGTGTTGTTGGAATTGAACCCAATTACGACCAAATTAATCATTTGGTGAACAACTCCTTAATGTTAGTGACCGCTCTAAATCCAAAAATCGGATATTATAAAGCCGCCGAAATTGCACAAACGGCGCATAAAAATGGCACTACTTTAAAAGAAGAAGCCGTTCGTTTGGGCTACGTTTCTGAGTCTGATTTTGACAAATGGGTACTACCTGAAGATATGGTCTAAACACTAACAATTTGTATTCAATAAGAAATTTTAAAACAGTATAAACCTATTTAAATTTATTGTATTATATTGTGATTCTAAAATCACCATCATGACCACAGCACTTATAATCGCTATTTGCGTGCTCCTTATTTTAGCGTATCTCTTTGATATATCCGCATCAAAAACAAAAATCCCAGCTGTAATATTGTTATTAGTTTTGGGATGGTCTGTAAAACAATTGACCAATTTTTTTGAGATTAGCGTACCTGATTTAACGCCAATTTTACCAATTTTAGGTACAATCGGGCTAATTTTAATTGTATTGGAAGGCTCACTCGAATTGGAATTGAACAAATCAAAGTTTTCATTTGTTGGAAAAACGTCGCTGGTGGCATTATTACCTATGTTAATTTTAAGTTTTGCATTAGGATATGCTTTTCATTATTTTGGTAACACTAGTTTTAAAATTGGATTAGCAAATGCGATTCCGTTTGCGATTGTTAGTAGCGCTATTGCGATTCCGAGTGCAAAGAATTTAATTTCTAAAAATAAAGAGTTCATCACTTATGAAAGCAGTTTGTCAGATATTTTTGGAGTTATTTTCTTTAATTTTATTACACTTAACGATGATATTGGTGCGCAATCTATAGGTCAATTTATCATCGAATTATTGATTTTGTTGGTTATTACTTTTGTTGCTACGTTGGCACTGGCATTTCTTCTGAGTAAAATCAAACATCATGTAAAATTCGCACCTATTATCATTATGATCATTTTAATTTATGCAATTACAAAAGCATATCATTTGCCCGCCTTATTATTCATTTTACTCTTTGGAATTTTTATAGGAAACCTCGATGAAATCAAACACAATAAATACATTAAATTGCTAAAACCCGAAACACTTGAAAAAGAAGTCCACAAATTCAATGAATTAACAACGGAAATAGCATTTTTGATTCGTTCGTTATTTTTTCTTCTTTTTGGATATCTCATTCAAACGGCTGAAATCACAAATTCAGAAACCATTATTTGGGCGATTGGAATCACAATTGGAATTTTTCTCATCCGATTTATTATTCTAAAATCAGTCCGCCACACGTTAGTACCTACTTTGTTTATCGCACCTCGTGGACTCATAACAATTTTATTGTTTCTAAGCATTCCCGTAGCGCAAACTATCGAATTAGCTAACAATTCGTTGATCATTCAGGTTATTATATTAACGGCTTTGGTTATGATGTTTGGATTAATGTTCAACAAAAAACCAACGACCCTATCTGACAATGAGACGGAATAATTTCGTATAATTCTTATTTCAAGCCACAATTAAAGTAAGTACCTTTGTTTTTTATATAAAATGAAAATTTCTAAATTATACCACGACTTCTTTGAAAGTGAAAAATCAGGCGGATTCACACTTATTTTTTGCACCCTTTTATCACTTCTTATAGCAAACTCATTCATTGGCGAAAGTTATGTTGGATTTTGGCACATACAAATGGGACAACATAGCTTAGAACATTGGATTAACGATGGGTTAATGACCATTTTCTTTTTACTTATTGGATTGGAATTGGAACGCGAATTGTATGATGGCGAATTATCATCCGTAAAAAGTGCTTTGCTTCCATTTTCTGCAGCTGTTGGTGGGATGTTACTTCCTGCAGGATTGTATTTGATTTTCAATTATGGAACCGATACGCAATCAGGTTTCGGAATTCCGATGGCAACCGATATCGCTTTTGCCATTGGTATCTTATCGCTGTTGGGAAATAAAGTTCCGATATCGTTAAAAATATTTTTAACGGCTTTGGCTGTAATAGACGATTTAGGTGCTATTTTAATCATAGCCATTTTTTATACCAAATCGATATTGTGGACCAACCTCATTATCTCACTTTCAATTTTTGCATTGTTGTTGGTTTTTAATCGTTTAAAAGTGCGCAACCTTATTCCGTATTTAATTGGCGGTTTCTTTATGTGGTATTTTATGCTTAATTCGGGAGTTCATGCTACAATAACTGGAGTCTTATTGGCTTTTGCTTTGCCTTTTGGTAATGGTGATGAAAAATCAACATCCTACATTATGCAGCATTGGTTGCACAGGCCTGTAGCTTTTTTTATTTTGCCCTTATTTGCATTGGCAAACACAGCCATAATAATCAATTCGGGTTGGGAACACGCCATGTTAGAAACTTACACGTTGGGAATTGCATTGGGTTTAATTTTTGGAAAGCCTATTGGAATTTTTCTTTTTAGTTATTTTGCAGTCAAACTAAAAATCTGTCATTTACCCGACGATCTGAATTGGAAATCTTTGTTTGGTGTAGGATTTTTAGGTGGAATTGGTTTCACCATGTCAATTTTTATCACCCTCCTCGCCTTTTCTGATGCGGAACATATTGATAATGCTAAGATTATGATTTTGTTGGCTTCATTAATTGCTGGAGTTATTGGCTTTTTCTTTTTGAAAACGGCTTTGAAAAATCAAGCAAATAGTTCTAATAATTTATGATTTAATACCATTTCTTCTTTTTGAAGTATACCGCCATTCCTACAAATAACATAAACATCAATCCCAAAATAATAAAATACCCATACTCCCATTTCAATTCGGGCATGTTTTCAAAATTCATTCCATACACCCCAACAATAAAAGTTAATGGCATAAAGAAAACCGAAACCACTGTTAAGGTTTTCATGACCTCATTTAATTTGTGGTTTTGTGTCGAAAAATAAAAATTAGAAACACTATCAATTGTAGCTAAATCATATTCTATTTGTTCTAAAAGTTCCAATGATTTTTGATGTAACCGATCAAAAAAGGTAAAATTCTTGTCATCAATTTCATTAAAAATTTCGTCATCCTTAATGCTTTTTATTGCATACAATGAATCCCGTAACGGAATAATGGATCGTTTTAAAAAATTATAATTATCGCGGTGTTTTTCTACCTCTTCTAAAACAGTACGTTCGGTACTTGTTTTGGCAATATTTATTAAATGTTCTACCTTATCTTCTTCACTTTCGATAGTGATGTAAAAATTTTCCATTATAGCGTCTAACAATAAATACAACAAATAGTCGGCTTTCTTATTTCTTACGATTCCAGCATGGGTTCTAATACGCTCGCGAATGTGAACAAAAAAATCGCTTCGCTTTTCTTGAAACGAAATTAAAATCCCTTTCTTTAATAAAAAACTAATCTGCTCTACTCCAATTATATTTGAATCTTCAATGGGTAACAACGATTTAATGTTAAAGAATAAAACATCATTATACTCATCCAATTTGGTTCGTTTAGTGGTGTTTAAAATATCACCAAGTATAAAATTATCAATAGAGAAGTTAGCACCAATTTCTTGAATAGCAGCAATATCATTCAACCCGTGAATGTTTAACCAATTGACTTTTGTATAATCAACACATTGTTGTAAATCGGATGTCGTAAAATGCTTGTATTCGTCCAAACTTTCGTTGTCATAAACAAACAACTGCACTTCAGTTTTTATGGTTTTATGAATTCCTGTGTATTCTAGGATACTCGGAATTACTTTACGTCCTTTTTTGTATTTAATTTTTCGCACTAACTTTTTTTTTACACGAATTACACGAATTAACACGAACTAATTATTCTTAAATTTCACAGATTTATCTAGTACAGTAAAAATTCGTGTCAATAATTTCAAAACTTACTAATTAGTGAAAATTAGTGTAATTAGTATCGACTACTTTTTAAAGATTAATATCTGAAATTTTGTCTAAATTTAGATATAATTATTTTTTTAAAAGTAATTTTACCAAAAATTCGTTTATGACTACTCTAATCATCAATATTCAAGAACTGCTACAAATTAGAGATACTGCTGTAAATAAAGTATCTGGAGCTGAAATGGCTGTTTTACCGACTTTAAAAAACGCCTATTTGCTTATTGAAAATGACGTGATTGCCGATTTTGGTTCGATGGAAAACTGTCCAAAAATAAATGCAAATAAAACCATTGACGCTACTGGTAAAGTCGTTTTACCAACATGGTGTGACAGTCATACCCACATTGTATATGCTGGAAATAGAGAACAAGAATTTGTTGACAGAATCAACGGATTAACCTATGAAGAAATTGCAAATCGCGGCGGAGGTATTTTGAATTCGGCTGCAAAATTAAACGAAACTTCTGAAGACGAAATTTACAACCAATCTAAAGCACGCTTAGAAGAAGTAATGCAACTCGGAACGGGTGCTGTCGAAATTAAATCGGGTTACGGTTTAACAGTAGAAGGCGAATTGAAAATGTTGCGAGTTATTAAAAAATTGGCGAAAAATTATCCCATAAAAATTCGAGCTACTTTTTTAGGAGCACATGCTTTTCCTGCACAATTTAAAGACAATCACCAAGGTTACATTGATTTACTTATTAATGAAATGTTGCCGAAAATAGCGGCTGAAAATTTAGCCGATTATATCGATGTATTTTGTGAAACAGGTTATTTTTCGGTGATTGAAACCGAACAAATTTTGGAAGCGGGAAAAAAATGCGGCTTGCAACCCAAAATTCATGTCAACCAATTCAATGCGATTGGTGGAATTGCTATGGGTGTCAATCAAAACGCACTTTCTGTAGATCATTTGGAAGTCGTAACCGATGATGACATCGAGGTGTTAAAAAACTCAGCTACCATGGCTGTAGCGTTACCAAGTTGTTCTTATTTTTTATGTATACCGTATACTCCAGCGCGAAAAATGCTTTCGGCAGGTTTGCCTTTAGCTTTGGCAACCGATTTTAATCCGGGTTCTACGCCATCAGGAAATATGAATTTCGTTGTAGCTACAGCTTGCATTAAAATGAAAATGACTCCCGAAGAAGCCATCAACGCAGCAACCATAAACGGAGCTTATGCGATGGGGATTTCGAATACGCATGGAAGCATTACCATTGGAAAAAAAGCAAATCTAATCGTCACAAAACCAATCAGTTCGTATTACCAATTGCCCTATGCTTTTGGTAGCAACTTAATTGATTGTGTACTGTTAGACGGTAACGTTATCTAAATTATTTTAAAACAAAAGTAGTTTTTGCCAACAGTTTACTTCTTTCATACACATTTACAGTGTAGGTTCCTTTTTCAAATTCAGAAGCAATTAATTCTTGCGAAATGGCAACGTATTGATTATCATACGGAATTGTTTTAGACAAACTGTAAGTAATTGATCGATCATCAAAAAACTCAGTGATTCGTTTACCTACTACTTTGTTATTGACGTCAACAACTTGAATGTAGTATTTTTTCTCTTCCGCTTTTGCATTGGGATTTCCTTCAATAAAAAAACTAATTTTAATCAAATCCGTTTTACTTGCAGAATTGGTTTCTTCTTTGTTGGTAGCTGATTTAGCTATATAACCAACAGCTTTTAAATTAGAAATATTCAAAGGTGTGTACACTTTTTCAACCTTTTTTTCAGGAAATTCGACTTTAGGTTTGACAATTTCTATTGTAGGTTGGGGCGTTTCAACTACTTGCTTTGGCACTTCATTTGCAGGAGTTTTTGCAACAATTGTAGCTTTCTTTGGGTTTTTTACAGCATTTAATGTAGGTTTTTTACTGTCTAAAGTGACTGGTTTTGTCGCTTTTACTTTGGTTACTGCTTTTGATTTACTCGATTTCAGTACCACAATTTCATCTACTAAAACACGCATTTTGGCTTCTAAATTTTGGTATTCTTCTTTGTATTTCAAAAGTGCATTGGCATTGCCTTTGGTTTCTTCTAACTCAGCCAAAAGTTTTTCCACTTTAGCTTTTTCTGCTTCTAAGTCTTTGTAAGTGGATTTCTTTTCAGCAATTTTTGTATCGTAAATAGATTTTAACTCTTCTATTTCTTTTAGCACTTTACTATTGATGGCATTCATCGAGTTGGATGAATTGGGATTAGCAGTTGCATTTATATTGCCAAAATTATAGCCAATACTTGCAGCCAAACACATAATGAGAACAGCAATTATTATGTATAAAGCAGTGGTGTTTTTAGCAGTTGCCATAGTAAAAAGTTATTTAAACAAAAATAAGAAAATGCCAACCGTTCAAAATTCGAAATGATAGAAGTTATAAACAAAAAAAGGCACGACTAGCGTGCCTTAAATTATAATTGCAAAGTGCCTATTTTAGTGTAAAACTTGACTTAGATACTAATTCTGCTTTGTCGAAAACGTTCACAAAATACGTTCCTTTTGCAAAGTCTTTTCCAGGCAAATCTTGCGAAACTTCAACCGATTTGTTTTCGTATTTTACGTTAGTTGTAAAACTGTAGGTTAACGATTTATCATCAAAAGAAGTAGTTACTTTATCGCCCAAAACATTATTCTTGCTATCAATAACTTGAACATAATACGTTTTATCTCCCGTTTTTGCAATGCTATTTTCAGCAATGGTAAAACTTACTTTTAATACATCAGCTCTACCCGCTCTTTCTGTGGCAACTTGTTTTCCAGAACTTCG
Organism: Flavobacteriaceae bacterium; assembly: GCA_947491985.1. Classification (GTDB taxonomy): domain Bacteria; phylum Bacteroidota; class Bacteroidia; order Flavobacteriales; family Flavobacteriaceae; genus Flavobacterium. The sequence continues at coordinate 20,306 of CANLLR010000023.1, read as the reverse complement.
TTGTTTGTAGGCTGCTGTTTTCAAATTTGTAACCGATAATTTTGATCCTTTTTAAACAGTTTTAGCTAACTCTTCATTTTGACCAACAAGTGTTTTGGTGTAATTTTTTGTATCCTCTAAAACAACTTTTGTACTATCCAAATTGGTTGTCAACGTTTGATTCTCCTTTGTTAACATTTCTACTTCTTGCATCAAACCATTCATTTTCGTTTGTAAATCAAGATATTGTTGCTTGTATTTTTTTAGTGAAGTTACATCGCCATTTGATTTTTCAACTTTGGCAATTAATCCAACAACTTTTTCTCTTTCGGTAATAAGTTCATCCGACATTGATGTGTTTTCAGCAATAGCTGCGTCATAAGTTGACTTTAATTCTTGCAACTCTTTTAACACATTTTCCTTCTCCGTTTTTACGGTAGTCACTGTATTTTCCAACGAAGACGTTTCGTTAGTCAATTTAAAGATATAAATAACGCTTCCTACTAATAATAAAGAAAGCACTAATATTGCAGCTTTTAAAGGCGAATTACTTTTTTGATTTTCCATGGTATCTATTTTTTTATAAAATTAATAATTAAAATTAATAAAAATGCATAACTGTAACTTTATATAATATTAAGGTTTGTTTACATAATTATACTATTTTTGACTAAAGTATTATTATGGAAAAACTAATTCGATTTACAATATCCGATTTGTCAAAGATTACCAACTACCGCAGTGGTGAAGTGAAATTTGGCGAAAAAATGGTTACCATACCATCTGGTAAAGACATTGTTGCTTTTCTAAAAGAGTGTGAACAGCAATTTGTATTATTTGGCATTCCAGAAGATATTGGAGTCCGCGCCAATTATGGTCGTCCAGGTGCCGATTCGGCATGGGAAAGTGCTATAAAAAGCATTGCCAACATTCAACACAATCGATTTTGTAAAGGATCTCAGTTGCTTATTCTAGGTCAGTTGGATGTTTCGGAAGAAATGGAAGCCATTCAACACCTCGATTTTAACTCAACTCACGACCGCAAGCAAATGAGTGAATTGGTGGTTAAAATAGATAAAGAAGTAGCTCATATTATTACACATATTGTAAAAGCCGGAAAAATTCCTATTGTTATTGGAGGCGGACATAATAATGCCTATGGAAATATCAAAGGAACTGCTCTTGCTAAAGGTAAGCCAATCAATGCAATTAATTTTGACGCTCATTCTGATTTTCGAATTTTAGAAGGCAGACACAGCGGAAATGGCTTTTCGTATGCTTTTTCAGAAGGTTTTTTGCAAAACTACTTCATCTTTGGATTGCATGAGAGTTACACTTCTAAAAGTGTATTAAAAGAATTAAAAGATTTGGAAAATCGCGTGCGTTTTAATACGTATGACGAAGTCAATATTCGTCGTGAGAAAAATTTTGCTCATGAGATGATATTGGCTCTCGAATTTATAAAAAATGACTTTTACGGAATTGAGATTGATTTGGACTCAATTCCGAATATTCCTAGTAGCGCCATGACGTTAAGTGGATTTTCGGTTGAAGAATTGCGACGATTTATTTCCTTTTTCGGATCCAGTAAAAATGCAGCTTATATACATATTTGCGAAGGAGCACCAAGTTTAGGTAATGAAAAAAACAACCATTTGGTGGGAAAATTAATTGGGTATTTGATTACCGATTTTATGAAGGCAAAAGTTGAAATCGAGTTGTAAAAGCATGCTTTGGTAAATAAATCCTATCTTTGCCACGAAATGTAAGGACTTATCCAATTTCAGCAATTTTTATTTTATGACATTCAACGATTTAAATTTATTAAAAAACATACAGCAATCTTTACAAGAAGAAGGATATGAAACCCCTACTCCTATTCAGCAACAAGCTATTCCTATCATTTTAGAAGGAACTGACTTGGTAGGTTGCGCACAAACAGGTACCGGAAAAACTGCTGCTTTTGCAATTCCAATCATCAACTCATTACACCGTATTGTAGGTTCTTCTGCCAAAAGAAAACTCATCAGAACCCTAGTAGTTACACCAACACGTGAATTGGCTATTCAAATTGATGAGAGTTTTAACACCTACGGAAAATATACCAACATACGTTCTATGGTAATTTTTGGTGGCGTGAGTCAGGTGCCACAAGTGGATCAACTAAAAAAAGGTATCGATATATTAATTGCCACACCAGGTCGTTTACTCGATTTACACAAGCAAGGTTATATCGATTTAGATCATTTGCACCATTTGGTTTTAGATGAAGCTGACCAAATGTTGGACATGGGCTTTATTAACGATGTAAAGAAAATTGTAAAACTAACACCGGACAACCGCCAAACGTTACTCTTTTCGGCTACAATGCCTATGGCCATTCGCGAATTAGCCGATACTTTTTTGACCAAACCAAAATACGTTTCAGTTACGCCCGTTTCATCAACTGCCGAAACCGTTAATCAAAAAGTATATTTTGTAGGTAAAGAAGACAAACGCAAATTGTTGTATCATATCATACGAAACGATAAAATTGAAAACGTCTTAGTTTTTACCCGAACCAAACACGGTGCTGATAATGTAGTAAAAGCATTAAAGAAAAATAATGTTACAGCCGAAGCCATTCACGGCGATAAGTCGCAAAATGCACGTCAACGTGTGTTAGAAGCGTTTAAAAACAAAGAGATTTCTGTTCTAGTTGCAACTGATATTGCAGCGCGTGGTATTGATATTGAAAGTTTGCCTTTTGTGATTAATTTCGATATTCCGAATATCTCTGAAACGTATGTACACCGAATTGGTAGAACAGGTCGTGCAGGAAATAGTGGATTGGCAATTTCATTTTGTGCCAAAGACGAGCAACCGTATTGGAAAGATATTGAAAAACTGATTCGTATGAATATTAAAGTGATTAGTGATCATCCGTATCCTTATACCGATGAAGAACCTAATCCGGAAGCTAAACCTGATTTAAGAAATAAGAAGAAAGAAACGAATTCAAGAAAATCGGACGCCTCTAAAAAGAATAAAAAACGCTGGTATTAACCAACGTGAGTCCGATATAAAAACTTTGTCAAATCGCTTTAAATAGTTGTTTTTCTAGACTATAATATTTGTTTAGAGTAAAAAATTTTAAGAAGGTTAATCAGCTTTTTTTATGCTTACTAAGTTCGATATAATTTGAAACAACTTGGCTTGTTCAAAAGGTTTGATGATAATATCGTTCATTCCACACGACAACGCTTGTTCGGTAATTTCTTGTTTATCGAAAGCTGTTAAGGCAATAATTGGGATTGTAATTCCTTTATTTCGTATAAGTTTAGTAGTTTCAAATCCGTTAATGATTGGCATGTTGATGTCCATTAACACCACATCGAATTTTTCGTTTTCTAACAAATTAATCGACGCGTAACCATCTTCTACAATCGTACATTTGAAATTATTTGATTCTAAAATTTTCTTCGTAACGACTTGGTTGATTTTATTGTCTTCCACCACCAAAATTTTATAATTGTAATTGTTAGATAAATCGACCACGATATTGTTGATGATATCATTTCGTTTAATCTCGTCGGTTACAAATCCGATAGTAAAATAAAAGTTGGTTCCTTCATTAATTTTACTTTCCAAATGAATCGTACTTCCAAAAAGCTCAATCAATTTTTGAACAATTGACAAGCCCAAGCCAGTTCCTTGATAATCGCCTTCTTTTCGTTCGATTTGAACGAATTTTTCGAATATCTTATCTTGATCTTCATCGGCTATTCCGACGCCTGTATCTTTAACCTGAAATTTGATAAAACTTCTACTTCCTTCTACTTTAACCAATTCGGCAATTATTCGCACTTCTCCATTACTGGTAAACTTTAATGCATTGCTCACTAAGTTCATAAAAACTTGGGATAAGCGTAATTTATCACCAATGACGAACTCTGGAATATCAGTGTCAATTTCGGTAATTAAACTATTATTGTTTTTAACAGCTATGAATTCTAACGAATCGATGATGGTTTTAATTTCGTCAGTGATGTTAAAAATCATACTTTCTAAATTAATTTTATTCTCTTCAATTTTATTGATTTGAAGCAAATCGTTCACAAGTGAGAGTAAGTAACGAGCCGAAAATTTAAGCGAATTAAGATGCAGACTATTTGCCAATTCTTTATGTTCTTCGAGAATAATATCGGTAATTCCGACAACACCATAAAGCGGTGTGCGAAGTTCATGACTTATAGTAGAAACGAATTGTGTTTTTAATTGAGATGCCACTTCAGCTTTATCCTTAGCGATTTGTAATTCTTCGTTAGCAATCGTTAACTCTTCGTTGGATTTATCACGGAATTTATTATTGCGATACAACGAATAAATCAATAACATCAATATCAAAAAGATGATAATAAAAAGCAATACAATTAATTTTGATTCTTTTAAATCTTTTAAATGCTCGTCTTTTTCTCCTTCAATTTTATCAATTTGTCTTTTAAACTCTTCTATTTCAATTTCACTACCTGCCAATTTGACTTTTTTGGTACGATCATCATTGTAGATTTTTTTCTGAGTGTCTTTGTGCAATTCTAAATAATACAAGGCGTTTTTATAATCCTTTTTTTTCTTAAGGTGTGAGGCAAAATCATTGTAAACATCCGATAAACTGGCATCCAAAAGATTGGACGAATTGTTGTTTTTACCTAAACTTATGGCTTGATTAAAAAAAAGCTCGGCTTTTTCATTTTGATTCAAGTGACTAAAATAAGAACCGAATAAAGTAGAAAATATAATTTGCGATTCTAACTCGCCTTTTCTTGTTATATACGATTTGCTTTTTTCAAGGTTTTGTATGCCGTTCTTAAAATCATTTATAGCAAAATAGGCACTAGCAATATTGAGTTGACAGTAGGTGATTTCAACTGAATCTTTAATTTTGTTGGAGTAAAGCAGCCCTTTTTTATAATAATCAATTGCTTTTTTAAAACTTATGTTTCGGTACGAATAACAACTTCCTAAGTTATTGTTGACCCAACATTTTATCGAATCGTTTTTAGTTAAATTGGCGTGAAATAAAGCTTTTTTGTAGTATTCGATTCCCTTCTTAACATCGTAAAACTCCTCAAAATTTAAAGCAATAATGTTGTAGGCTTTTGCCATTAACTCATCGTCTTTAATTTCATGTGCTTCACTCAATGCTTTTTTGGCATGATCGAGTGATTTATCTACTTCTAAATTATAAAAAGCAAGTCCTGCTACTTGTAACTTCTTTGCAATTTGCTTCTTAGAAATGATAGTTTCCTGAGAAAAAGCTAACTGAAAAAAAACCAAACCAAACAACAGGATTGTATTTTTTACTACTTTCAATAGATTGGGTGTTTTTAATATTTGTTTAGTTACGAATTTAATTTCTAATTAGTTTTTTATACTTAATACGTGTTGGATTTACATCACCTAAACGTTTCTTTTTGTTCTCTTCATATTCAGAAAAACCACCTTCAAAAACATACACTTGCGAATCGCCTTCGAATGCTAAAATATGCGTGCAAATTCGGTCTAAAAACCATCTATCGTGACTAATAACTACAGCACAACCAGCAAAATTTTCTAATCCTTCTTCCAATGCACGAAGCGTGTTGATATCCAAATCATTAGTAGGCTCATCAAGTAACAACACATTTCCTTCTTCTTTTAAAGTCATGGCCAAATGCAAACGGTTGCGTTCACCACCAGAAAGCGCAGCTACTTTTTTATTTTGATCGCTTCCTCCGAAATTAAAACGAGACAAATACGCTCTCGAATTAACTTGTCGCCCGCCCATCATAATTAACTCTTGTCCGTCACAAAAATTCTCCCAAATCGATTTGTTCGGATCAATATTGGAGTGGGATTGATCAACGTAGGCTATTTTTACAGTTTCTCCAATGGTAAATTCACCCGCATCAGGTTTTTCTTCACCCATTATCATTCGGAAAATAGTTGATTTACCAGCTCCATTTGGACCGATAATTCCAACTATTCCAGCTTGTGGTAAGGTGAAATTCAAATTGTCATACAATAATTTATCGCCAAATGCTTTGGCAACACCTTTTGATTCTATTACGTTGGTTCCTAAACGCGGACCATTCGGAATGTAGATTTCCAACTTCTCATCCAATTCTTTTTGGTCTTCGTTTAATAACTTATCGTAATTCTGTAAACGCGCTTTTTGTTTGGTTTGTCGCCCTTTGGCACCTTGTCGCACCCAATCCAACTCACGTTCTAAAGTTTTTCTACGTTTGGAAGCCACTTTTTCTTCTTGCTCCATACGTTTTGATTTTTGATCTAGCCAAGACGAGTAATTTCCCTTCCACGGAATACCTTCTCCTCTATCCAATTCTAAAATCCAACCCGCTACATTGTCCAAAAAGTACCTATCGTGCGTTACGGCAATAACAGTTCCTGCATATTGTGCTAAATGTTGTTCTAACCAAAGTACCGATTCGGCATCCAAATGGTTGGTTGGTTCATCTAATAATAATACGTCGGGTTGTTGTAAAAGTAATCTACATAAAGCGACACGACGTCTCTCTCCACCTGATAAATGTTTAATTGGAGTATCGCCTTCTGGAGTTCGTAAGGCATCCATTGCAATTTCGAGTTTGGTATCCAATTCCCACGCGCCGCACGCGTCAATTTTATCTTGCAAATCGGCTTGACGATCCATCAATTTTTGCATCTTATCGGCATCTTCATACACTTCTGGCAAACCGAACATGTCGTTGATTTTGTTAAATTCATCTAAGATGGTTACGGTTTCAGCAACGCCTTCACGAACTACTTCAATAACGGTTTTAGTATCGTCCAATATTGGCTCTTGTTCCAAATAACCAACTGAATAACCGGGTTGAAAAACCACATCCCCTTGATAATTTTTATCAACACCTGCTATAATTTTTAATAACGATGATTTTCCAGAACCGTTGAGTCCAAGAATACCAATCTTTGCTCCGTAAAAGAAACTTAAGTAAATATTTTTTAAGACTTGTTTATCACTTCCTTGGTAGGATTTACTCAATTTTTGCATTGAGAAGATCACTTTTTTATCGTCTGACATGGTAATTATTTAATAGAATTGTTGAATTTATTGAAAGAAAATTATTTTTTGTTTAAGCTACAAATATATTACTTTCTATCAACAAAGAAAGAATTAGTGTAAAAGTCTTTTCATCCGGCTTAATTATGACTATCAGTGATTTTCTATGAAATATGAAAATTTTCAATGGAACTATGAAACACATAAGAAACAGGTAATTGCAAACTTTGTAGTGTGAAAATAATTTCACAAATTTAAACAACAAACAATGAAAACAAATCTACCAAAGAAAATAATAGTGTTATCACTATTATTTTTCCAAAATATATTTTTTGGGCAAACAATCAACTTGGGAACGGCTTCTAATTTTGTGTTATTTTCGTCAGTTGGTGCCGTAACAAACACTGGAATTTCTCACGTAACAGGAAATGTTGGTACCAACAGCGGTTCAAGTACAGGTTTTGGAAACGTAAATGGAGTCATGAATGATTCTAATGGAGTAACTGGTCAATGTGCTGCTGATTTGAATAATGCGTATGGTCAATTGCAAAATGCTATTCCAACATTCTTTCCTTCATCACTATTAGGTAATGGACAAGTTTTACTTCCAGGTATTTATGCCATATCGGAAGCCGCCACTTTAAATTCACAACTAATTTTAAACGCACAAGGCAATCAAAATGCAGTATGGATTTTTCAAATTGATGGTGCCTTTGCCTCGGCTGCAAATGCTGAAGTAGTTATGTTAAATGGTGCTCAAGCATGTAATGTTTTTTGGAAAACTGAAGGATTAGTGAGTTTGAGTAGTGGCACTATCATGAAAGGTACTATTGTAGCCAATAATGCGGCCATAAACATAAACACAGGCGTCATGTTAGAAGGACGCGCTTTAACTACAACCGGAGCTTTAACTGTAGATGGTGTGGTTGCAAAAACACCTATTGGTTGTGGAAGCCCAACTCTTAATGGTCCTGTTGCACCTGCTTTAAACTCTACGGCGTGTTATGTTTTATTTTCTTCCAATGGTGCTGTTACCAATTCGGGCGTAACCATGGCAACGGGTGATATCGGAACCAACGTTGGACTAACAACCGGTTATAATTCGTTAAATGTTATAGGAACAATACATCCTATTCCAGATACATCTACAGCACAAGCTGCCTCAGATTTAATTGGCGTTTATACTTATTTAAACCTACTACCGTACGATATCCAATTGTTATATCCAGCTCAGTTTGGAAATAATTTGGTGCTTACGCCTCACACCTATTTATTAAATGCAGCAACGGTATTTAACGGCAACTTGTACTTAAATGCAGAAGGAAATGCCGATGCTGTTTTTATTATACAAATTAATGGTGCTTTAAGCACAAGTACCTATGCGAATGTGATTTTAACAAATGGTGCACAAGCAAAAAATGTATATTGGAAAGTGGATGGAGCGGTTTTAATTAACGATTATTCAGAAATAAAAGGAACTCTTGTTGCCAATGCTGGCGCTGTTGATATAACTACGGGAGTAGTTCTAAATGGTAGAGCTTTTACCACAACTGGTGCACTGAGTACAACAGCAATAACTGCGCAAATGACTGTAGGATGTGGAACATTTGGAACTAATGCATTTAATACAAATGATAAAGCTACGGTCTATCCAAACCCTTTTGAAAATACTATAAATGTTACCATTACTGATTGGAATACATTGGAAAACTTGAACATTCAGTTGTATGATACTTCTGGGAGATTGATGAAAAAAGTTGCCATTTTAGCGCCAACAACTTCTTTTTCGATTGACAGTCTTACTTCAGGTTTCTATATGTATACCATATCAAGCAATGATAAAATTATTCAAACAGGAAAATTAATATCCAAATAAACGTTAAATTATACCTACTAAAAATCCACTACTTTTTGAGCAGTGGATTTTTTATTTAATCAAAATAGGATTATACTCTCCCTTTAAGAGAACTAAACACCCAAGCATTGGCTAAAAATCCAACACCAGTAGCAACAAAACCCCAACCTGCTGTTTCATCATATCGAAATGCTCCTAAAGCTATAAGAGTCAGTCCCATAATAATCATTATCAATGTAGCCCAACCAAAAACGGTATTTTTATTCATTCCCATAGTCTATTTTTTAATTTTTAAGGAGCACAAATATCAGTAATATAACTGACTTTTAAAGTCGATTATAAGATGAAAATTACAATTAGTTGAAAATTTTAACCAACATTTCTTTTAATAAATCGCCTGGCGGAAGTGCATTAGCTCCAACTCCTTTACTCTTCACATCAATATCTCGCAAAGTGGCCACGATAGTGCTGACTTTTTTCATAGGATAATTTTTAAGTGCAAGATCGTAATCTTTAACAAAAAATGGATTCACTTTTAAAGCAATAGCAACATTTCTGGGACTTTTATCTTGCAAACCATGGTACAACAGCAATTGTGAAAAGAAACCAAAAACCAACCCAATAGTCAACACATTGGGATTGTCTTTCTGATTCTGTGCAAAATAATCAGCAATTTGATAGGCTTTCAACTGATTTCGTTCACCAATGGCTTTTCTAAATTCAAACGGATTGAAATCTTTACTAAAACCAATGTTTTCCTCAATAATGGCTGGCGTTATTGTGCTTCCTTCTGGTAAAATGATAGCTAATTTATTGACTTCATTGGCAATTTTACTTAAATCGGTACCCAAAAAATCGACAAACATAGCAACTGCTTTGGGTTCGATGCTTAACTTTTTACCTTGCAATACTCGTTTTAGCCATTCACCAACTTGATTTTCATACAACTTTTTACTTTCGTAAACAATACCATGTTTACTGAGTAATTTTGTTATTTTTTTTCGTTTGTCTAAGGTTTTGTATTTGTAGGCAATAACTAGCACCGTTGTAAGTTGCGGATTCTCGACGTAATTCTCCAATTGATCTATGGTGCGCGACAACTCTTGTGCTTCTCTAACAACCACTAACTGACGATCGGCCATCATCGGATACCGTTTGGCAATGCCTACAATGTTTTCAATAGCAACATCGCGTCCGTATAAAATGGTTTGATTAAAATCGCGTTCGTGTTCTTGCAGCAAATTTTGCTCAAAATATTCGGTCAATTTATCAATATAATATGGCTCTTCACCCATTAAAAAATAGATAGGTTTGATGTTACCCGCTTTAATAGCGTTGATGATTTTTACTACTTCGTCCAAAATAAGTTAATTTGATAATTTGATAATTCGTTAATTTGGCAATAACTTTGTCTGATGCAACAATTGAATTTTCCAACGTATTCGTTTCGGCTCAAAAATAGTGAAAATAAAGTAGCTATCTTCGATGAAATCAGGAAAAAATTTATCCTTCTTACTCCAGAAGAATGGGTACGACAACATGTAGTTTACTTTCTGATTAAAGAAAAAAACTATCCTAAATCGTACATTAATGTTGAAAAATTAATCAAAATCAACGATGTAAATAAACGTTACGATATTGTTGTATATCAGCCAAATGGAGCAATTTTTTTATTGATAGAATGCAAAGCGCCAGAAGTGGCCATATCACAAAACACTTTCGATCAAATTGCGAGGTACAACTTGACCTTAAAAGCGAAATACTTAATGGTAACCAACGGACTAAATCATTACTTTTGCGAAATGGATTTTGAAAAGGAACAGTATGTTTTTTTGAAAGATGTGCCTGAATTTGGAAAATAGATTACAGAAAATAGAATAGAATATAGATGGTAGAAAAAAAAATAGCCGTAATCATATTAAACTGGAATGGAGCGAGTTTGTTAGCGCAGTTCCTACCTTCAGTTTTGGCTCATTCTGATGAAGCTACCGTGTACGTTGCAGATAATGCATCGACAGATACGTCGATTTCACTTTTGAAAGAACAATTTCCGTCGGTAAAGATCATTCAAAATACAGGTAATTTTGGGTTTGCTCAAGGCTACAATATGGCGTTGCAACAAGTCGAAGAACCCTATTATGCTTTAGTAAATTCGGATATTGAAGCGACTGAAAATTGGTTGACACCGATGCTAACACTATTTGAAAACCAACACGATGTTAGTATAATCCAACCCAAGTTATTGGATTTCAAAAACAAAGACTATTTTGAGTATGCTGGAGCAGCAGGAGGTTTCATTGACCAATTTGGTTATCCCTTTTGTCGTGGAAGAATTTTTAATACCATTGAAAAAGATACTCAGCAATACGATGATGAACGTGACATTTTTTGGGCATCCGGTGCTTGCTTATTCATACGTAAATCTGTTTTCAGAGAACTCAACGGATTTGATGGTGACTTTTTTGCACATCAAGAAGAAATCGATTTGTGCTGGCGAGCACACAACTTAGGTTATAAAGTAAAATACACATCACAATCAGTAGTTTATCATGTTGGGGGTGCGACTTTAAACAACAGCAATCCGAAGAAAACATTTCTAAATTTCAGAAATTCATTGCTCATGTTGTTAAAAAACCTTCCTAAAAATCAATTGTTTCCAATACTTTTGATGCGATTAATTTTAGATGGAATAGCGGGAATTCAATTCCTTTTTCAAGGAAAATTCAATCATTGTTATGCCATTTTGAAAGCACATTTTCATTTTTATCATCTGATTTCTTATACCTTACGAAAAAGAGGTAGCTATCAAAGTAAAAACTACTTCTATACCAAAAGCATCGTTTATTCGTATTTTAGTAAGAAAATCAGGCTTTTCAGGTAAAAGATTAACAATAGTTTATCGTATTCCTACGTTATAACAAGCATTAATTTGTAATTTTGTACCACTAAATCAATTATCTATGAGAAAAGTAATTTTAATTCTGTCGTTAGCCGGACTAACATTAACGTCGTGTGGCACTAAAAAGAAAATTGCCGAATTAGAGCAAAAGACCAAAGATTGTCAAGATTTATTGAACTCAACCACCGTAAAATTGAATTTATGTCTTTCGGAAAAAGAATCGTTAAGTCAACAAAATAACTATCTAAAGAAAAACAATTCTGAATTAATTAGTTCTGCAAAAGATATGACTATCCTTTCTACAAAAGGCGCACAAAATATTGAAAAAGCATTGGAAACTATAAAAGAAAAGGACTTGAAAATTACCAGAATGCAAGATGCGTTAACCAAAAAAGACAGCGTGACTTTAGCACTAGTGACGAGTTTGAAAAGTTCTGTCGGAATTTCAGATCCTGATATCGAAGTCAACGTAGAAAAAGGTGTCGTTTTCATTTCGATAGCGGATAAATTATTGTTTAAAAGCGGCAGTTATGTAGTGAGTGATAGAGCTAAAGAAGTTTTAGGAAAAGTGGCTAAAGTTATCAAAGACAAACCAACATTTGAATGTATGGTGGAAGGCCATACCGACAATGTTCCGTTTACAGGAAATGCAGTTTTGCTTGATAACTGGGATTTAAGCGTGAAACGTTCTACAGCTATTGTACGTGTTTTAACCAAAGATTTGGGAGTTAATCCGAAGCAATTAATTGCTGCTGGTCGTGGCGAATTCATTCCGTTAGTAGACAACAATTCATCTGAAAATAGAACAACCAACAGAAGAACTCGCATCGTTATTTTACCAAAAATTGATGAGTTTTATGAAATGATTGAAAAAGAGATGAAGAAATAGTAATTTTTAGAAAAAGAAAATAGAAATGCCTTGGAAATCAAGGCGTTTTTTTTATTGTATTCCATAATTGATGGGCAACATTTCGCCCACTTTTTGTTCTGCCATGTAACCCAAAAACATAATGTCTCGCAAATTCGTATTGATTCCGTTTTTATCTATAGTCAGCGTATCGGTTTGAAAAATGATTTTAGATTGTAGTTTTTTAGTATAGAAAACGTTGAAAACAGCACTAAATTTATTTAAATCTTTCGATTGATTTTTAACTTGAACCCTTTTAGAATCGTCAATATCACTTATGGTAAAGTGTTCATTTGGTTTAACAGCAAGCGTTTCTTTATAAAGTGTAAAATCATTTTCAACGAGGCTATTGTTAGCTAAATTTCGGAAGAAATGAAGCATGGAACCTTTATAACATCTTTCACGAAGCTTACTTATTTTTTCATCAGAAGCAATTTCTTCAAATCGTGTCAAACCAGCATAGAAAGAACGTGAAACATTTTGAATTGCAACTTCAAAATGTCCGTGACGATACAATTGGGCTTCAAAACTTACCAATTCATAGGTGATTTTGTACCCTAGTTCATCATTATTTATGATCAACGATCTGTTTGAAAAAGCACTTAAAACAAGACTTTTTTCGTCGTAATCAAAATAAATATCGTCTTCATTTTCAATTTTGGCATTTTTGGCAATTTTAGTTTTACCCAAAAAATAGTCTCTAAAAAGTTGCATTTTTTGTTTTCTAGAAAATGGATCTTTTTTAATTACAACTACACTTAAAGAATCGAATGCGACTTTTAAAACCACCACCAATTCAGTAGAATTATCAACATCTTTTATAAAATGGGTTTGATATCCTATAAAACTAATAGCCAAAATACTATTGAGTTTTTTGCTATATTCTAAAGAAAAATTTTCCTGACTATCTGCTATAGCAGCAATCGTAGTTCCGTCAAAATAAATATTAGCTCCCGGAAGTGGTTGATTATTTTCATCGAGAACCCTGCCTTGTATTTGCTGTGCAAAAGAACTTATTGAGGTTAAAAATAAAAGGAATAATAACTTTTTCATACCATATTACAAAATATCCAAACTGCCTTTCCCTTCTCGTACTACTTCGGGTTCATAACCCGACAAATCAATTATAGTAGATGGCATATTATCACCATAACCGCCATCAATGACCATATCGACAAGGTTTTGCCATTTCTCAAAAATCAATTCTGGATCGGTAGAGTATTCCAAAACAGCATCGTCATCATGTATGGAAGTCGACACAATAGGATTGCCTAACATTTTCACAATGTCAATAATTATATTGTTGTCTGGAACTCGAATTCCGACTGTTTTCTTCTTTCTAAACTCTTTAGGCAAATCGTTATTTCCAGGTAGAATAAAGGTATACGGACCAGGTAGTGCACGTTTTAAAATTTTAAAAGTTGCCGTGTCAATTTGCTTCACATAATCGGAAATATTACTCAAATCACTACAAACAAAAGAGAAATTGGCTTTATCTAATTTAATACCTTTAATTTTGGCAACGCGTTCTAAGGCTTTTGTATTGGTAATATCGCAACCTAATCCGTAAACCGTATCCGTCGGATAAATAATCAACCCGCCATTTCTCAATACATCTACTACTTTTTTAATAGCTGCTTCGTTGGGTTTGTCTTCGTAAATTTTAATAAATTGTGACATCTTTTGGTATACTATTATTGCAATTTTAGCGTTAGGTTTGCAGCAACACTTGCACTCAAAGATAAATATAAGCTATGAAAATCAACACATTATTTTGCTTTTTTCTTACCATTGGATTAGCGACTCTTTTTACAAGTTGCAACGAAAGTACTGCCTAACAATTCGATACAAGCACCGAAAAAAACTTGTACGATGTATCATATGGTTCTAGCAATCAGCAAAAGTTTGATTTGTACCTTCCTTCCAATCGAACAATCAATACCAAAACGCTGATTTTGGTACATGGTGGCGGATGGACAGCTGGCGATAAAGCCGATATGAATTATGTAACAAACATTATCAAACAATATTTGCCAGGTTATGCTATTGCGAATATCAATTACCGCTTGGCGACTTCAGGAAATCCAGCTTTTCCGATGCAAATTGACGATTTGGCAGCTGTTGTAGCCAAACTCAAAAGTACTGATGAATATGTAATTTCAGATAATTTTGGTTTTATTGGCGTTAGTGCCGGCGCGCATCTTTCAATGTTGTATGGTTATGCCTATGATGCAAATAGCAATGTGAAAATGGTAGCGAGTATCGTTGGTCCGACCGATTTTACCGACGTCAATTACTTAAACAATCCGACTTTAGCTCCGATGTTTGAAATGGCAACTGGAGTGAGTTATGCATACAATCCGGGATATTATCAACAATTAAGTCCGTTGAGTCGTGCTACTTCAAGTTCGCCTCCCACCATTTTATTCTACGGAAACCAAGATCCATTAATTCCAACAACTCAAGGAGTAAATATGCACAATCGATTGAATCAATTATCAGTTTACAACGAGTTTAATTTGTATAATGGTGGTCACGGCGATTGGATAATCAACGATCAATTGGATGCGTATGGAAAGTTAGTGATTTTTGTTCAGAACAAATTTTAACCTAAGATATCCAATTTAGCAAAACGCAAAAGTAGTTTTTTGATGCCGCCGACTTCAAATTTAATTTCTGCTTTTCGATCCGCTCCAATTCCCTCAAGGTTTAGAATCTCACCTTTACCAAAACGTTCGTGCATAACGATATTGCCAACAGTAAGTTTGTTGTCAAATAAATTAGTTCCGTTAGTTGGTGCGTTGCCAACAGGCTTTAATTTCCGTAGAGTAGACGATGAAACCGATTCGTCACCATACATCTTCGGAGGTATTCCGGCCACGGGTTTTGCCAATCGCAATTTCGATTTATCGATATCGCCAAAAATATCCAAATCGATGGTAGGTTTGTAACGATAGCCACCATTATCGACTGGATTGATGTATTCTAAAAAGTCGTCTTTAATTTCTTCAATAAAACGCGAAGGCTCGCTATCGGTCAATTTCCCCCAACGGTAACGCGATTGTGCATAGGTTAAATACGCCTGATGTTCAGCACGCGTCAAGGCCACATAAAACAAACGACGCTCTTCTTCCAAATCGCTGCGAGTATTTAAACTCATTGCACTCGGAAACAAATCTTCTTCCATTCCCACTACAAAAACATATGGGAATTCGAGTCCTTTTGCCAAGTGAATCGTCATCAACGCTACTCTGTCTTCATCGCTGGTGTCTTTATCCAAATCGGTTGCCAAGGCTACGTCTTCCATAAATTCAGACAACGCTCCACGAGCACCGTCGATTTCTTTTTGACCTTCGGTAAAGTCTTTGATACCGTTCAAAAGTTCTTCGATATTTTCAATACGAGCAATCCCTTCGGGTGTTCCGTCTTTTTTTAGTTCTTGTACCAAACCTGTTTTTTTAGTAACATGATCTGCTAAATAAAAGGCATCTTGATTTTGATTAATGACTTGAAAACTTTTAATCATCGTTACAAAATCTTCCAATTTTGCTTTGGTTCCAGAGTTGAGTTTCAAATCGATTTTATCAATATTTTCCATTACTTCATAAATGGAACGCTTGTAATGATTGGCTGCAATGGTCAGTTTTTCAATGGTGGTATCGCCTATTCCACGTGCCGGATAATTGATGACACGGATCAATGCTTCTTCGTCTTTAGGATTAATAATCAAACGCAAATAACACAATACATCTTTGATTTCCTTGCGTTGGTAAAACGATAATCCACCGTAAATTCGATACGGAATGTCGCGTTTTCGCAACGCATCCTCCATCGAACGCGATTGCGCATTGGTTCGATATAAAATGGCAAACTGCCCGTTGAGCATTTGATTTTGCATTTTTTGTTCCCAAATGGTGCTGGCTACAAAACGTCCTTCTTCACTATCAGTAATACTGCGGTGGACTTTAATCTTCGGACCAAAATCGTTGGCAGTCCATACCACTTTATCGAGTTTGGTTTTATTTTTGTCGATGATAGAATTGGCGGCTTCTACAATATTTTTCGTCGAACGGTAATTCTGCTCCAATCGATACGTTTTTACATTTTCATAATCCTTTTGAAAGTTCAAAATGTTGTTGATGTTGGCGCCTCGAAATGCATAAATACTCTGAGCATCATCTCCTACCACACAAATATTCTGAAAACGATCGGACAACGCGCGTACAATTAAGTACTGAGAATGATTAGTATCTTGGTACTCATCCACCATAATATATCGAAAACGGTCTTGGTATTTGGCCAACACATCGGGAAAACGGTTGAGTAATTCGTTGGTTTTCAATAGTAAATCATCAAAATCCATGGCTCCTGCTTTAAAACAACGGTCGACATAATTTTGATAAATTTCACCCAATCGCGGTTTTTTACTCATCGCATCTTGCTCTTGAAGTTCGGGATTGTTCAAATAGGCTTTGACAGTAATTAAAGAGTTCTTGTACGATGAAATTCGACTCAAGACTTGTTTCGGTTTGTAAATATCTTTATCGAGTTGCATTTCTTTGATAATCGCCGAAATCAATCGAACACTGTCTTGTGTATCATAAATAGTAAAGTTGGAAGGAAAACCTAATTTATCCGCCTCCGAGCGCAAAATACGAGCAAAAACGGAGTGAAACGTTCCCATCCATAAATTCTTGGCTTCGTTAGAACCTACAATTTCTGAAATACGTTTCTTCATTTCGCGTGCCGCCTTATTGGTGAAAGTTAACGCCAAAATCGAAAAGGCATCAACACCCAAACTCATCAAATATGCAATACGCATGGTCAATACACGTGTTTTTCCCGAACCAGCTCCTGCAATAATAATCATTGGACCATCTTTTTGTAAAACAGGTTCTTGTTGCGCTTCGTTGAGTTGAGAAATGTATTTTTGCATAGAAATAAAGAAAGTTCAAATTTACGTTTACTACATTTGAATTGCAATATATTTTTAGTGTTTATTCTATTATATTTGTCAACAATTTACTTTAAAAAAACCTTTAAAATGTATACCGACAAAATTATCGAATTGGCCTTTTATACTTTACCTGCTTTAATAACTGGTGGTGTGGCTTATTTTTTATTTAATTCTCATTTCAATGACCAGCAAAACACGCGTCGTTGGTTGGTTCAGAAAGAGAATCAAAAACTCGGATTACCTATGCGTTTGCAAGCCTATGAAAGATTGGTTTTATTTTTAGAACGCATCAGTCCTAATAAATTATTGATTCGAGTAGTGCCTTTAAGTGAAGATAAAATGGATTATGTAAACTTGCTCATTCATCATATTGACCAAGAGTTTGAACATAATTTAACCCAACAAATTTATGTCTCAGATGAAGGTTGGATGATGATCATCACAGCGAAAAATACCGTAATTCAAAACTTGCGAAAAACAGCAATTGGTACAGATGTCAACAATGCAGATGAATTGCGTCAACGCATATTGAGCAATCAATTTGAAGTAGAATCGTCGGCAAACATTGCTATAAGCTATTTAAAAACTGAAGTTACGACGTTTTTATAATTACAATAAGCGTTTGAGTTGTTCTTGTTCAGTCGGAATCAACTCGGGCATTATTTTCTCAAACAACGCACGCATTTCCGAAGATTTTAGCAAATCTCTTATTTTATCTTTCCCAAATTTAGAAAATTGCCATCTAAAGTTGGTTGTAGCATTTACTAAATTTTTGAGCATCGTTTGGTCCTTCTTATTGATTTCTAAAATGGCATTAATTGCATTCAAACGGATTGAGGTTTCGAAGTTGGGAGAAGTGTACTCTTGTAATTCGGTATACAATTTTAATTTTAAAACTTCGTCTAATTTTGCAGATGTTTGAGCTAATGTAAGGTATTGAATGCGCAATGCTTTGTCGTTGTTACCTACCCAATCTTTGGTTTTATTCAAATACGTTTCTTGCTCTTCTGGAAAGCTCGTCCATAAATTGGTAAAAGCCACTTCGCGAGTCACATACGACGGATCGTCTAATAACGTTTCGTATTTGGTTTTAAGATACAAAGGCACTTTTGGTAGGTAATCGGCAACGGCTTGACGGACTTTAATATCAGTAGAGTTAAGCGCCATTTCAATCAAATCTTTGTTTGATTTGTAATTCAGTTTACTGATTCTAAAGACTATTTCTTGCTTAATTGGAGCATAGGCATCAGAAGACAAAATGTAACGATATTCGTCGATTACTTCCATAAAACGGGCATCACTCAAATCCTTTTGGCTTCTGATTTTTAAATAATCTCTGATAAAAACACTTTTCTTTGCTAGCAATTGAATGGCTTCATCATTTTGAAATGCCGCATCTTCCAACCAAACTTTTTTAAAAGCATCCGTATCAAAATTGGAGACTTTTTTAATTTCTGCTAAAAAATCATCGGTGGTTGCATTTTTGAATTGATAGGTTTTTAAATACGTTTTTACAGCCTTAGCAAAGGCTTTTTTACCTATGGCTTCCCGAATTACATGCAATGCCCACGAGCCTTTTTGATAAAACGATAACGAACTTGCTTTTTCATTCAGTATTGGAATCGTATCGTTTTTGGCAGCATTTTTCAATTGCAACGACGATTTATACAATTGATAATAAAAATAATCATTTCCAAAAACTTCCTTTTCAGCCAATAACGCATAATACGTTGCAAAACCTTCTTGCAACCAATGGTGTTTACCCGACTGTGCAGTTACCATATCCCCAAACCACTGATGTGCCAACTCATGCGCATTGACATTGACATAATTTCGATCATTAAATCCTATGGCATCCACGACCAAATCTTGGGCGAAAATTGTAGACGTAGTATTTTCCATTCCACCATATAAAAAATCCCGAACCGGAACCTGACGGTACAATTTCCAGGGGTATTTAACTCCGATTTCTCTCTCAAAATAATCAAATATTTGTTTAGAATAACGATAGGTTGGTTCAAATTTGGCGGCATCATTACGATCCAAATAAAATTCTAATGACGTTCCTGATTTTGATTTTTGCTTTTGCGAAATAAACTTCCCAATGGCAAGCATAGCCAAGTACGAACTCATCGGTTGTTTCATTTGATACTGCCATGTTTTAATATTATCTAGAGTGATATTCTTTTTCAATACACCATTGGCTAATACGGTAAAAGCAGCATCGTAGGTTACACTCAAATTAAAAATCACTTTTTCATTACCATCGTCAAAACTTGGCAACCAATGACTGGTGTATTTCCCTTGACCTTGCGTCCATATTTGTAAATCATCGCCTTCGCCAATAAAATAAAGTGTTTGTTTAGGAGTGGATTTGTAATTAAAACTCAAGGTGTTTTTTCCATCTTTAAATCCTTCAAAAAGCAGTAATTCCTTATTTGTACTTTTAAACTTAACTGTTTTTGAATTGATATTTAAATTTGAAAAAATCATATTTTTAGCGTCAATCCGAATGGTATCGATGGCCGATTTGACTTCAAATTGATACACTACACTTCCTGAAATTGATTTTTCATTAGCATTGGGTTGCAAAGAAGCCTTCAATGTTAAAAAATCGACTTTGGTTGTTTGTTGCGCAAAAGAAAAGCT
>CANLLR010000022.1 GCA_947491985.1 Flavobacteriaceae bacterium | reverse complement strand
TTTAAATTGAGGTAACCTACCCTATTTTTATTCGCTGCATAAAACACTTTATCACCTTCAATAGCGATAGCGCGAATACTGATTTTGTCTTGAAGTAGCGTATCAATTTTAACATTTGGAAGTGCCATGCCAACGGTATTTTGCGCATTGCACCCAATAATTACTATAGAAAATAAACTTATAACCAATACTTTTTTCATGCTATTTTACTTTTTTGTTGAGGCTAAAATACAACATAATAGTTGTTAATGAATTGTGAATAGTTATTCTTGGCACAAAAATTGGATTACTGCACTTGTAAAATTATTAATCAAAAACCACAGTGTTATGAAAGTAAAAATATTTATACCGACGTTGATGAGTTTACTAGTTGTTAGCTCATTTGCACAAGACAGAACTACAGTCAATGCCACGAGTTCTGAAATTAGTGACAATCTCGATTTGAGAGCTGTAGCTTCCATCTTTGGAGATTCAAGAGACCTTGAAGATTTTGAAAACCGTTTGAACGACCCAAAAAATCAAATATCCAATTTGGATTTGAATGGAGACAATCAGGTGGATTATTTGCGTGTGGTAGAATCGGTAGAAAGAAGAGCGCACATCATCGTGTTGCAATCGGTTTTAGGAAAAGATACATTTCAAGATGTCGCCACTTTGGAGGTTGAAAAAGACAGCAACAATCGCGCGCGAGTACAAGTAGTTGGTGATGTTTTCATGTATGGTAACAATTATATCTATGAACCCGTTTATGTTCACACCCCTGTAATTTATAGTTACTTTTGGGTGCCAAACTACCGACCATATTGCTCTACTTGGTATTGGGGATATTATCCATCACATTTTTATGCGTGGAATCCTTTCCCAATTTTCAGATACCGAAATCACATCGGTTTACACATCAATTTTGGTCACCACTACAATTATGTAAATTACAGAAGATGTCAAGTGGCCTACAATAATTATTATGGAAGACGAGGAAATGGGTACGAAAGACAATATCCAAACCGTTCGTTCAACAGTCGAAATGCTAGCTATACCAATCGATATGAGTTAGACCAAATTAGAAACATTAGAACAGTTGGCGATTCAAGAAATCAAATCGCGTCTAACGGAACTCGAAGTAACACAAGAGACCTAACTTCACGTACTACAACATCAAGAGACAATACGACAAGAAATAATACAAATTCTGGAGACATAAGAACAAACGAGTCTACACGAAATACAACTTCAAGAGACGTTAGAACGGATTCGCCAAGAACCAATACTAACTCACGTGATGTAAGAAGTAATGAATCGTCAAGAGGAAATTCCTCAAGAGATATAAGAACTGACGCACCAAGAACCATTAGTAATTCACGTGATGTAAGAAGCAATGAATCATCAAGAGGTAATTCGTCAAGAGACATAAGATCATCCGAATCAACATCAAGAAGCAATACACCGAGAAATGTTCAAAGTCAACCTTCTCGTTCCAACGAATCTCGAAATGTATCTGCACCAAGAGAACAACGTTCAAGTTCAGTAGGGCAAAGAACTACTTCACAAACATCGTCTGAATCTAGAGGAAATTCGGGCGGAAATGAATCAAGAGGTGGTGGTCAAACAAGAGGTTCTGACCGAAGATAAAATAGCCTACAATTAAAAGCTAAAAGCACTGAAAAATATTCAGTGCTTTTTTTATTTCAGATAGTAAATTTAGATACCTTTGTACTCTTTTTTATAAAATAAATATGGCCAATCATAATCACCAACAGCTTCACAGCAAATTATCTGCAGCAGGTTTATTAATTACATTAGGAATCATTTACGGAGATATTGGAACTTCACCATTGTATGTTATGAAAGCCATTATTGGCGACAGTGTCATTAGTAAAGAACTCATCTTAGGTGGATTGTCTTGTATCTTTTGGACATTAACACTTCAAACGACTTTAAAATACGTAATTCTGACCTTAAGTGCTGATAATCACGGCGAGGGCGGAATTTTTGCTTTATACGCTTTAGTGAAAAGGACCAAAATTCAATGGCTAATTGTTCCAGCTATTATTGGTGGTAGTGCGCTTTTGGCGGACGGAATTATCACACCTCCTATTTCTGTTGCATCTGCTGTTGAGGGCTTACGTATATTCAAACCAGACATTCCGACGGTTCCTATAGTAATTTCTATTTTATTTATCCTATTTACTATTCAGCAATTCGGAACCAAATTAGTCGGTAAATTTTTTGCTCCAATGATGTTGGTTTGGTTTAGCATGTTAGGGATTTTAGGTGTGATTCAAATGGTTACAAACCTTGAAGTTTTTAATGCTTTGAATCCGTATTACGCTTACAATTTATTAACTTCTGATGTCAGCGAACAAGGCTTTTTCATTTTAGGAGCCGTATTTTTATGTACAACTGGAGCCGAGGCATTGTATTCAGACATGGGTCACTGTGGACGAAAAAATATTAGAATTAGTTGGATTTTTGTAAAATCAGCATTAATTCTAAACTATTTTGGACAAGGTGCTTATTTGATTTCACATGAAGGGTTGACTTTAAAACAATTAGGAAGTTCCAATCCAAATCCGTTTTATCTCATTATGGCCGATTGGTTTCAACCTGTCGGAATTGTAATCGCAACCTTAGCAGCAGTAATTGCTTCGCAAGCTTTGATTAGCGGTTCCTTTACGTTAATTAATGAAGCGATGCGATTGAATTTTTGGCCCAAAGTCAAAATTAATTTTCCTACCGATGTGAAAGGGCAATTGTATATTCCTTCTATAAATTGGTTGCTGTTTTTAGGTTGTGTTGGAATTGTATTGCACTTTGAAGAATCGAGTAATATGGAACATGCTTACGGACTAGCCATCGTATTGTGTATGATAATGACAACTATCTTACTAAATTATTACTTGATAATGAAAAGAGTAAAATGGTATTTTATCGCCCCTATAATTTTAGTGTATTTAACCATCGAATTAAGTTTCCTATCAGCTAATATTGTTAAATTTATGGATGGTGGTTATGTCACCTTATTTATTGCAATTGTTCTTATCGCAATCATGACTACATGGTATTTGGCTAAAAAAATTAGTAAAAATTACACTAAAATTGTCAAAATTGAAAATTACAAAAAAGTACTTGCCGAATTAAGTGTCGATTTATCAATACCAAAATATGCCACTCATTTGGTTTACATGACCAATTCTACTCGAGTTGATGAAATTGAAGAGAAAGTGATGTATTCTATCCTTCAGAAACGTCCAAAACGGGCCGATTTGTATTGGTTTATTCATGTAAATATTTTAAATGAACCTTACAAGAAAGAATATAAAGTATCCGAAATTATTAAAGACGATATTTACAGAGTTGACTTCTACCTTGGCTTCAGAGAACCTACAAAAATCAATTTGATGTTCAAAGAGGTTATTAAAGATATGGTAAAAAATGGCGAAGTAGATATTACCAGTCGTTATGAATCACTGAATAAAAACAACATCATTGGTGATTTCAAATTCGTACTTTCTGAAAAATTCTTGTCGAATGATAGCGATTTGACCTTCTTCGAAAAAATCGTAATGAACACCTATTTCATGATGAAAAAACTCAGTTTGTCTGAAGAAAAAGGCTTCGGATTGGACAGTAGTTCGGTGAAAGTAGAACAATTTCCATTGGTTTTACATCCGCCAGAAATTATCAATATGAAGCGATTGGACAAGAATTGCAACTAGTCTTTTCAATAAATAAATAAATAACAATAGTATTCTTAGCTATTAAAAGGTTTTTAAGAATACGGCCGCCGTTTGCTATAAAAGCAATATCTTTGCAGGCTGTTCCGTGGCCTGAGGCTGAACGGAACGAAGTTAATTCTACAAAACAATGAGATTACACCGGAATTTAGTTTATACCACCATCGATTCTTTGAATGCTATTTTCAATGAAGGAGAATATGCCGATAAAGTAGTGGCGCGCGCCTTAAAAAAAGACAAACGTTGGGGAAGTTCCGATCGAAAATTTGTTGCCGAAACCATCTACGAAGTGGTGCGTTGGAAACGATTATATGCTGAAATTGCCGATGTAAAAGAACCCTTCAATCGTGATGACTTATGGCGAATGTTTGCCGTTTGGGCGGTGTTACGAGGATATCCTATTCCAGATTGGAAACAATTAGAAGCAACTCCAGAACGTAAAATAAAAGGACGATTCGACGAATTGTCCAAAATTAGAAAAATGCGCGAATCCATTCCAGATTGGATGGACGAACTCGGCGTAAAAGAACTCGGTGAAGCATTATGGACTAAAGAAATTGCGGCTCAAAACCAACAAGCCAAAGTCATCTTGCGCGTAAATACATTAAATACAACTAAAGAAAAACTGCGTGCTATTTTGATGGATTTAAACATCGAAACCGAATATTTAAAAGACCAACCTGATGCCTTAGTCTTAACCGAAAGAGCCAACGTGTTTTTAACGGATGCTTTTAAACAAGGTTTATTTGAAGTTCAAGATGCGTCTTCACAATTGGTTGCAGCATTTTTAGATGTACAACCCGGAATGCGTGTAGTAGATACGTGTGCTGGTGCCGGTGGAAAAACCCTTCACATGGCTTCGTTAATGCAAAATAAAGGACAATTAATTGCAATGGATTTGTACGAAAGTAAACTCAAACAATTAAAACTCCGCGCCAAAAGAAATGGTGCTTTTAATATCGAATATCGAATTATCGATTCGACCAAAGTGATCAAAAAATTACACGAAAAAGCAGACAGAGTACTGATTGATGCGCCTTGTAGTGGATTGGGGGTTTTAAAAAGAAATCCAGATGCTAAATGGAAATTACAACCTGAATTCATCGATAACATAAAAAAAACCCAAGCCGAAGTTTTAGAAAACTACTCGAAAATTGTGAAACCTGGTGGAAAATTAGTGTATGCCACTTGTTCAGTATTGCCTTCCGAAAATGAGCAACAAATTAAGCATTTCTTAACTACAGAAATAGGAAAATCATTTACATTTGTTAAAGATTCGAAACTTCTTGCATCACAATCAGGTTTTGATGGATTTTATATGGCGCTATTAGAAAGAAAATTATAAAAATTTATTATGAAAAATTTATACCCCTTTTTTACATTCTTAAGCCTTACCATTGCAATTGCGCAAAATGGTGCACCAGCTTCTCCCTATTACAATGGATTCAATTTTAATTTAAATGGTACAGCTTTAAAAGATGCTTTAGCCACAAAAATAACATCAACACACACGAACATGCTTACGTATTCACAAGCAGAAAATGCGTTGCGATTTACCGATTTAGATCCTAATGATGCAACAAATACAAATGTTTTGCTTGTCTATGGCAATAGCAATAATCTTTGTAACTATACCAGCGAATCAGATTTTGGTACCTCGGGAGATGCAACATTTCATCGTAGAAGAAATAAAAATGCAGATGTTACTTCTTCTAATCTTTGTGCATGGAATAGAGAACATATCTTTCCTCAAGCATTAGGAAATCCAGAATTAGGTCAAACTGGTCCTGGGGCAGATGTACACATGCTTCGAACGTGTGATGTCGATCGAAATAGCCTAAGAGGAAATAAATTGTATGGTCCAGGAAGCGGTGATGCTGCAGTTGTAGGTCAGTATTGGTATCCTGGAGACGAATGGAAAGGCGACTGTGCACGAATTATCATGTATATGTATTTACACTATGGTGAACAATGTTTACCAACGTCTACTTTTAGTGGTACTACAGTAAGTTCAGACTTTAATATGTTAGATTTGGTATTGCAATGGAATGCAGAAGATCCTGTTTCACAATACGAAGACAATAGAAATACATACTTATCGTCAACATCAACTACATTTAGACAAGGAAATAGAAATCCATTTATTGATAATCCGATTTTAGCGACAAAAATTTGGGGCGGACCAATAGCGCAAAATAGATGGCCTACTCTAGGCACAACAGTTCCATTTACTTTAGAAGATGTTAATGCAGTAACGATTTACCCAAACCCTTCCTATGGAAATGTAACTATTGTAAGCAATGTGTTTATAGAAGACATTCAATTAATTTCTTTACATGGACAAATAATGAGGGAAATCAAAAATCCTGTGTTTCAAAATAATTCTTTAACAATTGATAATTTACCTAAAGGATTATTCTTTTTGCGATTAAGCACTGAGGAATTATCAACCACACGAAAGTTAATTATAAATTAATCCCGATATTAAATAAAAAAGCTCCAAATTTTGGAGCTTTTTTTATGTTTACTCTTCATCGTCTGTGGAATGTGATTTTGAATAGTTTCGCCATTTTTCAATGCAATCTTGCATGTCTTGGGGTAACTCGGTATCAAATTGCATGAACTCTTTAGTGACTGGGTGTATAAATCCTAATGTTTTAGCATGCAACGCTTGTCTTGGTAAGGTTTTAAAACAATTGTCAATAAACTGCTTGTATTTGGTAAAGGTAGTTCCCTTCAGAATCAAATCGCCTCCATATCGCTCGTCATTGAAAAGCGTGTGACCAATGTATTTCATGTGAACGCGAATTTGGTGCGTTCGTCCGGTTTCTAATTTACACGAAACCAACGTTACGTAACCAAAACGTTCCAATACTTTATAGTGAGTTACCGCATGTTTTCCTTGGTCTCCTTCCGGAAAAACCGCCATTTGCATTCTGTCTTTTACATGTCGCGCAATATTACCTTCGATTGTACCTTCCTCTTCTTTTACATTTCCCCAAACCAAAGCAATATATTCTCTCTCCGATGTTTTGTCTTCAAATTGTTTCGCCAAATGCGACATCGCTTCTTCGGTTTTTGCAATTACTAACAATCCCGACGTGTTTTTATCAATACGATGCACCAATCCTGGGCGTTCGCTACTGTTTAATGGTAAATTCTGAAAATGAAATGCCAATGCATTGACTAAAGTTCCAGTGTAATTTCCGTGTCCGGGATGCACCACCAAACCAGGGGGCTTGTTTATCAAAAGTAACGCATCGTCTTCATATACAATCTCAAGTGGAATATCTTCTGGATCTACTCTGTTTTCAAAAGGAGGATGCGATAATAAAATCCGAATCACATCCAAAGGCTTTACTTTATAATTGGATTTAACCGGAACATCATTCACGTAAATATCGCCAGCTGTAGCCGCATTTTGAATTTTATTTCGGGTCGCATTCGGAACCATCAACATCAAGTATTTGTCAATGCGAAGCAACGCTTGCCCTTTAGCAACCTCAAAGCGATAATGTTCAAAAAGTTCTTCTTCTGGTTCTTGAAAATCGATATTATTGTCCATTTACAAGGGTATCAGTAAGTTCAACAGGAGGAAGTTCGTTTTGCAAACTATCAATTTCAGTTTCGTCAAAAACTACTTTTCCATCACCCAAAACCAAATCGATTTTTGTTGCTTTGAGTACTCTTTCACCAGGTTTAACTTTTTTGCCATTGATTCGCATTTCCAAAACCATGTCTTTTCCCATGTGAGGAACATACGTTATTTCACCATCCAATAAACCTATCGATTTTAATGTCGGAACCGCCTGACGGTAGGTTTTATCAACTAAATCAGGAATTGCTACCATTTTATAGGTATCGGAATTGATTTTTATGTAAATCTGACGTCCTTGCTTCACTTTCGAACCAGCAGTTGGCTCCTGCTCTACTACAGCCAATTTTGGAAACTTCGGATTGTAATCGACTGTATCAATAATCAAATAGTCTAAATCCAATTCGTCTAATTTTTCTTCTACCTGTTCTTCGGTCAATTTGCTTAAATTGGGAACCGTAATTTCATCGCCATGATGCGTTACATAGGTTATCCAATGAAAAAACAAATAGCCCAAAACACCCACAATAGCCATAGCAGCAATTACTTGGGCAAAAAAAACACGACTCTTTAGATAGTTCCCTAAACTCATATAAAATTATTTAACTTCGTTACGTTTAGACTTACGTTCTCAGTTTGGCAAATATATAAATTCCTCGAGGTAATTCGTTTGAAAAAAAATGATAATTTTGTATTAAAATTAAATTACTCTCAATGAACGTAGCCGTAGTTATGGGTGGATACTCTGATGAATCAGTGATATCGTTACGAAGTGGACAACTCATTTTAAATCATCTCGATACATCAAAATACACCGTTTTTGAAGTCCATATTTTACTCGACCAATGGTATTGCATTATCGATGGTGAAAAATATCCTATCAATAAAGCTGATTTTTCGTTTATCAAAGACAATCAAAACATTCATTTTGATGTAGCTGTGAATACTGTTCACGGAACACCTGGCGAAGACGGACACTTACAAGCCTACTGGGAATTGATCGATTTGCCCTATTCAGGATGCAATTATTACCAATCGAGTTTGACGTTTAACAAACGAGATACCTTATCCGTTTTATCCAAATTCGATATTCCGAAAGCAAAATCAATTTATATCACGAAAGGAAAGGAAATTGATGGTAATAAAATAGTAACAGAGCTTGGTCTTCCATTTTTTGTAAAACCAAACCAATCCGGGAGTTCTTTAGGTGTTTCTATGGTTTCCAACTTGGATGATTTTCAAAAGGCTTTAGATTTTGCTTTTGCAGAAGACCATGATATTTTAATCGAATCGTATTTGAACGGTCGTGAAGTTTCAGTAGGTGTTATGAACTATAAAGGCAGTACTAAAGTGATGGGAATCACCGAAATTCTATCTCAAAATAGTTTTTTCGATTACGAAGCAAAATATTTAGGAAAATCAGAAGAAATAACGCCAGCTCATTTATCTGAAGAAGTCCAAAATCGTGTTGAAGAAACGGCAAAAAAGATATACGAAGCACTCGGTATGTCGGGTTTTTCACGAACCGATTTTATCATCATGAACGATGTACCTCATTTTATAGAAATCAACACCAATCCGGGTTTATCGCCGCAAAGTATTTTTCCACAGCAAGCGGCGTATTCTAAAATGGATTTCAGCGATTTGTTGGATAACGAAATTAGTTTAGCTTTACAACATAAACCCATTTGGAAGAAATAAAAAAACAGTTGTCAGTTCTCAGTTTTCAGTAAAACTAATGATTAACATAGACAACCGTCAACCGACAACAGAAAACCGACAACAGAAAACCGATAACAGACAACCTATAACAGACAACCTATAACAGACAACCGAAATTATGAAAAAAGCCATATTTCCAGGTTCGTTCGATCCTATAACCAACGGACACTTCGACATTATAAAAAGAGGGATTTCACTTTTTGATGAAGTTATTGTGGCGATTGGAATCAATGCCGAAAAAAAATACATGTTTTCTTTAGAA
The DNA here is from genome assembly GCA_947491985.1 of Flavobacteriaceae bacterium. Taxonomy (GTDB): domain Bacteria; phylum Bacteroidota; class Bacteroidia; order Flavobacteriales; family Flavobacteriaceae; genus Flavobacterium. The sequence goes on along the minus strand of CANLLR010000022.1, from coordinate 36,875 downwards.
GACCGAAAACGATTCATCGAACAAGCTTTTAAAGACGAACCGAAAGTAAGAGTTGTTACCTACGAAGGATTGACAATCGAATTGTGTAAAAAAGAAAAAGCCGAATTTATTTTGCGTGGCTTGCGCAATCCAGCCGATTTTGAGTTTGAAAAAGCCATCGCTCACACCAACAGACGCTTATCCAAAATTGAAACGGTGTTTTTATTGACGGCCGCAAAAACGTCGTACATATCTTCTAGTATTGTTCGTGATGTAATTCGAAATGGCGGGGATTATACGGTTTTGGTTCCAGACTCGGTTAAAATTTAGTCTTAAGTTTTGGTTTTTAGCTAATTTTATTGAAAACTAGAATGTAAACTGCGACTTTCTTACTCTTCCTTCTTAATCACTTTTCGAGCCACCTCAATTTTAAACTTCTTTCCTTTCATTTTCTCATCGCGAATCGCGTTGAGTAAGTCTTTGACTTTTTTCGATTTCACAGCAGCAAACGATATAAAATCTTTCACTTCTATCAATCCTAAATCTTCTTTTTCCAGTTTTCCCTTTTGAGAAAAGAAACCCACAATGTCAATTTTATTCAGTTTGTTTTTCTTTCCGCCACTGATATAAATCGTTTGAAATTCGGGTGGTTTTGGTAATGTTGTAGCTGTAGCAACCTCTAATTTCGACATACTATAATCAATATAATCAGGTTTTTTTTCACTTTCGTGGATGATAATATAGGCGGTTCCAGAAGCAAGCATACGAGCTGTACGTCCGTTTCTATGTGTAAATTCGTCCTCTTTAGATGGCAAATGATAATGAATAACGTGTTTCATTTCGGGAATATCCAAACCACGAGCTGCCAAATCGGTGGTGATTAAATAGCTCACACTTCCGTTTCGAAACTGAATTAAAGCGCGTTCGCGTTCGTCTTGATCCATTCCACCATGATAATAGGTAGCATAAACTCCTTTCTCGTTCAACGTGTCACTAATGCGTTCGGCAGCATCGCGATGGTTGCAAAAAATTATAGCCGATTGCGATTTTAAAGAGCAAATTAAATTGAATAGTGAATCGATTTTGTCTTTGTCTTTAGAAATAACGAGTTTGAAATTTAGGTTTGTATTTTCGTCACCGGTCGGAATAAAATCTAGAACCTTTGGATGCATCACTCGTGTGTACTTCGGAATCTCAATTCCAGCCGTAGCCGAAACCAAAATGCGTTTGTTGACTTTAGATAATCGTCCAATGATAAACGACATTTGTTCGTGAAAACCCAACTGCAGCGACTTATCAAACTCATCCAAAATAAGTGTTTGAATGGCATCTATAGTAAAAGTTCCTCTATCAATGTGATCGGCAATTCGTCCAGGAGTTCCAATTAAAACTGCAGGTGGATTGGATAAATTTTTAATTTCCGTATCGATTGCATGTCCTCCGTAACATACATTGACTTTGTAATCGGTTCCCATTTTTTTCCATACTTGCTCAATTTGCAAAGCTAATTCTCGTGAAGGAACTAAAATTAAACATTGCACTCCTTTGACTTCGGGCGCTAACATTTCAAAAATAGGCAATAAAAAAGCGAGTGTTTTTCCTGAACCTGTTGGTGATAAGAGCAAAACATTGGCGTCATTTACAATAGCTTCTTGTGCAGCCAATTGCATTTCATTTAGCGCATCGATGCCTAAATTCAATAGTAAATTGTTGGAATGTGGATTTGTATACATTTTGCAAAGATAAAGCCATTTCCAAATTAAAATTTAAAAGTTTCTTTATATTTGAAATTCAATACCACTCGATCATGCGATTTTTAAACATTTCTTTACTCTTTTTTTCAATAGTTTCCTTTGGACAAAAACTTCCAAACTATCCTACTCCCTTTGAAAAAGGGAATGGCAATCAATCGACTACGTATGACGAATGTATTGCGTATTATAAAGCATTGGATGCCAATTTCGAATCGATTCAACTTTTCGAGAAAGACAAAACCGATAGCGGAAAACCTTTGCATATTGTTGTTTTTTCTGAAAATAAAAATTTTAATTTTCAACAAAATAAAGCAAAAATTTTGGTTAACAACGGAATTCATCCAGGTGAACCCGACGGAATTGATGCTTCGATGCAATTGCTGCGCGATTTAGCCACTCAAAAAACAAAAGTGCCAAAAAACACAATGGTAATTGTAATTCCAGTTTACAATATTGGTGGGATGTTGAATAGAAATTCGACCTCGCGAGCCAATCAAAATGGTCCAGAAGAATACGGATTTAGAGGCAACGCGAGGAATTACGACTTGAATCGCGATTTTATAAAATCGGATACCAAAAATGCCAGAAGTTTTCAACAGTTGTTTCATGAGATTAATCCAGATGTGTTTCTAGACAATCACGTTTCGAATGGTGCCGATTATCAATATACTTTTACTTGTATTGCCACACAACATGAACGATTGGGAAGTGCTTTGGGTAACTATTTTAACACCGAATTTTTTCCCAACATTGTGAATGACATGAATCGCAAAAAAATCGATATTACACCTTATGTAAATGTGCACAGTACAACGCCTGATAAAGGTTTTGAACAGTTTACCGACACACCACGATATGCAACTGGTTACACAACACTTTTTAATACGTTGGGATTTGTACCCGAAACACATATGCTAAAACCTTTTAAAGAGCGTGTAAAAGTGACCTACGAATTTATGGTAAGTGTCATTAGTGCTACCGAAGAAAATTGGAAGAAAATTAAAACTTTACGAAATGAAAATACTAAAGAATTGGGAATTGGGAAATTGTATCCCATCGATTGGGAAGTAGATTCTACCAAAGTATTATATCTTGATTTTAAAGGATTTGAAGGTAAAATGAAACCAAGCGCCATTTCTGGAAAAGACCGTTTGTATTACGATAGAGACAAACCCTTTTTTAAAAAAATTCCGTTTTATGGCAACCACAAACCTACACAGTTTGTAAGCATTCCTAAATCGTATGTGATTCCGCAATCACAATGGCAGGTAATTGATCTATTAAAGTTGAACACTGTTCAATTTACTACCATTCTAAACGATACGCTAATTGAAGTGGAATTGTATAAAATTGCCAGTTTTGAAACGTCAAAATCGCCTTATGAAGGACATTATTTACACTATAACACCAAGGTTAAGGCAACTTCAAAAAAAATTAAGTTTTTCCGGGGTGATTATTTGGTTTCGACTCAACAATCTGGAGTAAAATATCTATTAGAAACACTCGAGCCAGAAGCGGTAGATTCGTATTTTAATTGGAATTTTTTCGATGTCATTTTGCAACAAAAAGAATATTTTTCTGCCTATGTTTTTGAAGATGTGGCCAAAGAATTGTTGGATAAAAACACAACACTTAAAACGGAATTTGAAGCGAAAAAGCAAGCAGACAAAACCTTTTTAGAGAATGGAAATGTGCAATTGGATTGGATTTACAAACATTCGGAATACTATGAAAATTCACATTTGCAATATCCAATTTACAGAATAATTCGTTAATTATTTTTACATACTTTCAGGTTCGAATAGCAACTTGATGTTTTCAAACGAATTTTTTAATGCTTCTTTCACCTGCTCTGGATTGAGCCAAACGGCTTTTTCAATTCCTTCTTCTACTTGTGCAAAAGGCGTTCCTTCATAATTGGTATTCATTTCAAACCAATGCGTAATTTTTAATTTATAACGACCGTTACGTTTAAAAATGTGATAGGTTTTTTGAAGTTTTTTTGTGATTTTCAATCCTGTAACACCCGTTTCTTCTTCTACTTCTCGAACGGCTGTCTCCTCAATTTCCTCCCCTTTTTCGATGCCTCCTTTTGGTAAATCCCATTTCCCATTTCTAAAAATAAACAACACTTCTCCTTTATTGTTGTAAACAAGTCCACCACCAGCTTTGTTAACCGGTATCTTTTCTTTGACTTTTTTTAAGATGGCTTTTTCATCTGGATAATATAAATAAGCTTTTAAAATTTTATTGTTAAACATTTTAATTATAAGCTGCTCAATATCAATACTTTCAAGTAAAAAAAGTTGAAAATCGGTTTCTTTGGCAATTTCATTTGTCAAAAAAAGTGGCTTGTCGTTCACAAAAACTTTATACATTTGTAGTATGATTTTTAACACAGATACAGCCGAAAAAACAGCCGAATTGCTTTTACAAATAAATGCAATTAAATTGAATCCGTCAAAACCTTTTTTATGGGCTTCGGGATGGCATTCTCCTATTTATTGCGACAATCGTTTAACACTCTCATTTCCAGCGATACGCAATTATGTGCGCGATGAGTTTGCCAAACAAATTGAAGTATTGTATGGCAAGCCCGATGTAATTGCGGGTGTTGCTACCGGGGCGATTGGCATTGGCATACTTGTTGCAGAAGAGCTCGGACTGCCATTTGTATACGTTAGACCTGAGGCAAAAAAACACGGAAGACAAAATCAAGTAGAAGGATTTTTGCAAAAAGGGCAAAATGTAGTTGTGGTTGAAGATTTGATAAGTACTGGAAATAGTAGTTTATTAGCTGTCGAAGCTTTGAAAGAAGCAGGTGCCAATGTAAAAGGAATGGTAGCCATTTTTTCGTATGGATTTGATGTGGCTACCGAAAATTTCAAAAATGCAAATGTTGCTTTAAACACATTGAGCAATTATGAAAACTTACTGAATTTGGCTGTAGAAAAAAAGTACATAACCGAAGAAGAGCAAATTACATTACAAGAATGGCGCAAAAGTCCGTCAACATGGAATGTTTTAGAAAATAAATAAAATTAAAATTTGAGAAAGAGATTACGTCCTTTCTCGTAATGACAAATAAATGAATTTAGAAAGTCCTAAAGTTACCGTAGAAAAATCAGCTGAATATTTGTTCAATTCCTTATCAGATGTGAAAAATTTCGAAAAACTGATGCCCGAAAATATTGCGAAATTTGAAGTTTTAGGCGATGATATTTTTAATTTTGGTTTGAAAGGTATGCCCGAAATCAAATTAAAAATGAAAGAAAAAACTCCAAATAGTAAAGTGGTTTTAGCTGCAGCAAGTGATAAATTACCGTTTACACTCGTAGCAAATATTGAAACGCTGACAGAAAATCAAAGTGCCGTAAAACTAGATTTTGAAGGAGATTTCAATCCAATGATGGCAATGATGATTAAAGGACCAATATCTAAATTTATTGAAACATTGGCTCAAAATATGGGTAAATTGTAATTTAATAAAGTAAGGTAATTTCTTTAATTCCGTAATAATGAATAGTTTTGTCTTGATGAGCCACTTCTAATTTACCTTCATGAGTAACACCTAGTATAGTTCCGTTAAAGACAGATTTATGTTGGTCTTCAAAACTCATTAAAAGACCCTTTTTGAATAAATTCTCCAAATATATGGTCCAAAGTTTTTCGGTAGCATTTTTACTGATGTAATTACAATTTGCTTGAATTTTTGCAATAAATTCCTCTAAAATCAAGTCGATATCAAATTCTATGTTAGCTACAATTGACATGGATGATGCCTTGGGTAGCGAACTATAGTCTTTTTGATTGACGTTCAAACCAATTCCGACCACTGATTCTATTGTAGTGTTCGATTTAAATCGATTTTCAATTAAAATTCCAGCGATTTTTTTACCATCTGACATAATGTCGTTGGGCCATTTTATTGACAAACTCGGAATGTTTAAAGTCTCTAAAACTTGAATAATTGCTATTGAAACCGCTACATTTAAATGAAAAACCTGATCTACATTCGTAACTACATCTTTAATCAAGGTACTCATTATCAAATTTTTACCTTTTTCAGTTACCCAACTTGAACCCATCTGCCCCTTGCCTTTTAATTGTTGTTCGGCGACTACTGTCGTGAAATTTTCCAAAGTCTCATTTTTAGACAATTCTTTTAAAAAATCATTAGTCGAATCTATGGCACTGAGTTTGATGAGTTTCATGGAAATTAGTTTATAAGTTTTTATATTTAAACTTATGTTAAGCATCAAAAATAAAGACAAAAAATGATACCTTTGCAAAATACAGAAAAAATAATAAATGACTAAGAAGAGCGCTAGCACAGATGTTTTACTGACAAACATCATTAAAGGAATAGAAGAAGTAAAAGGAAACGATATAGACATCCTAGATTTAAGAGACATAGATACCGCAGTTTGTGATTATTTTGTTATTTGTAATGGAAGTTCAAACACTCAAGTGAACGCTATTGTAAATTCGATTCAAAAATTAGTTTCAAAAGAATTAAAAGACAAACCTTGGCATGTTGAAGGTTCTGATAATGCTGAATGGGTATTAATGGACTATGTAAGTATTGTAGTTCATGTTTTCCAAAAACAAATTCGTGAATATTATAACATCGAAGGACTCTGGGGCGATGCGAAAATCACTACGCTAGAAAATAAATATTAAAAGTACAAAATAAATAATGTCAACAGAAAAAAAACCAACAAATTTCAAAATAAGCCCGTGGTGGATTTACGGGGCACTTATAGGTATATTTTTACTTTTAAGTTTATTAAATGGTGGAAGTTTTCAAGATCCACAAAAAATAACTTCTTCTAAATCGGAAGAGCTTTTAAACAAAGGACAGATTGAAAAAGTAATCATTTTCAACAAAGTACAAGCCGAAATATATTTAACACCAGCGGCATTAAAAGACAAAGCCAACAAAAAAGTAGCTATTGATGTACTGGGTAATCCAAACAAAGGACCTCATTATATTTTTGATATTGGTGATACTCAAAATTACGAGAAGAAATTAGATAAAGCCATTGTTGATGGTAAATTAAAAGTATACGATTTCAAACAAAAAGACGATTGGACAGGTTTACTTTTCCAAATATTACCTTTTGTTTTAATTATTGGTGTTTGGATTTACATCATGAGACGAATGTCTGGCGGTGGTGGAGCCGGTGGTGGTGGTGGACAGATATTCAATATCGGAAAATCAAAAGCCAAACTTTTTGATGAAAAAACAGATACTAAAGTAACATTTAAAGACGTTGCAGGTTTAGAAGGTGCCAAAGAAGAAGTACAAGAAATTGTAGAATTCCTAAGAAATCCTGAGAAATATACTGCACTTGGAGGTAAAATTCCTAAAGGCGCTTTACTCGTTGGACCTCCTGGAACAGGAAAAACATTATTGGCAAAAGCCGTTGCAGGTGAAGCTAAAGTACCCTTTTTCTCCTTATCGGGTTCCGATTTCGTAGAAATGTTTGTTGGAGTTGGAGCTTCTAGAGTCCGTGATTTATTCAAACAAGCCAAAGACAAATCACCTGCCATCATTTTTATAGATGAAATTGATGCTGTCGGACGTGCCCGTGGCAAAAACAACTTTTCTGGGTCAAATGACGAGCGTGAAAATACATTAAATCAATTGCTAACTGAGATGGACGGATTTGGTACGGATACCAATGTAATCGTACTAGCAGCAACCAATAGAGCTGATGTATTAGATAAAGCATTGATGCGGGCTGGTCGTTTTGACCGTCAAATTTATGTTGACTTACCAGATATCAGAGAGCGAAAAGAAATTTTTCAAGTCCATTTAACTCCTTTGAAAAAAGTAGACGGTTTAGATGTTGATTTTCTTGCCAAACAAACGCCTGGATTTTCAGGGGCTGATATAGCCAATGTGTGTAATGAAGCGGCTTTAATTGCTGCTCGTAACAACAAAACTGCTGTAGATAAACAAGACTTTTTAGATGCCGTTGACCGAATTGTGGGCGGATTAGAAAAGAAAAATAAAATCGTTACTCCTGAAGAGAAAAGAGCTATTGCGATTCATGAAGCCGGACACGCAACCGTAAGTTGGATGCTAGAGCATGCGGCGCCTTTAGTAAAAGTAACTATTGTTCCCAGAGGGCAAAGTTTAGGAGCAGCTTGGTATTTACCAGAAGAACGACTTATTGTTCGTCCCGATCAAATGCTTGACGAAATGTGTGCTACGATGGGAGGAAGAGCTGCTGAAAAAGTAACTTTCAATACCATTTCAACAGGCGCGTTAAGTGATCTTGAAAAAGTAACAAAACAAGCGCGTGCCATGGTTACCATTTATGGTTTGAATGAAAAATTAGGTAATGTTACCTATTACGATTCATCAGGTCAAAGTGAGTACAATTTTTCTAAACCTTATTCAGAAGAAACAGCACATATTATCGATCAAGAGATTTCCATTTTAATCGAAAGTCAATACCAAAGAGCTATTGCTATTTTGGAAGAAAACAAAGATAAATTAAATCAATTGGCTGCCATTTTGATAGAAAAAGAAGTCATTTTTAAAGATGATCTTGAAACTATTTTTGGCAAAAGATTATATGATAAAGAAGATGTCGATTTAGCTAAAGAATAACGATTATACAAAATTTACGAAAATCTTAATTCAAAAAATGCTTTTGAATTAAGATTTTTTTATCTTTGAATGTTTTCAAGTTACAAAACAAGTCCTTATATACAACTATGAGTCTTTTTAAAAAAATATTTGGTTCAGGCAATGACGCCTCTGATGAAGATAACCAAAGTGAATATAACTCACCAAAAAAGTCATCACTACCTGTTGATGAGCTTTTTACCTATAACTTCAAAAAAAATGGAGGTAAGTTTTTATATTGTGAAAACTTGGCTGAAGTAAGAGAACAATTTGAAAATATTCTAGAAGAAAACGATTGGTTTGAGAGCGAAGTTTTGTGCTACGATCCGAAGTTATTCAATCTATTAGATGAAAATAAGTTAAATTATACGCAACCTAAAGATCCCAAGTTTTTCTTAGCCAGTTGCGAAAATTTAATTTCTGATGAAGGATCAGTATTGTTTTCTTCCAATCAAATCAAACACTATAAACCAAACGAACTTCCTGATAATATTGTTATTCTAGCGACTACAAGTCAAATATTAGAATCGAAAAGTGATGGTTTAAGAGTGATTAAGAAAAAATATACTAAAGATTACCCAACCAACATAACTACTATAAAGTATTTCGAAAAAGTACAAGATGAAGATTTTTTAACCTACGGTAGTTGTGCCAAAAATCTTTACTTATTACTTTTAGAAGATTTATAAAATGAATGAAACTATTACGAGATCACTTTCGGGATTAGTATATGTAATTATATTACTTATGGCTACATCCTATTCCAGTAGTAGTTTTTTTGTATTGTTTGGTGTGTTCTTACTCATTTGTATTTATGAATTTTGCCAGTTAATTCAGGTCAATAAACTACTTCCATTACTAATTGGCGGAACTTCTTTTATTTTGGGAACCTACTACAGAACCAACAAAACAAACGATATACTTATTTTAATTATAACCCTTTTTGTGTCAGTCAAAGGCTTACTTTTGTTATTCAATCACAAAAAAGAAAAATTAGATACGTTTTCAAAATACTTGTTTTTAGCGGGTTACATTATTCTTCCTTTTATTATTATTACCAAAATTCCTTTCGGAATACGTGGTTTCAACCCAAAAATAATCATCAGTATTTTTATATTGATCTGGACCAACGATACCTTTGCTTATGTGGTTGGAAAATCAATAGGTAAACACAAACTACTCGAAAAAATATCCCCAAAAAAAACAGTTGAAGGATTCGTAGGAGGTGTAGTTTTTTGTGTCATTGCTAGTTATTTACTTTCAAAATATTATATTGAAGCCACACCATTAATATGGATCATCATTTCACTAATAGTAGTTGTTTTTAGCACATTGGGAGATTTAATCGAATCCAAATTCAAACGAATGGCAGGTGTAAAAGACAGCGGAACTATAATGCCTGGTCATGGCGGTATGCTAGATCGACTAGATAGTATTATATTTGTAGCACCATTTATTTTCTTATTCTATCAAATTTTATATTATGTTTCATAAAGAAGGCGCAAAAATCATCCTTATTTCCACAACAACTTTTGTAGTTTTATTGTTGGGAAGTTCCTATTTGATTGGTAATGATAACTTTTGGATTTTAAAAACCGTACAAATAACACTACTCCTATTGCTATTATTGGTTTTGCAATTTTTTAGAAATCCAGATCGTCGCATTCATCCAAGTGATGACCACATCATTGCACCAGTTGACGGAAAAGTAGTTGTTATTGAAGAAGTATTCGAACCCGAATATTTCAAAGACAAACGATTACAAGTCTCGATTTTCATGTCACCAATAAACGTTCACGTTACCCGATATGCAGTAGGTGGAAAAGTAAAATACAGCAAATACCACCCAGGCAAATATTTAGTGGCTTGGCATCCCAAAGCGAGTACAGAAAACGAACGAACCACTGTAGTTATTGATAGTCCAGGTTTTGGCGAAATTTTATACCGACAAATTGCTGGCGCTTTGGCAAAACGAATTGTAAATTATGCTGAAGAAGGAACACAAGTCACCCAAGGTGATGACGCCGGATTTATTAAATTTGGTTCTCGTGTTGATATTTATTTGCCAATAGGAACAAAAATTGATGTAACTTTAAGTCAAAAAGCAATCGGAAACAGAACCGTTATTGCGTCAAAATAAATGGAAGAATCAGCTTTAGATATTCGTTTCGAAGAAGCGGTCATTGCAGCCAGTGCAATGAGTCAATCTAATTTGCCACAAGATGTGCAATTGCGATTGTATGCTTATTACAAACAAGCCACTTTTGGTACGATAGACACGCGAGTTTCTCCAGTTTACGATTTGCGAAATGCGTTCAAAACCAACGCTTGGATGCAAATAAGTCACCTCTCTCAAAATGAAGCAAAAGAAATGTATATCGAAATGATTATGTCATTAGTTAGCAAAAAAAAATAACGCAAACCCATGAAAAACATATTCCTTTTTTTTACAATACTGTTACTTTTAACTTCGTGCAATAAGAAAAAATACACCGAAGTAGTCGAAGTACCGTTGCCTTCTAAAGAAGAAAAAATTACAATCGGTTTACCCGAAGATGTTAAAGCTACCGAAGGCGCTTTTAAATTGGTACAACTTTCCTACAAATACGACGATTTAGCGCCGCATATCGATGCCATGACAATGGAAATCCATTATGCCAAGCATTACCTAACCTTCACCAACAATCTCAATAAACTACTCATAGGTACCGATCAAGAAAAACTCACTATCGAAGAATTGCTCAAAAGAAACGATGGCAACACCGATCTCAGAAACAATGCTGGAGGTTATTACAACCACAGTCTGTATTTTGAAATCATGGCACCCAAAGCAGGAGGTATCGCAAAAGATACTTTGGCAAGTACCATAAATCGCGATTTTGGTTCTTTCGAAAACTTGAAATTCCAACTTAGTGATGCCGCTTTGAAACAATTCGGTTCAGGTTGGGCTTGGCTCGTCGTGAACAAATCCGGAAAATTAGAAGTCACCAGCACCGCCAATCAAGACAATCCGCTTATGCCTAATCAAACCATCTCTGGAACTCCTATTTTAGGAATCGATGTTTGGGAACATGCGTATTATTTGAACTATCAAAACAAACGCAAAAATTACATCGAAGCTTTTTTCAATGTCATCAATTGGAAAAAAGTCAACGAAAAATTTGAAGAAGCCATTAAAAAAGAATAATTTTTTTTGGTGTTTCCCGATTAGTAAAAACTATGTTTGCCAAACTTGTTTTTATCTATCGGGACCGGGCTTTCCGTTTCAATATTGTCATTGCAAGCTTGCTACGCCATCTCACAATTTCAAGGATTTTCACTACAATCCCTAACGCACTTTCTAACACTATTAGCAAAAAAAAGACGTTCCGAAGAACGTACTTTAAAAATACTTTTCCTTTATTTAAAATTAATAGGTTTAATCATGTCTAAAAAAACATTAAGAAATTAAGTCTATTAAGAATCCAATTACTTAATTCGCTTAATTTCTTAATGGTTTAATTTTTTTAAATATAATAAAAACTACAATTAACTAGTACACAAAAATAGGTCGCTCGCTCATCATCTCATTTACGGCATCGGCTACTTCTTCAATGATTTCTTCATTAGTATGATTCATCAATACTTTGTCGATAAATGCAACAATCGTTTCCATATCGCTTTCTACCAAACCTCTAGTTGTAATTGCTGGCGTTCCAATTCGAATTCCAGAAGTTACAAATGGCGATTTATCGTCAAACGGCACCATGTTTTTATTGACCGTTATTTCGGCTTTCACTAAAGCGTTTTCGGCTTCTTTTCCCGTAATGTTTTTATTTCGTAAATCAATCAACATCATGTGATTGTCAGTGCCTCCTGAAATTAAATGATAACCTCTTTTTACAAAAGCCGCTGCCATTGCTTTGGCATTTTTTTGGACTTGCATCGAGTACGTAAAAAATTCATCCGACAAACATTCGCCAAAAGCAACTGCTTTCGCGGCAATAATGTGCATCAACGGACCACCTTGATTACCCGGAAATACGGCCAAATCCAATAATGAAGACATCATTCTAATGTCACCTTTTGGCGTAGTCAATCCCCACGGATTTTCAAAATCTTTCCCCATCAAGATCAATCCCCCTCTCGGTCCTCTCAACGTTTTATGAGTTGTAGTGGTAACAATATGGCAATGCGGAATAGGATCGTTCATCAATCCTTTTGCAATTAATCCAGCAGGATGCGAAATATCGGCCAATAAAAGGGCTCCAACACTATCAGCAATTTGTCGGAAACGAGCAAAATCCATATCTCTACAATATGCAGAAGCTCCCGCAATGATTAATTTGGGTTGTTCTTTAGTTGCAATCGCTTGAATTTTGTCGTAATCAAATTGCCCTGTTTCTGCTTCTACTCCATAAAAACTTGGCGTATACAATCGCCCTGAAAAATTAACTGGCGAACCATGTGTTAAGTGACCACCATGAGACAAATCAAAACCTAATATTTTATCTCCAGGTTTCAAGCAAGCAGCAAAAACCGCAGTATTGGCCTGCGAACCCGAGTGAGGTTGTACGTTGGCATACTCAGCTCCGAAAAGTTCTTTCGCTCTGTCAATCGCAATTTGCTCTACAACATCTACCACTTCACAACCACCGTAATAACGCTTTCCAGGATATCCTTCTGCATATTTGTTGGTTAGGCAAGAACCTGCAGCTTCCATTACTTGGTCGCTTACAAAATTTTCTGAAGCAATAAGCTCAATTCCGTGAATTTGTCTGTCTTGTTCTTCTAAAATTAAGTCAAAAATGATGGTGTCGTGTTGCATTGTAGTGTTTTTCGTTAAATTCTCTCCAAAATTACAAAATTCGTTTGTGATATAAATTCTAAATGATATATTTGATTACAATTTTTTCAACATTAAATCAACATCTCAAAGTATGCCAAATATAGCCAATGATCCTTCTAGAAAGTCATGGATTAAAGTTCCCGCCAATAGCGATTTCCCAATTCAAAACATTCCGTTTGGTGTTTTCTTAACTAAAGAAGATGTCATCACAATCGGAACCCGAATTGGTGATTGTGCAATTGACATGGGTGCTTTACAACAATTGGGTTACTTTGAAGGCATTGAATTAACCGACGATATGTTCATGCAAGATACCTTGAATGATTTCATTTCAGATGGTAAAAAAACCTGGCGATTGGTGCGAAACCGATTGGCAGAATTGTTCGATGAAAACAATCCAAAACTTAGAGACAACAAAGAACATCGCGACGTGGTTATTTTCGATATTCAATATGTAGAGATGCTTTTGCCTGTTCAAATTGGGGATTATACCGATTTCTATTCGAGTAAAGAACACGCCACCAATGTAGGCAAAATGTTTCGTGATCCCGAAAATGCTTTATTGCCCAACTGGCTTCATATTCCAGTAGGGTATCACGGTAGAAGTTCGACTATAGTTCCTTCTGGAATTCCGGTTCACCGACCAATGGGACAAACCTTACCTAATGGAGAAACAACCCCAGTTTTTGGTCCCTCTCGATTTGTCGATTTCGAATTAGAAACCGCTTTTATCACCACTGATGTCAATATTATGGGAGAAAATGTTCCGATCAATGAAGCTGAAGATTACATTTTCGGAATGGTTTTACTTAACGATTGGAGCGCGCGCGACATGCAAAAATGGGAATACGTGCCTCTTGGTCCGTTTTTAGCCAAAAATTTTGCTTCTTCTATTTCCCCATGGATTGTTACCATGGATGCCTTAGAACCGTTTAGAACAAAAGGTCCAAAGCAAGAGCCAACGCCACTTCCCTATTTACAACAAAAAGGAAAAAATGCCTTCGATATTAATTTAGAAGTTTACATTACTCCTGAAAATTCAGAAGCGACTTTGGTTTCTAAATCCAATTTCAAATACCTGTATTGGTCTATGGCGCAACAACTTACGCATCACACTTCTAATGGATGCAGAGTGAATTCGGGCGACATGATGGGATCGGGAACGATTTCTGGTAAAAACAAAGACAGTTTTGGTTCGATGCTAGAATTGACATGGAGTGGTAAGAATCCGTTAATGATGAAAGATGGTTCAGAGCGTAAATTCATCAACGACAACGATACGGTCACTATGAAAGGTTTTTGCCAAAATAGTGCTGTACGCATAGGTTTTGGTGAAGTCGCTTCAAAATTATTACCTCCGTTTGTTAGAAAATAACTTCTATTAAATAAAATCTTTTAAAATTATTACATTAATACTCTCGTGAGAAGCGTTGTATACTGTTTTTCCTTCCTTTATGACAATAACTTGAGGAGATTGATGTTGCACTTCGAATCGATTGGCTATTTCATTTGAAATGTCGCGGTGTTGCAGTAAATCTAAAAAATACGGAATTATAGCATCATCCAAATTATAATCGCGCTCGAATTGTTTCAACACCATTCTACTAATAGCACATCGGGTACTATGCTTAAATAGTAGCACTGGTTTTTCAGCAGATTCTGAAACCATCACATTCAATTCTCCTAAATCGGTTAGTTGACGCCAAGCAACTTTTGAAGAAGCATCATCTTGCTCTGATTTTCCAAATACATCTTTAAATAAACTCATAAAATGGCATTTATTGCGACTTTTTGTCGCTTTGTTAGGCATGTTTTACAAAGAATAGCAGTCATTTTGTCCGAAAAATACTAATGGAATACAAATTGACCCTTCCAAATCAAAGATACTTAAAAGCTATTTAAAACATACAAAAAACAACATACTAACAACAATGAATTTCAAAAATTTAACCATCAAATCGCAGGAAGCTTTGCAACAAGCACAACAAATTGCACAAAGTTTTGGGCAGCAACAGCTGGAAAACGAACATATTTTTAAAGGCATTTTGGAAGTTGATGAAAATGTAACACCTTTTCTATTAAAGAAACTCAACGTGAATGTTGACCTATTGAAAAAAATAATAGACAGTACTATACAAAGTTTTACAAAAGTTTCAGGAAGTGATTTTATGTTTTCACGAGAAGCCAATCACTCCTTAAACGAATCGGAAATTATCGCCAAAAAAATGAACGATGAATTTGTATCCATCGAACATTTGGTATTGGCTATTTTCAAATCAAAAAGTAAAGTAGCTCAAATTCTAAAAGACCAAGGTGTGACTGAAAAAGGCTTAGAATCGGCAATTACCGAAATGCGAAAAGGCGAGCGAGTAACCTCTGCATCTGCTGAAGAAACGTACAACTCCCTCAACAAATACGCTAAAAATTTAAATGAATTAGCCAAAAACGGCAAACTCGATCCCGTTATTGGTCGGGATGAAGAAATTCGACGTGTATTGCAAATATTAACGCGTCGCACTAAGAACAATCCGATGCTCGTAGGTGAACCTGGCGTAGGAAAAACAGCTATAGCCGAAGGACTCGCACACCGCATTGTAGATGGTGACGTTCCTGAAAATTTAAAAGATAAAGTTGTGTATTCACTTGATATGGGCGCCTTAATTGCTGGAGCCAAATACAAAGGTGAGTTTGAAGAACGATTAAAAGCGGTTGTGAAAGAAGTCACTTCTGCCGAAGGTGATATCGTACTTTTTATTGACGAAATCCATACTTTAGTTGGTGCTGGTGGTGGTGAAGGCGCTATGGATGCAGCCAATATTTTAAAACCTGCGTTGGCTCGTGGCGAATTACGTGCGATTGGAGCTACTACATTAGACGAATACCAAAAATATTTCGAAAAAGATAAAGCACTTGAACGACGTTTTCAAAAGGTAGTTGTTGACGAACCTGATACTGAAAGTGCAATTTCCATTTTACGAGGCATCAAAGACAAATACGAAACCCATCACAAAGTGCGTATCAAAGACGACGCGATTATTGCTGCTGTAGAATTATCCCAACGGTACATCACCAATCGTTTTTTACCCGATAAAGCTATCGATTTGATGGACGAAGCGGCTTCTAAACTTCGAATGGAAATCAATTCCAAACCCGAAGAACTCGACGTTTTGGATCGGAAAATCATGCAGTTGGAAATCGAAATGGAAGCCATAAAACGCGAGAACGACGAAACCAAACTCAAAGGTCTCGGAATGGATTTGGCGAATTTTAAAGAAGAACGCAACGAAATATATACCAAATGGAAATCAGAGAAAGACGTAGTCGATAGCATTCAAGCGGTAAAACTCGAAATTGAAGATTTTAAAATCGAAGCCGAACGTGCCGAACGCGATGGTGATTACGGAAAAGTAGCCGAAATCCGTTACGGAAAAATCAAAGAAGCGCAAGAACGATTGGACGTTTTACAACAACAATTAATCGAAAATCAATCGGGCACTTCCCTAATTAAAGAAGAAGTCACACGCGAAGATATAGCCGAAGTAGTAGCGAAATGGACCGGAATTCCAATCATGAAAATGCTACAAGGCGATCGCGAAAAACTATTAAAACTGGAAGAGGAATTGCACAACAGAGTGGTCGGACAAGAAGAAGCTATTGAAGCAGTTAGTGATGCCGTTCGCCGAAGTCGCGCCGGTTTACAAGACATGAAAAAACCCGTTGGAACCTTTCTTTTTTTAGGAACTACAGGCGTTGGTAAAACTGAACTAGCCAAAGCATTAGCCGAATATTTGTTCGACGATGAAAATGCCATGACTCGTATTGACATGAGCGAATACCAAGAACGCCATAGTGTGAGCCGACTTGTGGGCGCGCCTCCAGGTTATGTTGGTTACGACGAAGGCGGACAGTTGACGGAAGCCGTGCGAAGAAAACCGTACTCAGTAATTTTATTGGATGAAATTGAAAAAGCGCATCCCGACACCTTTAATATTTTGTTGCAAGTGTTGGATGAAGGACGATTGACTGATAATAAAGGACGTGTAGCCGATTTTAAAAATACAATTATCATCATGACATCCAACATTGGCAGCCATATTATTCAAGAAAAATTCGACAATCTTACTGGAAGCGTAGACGCAACTACCGAAGCTGCAAAAGTAGAAGTGTTGGGATTATTAAAACAAACGGTTCGTCCTGAGTTTATTAATCGTATCGATGAAATCGTGATGTTTACACCATTGACGCAAGCCAACATAAAACAAATTGTGGGACTACAACTTAAAAGTGTCACCAAAATGTTGTCACAACAAAACATTACGATGGATGCCACGCCCGAAGCCATTGATTATTTAGCCTTAAAAGGATACGATCCGCAATATGGCGCTCGTCCGGTAAAAAGAGTGATTCAAAGAGAAGTATTGAACCAACTTTCGAAAGAAATTTTAGCTGGTAAAGTTACCGTAGACAGTATCATTCTACTGGACAGTTTTGATGGACAATTGGTTTTTAGAAATCAACCTTCTGATTTATACGGAGAAGAAGTGGAAAGAATTGAAGAAAGAGAGTAATAAAAGTAACTAAGTTACTGAGAAAAATAAAATTGATTGGTTTTTGGTTAGGTGAAAAGCATCATTTCAGCAATGGATTGGTGCTTTTCTTCTTCATAAAAAACCCAATCAAGTGTATAATTGGGCTTTTCATATTCTAATGCGAAATTAATATTCACGCATTTTTTCATAGGTGGTATCCAACACTTTTTTTACTTTTTCAAGTGCACCATAAAACGATTTTTCTATAGTGTCGGCAAAATCAGTAACTGCCAAAGGTTGTTTTTTAGCTAAACGCACTTCGATCAAACAACGTTTGTCGTTGGTGCTATATTTATCACTGTTTTCGTCTCCAAAATGGACTTCAATTCGGATGATTTTGTCATCAAAACGAGCCAATTCATTTTGTAATTCGGTGGTGTAAAATTTGGTCAATCGCTCGTTTCCTTCTACGTTTTTGTCGGTGTTGATTTGAATTTGCATAGTATACTATTTTAATGATATAAATAAAATTACTTACTATTACAAACACTACAAAACGATTATCAAAAGTTTAGGAAAACTATATCATTTCTTTAACAAAAATGTTTTGAAATCATAGAAATTAAGTGTCTCGTGAGGCAATTTGATCTTTTATCATCTTCAAATTTTTAAAACTTACAATTAAAATCGGAATAAAAACAATAGGCATTATGGTAAATACACTAAACCCATCGGTGAACAATAAAAAAACACCTACAATTGTTTGTACGATTATCATTCCAGTTAGTAAATACGCATTTAACTGTGCCGATTTGGCTTTCTTTTTAAGTTCGTCAAGTGACATTTTTCTGTAATTGTCTGTTCTCATAAGATTCCAAATAATGATTCAAAAACAAATTTAATCTAAAAATCAACATCCTTTACTACGCTTATGTTAATTATAATTTTAGTAATTTTGGTTCAGATGTATATTGTATGCTACTCAAAAAAATAAAACATAACAAAGAAACCATCGGATTTGGAATAGCGCTTTCCTTCCTATTACTTTTGAATAGTTTTTTAGAATTTAAACTACTAGTTCTTTCGCATCAATACGATATTTACATTGGTGTTATTGCTATTCTTTTTACGTTATTGGGAATTTGGGTAGCTCAAAAAATAACGAAACCAAAAACCGAAAGTATTGTTACAGAAAAAGAAGTGTTCGTTTCAAATCCGGTTCATTTTGTTGTCAATCAAATTGAAATCGACAAACGTAAAATTAGCAAACGCGAATTGGAAGTGCTCGAACTAATGGCTGCTGGTTATAGCAATCAAGAAATTGCCTCTCAACTGTTTGTCTCCCTTAATACGATAAAAACACACTCGTCCAATCTATTTGAAAAATTGGAGGTTAAAAGAAGAACTCAAGCCATCGAAGTGGCTAAAAAACTACAACTTATTGCGTAGTACTTTAGTAGGATTTACTACAAAATCACTCAAAAGTATGAGTGAAAACAGCAGCGTAAAGTGCACCTTTGCATTCGAACTTTAACTTTTTACCTTATGAAAAAAATTATTCTTACTTACGGACTTATTGCTGGTTTGATTTGCATGTCGTTCATGATTGTTTCTACTATTGTATGGAAAACAACCAACGAGACCAATCAAAGCATGATTATTGGCTTTACAGGAATGTTTATAGCCTTTATTTTTGTTTTTGTTGGAATTAAAAATTACCGCGACAAACACAATGGAGGAAGCGTTACTTTTTGGAATGCCTTTAAAATTGGCTTTCTGATTGCATTGATTGCTTCGAGTATTTACACTGCAGTTTGGCTCATAGAAATGCATTTCTTTATGCCTGATTTTATGAAAAAATATGCAGCCACTGAAATAGAAAAAATTAAGTCAACTGCGTTGAGTGCTGATGAAATAGCTAAAAAAGTAACAGAAATAGAAGATATGAGAGAAAGTTATAAAAACCCAATCGTTAGGATATTGTACACTTTAATGGAAATTCTTCCCATTGGAATCATCATAGCGCTGGTAAGTGCGCTCATCTTAAAACGAAATCCAAAAGTTGCATAAACAAAAAAAGGCACGATTTTCGTACCTTTTTTTATGGCTTTAACAGCCAATTAATCTTTTGTAAATCCGAAACTTTGTTGGCCCAGTTTTAATAAAAATCCTTTTTTATCCTCGGTAAATTCAATTGTTAATTCGGCTTCCTTGAACGAAAATTTTCCATTTCCATCATTGTTCAATGGCAATGGAGGTTGTCCTTGCGCATTGATAACTAAATTACCCTCATCTTCAGAAAAATTAACTTTAATCGGGATTTGTTTGCTTGAGAAATCGCCCAAATAAGCATCCATGTTTTCTGTTTTAAACACACCATTTTTAGCGGCAGTCCATACATTATTCTCTTCATTTACATCCGGTAAAACATGATCCGGATCTAAAGTGATACTTTCTAGTTCATCAGTCGAATTGTGTTTAAAAGACCAAGTAGTATTACGTTGCCAAATTTCAACAGGCAAGTTCACTCGTGAAGTAACGCCACTTTTCGTTTTAATTTCTGCAATGATAGGCATTGGCATTTTTTGAAAATTTTCAATCGTAATTACGGCGCCTTTTGAAGCATCGTTTTTCTCATAACGAACCCGAGTAATACCTTGATCTAATTGCCAATTGTGCACAAACCAGCTTCTCCAAAACCAACTCAAATCTTCACCTGCAACATTTTCCATAGTTCTGAAAAAGTCATCTGGCATCGGATGCTTGAATGCCCAACGATCAACATAAGTTTTAAAAGCTTTATCAAATCGTTCTTTTCCTAAAATGGTTTCACGCAACATGGTCAATCCTGTACCTGGTTTGTAATACGCTAATAAACCTAAATTGGCTTCTTTTAAATTATCTGGAGCTGTCATCATCGGCTCAATAGCTTGATCTGTTAAAGCAAAAGACGCTTGATGCATGTCGGTTTTAGGTTGCTTGTATTCGCCGTTATTAAAATCATCCGCACTTAATGAATTGATAAACGTGTTAAATCCTTCGTCCATCCATGCAAACTGGCGCTCGTTTGAACCTACAATCATAGGAAACCAAGCATGTCCAAATTCGTGATCAGTTACGCCCCACAATTCGGCTCCTTTATCAGTGTATTTGCAAAAAACAATTCCAGGATATTCCATTCCGCCTTCATTTCCTGCAACATTTGTCGCCGCTGGATATGGATATTCAAACCATAATTTTGAATAGTGTTCAATCGAAGCTTTGGTGTATTCTGTAGATCGTCCCCAGGCATCATTACCATCACTTTCGATAGGATACGCCGAAATAGCCAACGATTTTTTACCGCTAGGTAAATTAATTCTGGCCGCGTCAATAATAAACGAAGCGGAAGAAGCCCATGAAACATCTCTTGAATTTTTCATTTTAAACTTCCAGGTCAATGTTGATTTTCCTGATGGTCGTGAAGTTGCTTCTGTCACTTCCAAAGCCGAGCGAATTACTACCGTTTTATCACTCGCTTTTGCAACAGCCCAACGTTTTTGTTGCTCTACTGTATATACTTCGGTAGCATTTTGCAATTCACCAGAACACACAACAATGTGACTCGCTGGAGCCGTTATCGCTATATCAAAATCACCGTATTCCAAATAAAACTCTCCTGCTCCTAAATACGGTTTAGTGTTCCATCCCATAATATCGTCGTACACACACATTCTAGGATACCATTGTGCAATGGTAAAAAGTTTGCCGTTTTTGGTATCTAAAACTCCTGTTCTGTCTGAACCGTAGATTGGTGAAATATACGAAAACGCAATTTTAACTTTTACGTTACTACCAAATCCTTTTAATTCTTGAGGCAAATCAACTTGTATACGGGTATCAACTATGGTATATTTTGCATCAACTTCAGTCGGTTTTCCATTGGATTCTGAAATGATTTTAACTGACTTGATATTGTGTCCGCCATCAAACTCTTGTCCTTTTGCACCATTTCTGCTTCCTCGAAGCGGAATAATAGCATTACCACGAGAATCTTTTTTGAATAAATTCTGATCCAAATGCATCCATAAAAAGCCCAATTTATCAGGACTATTATTGGTGTACGAAATCACTGCCGAACCTATAATTTCATTTGTCGTTTCATTTAAAGAAGCTGTTAAACTATAATCGGCTCTGTTTTGCCAATATTTTGCTCCAGGTTGTCCGCTTGCCGAACGTGTTTCTGTAGCATTTTTGGTATAAAAATTAGGACCAAATGCATCGTTATAATTGTAAATTGAAACGGGTTGCGGATTCTCTTGAGCCGAAACGGTAGAAAGACCGAAAAGTAAAACAAGAAATAAAATAGTGTTGAAAAAACGATTTTTCATAAGAATTAAATTATAATTTTAGCAAATAAAAGAAAAAATAAAGACATACAAATCATAAAATATTATAATCACAATCGCAAAATTGAATTATGCTTACGATTAACTTACATCCTTTTAAAAATCTAGAAACCGAACGATTAGTACTTCGAAGAGTTGTAGCCTCTGATGCAAATGAAATATTGGCTCTAAGAGGAAACCCAGATACTATGAAATTCATTCCAAAACCCCTAGTTACCAATCACGAACAAGCCATGGAACATTTTAATATGATTGATGCCAAAATAGAAAATAATGAAGGAATCAATTGGGCAATAACGCTAAAAGGCAATCCGAAATTAA
Organism: Flavobacteriaceae bacterium; assembly: GCA_947491985.1. Lineage (GTDB taxonomy): Bacteria > Bacteroidota > Bacteroidia > Flavobacteriales > Flavobacteriaceae > Flavobacterium. The sequence continues at coordinate 14,433 of CANLLR010000022.1, read as the reverse complement.
TTGAAATTATTGGTCATTATCGTATTCAACCAGAGCATTATCGCAGTGAGATTGGTTATATGATTTTACCAGAATATAACGGACGAGGAATAACAACAGAAGCTATAAAAGTAATTTTACTATACGGATTTGATGATATGCAATTGCATTCGGTTGAAGCATTCATTGACCCCAAAAATCTCGGTTCTGCACGTGTGTTAGAAAAAAGCGGATTTGTAAAAGAAGCCCATTTAGTAGAAAATGAGTGCTATAATGGCATTTTTAAAGACACTGCGATTTATTCGCTTTTAGCGAGAAACTTTAAACGATAACTTACTATTTTGGAAATTTAGGTAACGTTTTAACATATAAGTCCTCTACTTTTTTACGAGCCCAATCGGTTTTTCGCAAAAAAGTTAAACTCGATTTCACACTTGGATTTTCTTTAAAGCATTTTATATTTATGAATTCCGCCAAAGTATCGAATCCATAAAATCCGACCAATTGTTCAACTATTTTTTGGAGGGTTATGCCGTGAAGTGGATCTTTTGATTGTTGCATGTGCAAAGGTATAGCAATGATATTAGTTGGCATAAAAAAACCATCAAAAATACATTTGATGGTTTTTTAAAATGTAGTTCAAAATTATTGAACTGCTAGCAAAGCATTGATATTTCCGTAACCATAATTTGCATTTTTAGTTGGGAAATAGGTTGCCGACTGTTTCAGTTTCGTGTAGACTTGATCTCTAGTCCAAGACGGATTTTTTGACCAAACCAAAGCGGCAATTCCAGCTGTTGTTGCTGTAGCTACAGACGAACCGCCAACATAGTCTGTTTGACCGTTGTAATAACTTACAACAGGAATCGTATTCCCAGAAGATGCGCGTTGCATTTGCACGGTAAAATCGATTTTACTACCTGTATGACAAACATCACATTTTTGATTGGAAGTCCCTTCTTTCACACCCGTTACAGCCACGGTCTCGGGCATCCAAGCAGGAAAAATAACACCCACAAAATTGGTAAAACTAGTTGATGTTCCTCCAGCGCAAAAAATCATCTTTCCTTTACTGTAGGCATATTTCACGCCATCTTCAATTTTTCCAACAGAGAAAATATGCCCCATCGACATCGAAATAATTTTCACACTTATGGTATTACCCAAAGCAGTAAAAGCATTTTTTACTCCATTTTGTTCTTGATAGCCATCAAGCACAACATTAGAAGCTGCTCTGTAGGTAATCAAATTGGCATTGTAGGCAACACCAACTGGCAAACCAATAGTATTGCGTGGAGCAGTTGCAACTGAAGCCATACTAGTTCCGTGTCCACATTGATCATTCGGACCATCAGTACTTGAACTCCATGGCCAAATCGAATCAACATAAACGCCAAATTTAGAAACTGTTCGGCCAGAAGACAAGCCGTTATTAAAACTTGAGCCTAACAATGTTTGGTTGGTTGAAGTTCCTGTGTCAATAACACCAATAGTAATTCCACTTCCTGTGCTATAATTCCATGCACTTGGAATATTGTGTCGGTAAAAAGCCCAAGGCACTTTAGCATTTGGTGTAACTGTTGTGTAATCGGATGCGCTTAAAGCCGTCGATTCGAGTCCACAACCCGAACCGCTTGATTGCGTTTCATTGCCGTCACCACGTTGATTTTCAGATTCTAAAGCAAAATACTTGTAATCGGCTGGTTCGAAATAGCGAATTAAATTCGACTTCCTCAACGCAATCACCGTTTCTTGTTTTTCAATTCGAACATCCATTTGATTTAAAAAAGGATCGGAAGAAAGAAGTATTTCGTTGGTATTTTTACCCTCATATTGTTTGATGAGATCCAAAATGGCGTTTTGCATCTGATTGCTATTGGTTGATTTAGCACGGTCAAAATCAGTTGCGGAAGCACCGAAACCAATGGAAGCAACTGTATTTCCTTGATAAATGGCACTCCATACTATATGATTAGAAATTTTATTCCAATCAAAAGAACCAGTTGTAGAAAAAGATTCCTTTATTTTGCTATTGATTTGTTGTGGTGCTAATGGTTCTCGTAGAGCAGCGTCAATTGGTATAGCATCGCCATTGGTTTCGTCTTTAGTACAGGAAGAAAAAAAGAGTACAGAAACAAAAATAACTGTTAGAATTTTTTTTGTCATAATAAGTTTATTATTGGTTGGTTTTACGAATATACTAATTTATAAAAAGCGACATAACTTCTTTAAAAAAATAATTCTTACTTTAAAGCTAGCTTTATTTTTTCTATTTTTATAGTACCTTTGTACTTCATGAATAAAACCATTAATATACTTAATAAAAAAGCCAAATTCGATTTCGAAATCATCGATACCTACACGGCTGGAATTGTTTTAACTGGTACCGAAATCAAATCGATTCGTTTGGGAAAGGCTCAAATAGCGGAAAGTTTTTGTGAATTCAATAACAGTGAACTGTTTGCTATTAATACGTATATTGAAGAGTATGCCTTCGGAAATCAATTCAATCACAAATCGCGTAGTGAGCGAAAGCTGTTGCTTAACAGACGAGAATTAAAAAAATTAGAACGCGATGTTCAAGTAAAAGGATTAACGATTATTCCGTTGAAATTATTTACTAACGAAAAAGGAATGGCCAAATTGGAAATTGGACTTTGTCGCGGAAAGAAAACGTATGACAAACGAGAATCACTTAAAGAACAGGACACTAAAAGAGATATTGATAGGATAAAAAAGGCATATTAGTTTTTTTTATCAAAAATTATGACTAATTTTGTCTTGACGAATTAATTCATAATTTTAAAATGAAAAATTTATTAAGAAATGCAAGAGAACAAAAAGGCATCAAAACTCGTGAGTTAGCACAACTTTTAGGTATTGATCAAGCATTGATTAGTAAATATGAAAATGGCAGTCGCAAACCCACTCGTGAGCAAGTTGCAAAATTAGCTCAGGTACTTGATTTAAATTATGAAACGTTAATGATTGCTTGGCTTAAGGAAAAAATTTTATATGAAATTGGATCTGATGACTTGACTTTAAAAGCAATGAATATGGTTCGGGAAGAAATCGAAAATAGTTATATTTTAAGAAAAAATTCCATTTCAAAAAACCTTCAAACAATTCTAGACGAAATAGATATTTTAAAAAAACAGCTTGATAATTATCGTGAATTTGACAGTTTTAGAATTGCTCAAGCCTTGGAATTAGAATATACTTTTGAAAGCAATCGCATCGAAGGCAATACTTTAACGCTACGCGAGACTGACTTAGTAATCAATGAAGGGTTAACCATTTCAGGAAAAAGCATGCGAGAGCATCTCGAAGCCATCAATCATCAGGAAGCTATTGGTTACATTAAACAACTTATGGAGCGTAATTTTCCTTTTAATGAACGTGAATTATTATCCGTTCACAATCTCATTCTTCGTGGTATAATTCCAGAAGATGCAGGTCGCTATCGTCGTGTTCAAGTCATGATTAAAGGAAGTGTTCACATGCCGCCGCAACCCTTTTTAATAGCTAAAAAAATGGAAGATTATTTTTTATGGTTTGAAGACAATAAAAGTAAATTACATCCTGTTATTTTAGCAGCAGAAATGCACGAACGATTGGTTACAATTCATCCTTTTATTGATGGAAATGGTCGTACCTCACGCCTAATTATGAACTTAATCTTACTTCAAAACGGCTATACAATTGCCAATATAAAAGGTGATTACGATACTCGAATTAATTATTATCAAACATTAGAAACCGCACAAACATCCGATAACAAAGAAGATTTTTTACTATTTATTGCACAAACAGAAAAAGAAAGTTTGGAGCGCTACATTTCAATTATTAAGCAATAGTTCAACTCTTAATGATTAATTCTTATTTTCCAACAGCGGTACAAATTTAAAATCCCCAAACTCGTGTTTTTCAAATTGGGTTTCGTTTTTGCGAATCAACATCGTCATCACTTGTTCGGATTCGCCTACAGGAATGACTAGTTTTCCTCCTATTTTTAATTGTGCCATCAATGGTTTCGGTATAATTGGTGCACCTGCTGTAACGATAATACTGTCAAATGGAGCGTGATTGGGTAATCCTTTGTAACCATCCCCAAAGGATAAATGTTTCGGACGAATACCTAATTTGGGTAATAAAAGTGACGTTGTTTTAAACAGTTCATTTTGACGTTCAACCGAATAAACTTTAGCTCCTAATAAACATAAAACCGCTGCTTGATAACCACTTCCAGTTCCAATTTCTAATATTTTATCTCCTTTTTTAACATCTAATAATTGAGTTTGAAAAGCCACAGTGTAGGGTTGCGAGATGGTTTGTCCTGCCGCAATCGGAAAGGCTTTATCCTGGTAAGCATAATCTTCAAAACTCGAATTCAAAAACAAATGCCTCGGAATCTTTTTTATCGCTTCCAAAATACTTTTATCGGTTATTCCTTTCTCTTCTAATAGCTTGGCTAATTGATTTCGGAGTCCTTGATGTTTGTTTGTATCTTTCAATTTGGGTAGGGAATTTGTTTCCGTAAAAATAGCCTTAAAATTTCAAAAAGCAAATTCCAAATTCCAAAAACAATTCAACTACTAAACTTTTAAACTTTAAACTAAAATTGTACTTTTGATGAAATTTAATTTTATGCTAAAAGTTGGTGTTTTAGGTGCTGGTCATCTTGGAAAAATACATTTGCGATTATTACAACAATCTTCCCTTTACGAATTAGTAGGTTTTTATGATGAAAATCAAGAAAACGGTGCCAAAATTGAAGCTGAATTTGGCTATAAACAATTCGATACCATAGCCCGTTTACTGCATGCTGTAGATGTCATTGACATTGTGACTCCAACGCTATCGCATTACAAATGTGCTAAAGTTGCAATCAAATCGGGGAAACATGTTTTTATTGAAAAACCCATTGCTACAACTGTTGAAGAAGCGGAAGAAATCATCACTTTATCTAAAGAATTCAATGTAAAAGGACAAGTAGGTCACGTAGAACGTTTCAATCCTGCTTTTACTGCGGTAAACAATATGATTGAAAATCCGATGTTTATTGAAACACATCGCTTGGCCGAATTCAATCCTCGTGGCACCGATGTTCCGGTAGTGTTAGATTTAATGATTCACGATATTGATGCCATTTTAAGTGTAGTTAAATCAAAAGTAGTCAAAGTGAATGCAAGCGGTGTTTCGGTTTTGAGTCAGTCTCCCGATATCGCCAATGCCCGAATTGAATTCGAAAATGGTTGTGTAGCCAACATTACTTCAAGTAGAATTTCGATGAAGAACATGCGTAAATCGCGTTTCTTTCAAAAAGATGCTTACATATCTGTAGATTATCTTGACAAAATTTGCGAAGTAGTAAAAATGAAAGAAGCTCCTGAAGTGCCTGGTGATTTTGATATGATTTTACAAAATGCCGAAGGTGAGAAAAAACAAATCTATTTTGCGAATCCAGATGTCTTACCCAATAATGCCATTTTAGACGAATTGGAGTCATTTGCCGATGCTATAAACAACAACACCGCACCAATCGTAACTTTAGAAGATGGCACTGAAGCATTACGTGTAGCGTATATGATTATTGACAGCATGGAGAAATAATCTTTAAATCGTACAACCTGCCTGTCGGCAGACAGGTTCTATAATCTTAAAATCATAACATGAAAACAATAGCTGTAATTGGAGCAGGAACCATGGGCAACGGAATTGCTCATACCTTTGCACAAAGCGGATTTACCGTAAAATTAATTGACGTTTCCGAAAAATCCTTAGAAAAAGGAATGACGACCATCGCTTCGAATTTGGATCGAATGGTTACCAAAGGTGTTATTTCGGAAGATGATAAACACAAAACAATTGGAAATATCATCACTTATACCGATGTAAAAGATGGTGTTGTCGGCGCCGATTTGGTTGTGGAAGCTGCAACAGAAAACGTTGGATTGAAAATGAACATCTTCAAACAATTGAGTGAAGTTTGCGATCACAATGTGATTTTAGCGACCAACACTTCGTCGATATCAATTACTCAAATTGCAGCGCAAGTAGTTTATCCACAAAGGGTGATCGGAATGCATTTTATGAATCCGGTGCCGATTATGAAATTAGTTGAAATTATTCGTGGTTACAATACCTCTGATGAAGTGACCAAAATCATAATGGATTTATCTATAAAATTAGGCAAAACACCTACTGAAGTTAATGACTATCCCGGATTTGTAGCCAATAGAATTTTAATGCCAATGATCAACGAATCGATTGAAACACTGTACAATGGCGTGGCGGGTGTTCAAGAAATTGATACCGTAATGAAACTGGGAATGGCGCATCCCATGGGTCCATTACAATTGGCTGATTTTATAGGATTAGACGTTTGTTTATCAATTTTAAACGTAATGTACGACGGATTCAAAAATCCGAAATACGCACCTTGTCCGTTATTGGTTAACATGGTAATGGCAGGAAAACTCGGCGTAAAATCAGGTGAAGGTTTTTACGATTATTCGGAAAGTAAAAAAGCAGAAAAAATAAGTCACAGTTTTCAGTCACAGTCATAGCAGACTGCAAACTGAGACTGAGACTGAGACTGAATACTAAAACATGAGTAAAATAATCCCTTTCAAAGCAGTTCGTCCAACATCTGATAAAGTAGCATTAGTTACTTGTCGAAATTACGATGATTATTCCCCAACAGAACTCGCTTCTTGGTTGGATTTTAATCCGTATTCGTTTTTGCACGTAATTAATCCAGCCTATGTTCACGCCCAAAAAATCACCTTAGACAAGCGTTTTAAAGGGGTTGCGCACAAATACCAAGATTTTAAAAACGACGGTATTTTTGTACAAGACGAAAAAGCATCGTTTTTTTTGTATGAAATTCAGACGAAGACACAGTCGTTTACGGGAATCGTAGCCGGAACATCCATCGAAGATTATAAAAATAACGTTATTAAAAAACACGAAGACACGCTCCAATATCGAGTGGAATTATTTAAAGATTATCTGCACCAAACGGCATTTAACACCGAACCCGTATTAATTACGTATCCCGATAATGCCGCTGTCGATTCGTGGATTATGGAAAAGAAAAAAGAACAACCGATTTATAATTTTTCGACCACCAACAAAGAAAAACACACGTTGTGGAAAGTTGATACCGACACCGAAATCAATTGGTTGCAAAATAAATTTACTGAAATTCCAGAATTGTACATCGCTGACGGTCATCATCGTTCGGCTTCGGCTGAATTATTGTACGAACAAGATAAAAACCTTGGCAACGAAAATCTCAACTATTTTATGAGTTTTTTAATTGCCGAAAGCAATGTCAAAATATACGAATACAACCGCATCATTCGTGATTTAAACGGATGTACAAAAGACGATTTTATACTCAAACTGTCAGAACATTTTATCATCAAATCGAAAGAGCAAGAATTATGGAAACCCCAAAGCAAATTTGAATTTGGAATGTATTTGGACGGAAATTTTTATGCCCTTTTTTACAAAAGAGAAACAAAAAACCCATCGATATTAGCCAATTTGGATGCGCAAATTTTATACGATACGGTTTTGTTGCCTTTACTCGGAATTGAAGACTTGCGCAACGACGAACGCATCGAATACATTCCCGGAAAGCAATCCATTTTAACTATAAAAGAATTGGTCGATGAAGGTGAATTTGAAGTGGGATTCATGCTCTACCCGTCTGATATTTCCGAAATTAAAGCTTTAGCAGACAACCAATTAATTATGCCTCCAAAAAGTACGTATATCGAACCGAAATTCAGAAGTGGATTGATGGTATACGAGTTATAAATTAGCAAATGTGAGAATTAGCTAATTCACTAATGAAATCATTTGCTAATAAAAAAAATACAATGTCAATACAAAAGAACCTTCTAAGCATAAAAGCAGCATTGCCTGCAAATGTATCCTTGGTTGCTGTTTCCAAAACCAAGCCGGTAGCCGATTTGTTGCAAGCCTATGATGCTGGTCAACGCATTTTTGGTGAAAATAAAATTCAGGAAATGACAGATAAATGGCAGCAAATGCCAAAAGACATCGAATGGCACATGATTGGACACGTACAAACCAATAAAGTTAAATTTATGGCAGAATACGTTAGTTTGATACATGGTGTAGATAGTCTGAAACTACTCGAAGAAATCAATAAACAAGCACAAAAACACAACCGAATTATTGATTGTTTGTTGCAAGTTTATATTGCTGAAGAAGAATCTAAGTTTGGTTTGAATGAAGAAGAATTAATTGAGATTTTTCATTATGTTCAGAGCCAAGGCGAAGCCGAACAGAGCAACGCTAATTACAAAAACGAAATGAAAAACATTAAAATTGTTGGACTTATGGGAATGGCAACGTTTACCGAAAATCAAAACCAAATCAAAAAAGAATTTCAAAATTTGAAAACCATTTTTGACACTTTCAAACAACTTGAAACTTTCAACTTGAAACTTGAAACGATTTCAATGGGGATGTCAGGCGATTATCAACTCGCCATCGACTGCGGAAGCACGATGGTTCGGATTGGAAGTAGTATCTTTGGAGGGCGAAGTTGAACATTCAAAATTGAACATTGAATATTCAACATTGAATTTTGAATCTCGAACATTTATAAATCTTAAATAGCACAACCTATTTACGCCATACTCGACATAGAAACCACCGGAGGTCAATTTAACGAAGAAGGAATTACCGAAATCGCCATCTATAAATTTGATGGTCACGAAATCGTGGATCAATTCATCAGTTTGGTGAATCCTGAGAAACCAATTCAGCCTTTCGTAGTGAAATTAACCGGAATCAACAATGCGATGTTGCGTTCGGCTCCCAAATTTTATGAAATCGCCAAACGCATTCTCGAAATTACCGATGGCTGCATTTTAGTTGCTCACAATACCTCATTTGATTACCGCATTTTACGCACCGAATTCAACCGTTTGGGCTACGATTTTATCAAACCTACACTTTGCACCGTCGAATTGTCGAAAAAATTGATTCCGGATCAAGTTTCCTACAGCTTAGGCAAACTTGTTCGAGCACTCGGAATTCCGGTAACAGACCGACACCGAGCCAGTGGCGACGCTCTTGCCACAGTGAAATTATTCAAAATGCTTCTGGCAAAAGATATCGAAAAAGAAATCATTATCAGTCAAATTAAAGTCGAAATTAAAAGCGGTTTGACTCCTAAATTACTCGATATAGTCGAAAGTTTACCCAATAAAACCGGCATCTATTACATCCATAACGAAAAAGGCGATTTGGTGTATATTGGCAAAAGTAAAAATATAAAAAAACGAGTAAATCAGCATTTTACAGGCAAAACAACCAAATGCAAAAAAATACAAGTCGAAGTTTTCGCAGTAACGTATGAAGAAACGGGTAGCGAATTGATTGCATTGTTGAAAGAAAGTGAAGAAATCAAAATCAACAAACCCCTATATAATCGCGCGCAACGCAAAAGTATTTTTCAATGGGCGCTATACGACGAACTCGATGCCAACGGTTATTTGAATCTTAAATTGCTAAAAGCTGACGGACGAAAAAAAGAAATCACATCGTTTACGTCCATCCAAGAAGGCAAAAATGCATTGTTCCGAATTACCGATAAGTACCATTTGTGCCAAAAATTGAACGGATTGTACGAAACACAAAATGGTTGTTTTCAACATAAAATTAAAGAGTGTAATGGCGCGTGTTTGAAACTCGAAAATCCGGCTGAATACAACCAACGTGTAGAAGATTTTATGAACGACATGTCGTTTGAAAGCAACAATATGATTATCATTGATCGCGGTCGAAGAGTTGATGAGCGAACTGCAATTTTAATTGAAAACGGCATATACAAAGGCTATTGTTTTTACGATTTGAATTATCAAATAAACAATGTCGAAGTGTTGAAAAACATCTTAATTCCGATGCAAAACAACCGAGATACTCGCACAATAATTCAGATGTATCTACGAAAAAACAGAGTCATGAAAGTGATCAAATTTTAGGATTTATCCTGAATTAATTTCAGGAGCTATTTCCCGCTTTCGCCTTTATCTTGCTCCGTAAACTACGCAAGGATATCGGGGCTATCGGGGCTAGGGTTACAACTTCAACATCGAACATTGAACATTCGTTATTCAAAATTAGAAACTAAATTTAATATTGAACAACGAACAAGAAATTTTGAACCATGAAGCACACAATAATTAGTAACAATTGAACTATCTCATCACCATAGTCGGTCCAACTGCCATAGGAAAAACGTCTTTGAGTATTGCCTTGGCACAGCATTTTGGTTGCGAAATTATTTCGTGCGACAGTCGGCAGTTTTACAAAGAAATGCGAATTGGAACTGCTGTTCCTTCAGCAGAAGAATTGGCGGCAGCTCCGCATCATTTTATCCAAAACAAATCGATTTTTGATAGTTATTCGGTGGGCGATTTTGAAAAAGAAGCCATCAATAAACTCGACGAACTGTTTTTAAAAAACAACATTCAAATTATAGTCGGAGGCTCGGGTTTGTATGTCGATGCCGTGTTGAAAGGATTTGATGATTTTCCGGAAATTGACGTTACCGTTCGCGAAGAAGTTAGCAAAAACTATGACGAAAAAGGAATTATTTATTTGCAACAAACCTTAGAAAAATTGGATAACAATTACCATCGAACCTTGTCAGAAACCAATCCGCAAACCCTACAAAACCCTCAGCGCATGATGCGTTTTGTAGAAGTATGTCTTGGTACCGAAAAACCCTATTCGTCGTTTTTAAACCAAAAGAAAAACCATCGCAATTTCACTCCTATTCTTATTGGTTTAGAGGCAGATAGAGAAATTATTTACCAACGCATCAACCAACGTGTCGACATCATGATGAACGAAGGTTTGTTAGAAGAAGTGGAAAAATTACATCCAAACAAAAATTTGAATGCCTTACAAACTGTTGGCTATAGTGAATTATTTGCTTATTTGGATGGAAAAACTACTTTAGAATTTGCGATGGAAGAAATCAAAAAAAACACCCGACGTTTTTCAAAACGACAACTCACTTGGTTTAAACGCGTTGATAATGTGATTTGGTTTGATTATTTAGCGGATAGGCAAAATATTATTGAAGTTATAAATTCTAAAATAAAACAACACTGATCGAAGAAATGGACGAAATTGTAGAAATTGCTATGATTTCTTTAATCTGTGAAAAAATAGAATATGCCAATATTAAAAGACTTTACATCTGTTTTATCCCGTAATTGGGAAATAAACTTTTTACAATGTTATCCCAATGGCGTGTTGAAATACACTGATTTGTGCAATTTATTTCAGTTAACTGCGGCAACACATTCCGAATTGGGTGGCATCAGTTTTAGCGACATGCAAGTGTACCAACAAGCGTGGGTATTGAGCAAAATGCGTGTCGAAATTGCGTGTTTACCCAAATGGAAAGAAGTTGTAACTGTAAAAACGTGGATACAATCGCTTGAAAATTCGCGTTCAACGCGTTGTTTGGAGTTGTTTGTTGGCGATGAAAAACTGGTAGGTTGCGAAACCTTTTGGGCGGTTTTTAATACCCAAACGCGTCGACCAGAAGCGTTGGCCTTGCCTCATGAGCATTTTGAAAAATATCCTAATCATCAAGCGATTGAAAAACCTTTTTCGAAGATTGCTATTCCGTTAGAAAAGGAAATAATTGCAACACGACGTGTGTTGCTTTCGGATTTGGATATCGTAAACCACGCTAACAGTGTGAAGTATTTGGAATGGTGTTTGGATTGCTTGGACTCGGAGATTGTTTTGCAACAAAAAATTCACAGTTTTGAGATGAATTATTTGAAAGAAGTTTCGCTTGATGACGCTATAACTATAGCAAAAAAGGATAGCATTTATACTATTGACACTAATGGAAAAACATGTTTTGCCTTGGAATTTGATTTTAAAAAGTAATATCTTTTTACTACAAGGCCCCTAGCCCAGATTGAGACAGCATCCTTTTGTGCAGCGCAACGACTAGAGCGATAGCGAAAAGGCGTAAGCAAACAAAAGATAGAGGCGAAAGCTGGATCAGCTTCACACGAACAAAGCGAACTGGCGAAGTAAAAAAAAAGCACCGATTTCTCAGTGCTTTTGCTATTATTTGTGAACTACCAATCGGAATCCTTCGCCGTGTATGTTGAGTACTTCCACCTTTTCATCCAGTTTTAGATACTTTCTGATTTTGGCGATGTACACGTCCATACTTCTTGACGTAAAATAGTTATCGTCTCTCCAAATTTTGGTTAACGCCAATTCTCTTGGCATCAAATCGTCTTCGTATAACGCTAGCATTTTAAGCAATTCGTTTTCTTTAGGCGATAATTTTATCGGCTCGTTGCCTGGGAAATTCAAGAAACGCAATTTAGAATTCAGGTGAAACTTACCAATTTGGAATTCAAATTTTAAATTCTCAGGTTTAGTTTCGATAGCTTTTCTTTGAATAATGCTTCTGATTTTAGCTAACAAAACATCCGAATCGAAAGGTTTGTTTAAATAATCATCTGCACCTACTTTATACCCTTTTAAAACATCTTCTTTCATGGTTTTCGCCGTTAAAAAAATGATAGGCACATCCTTGTTTTTTTCTCTAATTTCTTTAGCTAATGTATAGCCATCCTTGTAGGGCATCATGACATCAAGGATACACATGTCGTAGGTTTCCTTCTTAAATTTTTCAAAACCTTCCATGCCATTTTTTGCCAATACAACCTCAAAGTCATTCAGCATCAAATAGTCTTTAAGAATCGCTCCAAAGTTTTGATCGTCTTCTACTAACAGTATTTTTTTGTTTTCCTTTTCCATATTATTTTTAATTTATCAATGGCATTTTAATGGTAAAGGTACTTCCTTTACCTTTTTCGCTTTCAACGAAAATTTGACCGTTATGGTCTTCAATAATTCTTTTTACGTAGGCCAAACCTAATCCATGTCCTTTAACGTTGTGTATGTCTCCTGTGTGTTCGCGGTAGAATTTTTCGAAAATTCGTTTTTGAGCCGCTTTGCTCATTCCGGCACCTTGATCTTTGATTTTAATGAGTATAAATTCATTAATATTCTCGGTGTGTATATCAATAACGGGCGGATTTGGAGAATATTTTATGGCATTGTCTAAAATATTAACAAATACATTAGTAAAATGAACATCGTTTAGCAAAACAGAGTTTCTAGTGGCTTGAAAATTCGTTGTAATCGTTCCCTCTCTGTCATCGATTATTAAGCCAACGTGCTCAACTGCCTCTTCAATGATGTCGTGAATATTGTTTGGCTCTTTGTTAATTTCAAGTTCTTTCTTCTCTAACTTTGAAATACGTAACACATTTTCAACTTGCGCATGCATGCGTTTATTTTCATCACGTATCATTTGCAAATAGCGGTACACTTTTTCTTTGTCGTCAATTACCTTCGGATTTTTAATTGCGTCTAAAGCCAAATTAATGGTAGCAATAGGCGTTTTAAATTCGTGCGTCATGTTGTTAATGAAATCGGTTTTAATTTCCGAAATCTGACGTTGCCGAAACAATTGATTCAACGCATTAGCATAAGCGATTATAATAATCAGTGTAAAAATGATGGATAACAAAGTAATTCCTACTATTTCTCTAAACAAAAACTTAGTTTTTTGCGGAAAAGCAGTTAACAATTGAAACTGGTTATTGCCTTCATTATCAATAAATATGGGAACCGAATAGGTTTCGTATTTATCGTATCTGAAATGCTCTGATTTTATTTTTGTTGCCAACCCGTTGCTGTACACATTGAATTCAAAAGGTGTATTTATTCCGTTGGCTTTCAATTCGTTAGCTAATAACTTTTGTAATTGCGCCACAGAAACACGGTCTTGAATCGGTCGCAAAGCAGCTATGTCTTTCATAAAAATCTCAAATTGAGCATTTTTAAGTAAGTTAACATTACCTTCTTTTTCTAAAACAACATCGGGCGATATAGTGTTTTGCATTTCTCGATTATCGAAAGAATTATCATTGTAAATTTCGGTTCTTCTTTTAGAAGAAAACGATTTTACGTTCACACTATCGGCATTTTTATCAAAGAACGTCGAAAAAATATCCTGATTTTCAGCTAAAATACTGTTCGAATAAATGATGGTTTCATTTGTTTTTACGTTACGCTGATAGTAGCGGTATTCTAATAAATCCTCTTTTTCAGGATCTTTTCCAATACTGTCTTTTACTTTTTGGTATTTATTGTAAAACGTGTATTCTTCATTTTTTTGAAGCTGTTGTGCGACTTTACTCAAAACCAATTTTACATTGTAACGGAACTGTTCTTCACTGTTTTCTTGCGATTTATTAAACCAATACACTTGTACTAGTATAATTCCGATTAGCGATAAGCTCATCAAGAAAACCAAGAAGCGAAAAACAAACTTATTCATCACAACAA
>CANLLR010000021.1 GCA_947491985.1 Flavobacteriaceae bacterium | reverse complement strand
TCGCTAAAATTCCTTCAATAAGAATTTGAGTTAATGACTGACGATGTCCGTTTCTTTTCTTGTAACCTTTTCTTCTTTTCTTTTTGAAAACGATTACTTTATCACCTTTTAAGTGTTGTAACACTTTGGCTTCTACTGAAGCACCTTCTATAGCTGGGGCGCCTAAAGTTACATTACCACTATCATCCAATAAAAGAACTTTATCAAAAGAAACTTTTGAACCTTCTTCATTAGATAAACGGTTAACATAAACCTTTAAGTCTTTGCTTACTTTAAATTGTTGCCCTGCTATCTCTACGATTGCGTACATAACAAATTGTTTAATTAATTTTTGAGTGTGCAAATATATAACTTTTTATCGTTCGTACAACTCAAATGTAAAAAAGTTTCACTTTAGAAATCAATCGTTTGGATGTACGATTATCAATATTTTGTTAATTATCAGATTATTGTTAAAAAAAAAGTATTTTTGGTGTAACAAAACCCTGCATTATTTCACTAATAGTGCAACCTAATACAATAATCTAGTTATTTTATGAAAAAATCATTAATCGCTTTAAGTTCGGTACTTATGCTAGGAGGAACAGCTTTTGCTCAAAAGGTTGCTTTTGAGGAATACAAATTAGACAACGGCTTGCATGTTATTCTTCATAACGATGCTTCAGCTCCAGTTGTAAGCACATCGGTAATGTACCATGTGGGTGCAAAAGATGAAAATCCGGAGAGAACGGGTTTCGCTCACTTTTTTGAACATTTGCTTTTTGAAGGAACAGCCAATATCAAAAGAGGAGAATGGTTTAAAATTGTTACTTCAAATGGAGGAACCAACAATGCCAATACCAATGACGATAGAACATATTATTTCGAAGTGTTTCCATCAAATAACTTAGAATTAGGATTGTGGATGGAATCAGAACGATTACTTCACCCTGTTATCAATCAAATTGGAGTTGACACACAAAACGAAGTAGTGAAAGAAGAAAAACGACTCCGTGTAGATAACCAACCTTACGGAAACTTAATAGCTGAAGTAAAGAAAAACATGTTCAAAAACCATCCTTACCGTTGGGCAACTATTGGTTCAATGGAGCACTTGGATGCTGCAACTTTGCAAGAATTTCAAGATTTCAACAAAAAATTCTACACACCAAATAATGCTGTTTTAGTAGTGGCTGGTGATTTGAGAGATATTGCTAAGACCAAAGAATGGATTCAGAAATATTTTGGACCGATTCCAAGAGGAGTAGACGTTAAAAAACAAAAGTTTGTTGAAGAGCCAATTTCAACAACGCTCAATGCGCGTTATGAAGACCCAAATATTCAAAAACCAATGGTGGTAGCTGCTTACAGAACACCTTCAATGAAAACTCGCGATGCAAGAGTATTGGATATGATTAGTACTATTTTAAGTGACGGAAAAAGTTCACGTTTGTACAAAAAAATCGTAGACGATAAAAAAATGGCACTTCAAATAGGGGCTTTCAATAACAGTCAGGAAGATTATGGTATGTACATTTTGTATGGTATGCCTCAAGGAGAAGCAACGTCTACAGATTTGATAAAAGAAATCGATGAGGAAATTGTAAGAATTCAAAATGAATTGATTACTGAAAAAGATTTAGAAAAACTGAAAAATGTATACGATAATAATTACGTAAACAGCAATTCAAGTGTAGAAGGTGTAGCAGAGAATTTGGCTTCGTATTATTTATTGTATGGCGATATAAATTTAGTAAATACTGAAATAGAAATGTACCGCTCTATAACACGTGAAGAAATTAGAGACGTGGCTAAGAAATATTTAAATTCTAACCAACGTTTGATTTTGGATTACGTTCCTGCAAAAGACAAAGCTGACGCTAAACAATAAACTAAACAGAAAATGAGAAATACACTAATTATACTATCCAGCTTGTTTTTAACCATGACTATGCAAGCACAAGAAAGACCACAACCGAACCCAGGGCCAGCACCAAGCATCAATATCAAGAAACCAGTTTCTTTTACATTGCAAAATGGACTAAAAGTATTGGTTGTTGAAAACCATAAATTACCAAGAGTTTCATATAACCTATCCATTGATAATTCTCCATATACTGAGGGAAATAAAAAAGGCGTAGCAAATTTAACCAGTAGTTTAATCGGAAATGGATCTAAAACGATTACTAAAGACGCTTTTAATGAAGAAGTCGATTTTCTAGGAGCGAATATTGATTTTTATGCTTCAGGAGCGTCAGCAAACGGATTGTCAAAATACGCTAAAAGAATATTAGAATTAATGGCCGATGGCGCATTGAACCCAAATTTTACACAAGAAGAGTTTGACAAAGAAAAAGACAAATTAATCGAAGGATTAAAAACACAAGAAAAAAGCGTACCTGCTGTAGCTGGACGTGTAGAAAATGTGTTGGTGTATGGTAAAAATCATCCATCAGGAGAATATTTATCAGAAGAAACTATAAAAAATGTTTCGTTAGCCGATGCGAAAGCAAATTATGCTACGAATTTCGTTCCTGAAAAAGCGTATTTAGTAATCATTGGTGATGTAGATTACAAGGATACTAAAAAGATGGTAGAGAAATTGTTCGGTAGTTGGGTAAAAGCAAAAGCTCCGCAATTAACTTATTCAGCTCCTGCGAATGTGCAGTACACGCAAATCAATTTTGTAGATATGCCAAATGCAGTGCAGTCAGAAATTTCTTTGGTGAATACAATCAATTTAAAAATGGCTGATCCTGATTTCTTCCCAGTAATTATTGCTAACCAAGTTGTTGGTGGTGATTTTAATAGTTACTTGAATATGAATTTGAGAGAAGCTCATGGGTGGACTTACGGGGCACGTTCTAGTGCTGGAATTGATAAATACACCGTAAGTAAATTCAAAGCCAATTCGCAGGTTAGAAATGCCGTTACTGATAGCGCGGTTGTTGAATTTTTGAAAGAAATTAACCGAATTAGAACAGAAAGAGTTTCAGAAGAAACACTAAACAATGTAAAAGCAGGTTATGTAGGTCGTTTTGTTATGGGTGTTGAAAAACCTCAGACAGTAGCTCGTTATGCCTTAAATATAGAATCTGAAGGTTTACCAGCAAATTTCTACGAAAACTACATCAAAAATATTCAAGCGGTTACAGCGGATGATGTGATGCGTGTAGCAAAAAAATATTTCTTAGCAGACAACATGCGAATTATCATTACAGGTAAAGGATCGGAAGTAATTTCTGGTTTAGAGCGATTGAAAATTCCAATCTTCTATTTTGATAAATTCGGAAATTCAACAGAAAAACCAGCGATGAAAAAGGCTGTGCCAGCAGGCGTTACAGCAAAATCAGTTATTGATAATTACATCGCAGCGATTGGTGGAGATAAAGCAGTGAGAGCCGTTAAAACTATTGTTTCAAAAGGAACAACAACGATTCCACAAGCGCCAGCACCGTTAGATTATTCATCAAAATTTGATGCTAAAGGAAAAATGGCAGTCGAATTGGCGATGGGCGGTATGAGTTTGATGAAACAAGTAGTGAACGAAAAAGGGGGCTACATGATGCAGCAAGGTCAAAAGAAAACATTAGAAGGTGCTGAACTCGCTAAAATGAAAGAAGGTGCTGTACCTTTTGCTGATTTAGCATTAGCAACAAAACCAGGCGTTATAGTTTCCGGAATTGAGCCAATCAACGGAAGCGATGCGTATGCAGTTGTAAACGGCGATTCAACATCGTATTATGATGTAAAATCGGGTTTAAAAACAGCCGAGTCTGAAGTGCAAGATCAAGGTGGCAAAAAAATGACAACTACAACCTATTTCAAAGATTACAGAGATGTTAAAGGCGTGAAAGTTCCATTTAATACGGTAATGAATGTAGGTTTTGAATTGGATATCAAAATAGCAGATGTAAAAATCAACGAAGGCGTTTCGGATGCTGACTTTGAATAGTTAAAAAGAAATAATAAAATAAAAAGACCGTTTCATATTATTTGAAACGGTCTTTATTATTTTTGAACACTGTGAACATTGAATACTGCAAACTATTTCTTACTCGACAAATACACGCCAATCAAAATAACAAATGCACCCAAGAACTGAACTTGTGTTAGCATTTCGTTATCCAACAATCCCCAAAAGAAGGCTACAATCGGAATCAAATAGGTTACCGAAGTGGCAAAAACAGGCGACGACATTTGGATTAATTTAAAGAAAATAATATTCGCAATTCCGGTTCCAACCACACCCAAAACCAATACAAAAAGCATCGAATGTTGTACTTCAACGTGATGTACTACCGAAAGAAAATCGGTCGAAAAAAGCACTATCAAAGCCGGAACCAACATCACTAAAAAATTACCGGTGCTTATTGCTAATGGTTTGACATCGGATAAATGTTTTTTGAGCAGATTTACATTTGTTGCATAACAAATCGAAGAGATTAAAATCAAAAGTGTGTACCAATAATTCTGATTCGGATGATGCATCGCGCCATTTACTATCAATAATAAGGTCCCAACCAATCCGATAATTACACCCAAAACCTGCGTGCGTTTGAAAGTCAAACCAAAGGCAAGTCCACCAATTAATAACGTATTTAAAGGCGTTAGCGAATTTAATATCGAACTCACTGAACTGCTAATTTGTGTTTGTGCTATGGCAAATAAAAACGCAGGAATAAACGTGCCAAATAACGACGTTAAAGCAATGTACTTCCATTGGTGTTGCTTAATTTGTGTGATGCTTTTAAATCCGATGAGTAACAAAAAAATCGCACAAAAAATAATGCGTAACGAACCCAATTGCATTGGAGATAAACCAACCAAACTTCTTTTGATGAGTATGAACGAGCTTCCCCAAATTAGGGCTAAAATGAATAATAGAAGCCACTTGAAAGTATTTGTTTGCATGATGTATAATTAACGGTAGCAAATTTGACATAATTTTATGAATTGTTCCCTATAAAAAAGTTGTAATTTTGTAATATAGCTATTTAACTACACAATAAAAATATATAGTATTATGAAATTTTCAAAAGTAATTGCAGGTTTAGTTTTAGTTTCGGTACTTTTTGTCGGATGTAAAGACAGTGCAAGCAAGCAAGAGGCAAATGATACTAAAAAGACAGAAACGAAAACTATAGCCGAAGCAACACGCCCAGAAACCGCAACCTTTAAAATCGAAGGAATGACTTGTGCTATGGGTTGTGCTAAAACCATCGAAGAAGAGTTGACAAAAATGGAAGGCGTTCAAAACGCGAAAGTTGATTTTGAAACCAAAACAGCCTTTGTTAATTTTGATTTGGATAAATTACAATCGACCGATTTAACCAAAGCAGTAGAAGGTTGTGCCGACGGTAAAACGTACAAAGTAGCTGAAATAAAACTGGGAAATAAAGTGTAAAAAACACTAAATTAATATATAAAAAAAGACCGCTTCAATAAAAACGGTCTTTTTTATTTTGAATTAATAATTACTTGGGCATCACAACCGTATCAATTGCATGAATAATACCGTTAGAAGCTGCTACATCAGCAATTACAACAGTAGAAGTCTTTCCATTCGCATCGGTTAAGATAACTTTACCATCTTTTAAACTTAAATCAATTTTTCCTCCTTGAACAGTAGTAACTGTATATTTACCCTTGTTTTTGTTAATGGCATCTGTAACTGTTGCTGCATCAAATTTCCCAGCCACTACATGATACGTTAAAAGACCTTTAAGTTTTTCTAAGTTTTCTGGTTTCAATAATCCATCAACAGTTCCTGCTGGAAGTTTTTCAAATGCGGCATTTGTTGGAGCAAATACTGTAAATGGACCCTCGCCAATTAGTGTTTCTACTAATCCAGCTGCTTTTACAGCCGCGACTAATGTTGAGAAATCGGTATTTCCGGCAGCAACATCAACAATAGTTTTTGGTTTTTCTGTAATTACAGTATCCATTGCCACTTCTGTAGTGTCCGTTGTTACAGCTTCGGCATCATTTTTCTTTCCATCTCCACATGACGTCATAACTATTGACGCAAATGCAAACAGACTAATTTTTTTTACTAAATTCATTTTATTTTTTTTTAAGTTAAAAACTAATTCAAAAGTAGTTCAAACTTAGAATTGTTTAATTTTTTTAACAAAATATTACACAAAATTTAATGTTTGTTCTTAAAAAAACAATTTAAAAAAATAAATTAAGCTAAAGATCTCTTTTAAAATTTGAGATTTAACCTTGAAACCAAAGTCGGTTTCGTAGATTGAAATGATTTATTTAAAAATTGCTTTACCGCAAAAAAATGGAATTTTAAACTGATATATAAGGATTAAAGTTTACGTTTATTTTAAAGTTTTTAAAAAAGCATTTAAATCAGTATGGCTGTGAGAGATTTTTCCATTTACTATAACTACTGGCATGGTTACTTTTTCAGAAGCTCGTTTTTCTTTTATTTTTTTCCACATTAACTCATTTTTATCCGGGTTGTTCGTTGTGTTATAATATTTAAAACTCAAGTCTTTATTGATCATATGTTCTAATGTAATTTCGCATCGAGGACAACCGTCTTTTGTGAAAATATAAATTCCTTTTGACATGTCATCGGTAACTAATCCTGCATGCTTTAGTAGTCTTTCTGTTTTTGCAGCGAGTTCTTCTTCCGTTGGATTTGCTTTAGCTGAATAACTTAAGGAATATTTGCTTGGTTTTCCTTTCAGAGGCTTTAATGTAATAAAATCAACAGTTTCCCCTTTGTTTGCCAATTTTACAACAGGCGATTTGAAAGCAGTAAACCCTATCGCTTCGATATATAATGTGACTTCTTTACGGACATTAGAATTGTTTTTTACAGCAACGACAGTATTTCCATCAAGTTCATTTTTAATAACTTCAATGTCGTAATCTTGTGAAACCGCTGTTGTAAAAGATAAAAAAAACACAATAAATTTTAAATGGTGTAAATTCATAGTATAAAAGTTTGATTGGTAAGTAAATGTACTGAAATTATTTCCACTTCATCGACTCCATTAAATTTTGCATGTCGTTTCGAATGTAATCTGTAGCGGGCATAATCGAATCAAAATTGGGTTTCGCATAAAAATATACTGAACCCGTTACAAAGTGTTTGAGACTGTCGGTAACGTAAAATTGCGAATTGGTAGCAGCGTTTCCATCCACATGGTAAAACATTCCGTACACTTTATTTGCTGTGTTAGCGTAGGGCTGCTCTATAATATTATCTGCTTTTATTACGTGTTCAAAAGTCAGTTTTTGAGCATCACGCAACAGTTTATCAATGTCGTCATTCACCGATTTATAGGTCAGATATACTGTTGCTTTCATTTTGGGATACATAATTGTAAATCCGCAATCTTTTTGTCCTTTAATGATAGCGTCCTCGTTCATCACAAAGGTAAATGGGCACGAGCTTTCAAAATTTGCATATTGCGCAATAGGATATTCCAATCGTAATTGACTTGATGGTTTGGGTAAAACGTCTTTTTTGCAACTCGAAATGGTGAGTACAATTGTAAAAAGCAATAGTGTTTTTAGAATCAAGTTTTTATGCATCAATGGTAATTTTAATTTGCTTCACACGTTTTTTATCTACTGTTTCAATAGTAAACAAACAATTTTCAAATTGAATTTTTTGTCCTTTTTTAGGGAAATTTCCCAACAATTCGAGAATGAAACCCGCTAAAGTTTCGGCTTCTCCTTTTCTGTTTTCAAAAAGATCTTCATCTATTTTAATGACTCTGTAAAAATCTTTCAAATTTATTTTACCTTCGAAAAGATAATTTCTTTCGTCTATTTGCGAAAAATGAATGTCGTCATCATCAAATTCATCGCTAATGTCGCCCACAATTTCTTCAATAACATCTTCTAAAGAAACCAATCCCGAAGTACCTCCATATTCATCAACCACAATCGCTAAATGGCTTTTCATGCTTTGAAAATCCTTCAATAAATTGTCGAGCTTTTTATTTTCTGGAACAAAAAAGGGCTCTCGGATTAATGTTTTCCAATCAAATTCTTTTTTATTGATGTACGGAATCAAATCTTTTATAAACAAAACGCCTTCTATACGGTCAATATTGTCTCGGTACACCGGAATTCTTGAATAGCCTTTATCAACAATTTTGGGATAGATTTCGGCAAATGTTTCTTCAATTTCAATGGCAAAAATATCAATCCTCGGACTCATGACTTGTTTGGTGTCGGTGTTTCCAAACGAAACAATACCTTCTAAAATTTTTTGTTCCTCTTTAGAAGTGTCGGCATCTGAAGTCAATTCTAGTGCTTGGGATAATTGGTCGACTGAAAAATTTGATTTTTGTTTGCCTAATTTCTCCTGAATAAAAATGGTTAAAGCACGCATTGGCGAACTTATCGGCGTTAAAATTTTATTTAAAAACAATAATGGATACGCTATAAAAGCGGCAAACTTTACATTATTTCGATTGGCATATACTTTTGGAATGACTTCACCAAAAAGTAAAATTAAAAAAGTTACTAAAATTACTTCTACTATAAATTTTAAAATCGGAATCGAAATTCCAATAAAAAGAGTATCTAACGAGATTGAGAAAAGAATAACAATGGCGATTTGCAAAAAATTATTGGCTACTAAAATAGTAGCTAATAGCTTTTTTGGTTTTTCTAAAAGCTGGTTGATGATTATCGATTTCGCTACGTTCTTTTGATTAAGCTCAATCAAGTCTTTCGAAGTCAATGAAAACAAAGCTACTTCAGCAGCAGCCACCATGGCGCAACAAAAAAGTAATAGGGCAATTCCAATACTTCCAAAAAGTAGTTGGGTGTCGATGGTTGAAAGAAATTCTAAACTGGGCTCTGGGTCCAAATGCAATAGCGTTAGTTAAACAATATTAAAACGGTAAATCGTTTTCGTGATTAGGTAAGTTTTGCGAATCAAAGTTACTGTTTTTTGAATCGGCGCTATGAGATTTATTGCCTTCCATGTCTTTTTTTACAGCAAGAAAGGTAAATTCGGTTACTTGAATTTCAGTAGTGTATTTTGTAGTACCATCTTCTGCTTGCCATTGGCGCGATTTGATGCGACCTTCAACATAAATTTTATCGCCTTTAGAAAGGTATTTTTCACAAATTTCTGCGGCTTTGTTTCGAACCACCAAATTATGCCATTCAGTCGACGTTATTTTTTCATTCGTTTGCTTGTTAATGTAGACTTCATTTGTTGCCAATGGAAAGCGACCAATGCAATTTCCGCCTTCAAAATAGTGCATTTTAATATCATCACCCAAGTGACCAATAAGCATAACTTTATTCAATGTTCCGTTCATTATGGTAGCATTTGTATTTATCCAAAATTAATAAAAATTTTGATACTTAAATGGAATACTTTTCAATAAAGTTAAAAATTACAATAGGAAACGGAAAAGAAGTTATTGTTTTAAGAGGGATTCCGTTAACTAACGAATTGGAAACGCATACTTTGTAAAACGAAATGGACAAATGTTGATGCGATAATTTATGCAGAATGGGATCTTCATAAGCAAAAATGTCGGTTATGTTGTAGGCATGAAAATCGGTTTTAATGATTTCAATGATACTTTCTTGCGAAGTGGGATTTTCGGCTTCAATTACCGGAAACTCATATAAATTATGCCAAATCCCCTTTGCTGTTCGCTTGTTAAGTAGGGTGTTTTTTTTATCGTCTTCAAAAACCAAATAATGAAAATAGCGGTTGGTGACTTTTATTTTCTTGGTTTTTACAGGAAGTTGATTCACTTTATTTTTTTGCAAAGCAGCACAACTCGTGGCAAAAATGCAGCTTTTGCAATTGGGATTTTTCGGCACACATTGCAAAGCGCCAAATTCCATTATCGCTTGATTAAAAAGTGCTGGGTTGTCAAAAGGCATCAACGCTTTGGCTAATGCGGCAAATTCTTTTTTGGCTGTAGTCGATGAAATGTCGGTGATTACATCAAAATAACGCGACAACACGCGAAATACATTGCCATCCACCACTGGAACCACTTCGTTAAAAGCAAAAGAGGCAATGGCTGCGGCGGTATAATCGCCAATACCTTTTAGTTTTAGTAAGTCGCTGTAGTTGTTTGGGAATTTTCCATTTAATTCAAAAGCTACAATTTGCGCCGTTTTGTGCATGTTGCGCGCGCGCGAATAGTAACCCAAACCTTGCCAGAGTTTTAAAACTTCTTCTTCATCGGCTTTGGCTAAATCAAAAACCGTGGGAAAAATGCTCATAAAAGCATAAAAATAAGGCATTCCTTGGGCTACTCGAGTTTGTTGCAACATTATTTCAGAAAGCCATATAGGATAAGCATCAGTAGTTTTTCGCCAAGGCAAATCGCGCTTGTTTTGTAAATACCATTGCAATAATGAGTTAGAAAAATTCATATAAAAAATTAGATTAACAAAAGTATAAGTTTATGTGATTAAATTTTAATGAATTAGGTTGATTATATGTTTTTTTTATTTGTATATTTGCACACTTAAAAAAAATAGTACAATATATTAATACGAAAGAAAATGACGAAAGCAGATATCGTAGCAAAAATTTCAGAAAAATTAGGTCTTGAAAAAGGAGATGTTCAAGCAACAGTTGAAGCATTAATGGAAGAAGTTAAAACTTCGTTAGAAAGTGGAGACAATGTTTATTTAAGAGGATTTGGAAGTTTTATTATCAAAACTAGAGCTGAAAAAACAGGTAGAAATATTTCAAAAAACACAACAATTAAAATTCCAGCACACAATATTCCTGCATTCAAACCAGCAAAAGTATTTGTTGAAGCAGTAAAAACGAATACGGAAGTAACAGTATAAACTTATTTATTAATCCCATCAAAAACTACAAAGTATGCCAAGTGGTAAAAAAAGAAAAAGACATAAGGTAGCGACTCACAAGCGTAAAAAACGCGCTAGAGCTAACCGCCATAAAAAGAAAAAGTAGTTCTAAACTACTTTTTTCCTTTTAAACGTTCATTGAAATTGAAGTTTAGTAAACAGTAGTCAGTCACAGTTAGCAGCTTGCTAAATGAAAACTATCACTACCAGCTAAATTTCGTCGGGTAAAATACCTGGTAAAAAATGTTTAATCCATCCTCACAAAGAGTTATGAGTTATAAGTTATTAGTTATAAGTTGCAAGACTTTTGACTTTTGACTTTTGACTTTTGACTCAAGTCTGGATAAAAATGTACACCGTGAATAAAGAACTAATTATTAGATCTGGTCATGACGCTGTAGATTTTGCCTTATTAAAAGATGGAAAACTAATTGAATTACACAAAGAAGAAGAAAAAAACAGCGATTTTCTAGTTGGTGATATCTTTATTGCTAAAATTAGAAAACCCGTAGCCGGACTCAATGCGGCGTTTGTAAATGTTGGCTTCGAAAAAGATGCCTTTTTACATTACCACGATTTAGGTCCAGGACTCGCTTCTTATTTGAAATTCATAAAACTTGTAAGTACAGGTAAAATAAAAGATTTCTCCCTAAAAAGCTTTCAGTTTGAAAAAGAGATTGATAAAAATGGTGCTATTTCAGATATTCTGAGCGCCAATCAATCTGTTTTAGTGCAAGTGGTTAAAGAACCAATTTCTACCAAAGGCCCAAGAATCAGCTCTGAGCTGTCTTTTGCCGGTAGATTTTTAGTTCTTGTCCCTTTTTCAGACCGTGTTTCTATTTCTCAAAAAATAGATTCCAAAGAAGAAAAAGACCGATTGAAAAAATTGGTGCAAGCTGTCAAACCAAAAGGTTTTGGTGTTATTGTGCGAACAGTAGCAGAAGGCAAAAAAACAGAAGAACTAGAAAAAGATTTGCAGAATCTGTTAAACAGATGGACTGCAATGTGTAAAAAATTACCAACCGCTCATCATCCATCCAAAGTATTAGGAGAACTTAATAAAGCTTCTTCCATATTGCGTGATGTATTTAATGATACCTTCACCGGAATTCATATCGATGATGAAGAGTTGTACCAACAAACGAAGGTCTATTTAGCCGAAATAGCTCCAACAAAACAAAACATTGTTAAACTTTACCAGTCCAAAGACACGCCTATTTTTGAAAAATACCATATAGAGCGACAAATCAAAACCTCTTTTGGGCGCACCGTATCGATGAGTAAAGGCGCGTATTTGATTATAGAACATACCGAAGCTTTACACGTTATCGACGTGAACAGCGGCAACCGTTCGAACAAAGCAAACAACCAAGAAGATACCGCACTCGAAGTCAACATGATTGCAGCAGCAGAAATTGCAAGACAATTGCGATTGCGCGATATGGGTGGAATTATTGTAATCGATTTTATCGACATGCAAAATCCAGATAATCGTCAGGTATTGTTCAACTTCCTTAGGGATGAAATGAGCGACGATAAAGCGAAACATAAAATCTTACCGCCAAGTAAATTTGGATTAGTTCAAATTACTCGTCAACGCGTAAGACCAGAAGTAAATATTGAGACCAGAGAAGAAAATCCGAATAATTTGACCAGCGATGTAGATGCGCCAATTCAAATTATCGATAAAATCACCTTTGCTCTTGAAAAAATTATCAAAGACCATAAAAAAGTAAAACTAAACGTTCATCCTTTTGTGGCTGCATACCTTAAAAAAGGGTTTCCGTCATTACGTTCAAAATGGTTTTTTGAACATAAAAAGTGGGTAAAAATCATACCGCGTGACGCTTACACGTATCTAGAATATCATTTCTTTGATTATGAAGGGAATGAAATTAGAGAAAAAGAATAAATAAAAAACCGCTTAGGAAACTAGGCGGTTTTTTTGTTTTTTATTAGTAGCTAATCCCGCTATTCGCTGCAATCTTTTAACTATTTTCTACGTTTCTCTCCGCAAATAGTTAAAAAGATTTTCGCTGCTATCGGGGCTAGGGTATACATTTTGAACGACGAATTTCTTTAAAGCGTAAAATATCTTAGAAGGATTTCGGCCTTTGCATCTGGCAGGCGAGTGTCAATCAATTGAGAAATCCTTAAAAAGAAAAGCTGTTTGAAGCTTCATCCGAGTTCTTTTCTTTTAGGATTTGAAATTGTAATTGACCGCCGAAGATGCTTAGCCTTGAACTTTTGCCTCTTTTGTTTCAAGACAAAAGAAGATCAGGAGTTCTTCATAAACTCCTCCGCCTTCTCCACCATATTATAACTACCACAAAAGAACGGCACACGTTGGTGCAATTCGTTAGGTTGCAATTCCATAATTCTGTTAAAACCATCCGACGCTTTTCCGCCTGCTTGTTCAGTTATAAATGCCATCGGATTGCATTCGTACAACAAACGTAATTTACCATTAGGCGCTTTTGAACTGGTTGGATAGATATAAATACCGCCTTTAATCATGTTTCTGTGAATGTCAGACACCAAACTTCCAATGTAACGTGACGTATACGGACGATCGTTTTCTTCCAACTGACAGTACTTCAAATAATTTTTTACGCCTTGCGGAAAGTGAACGTAATTCCCTTCGTTTATCGAATAAATAGTTCCGTCTTTGGCAAATTGCATGTTCGGATGCGAAAGATAAAACGTTCCAATCGCCGGATTCAAAGTAAATCCGTTTACACCGTGACCTGTTGTATACACTAACATCGTTGAGGTTCCATAAATAACATAACCCGCAGCCACTTGTTGCGTTCCTGGTTGCAAGAAATCAGCTAATGTTACTGGAGTTCCAATTGGAGTGATTCTTCGGTATACCGAAAAAATGGTTCCCACAGAAACATTCACATCAATGTTAGAAGAGCCATCTAAAGGATCCATCAATACTACATATTTATTACTGTGACTTCGATCGCTTCCGGCAACGGTAATAAAATCATCGTTTTCTTCTGAAGCAATACCACAAACAATTTCACGATTAATCAGTGTTTGAATAAATACTTCATTGGCATACACATCCAATTTTTGTTGGTCTTCACCTTGAATGTTTTGTTCGCCTGCAGCTCCAACAATATCAACCAATCCTGCTTTATTTACCTTATAACTCACTACTTTAGCAGCTAATCGAATCGAGTTAATAATTCGAGATAATTCACCCGACGAATATTGAAAAGCATTCTGATTCTCAATAATAAATTCTCCTAAAGTCGTATTGCGTGCTTCCATTTCGAAATCGTTGTGATTGTTTAAGGTGCAAATATCGTTTTTTTTATAATAAAGAAATTGAAAATAGTAAAATTTAAACGCTGTAAAATTTACCAAACTTATTTTATCTTTGCGGTTCACATTTTTAAAATATCGGTATGAAAACAAAATCGAAACGTTGTTTTTATTTAGCGGATTTTAATTTATCCGTGAAATTCCTCAAATTGATTGATAGAGCATAGGTATCAGAAATGTTGACTAAAACTACTTATAAAAAAGAAAAAATAAATGATAATCCGTAAAGCAACTCAACACGATATGGAGTCAGTGCTGAATTTGATTCAAGAACTCGCCACTTTCGAAAAAGAACCTCATGCTGTAAATATTACGGTAGCCGACTTGATTCGCGATGGTTTTTCTCAAACGCCTCTGTTTTACTGTTTTGTTGCTGAAAAAAACGACGAAGTTATCGGTATTGCTTTGTACTATTACCGATATTCAACTTGGAAAGGGAAAACCATTCATCTAGAAGATTTAATGGTCAACGAAAAACACCGAGGCACCGGAGCCGGATTTGCCTTGTATAGTGAAATCATTGCCCAAGGAAAACGCGACAACGTGCGACGAATGGAATGGAATGTACTCGATTGGAACACACCAGCCATCGATTTTTATAATAAAACCGGAGCAAAGATGCTCAACGATTGGCGTGTGGTTCACATGGATGAAGCTGGGATAAATGCATTTCTAGAAAAAAATATATAATTATCAGAAGTTGATGTCTTTCGACTGCAAGCTTTTGACTTTTGACTATAAATTATGAAAATATTCAAATTTGGTGGCGCCTCATTGAAAGATGTTGATGGAGTAAAAAATGTGGCTGATGTATTGCAAAAAGGAGGTCATGACGATGTGCTTTTGGTGATTTCCGCGATGGGAAAAACAACGAACGCATTTGAATTGGTAATCAAAAATTATTTTGATAAATCAAACGAATTACAATCGTCCATCCAAGAAGTCAAGAAATACCACAACCAAATTGTACTCGAACTTTTTGAAGACGAAAAGAACGAAGTTTTTCAAGTCGTTAACCACCATTTTGCCGATTTGGATTATTTTCTAAATCACAACAAATCGCCCAATTACAACTTCGTTTACGACCAAGTGGTGAGTTTTGGTGAAATTATTTCAACTACTATTATAAGTCATTATTTCAATTATATCGGATTAAAAAACAATTGGATCGACGTGCGCAATTTTATCAAAACCGATTCCAATTATCGCGATGCCAATGTCGATTGGGAGCAAACGCAAAAGTTAATTTCAAAAAATGTAAAGAAAAAAACATTAAATATCACGCAAGGATTTTTGGGTTCTGACGAAAATAGTTTCACTACAACTTTAGGCCGTGAAGGTTCCGATTATACAGCTGCTATTTTTGCCTATTGCCTAAGTGCCGAAAGTGTCACAATTTGGAAAGACGTTCCAGGCGTTTTAAATGCCGATCCGCGTTATTTTGAAAATGCGGTGTTACTCAACCAAATTTCGTATCGTGAAGCCATTGAATTGGCATTTTATGGAGCAACCGTTATTCATCCAAAAACCCTGCAACCTCTACAGAAAAAAGAAATTCCGCTTTTTGTAAAGTCATTTATAAATCCGTTATTACCTGGAACAAGAGTAGCAAAAGGCGAAGATTTATCGCCAAAAACGCCTTGTTTTATTGTAAAGAAAAACCAATTGTTGTTGTCGCTTTCGTCTATCGATTTCTCCTTTATAATGGAAGAAAACATCAGTGAAATTTTTATGTTGTTCCACCAATTTAAAATGAAAGTGAGTCTGATTCAAAATTCGGCTATTAGTTTTTCGGTGTGCATCGAAGATAAATTTTGCAATTTCGATGAGTTGCGAGCACTACTATCTAAAAAATTTAAGGTTTCGTATAACGAAAATGTATCGCTTTTCACCATCCGACATTTTACTGCAGCAGCAGCCGAAATTGTAGAAAAGGACAAAGTGGTTTTACTAAAACAAATTTCACGCGAAACAATGCAGATTGTGACGAAAGAATAATCGGTTACTCAAAATAATTCGTCTTTAAATACTACTTTTGAACTTTCCGAGTTATAGTATTTATGAATAAAAATTATTTTTTATGGATGTTACTGTTTGGTTTTTTTGGCGTTTACTCGCAAGAAATCATACCTACTTACGCCAATAAAAAAATAGCTTTTTCAAAAGATACCATTGCTATTGAAAATAAAAGCATCAATAAAAATTTCTTCAAAATCTTTGACAAATCTGGAAAAGAAATCGATTCTTCGTATTACAAAGTCGATTTTCAAAAGGGAATTATAGTCTTTAAAGATACTTTTACTACCACCGACTCGCTTGCTGTCAGTTATTTAAATTACCCCGATTTTATTACCAAAACGTATTCTATTTATGACAAAACCCAAGTGGTTCCGAATGAAGCGGGCGAATTGTATGCTGTCAAAAACAACAAACTAAATACCTTCAAACCGTTTGACGGATTAAACACTTCAGGAAGTATTACACGCGGAATTACCATAGGAAACAACCAAAATACCACTGTAAATTCGAATCTCGATTTACAAATTACAGGTAAAATATCCGAGAAGGTTTCGCTTCGTGCATCTATTCAAGACAGTAATATTCCGCTGCAAGACAACGGTTATTCGCAAAAATTAGACGAGTTTGATCAGATTTTTATCGAATTGTTTACCAAAAGCTGGAGCATTCGAGCGGGTGATTTATTTCTCGAAAACCGCCAATCCAAATTTTTAAACTTCAATAAAAAAGTACAAGGATTGTCGTCGCGATTTTCATTGGGTTCCGAAGGTAATAAAACCGAAATTTTCGCATCAGGATCGCTCGTACGCGGTCAATATGCCAAAAGTACGTTTACAGGGCAAGAAGGCAATCAAGGACCGTATAAATTGCGCGGAAATAATAGCGAATTGTATGTATTGGTCATTTCGGGTTCAGAACGCGTGTACGTAAACGGAATTTTAAAAGAACGCGGCGAAAACAACGATTACATCATCGATTACAACGCTGGCGAAGTGACGTTTACGTCTTTATTTCCCATCAATTCCGAAATGCGAATTGTAATTGAATACCAATTTTCGGATCGTAATTTTACCCGATTTGTTACGTATGGTGGCGTTGATCATCAAAACGAAAAATGGAGTTTGAGCGGTTATATATATTCTGAAAATGATGTAAAAAACCAACCGTTGCAGCAAAATTTATCGGAAGAACAAGTACAAGTTTTAGTAAATGCTGGTGATAATCCCAACTTAATGACGGCACCATCAGCCTATGAAGACGTATATTCAGAAAATAAAATTCTATATAAAAAAGTCATTATTGGAGGTGTCGAAGTGTTTGAGTATTCAAACAATCCTAACGATGTACTTTTCAACGTAAAGTTTTTATTGGTTGGAAATAACCTTGGGAATTACATTTTAGCCAACAGCCAAGCCATTGGAAAAATATACCAATACGTTGCGCCAATTGGTGGCGTACCTCAAGGAAGTTTCGAACCCATAACGCGTTTGATTGCACCAACAAAAATTCAAATTGCCACACTTTTGGGAAAATTCAACCCATCCGAAAAAACAAACATCGATTTTGAAGTGGGCGTAAGCAATAACGATAGAAATTTGTATTCTAATCTGGATGACACGGATAACAAAGGTTTAGCAGGGAAAATCAACGCCAAACAACGACTCTTTTCTAGGAAGTTTACGATAGATGCTTTTGCCAATTACCAATTGATACAGAACAATTTTCAAACTATCGAGCGTTTATTTACCATCGAGTTCAATCGCGATTGGAATTTAACTACAACTATTGGCAACCAAAGTTTTTTAACAACCGGATTTGAATTCAAATTTCCTGAAAAAGGATTCGCTAAATACCAATTAGAAAACCTCGATTTTTCGCAGAGTTTCACCGGAACACGACATGTAATAAACGGACTCTACAAAACAAAAAATTGGGTATTCCAAAATAATTCGAGTGCCTTAAAAACCGACGGAACATTTTCTAAAACGCAGTTCATCCGTTCGAATACGCTAACCAAATACCATTACAAAAAAAACTGGATTGGCGGTAGTTTGCGATTGGAAGACAATAACGAGCGCATTGCTGCCACGCAACAATTATCGGCTTTGAGTCAACGATTTTTTGAATATGGCGCTTTTGTAGGACGCGGCGATTCTACGAAAGTGTATGCAGAACTCGGCTATTTGCACCGCAAAAATGACAGTTTGCAAAACGGTTTCGTGCAACGCGTTAATACCTCAAATTCGTATTACGTAAGGTCGCGATTGTTCAAAACTACCACACGCGATTTTTCGGTTTTTGTCAATTATCGTACATTGAATTATCAAGATGTTAGCCGAAAAAGTGAACCTTCGCTCAACTCACGGTTGCTTTACAACGATAGTTTTTTTAAGCAATTACTGCAATTAACTACGGCTTACGAAACCAATTCGGGAACCATCGCCCAACAAGAATTCACCTATCTTGAGGTCGAACCCGGACAAGGGGTTTACATGTGGAACGACTACAATAATAACGGAATTCAAGAGTTGCAGGAATTTGAAATTGCTCCGTTTCCCGATTTGGCCAAGTACGTTCGCGTATTTCTTCCGAATCAGATTTTTGTTAAAACACATCAAAATAAATTCTCCCAATCGATAACGCTCAATCCGTCGGTGTGGCAAAATGATAAAGGATTTAAGAAAGTGTTGTCGCATTTTTACAATCAAACCTCGTTTTTAGTCGACAGAAAAATCATCCGCGACAGCGATAACTTCGATCTCAATCCGTTTTCAACCGATGAAAATAATTTGCTGGGATTGAATTCAAGTTTCAGAAACAGTTTGTTCTTCAATCGAGGTAAGCAAAAAAATTCTACAACCTATTCCTACATCGCGAGTCGTACGCGAAATTTGCTATCTATCGGACTAATTGAAAGCAAAAACAAATCGCATCAAATGCAATATTTACACCTTTTATCTAAAAGTTGGTTGTTCAATTTTTCTAGTAAAACACTATTTGCAACCATAGAATCGGAGAATTATGCTGCTCGAAATTATGAAATTTCAGGCTACCAATTGGCACCAAAAATTGGTTATTTGTTTTCAAAAAACACCAGTTGGGATGTGTTTTACGAATACCAAATCAAAGAAAATCAAATTGGAAATCACGAACTTTTAAAACAAAACCGATTCGGAACCTCATTCACCTATTCAGGTAAAAAGCAGTTTACAGCCAACGGTGAATTCTCATTTTATAACAACGCTTTTACCGGAAGTAGTTTGTCGGCTGTAGGTTTTCAAATGCTTGAAGGTTTGCAACCTGGAAAAAACCAAACTTGGCGTTTGCTATTGCAAAAAAACCTGACGCAATACCTCGATATCAACGTGAATTACCAAGGGCGTAAAAGCGAAACCAGTAAAACCATTCATACGGGAAGCGTGCAGTTAAGAGCTTATTTCTAATACTAAAACTTCAAAGTTTGTTGTTCAACATTAGTTGTTTAGCATTTACATGAATCAAGCGAACGGTTGAAGTAATGATGAATTTTGAACAACGAATTTTGAACTTCGAAATATTTTCCAAATTAAAAACAGTTTAAGATGCTTAAAAAAGCAAATCGGAATGATTGTTGTTAAAAATAAATTTACTAATTTTAATTATTGTTAACCCTATAAAACTTTATAAAATGAAATCGAAGATTCACGAAATCGAACTACAAACAATCAAAATCATGAGTAAAAAATTAATTGCATTATGTATGCTTTTTGTTTTCTCTACTGCTTTATTCGCTCAAGAAACAAAAGCGAAAATTAAAAAAGCAGCCGCTAAAACAGAAAAAGCTTTAGAAAAAACTGCTGATAAGACAGATAAAGCAGTCAAAAATGGAGCTGCTAAAACCAAAGAAGCTGCCAAAAAAACAGCAGATAAAACCGAAAAAGCAGCTACAAAAGCTGCAGACAAAACAAAAGAAACCGCTTCTAAAATCAAAAAAGACGGAACGCCAGACAAACGTTTTAAAGATAATGATGTCAAAGAAGTAAAAGCAACAAAAACCAAAGTCAAAAAAACAGCTGCTGAAGAAAAAGAAGATTTAAAAGAAACCGCTGCTTCTAAATCGGCTGAGAAAAAAGTAAAAGACAAAGTTACAGGTTCGTATAAAGGTAAAAAAGTATATACTGGACCAAGAGGTGGCACCTATTACATAAACAAAAACGGAAATAAAACGTACATTTCAGACGACAAATAAGTCATTTAAATAGTCAGCAGCCTTCAACGCAATATCTTAAAAATGTTGCGTTTTTTTTGGTTACATTTCGATAACATGATCTTTGCGAAAATTTTACGAAAATAAAGTTCGATCCGATATAAATCCCTTATTTCTAGGGATTTTTTTATTTTTTAGAAAGGTTAACCTATTGTTAACCAATAATTTACATAAAACATCTAAAATAGTATTTTTCCTACCTAATGTTAAAAACTAAACGTGATTGTCAATAACTTTGACTTTCTTTTTCCATTTCAAAAGACCATCTTTGTAACAGTCAAAAAAGTTAAAAACACTTTAAAAAAACCTCAAATTATGTCAAGCATAGAACCCATACTTCAGGAAAACAAAAATCGTTTTGTTATTTTTCCAATCAAACATCACGACATCTGGGAATGGTACAAAAAAATGGAGGCTAGTTTTTGGACTGCTGAAGAAATCGACTTGCACCAAGACTTGTCTGATTGGAACAACAAGCTGAACAATGAGGAGAAGTATTTTATCAAACATATCTTGGCTTTTTTTGCTGCTTCTGACGGCATCGTAAACGAAAATTTGGCTGAAAATTTTGTAAACGAAGTCCAATACCCAGAAGCCAAATTTTTCTACGGTTTTCAAATTATGATGGAAAACATTCACAGCGAAACCTACTCGTTATTGATTGACACCTACGTGAAAGACGAAACCGAAAAAGACCAATTGTTTCACGCCTTAGACGTGTTTCCTGCTATTAAGAAAAAAGCAGATTGGGCACTAAAATGGATTTCTTCCGACTCGTTTGCTGAACGATTGATTGCTTTCGCAGCGGTGGAAGGTATCTTTTTCTCTGGTGCTTTTTGTTCGATTTACTGGTTGAAAAAACGTGGTTTGATGCCAGGATTGACTTTTTCAAACGAATTAATTTCCCGTGACGAAGGCGTTCACTGCGATTTTGCCGTGCATTTACACAACCATCACTTGGTGAATAAAGTGCCAAAAGCACGAATCAGAGAAATCATTGTCGACGCATTAAACATCGAAAGAGAGTTCATTACCGAATCGCTTCCGGTGAGTTTAATCGGAATGAATGCGGTGTTAATGACGCAATATTTAGAATTTGTAGCCGACCGTTTGTTAGTCGAACTAGGATGCGACAGAGAATACAATTCGTCGAACCCATTCGATTTTATGGACATGATTTCGCTTCAAGGAAAAACCAATTTCTTTGAAAAGCGTGTGGCCGAATACCAAAAAGCGGGTGTGATGAGCACCGATTCGGAATCCAGTAAAATTACCTTCGACGCCGATTTTTAGACCGAATTTTATTTAGACTACCGAAGTCCTAGCCCCGATTGGCGCGAAAATCCTTTTGTTTTGTCATCCTGAGCTTGTCGAAGGACAAAACAAAAGATTGTAGCAAAAGCGGGAAATAGCTTCAAAAAACAAAAATCATTACAAATAACTCGAAATAGCGAAGGGATTTTCTATTTCATTAAACCAACAAAACATGTACGTAGTAAAAAGAGACGGCCACAAAGAGCCAGTAAGTTTTGACAAAATCACAGACAGGATTAAAAAATTGTGCTATGGTTTGAACGATTTGGTAGACGCGGTAAAAGTCGCCATGAGAGTAATTGAAGGATTGTATGACGGAGTAACTACTTCTGAACTCGACAATCTAGCTGCAGAAACGGCAGCCTCGATGACCATTGCTCACCCAGATTATGCACAATTAGCAGCGCGAATCGCGGTATCCAATCTGCACAAAAACACCAACAAATCGTTCTCAGAAACGATGAAAGAAATGTATTTCTATGTAAACCCAAGAACCAACCAAAAAGCGCCTTTGCTCTCGGATGAGGTGCACCAAGTTATTCAAGAAAATGCCGAATTTTTAAATTCACACATTATATATAACCGCGATTTTAATTACGATTATTTTGGATTCAAAACCCTCGAGCGTTCGTATTTATTAAAAATAAACGGTAAAATTGTTGAGCGTCCGCAGCACATGTTAATGCGTGTTTCTGTCGGAATTCACTTAAACGATTTAGAGTCGGTGATCGAAACCTACGACTTAATGTCGAAGAAATTTTTTACACACGCTACACCAACTTTATTCAACGCTGGTACACCAAAACCGCAAATGTCATCGTGCTTCCTTTTGACTATGAAAGACGATAGTATTGACGGAATTTACGATACGTTGAAGCAAACCGCAAAAATTTCCCAATCGGCGGGAGGAATTGGATTGTCTATTCACAATGTTAGAGCAACAGGTTCTTACATTCGTGGGACTAACGGAACGTCGAACGGAATTGTGCCGATGTTGCGTGTGTTCAACGATACCGCTCGTTACGTGGACCAAGGTGGTGGAAAACGAAAAGGAAGTTTCGCTATTTATTTAGAAACATGGCATGCCGATATTTTTGAGTTTTTAGATTTGAAAAAGAACACTGGAAAAGAAGAAATGCGTGCGCGTGATTTGTTCTTTGCGATGTGGACTTCCGATTTGTTTATGAAACGTGTGGAGCAAGACACCACTTGGACGCTGATGTGTCCGAATGAATGTCCGAATTTATGCGACGTATATGGCGACGAATTTGAAGCATTGTATACTTCGTACGAAGCCGCTGGAAAAGGTAGAAAAACCGTTAAAGCGCGAGAATTGTGGGAGAAAATCCTCGAATCGCAAATCGAAACCGGAACACCATACATGTTGTACAAAGATGCAGCAAACAGAAAATCGAATCAAAAGAATTTGGGAACCATTCGTTCGTCGAACTTGTGTACCGAAATCATGGAATACACCGCTGAAGACGAAGTGGCGGTATGTAATTTAGCATCTATTTCGCTTCCGATGTTTGTTGAAAATGGCGTTTTCAACCACGATTTAATGTACAAAGTAACCAAGCGAGTAACGCGCAATTTAAATAAAGTTATTGACCGAAATTACTATCCAGTACCTGAAGCCGAAAACTCAAACATGCGTCATCGTCCAGTTGGATTGGGCGTGCAAGGTTTGGCTGATGCGTTCATCATGATGCGTATGCCTTTTACTAGCGATGAAGCTAAAAAAGTCAATCAAGATATTTTCGAAACCTTGTATTTTGCTGCCGTGACCGCATCTATGGAAATGGCTAAAGAAGAAGGACCGTATTCGTCTTTCGAAGGTTCGCCAATTTCACAAGGCGAATTCCAACACAACCTATGGAACATAAAAGACGACGAGCTTTCTGGTCGTTGGGATTGGGCAAGTTTGCGCAAAGAAGTAATGGAGCATGGAGTTCGTAATTCACTTTTAGTAGCACCAATGCCAACCGCTTCTACCTCACAAATTTTAGGAAATAACGAAGCGTTCGAACCGTATACGTCTAACATTTACACGCGTCGTGTGTTGTCGGGCGAATTTATTGTAGTCAACAAGCATTTACTTGAAGACTTGGTAAAAAGAGGTCTTTGGACCGAAGATTTGAAGCAGGAATTGATGCGTAACAACGGATCTGTACAAGCATTGGATATTCCGGAAGACTTGAAAGAGCTGTACAAAACCGTTTGGGAAATGTCGATGAAAGACATTATCGATATGTCGCGGCACAGAGGGTATTTTATCGATCAATCGCAATCGCTTAACTTGTTCATGCAAGACGCCAATTATGCCAAATTAACTTCGATGCATTTTTACGCTTGGAAAAGCGGCCTAAAAACCGGAATGTATTATTTGCGAACCAAAGCAGCCGTTGACGCGATTAAATTTACCTTAAACAACGATAAAAAGGCAGAACCAACCGTGCAACAAGTCGAAGCCGTAACGGTAGAAGTACAAGCACCCAACGAAACAGGCGAAATGACCGCAGAAGATTTCAAAGCCATGATCGAATTGGCTAGAAATGCAGGTCCGGACGACTGTGAAATGTGCGGATCGTAAAGAAAATAGTATATAGAAAATAGAATATAGAAAACAGCTATCATCTGATGGCTGTTTTTGATTTTTTGAAGCTAATCCTGCTGTATACTCTATCTTTCGTGCCGAACGCCGGCACAAAAGGATGCCGTTCCCATCAGGGCTAATATACATCTAAAGAATACAACAGTTTTAAAATCCGCGCTTACCCGTATCATTCGTGTTATCCGCGTTCAAAATACAAAACCATGACAAAAGAAAAAGGCGTTTACACCGGAAAAATAGAACAAGACGAACACGGAAATTTTTTCTGTGGTGCGTATTTATTAGATTACCAAATGGCTTCCAAATTCAAATTGGGCGATGAAGTCAACCTCAAAACCGTTATCGAAAATCCAAGCGATAAAAGTTATAATTTGTATCCGAAGAAATCGAAGAATTTCTTTTTGGCGAATGACAAAAAGTAAATCTAAAATCTGAAATATGAACTGGGAACAACTCCTCTCTTTAAAACGCCAAGGTGACACCAGCAAGCGATTGCGTATCGAGCAAGACGACACGCGATTGGGTTTTGAAGTCGATTACGATCGTATCATCTTTTCTTCGGCATTTCGAAGTTTGCAAGATAAAACCCAAGTCATTCCGCTTTCGAAAACCGATTTCGTGCACACTCGACTTACTCACAGTTTGGAAGTTTCAGTTGTGGGCCGTTCCATTGGCCGATTGGTTGGAAAAAAAATCATCGAAAAATACCCACATTTAGCAGCAGTACACGGATTTCAAGCCAATGATTTCGGAGCAATCGTAGCCGCAGCCGCTTTGGCACATGATATCGGTAATCCACCTTTCGGACATTCGGGTGAAAAAGCCATTGGCGAATATTTCTCTATAGGAAAAGGACAAAAATTTAAAGAACAACTTACCGCAAAAGAATGGCAAGATTTAATCGATTTTGAAGGGAATGCCAACGGTTTTTCAGTGTTAACGAGTTCGCGTCCCGGAATAGAAGGCAGCAATCGATTGACTTACGCCGTTTTGGGAGCGTTTACGAAATACCCGAAAGAAAGTCTTCCCAAAAAACCAACCAAGAACATTGCCGATAAAAAGTATGGATTCTTCCAAACAGACAAAGCTTTCTTTCAAGAAGTAGCCACAGAATTGGGATTGATTCCCAACAAATCAGAGGATGATATTGGATTTGAACGTCATCCATTGGCGTATTTGGTCGAAGCTGCCGATGATATATGTTACACTATTATCGATTTTGAAGACGGAATTAATTTAGGTTTGGTTTCGGAAGATTACGCCCTAGAATACTTAATCAAATTGGTCAAAGACACCATCGATACAGCCAAATATAAAACTTTGACAACCAAAGAAGACAGAATCAGTTATTTGCGTGCTTTGGCTATCGGAAATCTAATCAATGATGCCGTTCGTATATTTATTGAGAATGAAGAGGCGATTTTAAAAGGCGAATTTCCGTACGCATTAACCGAAAAAAGTATATACAAAGCACAAATTGACGACATTATCAAATTGAGCGTCAAAAACATTTATCAAAGTCGGGAAGTGATTGAAAAGGAGTTGTCAGGTTATCAAATTATCAATAATTTATTAGACAAATTCATCACAGCCTACAACAATAATTTTGAAGGTAAAGCAACGAATTATGATGAGCTTTTGCTAAAAATTATACCCGAAAAACATCGTTTCGAAAAAGAAACACTTTATGAACGATTGCTTCATATGTGTCATTTTATTTCGATGCTGACGGATGGAAAAGCTGTTTTATACAATCAAATCGTGTCGTCAAACAACAGTTAAATTGTTAATTACGAGTTAGTTTTATTTCAAAAAAAAAGTTATGTTTGCTTCTCAAAAATAGTTAAATATGAAAAAAGTTACTTTGCTTTGCTTTATTTTGATATCAATTTCTGGATTTTCTCAAACTCCAATTGAAAAGATAAAAAAGTATGTAAATGATAATCTGGCCAAAATTAATGTGCAAGGTCAGGATATTGCCGACTTGGCGATTGTGAATGAGTTTAGCTCAGAATCTACCGGAATCAACAACTATCATGTAAAGCAACGATATGCCGGTATTGAAATTTACAATTCCGATTCTAATTTTTGGATTAAAAATGGAATTGTAATAAATGGAGGAGACGATTTCATAAAAAATATCAGTCAAAAAATAAATACTACTTCGCCAATTGTAAATGTGATTAACGGTGTAAAAGGCGCTGTTGGACAGCTTAATGAAAATGCATTTGAAATTCAGGTTATAGCATCCGATGGTAATGAATTTAAACTCAGCAATGGCATACTAACCGATAATCCCATTCGAGCCAAATTAGTTTATTTTTTAAATGAATCAAATACCCTACAATTAGCTTGGAACTATGAGTTTTATTCACAAGATACAAAGCACTTATGGAACCTTATGGTGGATGCTATTAATGGTAAAATTATAGATAAAAAAGATTTGGTCTTGTCTTGTAGTTTTGATCCTAATCACAATCATAATAACCATACAATTGAAAATCAATTTGCAAAAACTTTTTTCAAAACGAACAACCAACTTGCTTTAAATCCAGGAAATACAAGTTACAGAGTAATTCCTTTTAATTATGAAAGTCCCAATCATTCTCCAAGACAACTTATAAGCAATCCTGAATATGTAGTCAATGCATCTCCCAAAGGATGGCATGACGCTAATAGTTTAACAGGAACAACAGCCACATTGCGTTACAACATTACAAGAGGGAATAACGTTTGGGCGCGTAATGATTTTTTAGGAAGCAATTCTACGACAGCGCCAAACGGAACGAGTCCAACAGGAGCGGGAGCTTTTCCTAACTTAACGTTTGATTTTCCTTATGGTGGTAATGGCGATGTAGCTTCCAATTATATCGATGCTGCGACAACCAATCTGTTCTACATGAATAATATCATGCATGATGTTTGGTACCAATACGGTTTCAATGAAGCCAATAAAAATTTCCAAATAAATAATTATGGTCGCGGAGGCGCACAAAATGATGCAGTTATTGCAGAGTCACAAGATGGTTCTCAAGCAGCCAATCCCAATTTAAATAATGCCAATTTTGCTACTCCTACTGATGGTAGTGCACCAAGAATGCAAATGTATTTATGGGATGTTGGTCCGCCCTTTCTTATTGTAAATTCTCCAGCTTCTATAGCTGGCGGAAAAGTAGCCAGAGACAATTCTTTCAACCCAGGTCATATTGACATACCACAAAGTCCTAGTGGAATTACAGCTAATTTGGTTCTCTATTCCGATGGCGTTGGAGATTTTAGTGATGCTTGTGAGCCTGCGATAAACGGTGCTGCATTAATTGGAAAAATAGCCGTTATCAGAAGAAGCACATGCACTTTTGTAGTAAAAGTAAAAGCAGCTGAAGATGCTGGAGCTGTTGCTGTTATTATAGTTAATAATGTATCAGGAACTATTGGTATGGCAGGTGCTGATGGAAATATTAATATTCCTGCAATTAGCGTAACACAAGAAGTTGGTGAGGAGTTAATAACAAAAATGCAAACTGAAACAGTAAATGTTACTCTAGAACGATCTTCTTCTTTTTTAAATTCGGATGGCGATTTTGATAATGGAATTATTGCACATGAATACGGACACGGAATTTCAACGCGTTTATCGGGTAATTGTTTGGGAAGTTCAGAACAACAAGGCGAAGGATGGTCTGATTGGTTTTGGTTGATGATGCAAATTAAACCAGGTGATACTCGAAACGATGCCAGAGGTATTGGAACATTTGCGTCTAACGAGCCTACAAGTGGAGTAGGTATCAGACAATATCGTTATTCGACAGATATGGCCGTAAATCCGCATACTTTTGGAAACACAAATACGATGTTTTATACCAATGCTAGCGATGTGGAGCAAGTTAATACACACGCAGTAGGTTCTGTTTGGGCTGTAATGTTATGGGATTTGGCTTGGAACTATATTGATAAATATGGTTATGATCCTAATATTTATACTGGAACTGGAGGAAATAATAAAGTAATGCGATTGGTACTAGACGCTATTAAATTAGATGGATGTTCTCCTTCATTTATAACCGCTCGTGACGCTCTATTAGCTGCAGATCTTGCGACTACTGGTGGTGCAGATTATTGCATGATTTGGAAGACGTTTGCTAGAAGAGGTTTAGGTGTAAATGCATCTTCAGGAGGAAATTCTGGAGTTGCC
This sequence comes from Flavobacteriaceae bacterium, assembly GCA_947491985.1. Lineage (GTDB taxonomy): Bacteria > Bacteroidota > Bacteroidia > Flavobacteriales > Flavobacteriaceae > Flavobacterium. Next base: position 19,082 of record CANLLR010000021.1, on the reverse strand, counting down.
GGAATTCAAGATCAGATTGAGAATTTCACAGAACCAATTGTGGGTACTACTCCTGCAACAGGATCAAATTGTACTTTTACGTTGGATAACAATTATTTCGAAAGCGACACTGCTATGCGTATTTATCCAAATCCTACAAATGGATCACTCAACATCAGAATTACAAATTTTGTTGGTAAAGTAAATATTCAAATTAATGATGTAAACGGTAGAATTGTAAAGGATTTAAAAAATATTGATTTTAATGTGGAGAAAGCAATAGATTTGAACTACTTACAATCAGGAATGTATATCTTAAAAATAAACGGAGACGATTTGAATTACACACAAAAAGTAATTAAAAAGTAATTGTATCCATAGTAACTACTATAAATAAAGCGACTTCTACTGAAGTCGCTTTATTTTCTTTTATAATTTTGAAAAGTACAACCGTAAACTTTCGATATCTATTTTGCAAATATGTTGCAATTCATCAACAGTACCGTGTTCGATAAAAACATCAGGAACACCTAATGTTGTTATCTGATTTTTATAGTTATTTTCTGAAGCAAATTCAACAATACCACTACCAAAACCTCCTTTTATGGCACCATCTTCAATCGTAATTATAGTGATATAAGAAGCAAAAATTTTACGTAAAAGTGTTTCGTCCAATGGTTTTACAAAACCAAAATCATAGTGAGCAAAGTCGGATGAATTTGCCATTTCTGATAAAGCTAAAGTCACATTATGACCAATAAAACCAGTAGTTAAAACGGCAATTTTACTGCCCGATTTTAACAAATGCGCTTTCCCAATGGCAATTTTTTCAAATCCTAAATCTAAAATCTTAAATCTAAAATCGGGGTGTTTTCCTCTTCCTCGTGGATACCGAATCGCAATCGGATGTTGTAATCCCAATGAAGCGGTGTATAATATATTACGTAAATCAATTTCGTCTTTCGGCGCATAGATTATCAAGTTCGGAATGCATCGTAAAAACGCCAAGTCGAATACGCCGTGATGGGTTGCTCCATCTTCACCAACCAATCCGGCTCTGTCCAAACAAAAAATTACAGGTAAATTTTGTAACGCCACATCATGAATGACTTGGTCGTAAGCACGTTGCATAAATGTGGAATAAATATTGCAAAAAACTACCATTCCTTGCGTTGCCATTCCTGCGGAAAGTGTCACGGCATGTTGTTCGGCTATACCAACATCAAAAGCTCTTTTTGGAAAAGCATCCATCATGAATTTTAACGAACTCCCTGAAGGCATAGCTGGAGTAATTCCTATGATTTTTGGGTTATTCCTTGCTAATTCTACCAAAGTTATTCCAAATACATCTTGGAATTTCATCGGTAAATTTTCGTCTGATTTTAAATGAATTTCCCCAGTTGTTTTATCAAATTTGCCTGGCGCATGATATTGCACCTGATTTTCTTCGGCCTGTTGTAAGCCTTTTCCTTTGGTAGTTATGATATGCAGAAATTTGGGTCCTTTTACTTTTTTCAATCGATTCAATTCTGATAATAATGCTACCAAGTCATGACCGTCTATCGGACCCGAATAATCAAAATTCAACGATTTGATCATGTTGTTTTGCTTCGGATTTTTACCTTCTTTAACCGAAGTCAAATAGTTTTTCAAAGCGCCAACACTTGGGTCAATTCCGATAGCGTTATCATTTAAAATCACCAATAAATCGGCATCGGTAACGCCGGCATGATTCAGTCCTTCAAAAGCCATTCCACTTGCTATCGAAGCATCGCCAATCACCGCAATATGATGTTTGTTCTCACCTTTTAATTGTGAAGCAATTGCCATTCCCAATGCTGCCGAAATGGATGTAGACGAATGTCCCACACCAAAAGTATCGTACACACTTTCACTGCGTTTTGGAAACCCTGAAATCCCACCCAATTGCCTGTTGGTTTCAAATTTTGTTCTTCTTTCTGTCAATATTTTATGTCCGTAGGCCTGATGACCCACATCCCAAACTAATAAATCTTCGGGTGTGTTAAATACGTAATGCAGTGCAATGGTCAATTCTACAACGCCGAGACTTGCCCCTAAATGGCCTTCTTTTACAGAAACGATATCAATAATAAAATCGCGCAATTCTTGAGCCAATTGTGGCAATTGCGACGATTCCAATTTTTTTAAATCGGATGGATTTGTAATATTTTGCAGAAGATTTTGAGCCATAGGACAAATGTACAAATTGAATTCCTATTTTTGTTGCATGGAAAACATTTTCACCGACGAATACTTCATGAAAAAAGCCTTACAAGAAGCCGAAATCGCTTTTGAAAAAGGTGAAATTCCAGTTGGTGCCATTATTGTTATCGACAATAAAGTCATTGCTCGAAGTCATAATTTGACCGAATTACTCCATGATGTAACCGCACATGCCGAAATGCAATCGATAACTGCTGCTGCAAATTTCCTTGGTGGGAAATACTTAAAAAACTGTACTATATACGTTACTATCGAACCTTGTCAAATGTGTGCCGGAGCGTTGTATTGGAGTCAGATTTCAAAAATTGTTTTCGGTGCTCGCGATGAACAACGCGGTTTTATTTCACTCGGAACTCAATTGCATCCAAAAACCCAAGTAACTCAAGGCGTTTTAGCTTCCGATTGTGCTAAATTAATGCTTGATTTTTTTGCTACTAAACGAAAATAATCACTTAAATTTTTACAAGAAAAATAATCTAAAAATATATTTTATAACGGTAAATTTTATGCTAAAATGGTATCACAACAATATTTGTAATTTAATTGTGATATAGCAGTAATTGAGAAATGTAAAAAAGTATTTTTTCAAGCTCAGTTAGTAGTGAAAATCCTTTTAATTTCGTCAGTTCGAGTTCGCTTGCAAAGCGAGTATCGAGAACACGAAATAAAAAGATTGGAACGAATAGCTGGATTAAGCTTCATAAAAAAGCACCGAAAAATCAGTGCTTTTTTATCATCAAGCTAAGTTAAATTATTTATTCATGTGTGTCATTTCATACACAAACGTGTCCAAATCGACATTCAACATCAACAATGAAAAGGCTTTGTCTACGATATAGTTCACATTACCAGGCGTAAATCCTAATGCTAACGCAAATTTAGTTAGAATCTCTTTTTGTTTTGGTCCCAACACATGATCTACATAAACCATTCGAGACAAATCGTACAAACGTTCCAATCGTTGCGTATGTAAATACGGTGGGTTAATAGGATATTTTAGAGGATTCTCTAAAATTTCTTCGTACTCAGCAGTCGAAATTTCCAAGCGTACTGCTAATTTATCTAAAAATTCTTTTTCTTCGCCACTCATTGCACCATCTGCAATGGCTACACGAACTATAGCCGAAAAATGACCTTTATTTCTACTTTTAAATTCGCTATCAAATAAATCGGAAAATGACATAATTATGTTAGTTTTATAGTGCAAAGATAATTCTATTTCTTCTAAAAAGGAAAATGTTTTTCATCGATTTTATGATGGTACTGTAATTTGGTATTCAAAATAAATTGTAAGTTTACCATTGAAAAATGTACTAAAACGCAATTGTCATGTCTGATTTTTGGATTTTCTTTAAAGTGGGACTCAACCATGTCATGGATATCAATGGGTATGATCACATTTTATTTCTCATTGCATTGACGGTTCCGTATGCTTTTAAAGATTGGAAACGCATTTTAATTTTGGTTTCTATTTTTACAATTGGACACACCTTAGCCTTATTTTTATCGGTTTTTAATGTAGTAGTTGTTAAAGCCAGTTGGGGCGAATTTCTGATTCCGATTACCATTTTAATCACGGCTTTCTTCAATCTTTTTACCGCTGGAAAGTCGTCCAAACAAGAAAGTATTACTTTTATCGGAGCGGTCACATTGTTTTTCGGAATCATACACGGACTCGGTTTTTCCAATTACTTCAATGCATTATTGCCCGGAAAAGCAACTGATAAATTAGCGCCGCTTTTAGAGTTTGCACTCGGAATCGAAGCCGCACAAATCATCATTGTGATGGTAGTTTTACTACTTTCTTTTGCCGCGCAAACCTTATTCCGATTCAATAAACGCGATTTTACACTTATCATGTCTGCTTTCGTTATTGGCGTAGTCATTCCGCTAATTCTCGACAATCCTATTTTTAAAAAATAAAGTTGGATTAGGAGCGAATCAGTAGTTATATTTGTGATCCATTTTCCTGCTGTTCGTCATGCGTGGCATTTCCTTCTATCAGGGCTAAACGGCAAACCATTTTTGTAAAATTAAAAGTTCAAAGAAATAAATCATAAATGACCATACATTCCTTTAAATGGTTCATAAAAAATAAAATAAGGGTTCAGCAAGTTAAGATGCTGAAACAAGTTCAGCATAAATGAAAGATACAAAACAAAAGAAATACGACACCGCTTACTTACGCATTGCTACCGAATGGGGAAAACTTTCCTATTGCAAACGCAAGCAAGTCGGAGCCATAATTGTCCGAGACCGAATGATTATTTCCGATGGCTATAACGGAACGCCTTCGGGTTTTGAAAATTGCTGCGAAGATGAAGCCGGTTTAACCCAATGGTATGTGTTGCATGCTGAAGCCAATGCTATTTTAAAAGTGGCGCGCTCAACCCAATCGTGCGAAAACGCTACGTTGTATATTACACTCTCGCCTTGTAAAGAGTGTAGTAAACTCATTCATCAATCGGGAATCAAACGTGTAGTCTATCAAAACGGGTATCACGATACTTCGGGAATTGATTTCTTAATTAAAGCTGGCGTGGCTGTTGATCAAATTCAAGATTTAGAATAATAATTCAAAAATTGCGTTTATAGTTTTAGTTAGTGCATTACATGAAAATTAAAAAAATATACCTTCCAATACTGTTTTTCTCTTGCGTTGCCATTGGTATCGTAATTGGAGGTCTGATTAATTATCCTGTTGCCACTTCATCGCTTTCCAAAAATAATTACAAAGTTAAACTCAATCGTCTTCTCGATTTTATCGATACCGAATACGTAGATGATGTTAAAACCGACTCAATTGTTGATCTGACGGTAACCTCGATTTTATCCAATCTCGATCCACATTCGGTGTATTTGGCTAAGTCAGAACAAAAGCAAGAAGTCGAAATCATGCGTGGCGATTTTGTCGGAATTGGCGTTAATTTTTACATGTTTAACGATTCGGTTGCCGTAATCAAACCTATTGAAAACGGACCAGCAGCCAAAGCTGGAATCCTACCGGGCGACCGTATTTTATATGCTAATAACTTTAAATTATTCGGAAAAAAAATTTCTAACGATACGTTGTACAACAAATTACGTGGTGAAGAAGGATCTATAGTCGTACTCACAGTTTACCGAAAATCAACCAATAAAAAATTAAAAATCGAACTCACTCGCGATGTGGTGCCTATTAAAAGTGTTGATACGCATGTGATGTTAAACGATAAAGTAGGTTATATTAAAATTAATCGATTTGCCGAAACGACGGGTTCTGAGTTTCATTTTGCGCTAGTTGAATTAAAGCGAAAAGGGATTCAAGAATTGGTCATCGATTTGCGTGAAAACGGTGGTGGATTTTTGGAAAAAGCGGTTGAAGTTGCCGACGAACTATTGAAAGACCAAGAGCTTATCGTTTTTACAAAAAACAAAAAAGGCAATATTGATAAAACATACGCTACCGAAGGCGGCAGTTTTGAAACCGGAAAAGTATATGTGTTAATCGACGAAGGTTCGGCCTCGGCGAGCGAAATTTTAGCCGGAGCGGTACAAGACAATGATCGCGGTATGGTCGTAGGACGTCGCTCTTTCGGAAAAGGTTTGGTACAACGCGAAATGGATTTTGACGATGGTTCGGCAGTGCGTTTAACCATTGCCCGCTATTTTACACCAAGCGGACGTTCAATTCAAAAACCGTATACGAAAGGACAAAGTGAAAAGTATTTCAGCGAATTTGAATCGCGTTTTAAAAATGGCGAACTTTACGAAAAAGATAAAATTAAAATCGCCGATTCTTTAAAATTCAAAACCAAAAAAGGACGGATAGTGTATGGCGGCGGCGGCATTGTGCCCGATGTATTTATTCCACTTGAAGTCAATCACGGTGAAGAAAGTCTCGATTATATTTTACGCTCTGGAATTGTAGGGCACTTTGTTTTTGAAGAATTGGATAAAGATCGAATGGCATTTAAAAACGTATCATCGGAACTGCTTCTAGTCAAAGTTGCTGAAAACAATACGTACATCAAAAGTTTCAAGAACTATCTATTTAATGCCGGTTTGACCATCAATTTAGATAAAAATATAACTTTAGTCAATCGGTATTTAGCGGCCGAATTTGCCCGACAACTTTTCGGCGAAAGCCAATATTATCAAATTGTGTTGAAAGAAGATAAAATGTTGAAAGCGATTTTGAAGTAATAACCCAATCAATCTACCTTAAGCCAGTTCTCGATATATTTTTGTTTCACGTCACTTCGAGTTTTTCAAAATTTATACTTTTGAAAAGTATCGAGAAGAATATACAAAAAACACTCGAACTGACGTTTCTAAATAAGTTTGAAAAATAAACTATTTTTTCACCGAATCGTGACTCTGACTCGAAACACCATTATTCCACTCGGTTAAAATATCTGTTGCAACGGCAGCGCCACTTCCGGCGGCAATGGCCAATTGGCTTCTCCAACCTGCTAATGTTCCCGCCACATAAATACCTTCGGCCACTTTGTGATCGATATTTTTTAGTTGTACGCGTTGCTTTTCAGGAATCGCTTTTTTGTGTGGTTCAACAAATACAAACAAACCTTCAATATCAAAAGTATTCGCATAGCCAATAGCCACAACAATGTTTTTGGTTTGATAGGAGTTTTTATTCGTCGCTACGATAAAGTTTGGAAAACGGCCTTCAATTTTGAGGACTTTCTCGCCTTGAATTTGAGTTATATGTGGATACAAATCGTGTAATTGAGCGACACTTTCGGTCAATAATTCGGAGCCCAATTTCCCTTTCGGGATTCCATAGGCATTATTGAACAAAGCTTCTTGTAGCGAGGATGTTTTTTGATGGGTGATGATACCGATGTTTTTATCGATAACAAACGATTTGTTTTTTGCCGACCCCAATACCAACGCACAGGAAACGCCCGAAACACCACCGCCAAGTATCAGTGCATCAAACATTATTGGTTTTTAAGTTTTTCTTCTATTTTTTTAGACATCTTAAAAATAAGAAGAATAAAAACCGCACAGAATGCTGCAGCAATTCCAATAAGAGCGACCATACTATTGCCTTCAAGTGGATGGTTAAAATCCAACAAAGTAACATTGAAGATGATTAATGCTACGGCTACAAGAATTAAAAAAGTTGTAAAAATTTTCATTGTAAAGTATTAAACGACAAAAGTACTACTTTTCAATTTAAACAAATAAATCTTTAACATTAGTGGCAAACAATTTAACAGCAATGGCTAATAGCACCACACCAAAGACTTTTCTGATGATGCTGATGCCGTTTTTGCTAAGTGCTTTTTCAATCTTAGAAGAAGATTTCAAAACACCATACACTAAAATGATATTCAATAGTATCGCAATTATAATATTAATCGAATGAAATTCGGCACGCAACGAAAGCAACGTAGTCATCGTTCCAGCTCCAGCCACAAGCGGAAACGCAATCGGAACAATTGAAGCCGAAGTTGCCTCTTCATCGCGATACAAACGAATGCCTAAAATCATTTCGAGTGCTAAAAAAAACAAGACAAAGGCACCTGCAACGGCAAACGAGTTAACGTCAATACCGATGAGTTTTAAAATTTCTTCACCCACAAACAAAAAAGCAATCATGATTCCAGCCGAAACCAACGACGCTTTTCCCGATTGAATATGACCAAATTTGGCGCGCAAATCAATAACAATCGGAATGCTTCCAATGATATCAATCACAGCAAATAAGACCATAGTGGCTGTTGCAATTTCTCTCCAATTGATTTCCATACCTAAATTTTTTACAAAAATACAGTATTCCGTTTTAATACGTTAGCAAAGCTAGTGTTTGATTTGTATTTTTGCACCTTACTAACATCCCAAAGCATAATGTTTCAACTCGGAAAAACAATCGTTTCAGAAGATATATTAGAAAAAGATTTTGTTTGCAACCTTACTGCTTGTCATGGCGCGTGTTGTGTAGATGGTGATGCAGGTGCCCCTTTGAGTGTAGAAGAAACCAAAATTTTAGAAGAAATCTATCCCAAAGTAAAACCGTTTCTACGCAAAGAAGGCATCGAAGCGATTGAACGACTAGGAACTTGGGTTGTAGGTGCCGAACAAGATTTGGAAACTCCATTAATCGACAATAAAGATTGTGCCTATGTTATTTTTGACGGAAAAACTGCTTTGTGTGGCATAGAACAAGCTTACAATCAAGGAATTATCAGTTGGAAAAAGCCTATTTCGTGTCATCTGTATCCGATTCGCGTAAAAGATTTCACCGAATTTGCAGCTGTCAATTATGATCGTTGGGACATTTGTGATCCGGCGTGTTCATTGGGAGCGGAACTCGAAGTGCCCGTATATAAATTCGTTAAAGAAGCCTTGATACGAAGGTTTGGCGAAGATTGGTATATGGAGTTAGAAAAAGTTGCGGAGGATTTGAAAAAAGAGAGATAAAAAAAACCGTCTAGAAAATCCAAACGGTTTTTTTGTGGAGAATACCGGATTCGAACCGGTCATCTCTTGCCTGCCAGTGGCTTCCAGATTTTAAAAACCCTTGATTTTATTAGGGTTGTCATTTTGTAAGTAATGCAAAATCTTGCATTTTAAAGCATTTTTTCACTTAAAAACACCACTTAGAAAGTATAGTTTTTACATTTTAGATTATTAAATTTATTTAGTTATTTAACTAGACTTACTTTTTAATATTAATAGTTGAAATTTTATCCAAGAATTCACCGTCAAATTTAAAAGTTGTAATTTTATTTATTTTTTTTATTTGTCCAAATTTATTTGGTGCAGTTCCTTGTTGTATTACTTTAATAGTTTTACTGTTTTTTTCAAAATAGACTTTTGAAGCGTATTTGTATTTCTGATAATCGAACTCCACAGCATCATAATTACAATCATAGGTTTTTATGCTAAATATTTTATTACAATTTAAAAAAAATGAAGTAAATCCAACTTCTTGTCCCATTCCACTTTCATATTCTGTGATTTTAACACAATATGTGTCTTCACAAAGTTGCATAATACTTCTCTTATTTGGTGTTTCTCCCCAAGTTCCATAATGAGTAACAAATTTATTTATGTTTGTTACAATCAATGAGTCTTTTGCTTCATTTGACATTAATTCAATAATACCCAATACAGGTTGACATGCGTGACAATTATCATTTAACTTAAAGGTTTTTGTTAAGATGATTTTATAGTCATTTCCACTATTTTTATAGTTAAAAATAGTATCAATTTTTGTCCTTAATGTATCACTTATTGAAGAATCAAATTTTATGCGTTCACTTATTGAAGGAACCCATCTATTTGTACTGTCATTTTCAAACCATTTAGCTTCAAATAAATCAGAAACAATTATCTTTTCATCTGTTTTTTTTGGGAATGAAACTTGGCAATAAGTAAATTGAATTGAAATTATAAAATAGATTATTGTAATAATTGTAATTTTTTTCATTTTATAGGGTTAAAAATTAAGGCTATTTTAATTAACTATTTTGATTTATAGTATAATACAAATTTATTTATATTTTTGAATAATTAGAGTTATTGTTAATTTTTTACATGTTTGTCTTATGAAAGTTTTTTCAAGTTTTTTATTACAGTCGTTTTTTTTAATTTCAAGTTGTTTTGTGTTTGGTCAAAATAGTTTGGGGATATGGGATACAAAATCAAGTTTTAGTCAAGTTATAAATTTATCTGCTGGCGAATATAGACCTATTACGTTTAAATTACCACAAGGAACAACCAAAGTGTATTATAGAATCGAAGTTGTTTCTCAAATTGGGAATACAACTTCTACTTTTTTGGAACAATTTTATAATTCTACAAATCCAAAAATTCAGCTTGCATCTAGATTAACTAATACAACCATTAAAATGTCTGACCCTAAAATTAGTTATTCTATATTGTTTGCTTCTGCAAGCGGTACAAATCAATGTTTTGATTCAAATGGAGTGATTACAGGAGAACAAATTAATTCGTTAGGTGATGATGTTTGTATAAATACAAATGACATTTCAGGAGCATTTGTTTTTAAATTCAAAAGTGAAAATTCGTATTTTCCTTTGAAGATTAAATTTGAGATAATACCATTTATTAATTATGAATTAAGTCGTGGCTGGGCAAAAAATCTTAAAGATGTACTGTATGATTTATTAGTTAAAGGGTTAAGCGAAAATAATACTGAAAATTATAGTATTATAAGAATTAATGAAATTTCTAATTGTATTTTAGTAAATATAACTAAAGATTTTACTGTGAAACAATTCCAAAATTTAGCAGAATATGAAAAACAAAATTATATAATGAGTTTAAAACCCAAATGTGACAATTAAAATTAAACTTTATTTGTTTTATAACTACAAATGTTCTTTTCATTTTAATCTCTCATAAATAAAATTCTATTTCAATTTTTAACCCTTTCTACTTTTTTAGTACTTATTTTTAGAATTTAACTTCATTCAAAACACCGCTAAGAGTTAAATAAAAAGTTTCAATATTGCTGTAAGTATCTATTTTACTGGGGTTGTTATTATATAAGTGATATAAAATCCTGCATTTTAAAGCATTTTACCACTCAAAATCTCCACTTAGACTCCATAAAAAAAGCCTCACATTGCTGTAAGGCTTGATTTTACTGGTGGAGAATATCAGATTCGAACTGACCACCTCTTGCCTGCCAGGCAAGCGCTCTAGCCAAATGAGCTAATCCCCCAAAATGATAGGCAAATATACAGATTCCTTTTAAATTTACTAAATTTGTCAATTAATATTTCGACAATGAGCCAAATCAGAATTACAAAACAATTTTCTTTCGAAACCGGACACGCCTTGTATGGCTATGACGGAAAATGCAAAAACGTACACGGTCACAGTTACAAACTTTCGGTTACAGTAATCGGAACACCTATTACGGATAACACCAATGTGAAATTCGGAATGGTAATCGATTTTTCGGATTTAAAAAAAATTGTGCGCGAAGAAATTGTCGATGTATTTGATCACGCAACAGTTTTTAACCAAAATACGCCTCATGTTGAATTGGCGAACGAACTCAAAAATCGCGGGCATCATGTAATTTTAGTCGATTACCAACCTACTAGTGAAAATATGGTAGTCGATTTTGCCAAGAAAATTCAGGATCGTTTACCTAAGGATATACAACTTCATTCGCTCAAACTACAAGAAACAGAAAGCTCCTTTGCCGAGTGGTATGCTTCTGATAATTTGTAATTTCTTACATTTACCAAATGCAGTTAGCCAACAATAAAAAAATTTACTTTGCTTCCGACCAACATTTGGGTGCTCCAACACCCGAAGCGAGTTTGCCGCGCGAACAAAAATTTGTCGCTTGGCTTGATGAGGTGAAAAGTGATGCCGCCGCTATTTTTTTGCTAGGGGATTTGTTCGATTTTTGGTTCGAATACAAAAAAGTCGTTCCCAAAGGGTTTGTTCGTGTGTTAGGAAAATTAGCCGAAATTCGCGACAGTGGCATTCCGATTTACTTTTTTGTAGGCAACCACGATTTGTGGATGTGCGACTATTTTGAAAAAGAGTTGAACATTCCGGTGTATTACGACAACCAAGAGTTTACTTTCAATACTACCACATTTCTTATTGGTCATGGCGACGGAAAAGGGCCAGGCGATAAAGGCTATAAGCGCATGAAAAAAGTGTTTACCAATCCGTTTTCCAAATGGCTTTTTAGATGGTTGCATCCCGATATTGGCGTGCGATTGGCGCAATATTTATCGGTCAAAAACAAACTCATCTCGGGTGATGCCGACGTACAATTTTTGGGAGAAGAAAACGAATGGTTGGTGCAGTATTCCAAAAGAAAATTAGAGTCAAAGCACTACAATTATTTGGTTTTTGGCCACCGCCATTTACCTATGAAAATTAAAGTGGGAGAAAATTCAGAATACGTAAACCTTGGCGATTGGATTGGTTATTTTACATACGGTGTTTTTGATGGAAAAACGTTGGAGTTGAAAGAACACAAGTAATTTTCTTTTACTATAAAACTGCGTGAGTGACCTGCTTGCCGGTAGGCTGGTAGCAGTGGAAATCCTTTTTATTTTTTCGAGGTACAAAGCAAAAAAATAAAAAGATTGCAACGAATAGCTCGACCTTTAGATCACGCCCAAATAAAATTACCTCAAATCCTTCAATCGCAACTGCACACTTAGAGTGCCATTGTATTCATTTTCATCAATACAATACACGGCGTCAAAAGGGTTTTTATTTTTTACGAATGATAATTTATCTCCCAATCCGAAACCAATAGCGCCTAAACTTTGGGAATTATTTTGAGAGACAAATAGTTTTAAATGCGTTTCGTCGGCACCTAAATTTTTAGCATAACCCGAATCGGTGAGGTTTTTAGTTAAAAAAACAGGCGTTCTGTTTTGCGGGCCAAAAGGTTCAAATTGGTTTAAAATTCGAATTAATTTGTCGTTAATTTCCCCCAAATCGATTTCGGCATCGATACTAATTTCAGGAACTAGTAAATCGGGGTGAATGGTATTCTGGACTTCCTTTTCAAAAGCTTCTTTGAAGGCCAAATAATTTTCTTCCTTGAGTGTCATTCCGGCAGCATACATGTGGCCGCCAAATTGTTCTAAATGTTCCGAACACGCTTCCAAAGCATTGTAAATATCAAAATCTCTGACCGATCGTGCCGAAGCTGCTAGCTTATCGCCACTTTTCGTAAACACAATTGTTGGGCGATAATACGTTTCGGTCAATCGCGAAGCTACAATTCCGATGACACCTTTGTGCCAATCTTCTTGATAGACAACGGTTGTAAAACGATTTTTTTCGTTGTTTTCTTCAATTTGACGAAGGGCTTCTATCGTAATTTGCTTGTCTAATCCTTTGCGATCGCTGTTGTGTTGTTCGATTTCGGAAGCAAAAATTGCGGCTTGTTCTAAATTAAATTCGCTCAAAAGTGCCACGGCTTCATTCCCATGTTTGATGCGTCCGGCGGCATTGATTCGAGGCGCAATAATAAAAACCACATCGGTTATGGTTATTACTTTTTTCTTGATATTTTTGATGAGCACTTGTATTCCGGGTCTCGGATTTGAATTGATAACTTCCAATCCAAATTTGGCTAAAATGCGATTTTCTCCTGTCATCGGAACAATATCTGCGGCAATTGCGGTGGCTACCAAATCGAGATACGGAATCAAATCGCTGATCGTTTGGTTTTGATTTTGGGCTAAGGCTTGAATCAATTTAAAACCGACGCCGCATCCGCAAAGTTCATCATATGGATAGGTGCAATCAATACGTTTTGGATCTAAAATAGCGATGGCGTTAGGCAATTCATCACCTGGTCGGTGGTGATCACAAATGATAAAATCAATATTTTTTTCGTTGGCGTACGCAACATGATCAATCGATTTTATGCCGCAATCCAGTGCAATAATAAGCGGAATGTTGTTGTCATCGGCATAGTCAATTCCTTTATACGAAATGCCGTAACCTTCGTCATAGCGATCCGGAATGTACGTCGCTACATTAGGATAATAGCTTTTTAAATAACTGGCAACGAGCGAAACAGCGGTTGTTCCGTCTACATCATAATCGCCAAAAATCAAGATATTCTCTTCGTTGGCGATGGCTTTTTCGATTCGATTCACCGCTTTGTCCATATCTTTCATCAAATACGGATCGTGTAAATCATTTAATGAAGGGCGGAAAAAAGCGCGTGCTTGTTCGTAAGTTCCGATACCTCTTTGAAGTAATAAAGTGGCAATGGTTTCATCAACTTGGAGTTCGTTTTGAAGTTGTAGAACGTTTTCTTTTTTTGGCTTTGAGTGTAAGGTCCAACGCATAGTGAGTAGGAATTAAAAATTAGCAATTAATTATTTTGGCGTGTAAATGATTGGTAAATGTATGAATATTTATTGAAATGTAATTTTTTGGAACGCAGATGACACAGATTTAACGGATTAGCGCAGATTATTTAACTTCAAAAATCTTTATAAAAATCAATGTAGAAAAACAATATTCTACATCACCTCAAAGTTTTTTATTACTGAGCACTGAGCACTGAGCACTGAGCACTGAGCACTATTTCTTCCCGCCAACAACAGCTACAATTTCACCTTTAGGAGGTTTGGCTTCAAAATGATTAAGTACTTCTTCGGCAGAACCCCGAACAGTTTCTTCGTGTAGTTTTGATAATTCTCTTGAAACAGAAACGGCTCTTTCACTACCAAAATACTGCACAAATTCGGCCAAGGTTTTTACTAATTTATGAGGTGAAACATAAAAAATCATCGTACGTGTTTCTTCTACCAAAGTTAAATATCGGGTTTGTCGTCCTTTTTTTTCGGGTAAAAAACCTTCAAAAACAAAACGGTCGTTGGGCAAACCACTGTTCACCAAAGCGGGAACAAAAGCGGTGGCACCCGGAAGGCAATCGACTTCAATATTGTTTTCAACACAAGCGCGCGTGAGTAAAAAACCGGGATCGGAAATGGCTGGAGTTCCAGCGTCTGATATCAAAGCAATGGTTTCGCCACCTTTTAATCGTGCAATCAAATTTTCAACGGTTTTGTGTTCGTTGTGCATGTGATGGCTGTGCATGTGCGTGGAAATTTCGAAATGTTTGAGGAGTTTTCCGCTCGTTCGAGTGTCTTCCGCTAAAATCAAATCGGCTTCTTTCAAAACCCGAATAGCTCTGAACGTCATGTCTTCCAAATTGCCAATTGGTGTGGGAACAATGTAAAGTTTAGACATGAAATCAATTGAATTTTTGGGCTACAATTTCCATAAAGCGGTCGGCATAATCTTCATTACCTTGCCAATTATTATAGTCGGGTTTTACCATTTCATTGATAAAATCTTCGGCTTCTGAGTACGAATCAAACGTATTCAATTGCGAAAGTACACGGTTAAAATCTTCGCTGCTGTTGTCAAATAAATACTTTACAAAACCGATACGATCGTTAAGTCCAATGTTGATGCCGGCAGCTAATTTTTCGTTTAATATTTGCTTTTTTTCTTCTTTATTTTCGACTAATGTTTCCGTAATTTCTTCTTGCAACTCTGCTTTAGCTGCAGGTTTTGTAATGTCGTTTGGTTTTACAAATTCAACATCGTTATACGAATCGCCTAAAAAATCTTCAAACGAAATTTGTTGGGTTGGTTTGTTTTTTTCAACGGGTACTTCAGTAGCCATTTCAAAAATAGGATTGTTATCGATTTCGGTTTGGGCTTCTGTAGTATTTTCTTCTTCGATTTCTTCTTCTTCCAAAGTGATTTCGCCCACAATTATTGGTTCTTCTGGAGTTGCAATTTCTTCCTCGTTATCGTCGGTTTTAATAACTTCATTTTCTTCCATGGACTGAACCACTTGTGAGGCTTCTTTTTCTGAAGTTTCTGTTACCGCTTCAATCGCTTCAGGCGAAGTTACCTCTTCATTTGCTTGTTCAATTTGCTGTTCTTGTATGGATTTGTCATCGAGTGAATCGGATAGTTTTTCCTCCAATTCTGCTTCAGAAATCGTCGATTTTACTTGTTCGATATGATCGCCATAGAATTTTAAAACCGATAAAGTTTCATACAATTTTTGAGTTTCCAGATACAATTGATCGACTTCCGATTTGTTTTTTAGCTTTAAAACGCGATGTGCAATGCTGATTAATTCGGCTTCCAGTCTTTTTTTCATAACTTTTAAAAATATAGTGAGTACCTTATCTTAAATTTATACTATTTTTGTTTCTATACAAACAATTCCTTTTCAAGGTCTAAAAATACAAAATGTTTCTCGAAAATACAGTAAATCATAAAGAACAATTTGGCTGGATAGAAGTTATCTGCGGTTCGATGTTTTCGGGTAAAACCGAAGAACTCATTCGGCGCTTACGAAGAGCACAATTTGCCAAGCAAAGAGTAGAGATTTTTAAACCTGCCATTGATACACGTTACAACGAAGAAATGGTGGTTTCTCACAATAAAAATGAAATTCGTTCGACGCCTGTTCCTGCTGCTGCCAACATTGCTATTTTAGCACAAGGGTGTGATGTTGTTGGCATTGATGAAGCACAGTTTTTTGATGACGAAATTGTAAAAATTTGTAATGATTTGGCCAATTCAGGCATTCGCGTAATTGTTGCTGGATTGGATATGGATTTTAAAGGCAATCCGTTCGGTCCAATGCCAGCATTAATGGCGACTGCAGAATACGTTACTAAAGTCCATGCCGTTTGCACTCGAACAGGGAATTTAGCCAATTATAGTTTTAGAAAATCAGACAGCGACAATTTAGTATTGCTTGGAGAAACGGAAGAATACGAACCCTTAAGTCGTGCGGCGTATTACAAAGCCATGCGAGAAAATCTTGAAGTAAAAGATGCTGAAAATTTGTCGTCCGACATAAAAAAATAAAGGTGATACTTACCATACGAAATATTATTTCTGTCATCAAAGCGCAATTTTTTGGCAAAACCGATAGCGCCGTTATTGATGCGATTTCTATTGACAGCCGTTCACTTCAAAACAGAGAGGGCACTTTGTTTATCGCTATCGTAGGAGTTAATCACGACGGCCATGACTACATTTCAACCCTCATCGAACAAGGGGTTTCGTATTTTGTGGTGCAATATATTCCGACGGATTTACAAAATAAAGCCAATTTTTTGGTAGTCGATAATACACTCGAAGCACTACAAAAATTAGCCAGTTATCATCGCCATTTGTTTGAATTTCCTATCATCGGAATCACAGGAAGTAATGGAAAAACAATTGTCAAAGAATGGTTGAATTTTTTGTTGAGTCCCGATTATAACATTGTTCGAAGTCCAAAAAGTTACAACTCGCAAATTGGTGTGCCGCTTTCGGTTTTGGGAATTAATTCTAAAAATAATTTAGGCATTTTTGAAGCGGGAATCTCCGCCGTTGATGAAATGGAAAACCTGCAACGTATCATCCAACCTACAATAGGAATTTTAACGAATATTGGTTCGGCTCACGACGAAGGATTCCAAGATGTTGGTCAGAAAATCAAAGAAAAGTTAAAACTTTTCACCGATATTACCGTGTTAATCCTAAATAAAAATAAGACGATTGAAGCGTTTTTGAATCCAAAAATTAAAACGTTTACATGGAGTTCAGATGACGGGAAAGCCGATGTTTTTGTGATTGCTAAAGAGATGCAAGACGCAACTGAACTCAAAATTACGTTCAAAAAAGTGTGTTTCATTATAAAAATTCCGTTTCAAGACCAAGCATCGATTGAAAACGCCATTCATTGTTTGATGTTGCTTTTGTATTTTGATTACGATCAAAAAACCATTCAAGAACGGATGGCATTATTGTATCCTGTTGAAATGCGTTTGAAAGTCAAAAACGGAATCAACAATACAACCTTAATTGACGACAGTTACAGCTCCGATTATCAATCGTTGAAAATAGCCCTCGATTTTTTGGAAAATCAAAAGCAACACAAAAAGAAAACACTTGTTTTATCAGATATTATTCAAAGCGGATTGATTACCGAAGAGTTGTATTCCAAAGTTTCACAGTTGATTATTTCTAATAAAATTCACCGCGTAATTGCTGTTGGAAAAGTCATCTCGGCTTTTAAAAACAAGTTTCCAAATTGCATTGCTTTTGCGACTACGAGCGAATTTGTTGCAGCGTTTGAAACGGTGTCTTTTGAAAACGAAACCCTGCTTATCAAGGGTGCGCGTCATTTTCATTTTGAAGAAATCGTTTCGTTGTTAGAAGAGAAAACACACGAAACCGTACTTGAAATCAATCTGAATGCCATAAGTCACAACTTGAATTTCTTCAAAGCCAAGTTAGAAACCAAAACCAAAATGATGGTTATGGTGAAAGCGTTTGGGTATGGAAATGGCGGATTTGAAATCGCAAAATTACTTTCCCATCACAAAGTGGATTATTTGGGTGTGGCTTTTGCCGATGAAGGAATTTCGTTAAAGAATGCCGGAATTGAATTGCCAATTATGGTGTTAAATCCTGAATCGACAAGTTTTTCAGCCATTATACAACACCAATTAGAACCCGAAATTTATTCGCTAAAAGGATTGAATGCCTTTTTAAAGATTGCCGAACAGAAAAAACTACATCATTTTCCAATACATATTAAATTAGATACCGGAATGCATCGATTAGGCTTTCAGAAAGACAATTTGCTAGAACTCATCACAAAACTAAAAGGCAATTCATCAGTTACAGTAAAGAGTATTTTGTCGCACATGGCAACTAGCGATGATATGAATCATCACGAATTTGCACTTTCACAAATTGAATTGTTTGATTGTTTGTCGACTACATTGATGACCGAGCTGAACATAAATCCCATTCGACACATTTTAAATACCTCCGGAATTTCCAATTTTCCGCAAGCACAATACGATATGGTGCGATTAGGGATAGGTTTATATGGAATATCCAATGATGAAGAAGAGCAAAAGCAGTTGGAAACAGTGGGGACATTAAAATCGATAATTTCTCAAATCCGCACCATTCAAAAAGGAGAAAGTGTGGGATATGGCAGGCGATTTATAGCACAAGACGAAACCAAAATTGCGACCATTCCGATTGGGTATGCCGATGGTATTTCACGGCATTTAGGAAATGGCGTTGGATATGTCATGGTAAAAAACAAACGGGCTCTAATTGTGGGTAGTGTTTGCATGGACATGCTCATGGTGAATGTTACTTCCATTGATTGCAAAGAAGGAAATGAAGTTGTTATTTTTGGAAACGAACCAACTGTAAATCACATTGCAAAACTTTTGGAAACAATCCCGTATGAAGTGTTGACTAGTATTTCGCATAGAGTAAAGCGTGTTTTCTATCGGGAATGAGTAAAAATTGGTGAAAAAATATGT
>CANLLR010000020.1 GCA_947491985.1 Flavobacteriaceae bacterium | reverse complement strand
AAAACCTGACAGCTTTTCAACTATCAGGTTTCTATTTTACTGATCAATGCGACTGATCACTGAAAACTAAAAAACTATCTCGAATAATTCGGAGCTTCTTTTGTAATCGTTACATTGTGAGGGTGACTTTCTCCAATTCCGCTAATTGTAATTCGAACAAATCGACCGGTTTCTTGTAAGGTCGGAATGTCTTTTGCTCCACAATAACCCATTCCGGCGCGTAATCCTCCAACAAATTGTTGCATACTTTCGTTAAGTTCACCTTTATAAGGCACACGGCCAACAATTCCTTCGGGAACTAATTTTTTAATATCGTCTTCGACATCTTGAAAGTAACGATCTTTCGAGCCTTCTTGCATGGCTTCAACAGAACCCATTCCGCGGTACGATTTGAATTTTCTGCCTTCAAAAATGATAGTTTCGCCAGGTGATTCTTTGGTTCCTGCTAAAAGTGAACCCAACATTACACAATCAGCTCCTGCTGCAATCGCTTTCGGTATATCACCTGTGTAACGAATTCCACCATCAGCAATTACGGGAACTCCTGATCCGCGTAAAGCTGCAGCTACTTCTAAAACCGCTGAAAACTGAGGAAAACCAACTCCAGCCACCACTCGAGTGGTACAAATAGAACCTGGACCAATTCCAACTTTTACACCATCTGCACCATTTTCTACCAAATACAAAGCGGCTTCAGCAGTAGCAATATTTCCTACAATAACATCCAAATCTGGAAATTTCGCTTTTACTATTTTTAAAACATCAACTACACCTTTGGTATGTCCATGTGCCGTATCGATAATTACGGCGTCAACTCCAGCATTTACTAAAGCAGTTGCTCTTTCTAATGCATCTGCTGTAACACCAAGTGCGGCTGCTACGCGTAAACGACCAAATTTATCTTTGTTTGCCACAGGTTTCTGTGCCAATTTGGTAATATCTCTAAATGTAATTAATCCAACTAATTTATAATTGGCATCAACCACGGGTAATTTTTCAATTTTATTTTGTTGCAGAATGCCTTCAGCTTCTTGCAAAGTGGTTCCTTCGGCGGCGGTGACTAAATTCTCAGAAGTCATCACTTCTAATATCGAACGTGAATTGATTTTCTCAAAACGCAAATCTCTGTTGGTTACAATTCCTTTTAACGTTCCGTTTTCATCTACAACCGGAATACCGCCAATGCCGTGTTCTTTCATCAACATTTTAGCATCACCGACTGTAGAATTTAGAGGAAGTGTTACGGGATCGATAATCATTCCGGCTTCAGCACGTTTTACTTTTCTAACTTTCGCCGCTTGTTGCTCAATCGTCATGTTCTTATGTAAAACTCCAATACCACCTTCTTGTGCCATGGCTATTGCCATTGAACTCTCGGTTACCGTGTCCATAGCAGCCGAAACTACAGGAACATTTAACAAAATATTTCTCGATATTTTGGATTGAATATTGACTTCGCGCGGTAAAACTTCAGAGTAATTTGGGATGAGTAGTACATCGTCATAGGTTAAACCTTCTCCAACGATTTTAGAAGTGTGTGCTTTCATTGCAATTGTAGTTTATGCTGAACTTGATTCAGTATTGTAGTTAAATTGCGTGCAAATATACATAAAAGTTAGAAGTTAAAATTGGCAATTAAGAAGTTTTTTAGAAATAGATAATAAAAATTGGGTTGTTTTATCTTTAATTTTTTTATAAGTCATAAAGCTTATAAAATATATTTATAAGTTTAAAAGCTTATAAAGTATATTTATAAGTTTAAAAGCTTATATTTGCTTTTCAAATTGTATTGTTAGTCCATTGACTCATATTCGAAAAAAATAAATAAAATAGTATATTTGTTAACGGCTAGTCAATCAAAAATAATTAGGAAATGAAAAAAGTCATTGTAATATCGGGCGATATCATTGCTTACACAAGCCTAGATGATGCTGAAAAAACCGTTTTAGAAAAACAATTGAAAGTCCTTTTTACCGATATCAATAAAACCTATGCTGTATTCGGACGTATTGTAAAAGGAGATTATATCGAAATGGTTGTCGAAAATTCCTCTGATGCCTTAGCCATAGTTTTGCTAATAAAAACCTTTATCAAGTCGGTTTCTTTTTCCAAAAATTTAGAAAATAACCGAACCAAATCGTTTAGAAATTATGGAATTCGGATTGCCATGGGATACGGCGAATTGAGCAGATATGATACTAAAAAAGGTATTATAGATGGAGAAGCCATTTACATGTCGGGAAGAAAAATAAACGACGAATCGACCCATAACAAACAACGTATCGTAATAAAAAACACCTTGTTTTTTGTTTCTGCCGATGAGAAACTGAATGTTACACTTACCACTATTCTTGGTTTGTTAGATGTATTAATGAGCAAAGCAACTTCCAAACAATGCGAAGTAGTATATTATAAATTATTGGGCAAGAACGAAGAAGCTATCGCTAGTACATTAAAAGTAAAGCAATCTGCAGTCAATCAGCACTCTACAAATGTTGGATGGAACGCCATTGAAAAATCGGTGAATTATTTTAATGCCCTTTTTAAAGCTATGGAATCATGATTGTAAAACTACTTCTCTTACAAGTCATCGCTCATCTAATGAGTGATTACTTTTTTCAAACCGATGCGAGCGCGAAAGAAAAGAACGAAAAGGGCTTTAAAAGTAAATTTTTACTACCACACACACTGATTACTTTTGCTTGTTCGTGGATTTTATCCTTTGACATCAACTTTGTTTTTTGTGCCTTGGGCATCGCCCTATTGCATTATATCATTGATGGTTTAAAGAAGAAAATCAATACCAGTCGGTTTTCATTTTTTATCGATCAAATGATGCATTTGGTGGTGATTTGGTTTTTTGTTTGGCTGTTTAACCGTTATTTTCAAAGCCATTTAATTTGGAATGTACCCCTTTCTATAAAAGGATTATTTATTGTAATTGGCTATTTGATTTGTGCCAAACCGACCAACATTATCATTCGTGAAACACTTGTTGTTGCGAAGATTGAAAGCATATCAGACACGACAGCCGAACTCAAAAACGCTGGAAAACTAATTGGTATTTTAGAGCGTATTTTGGTATTAACCTTTGTCATTATTGGAAAATTCGAAGTCGTTGGGTTTTTGATTGCGGCCAAATCGATTTTGAGGTACAAAGACACCAATACGATTAAAACCGAATATGTGTTGATAGGCACCATGCTCAGTTTTGGAATTGCCATGATGATCGGATTGTTGATTGGGAAGTTATAAGATTATTTCGGATTAAAGTTTGTCATTTCGACTACGAATGCCCTAGCCCAGATAGTAATGGAAAGCTTTTTGAAGGAGGCAACTTCTTTTTGTTGCTGTAAAAAAGCGACTAAGAGGAGCTCTTTTTACGGCGTACCAAAAGAGTTGAAAACAAAAAAACTTGGAATGGAAAGCTGGATTAGTTTCTAATGAAATTCGCCAAAAAGTCGGGTTGCCACGTTGTACGCACTTTCAAAACTCATCGGACTCGTGTTGGTTTCTCCTTTAACAGTAGTGAAATACGACAGCATTTTTTCGGTTGGCATGTTGCCCGTTAAATCATCCTTCGCCATTGGACAACCACCAAATCCTTGTATGGCACCGTCATAGCGTTTACAGCCAGCGAGGTAAGCCGCATCTATTTTTTCATGCCATTTGTCGGGCGTGGTATGCAAATGCGCACCAAATTCGATGTTGGGGTATTTCGGAATCAAATTAGAAAACAAATAGCTAATCACTTCGGGCGTTGAGCTTCCAATGGTATCGGAAAGCGACAAGATTTTCACGCCCATTTTCGCCAATTTTTCGGTCCATTCTCCTACAATTTCAACATTCCACGGATCGCCATACGGATTTCCGAATCCCATAGAAATGTAGGTCACCACTTCTTTATTGCAACAATCAGCAATTTCTAAAATTTCTTGTAACGTTACTAAACTTTCGGCGATGGTTTTGTGCGTATTTCGCATTTGGAAATTCTCTGAAATTGAAAATGGAAATCCCAAATACTTTATTTCGTTATGCACCGACGCCAATTGCGCGCCTTGTGTATTGGCAATAATAGTGAGTAATTTACTGGTGGTTTGCGACAAATCGAGTTGCGCTAATACTTCAGCGGTGTCCTGCATTTGCGGAATCGCTTTAGGCGAGACAAAACTTCCAAAATCAATCGTATCAAAACCTACACGCAAAAGTGCCTGAATGTAGTCGACTTTACGTTCGGTGGGAATGAACGTTTTGATGCCTTGCATGGCATCTCGGGGACATTCGATGATTTTGATTTTTTTCATTGGAAGTCAAAGATATGAAAAAGTGATTTGCAACAAAGGCAGTAAGTCGCAAAGTTTTATTTTAGTTTTTCCAAAATTGCGGTATTGATATCTTTTACCAATTGTGGTCCTTCATAAATAAATCCGGTGTACAATTGAATCAAACTTGCTCCTGCTTCTAACTTTTCCAGCGCATCTTGTGCTGAATGAATCCCTCCTACTCCAATAATTGGAAAAGCATTGTTGCTTTTTTCAGAGAGAAAACGAATAACTTCTGTAGCTCGCTTTGTTAGAGGTTTTCCTGATAGTCCGCCCATTTCTGATTTGTTATCCGATAGTAAACCTTCACGAGAAATAGTGGTATTGGTCGCAATTACGCCAGCAATTTTGGTTATGGCAACAATGTCGATAATATCTAATAATTGCTCATCGGTCAAATCGGGAGCGATTTTTAATAGAATTGGCTTTTGAATGGATTTGGATAGGTTTTTATTTTGCAAGGTTTGTAACAACTCGGTCAATGGCTTTTTGTCTTGTAATTCACGTAAATTCGGCGTATTTGGTGAACTTACATTTACAACAAAATAATCTACATGATCAAAAAGGGCGTCGAAACAGATTTCGTAATCGTTAGTCGCGTTTTCATTTGGCGTAATTTTGTTCTTTCCGATATTACCGCCAATTAAAACGTTTTTGTTGTTTTTTAATCGTTCAACCGCTTCGGTAACACCGCCGTTGTTAAAACCCATTCTGTTGATAATAGCACTATCTTCTTTGAGACGAAACAATCGCTTTTTTGGATTGCCTTCTTGTCCGACTGGAGTGACCGTTCCGATTTCTATAAATCCGAAACCAAAATCGGATAATTCTTGGTACAATTTGGCGTCTTTATCAAAACCCGCTGCAAGTCCAACTGGATTTTTAAATTTCAATCCGAAAACTTCACGTTCTAAACGTTTATCTTCTACCAAATAGAGTTTTCTAAATAACCAAGAAAAACCGGGTATTTTTGATATCAAATGAATTAATGAGAAGGTAAAATAATGAACTTCTTCAGGATCAAAAAGAAAAAAAAGAGGACGAATTAGTAGTTTATACATATTGGATTTGTTGAGTGGTACAAAAATAGAAAAATTGTTGCACTGAAAGCCAGTTATTTGGATATGTTAACTTTTATAATATATTTACAATTTAAAAGTAATTTCAAATTGATTAAATTAGACTGTAAAACGCATGAAAACAGAACTTTATCAAAAAGAAGAGGCAATTGATTTTTATGAAAATCGATATGAAAATGGATACATGGATGAATGGCCCACTGAAAAAAAACAACGTGTTTTTGAAATTTTGCGTAGTTTGCCTTTACCCGAAACTGGAGAGGCATTGGACTATGGATGTGGAAATGGTGTTTTTACCGATTTATTGTGTCAAGCGCTACCTAAATGGAAGATTTACGGGAGTGATATTAGTCAGAATGCGGTAAACAATGCTAAAAAACGATTTCCAAAATGTACTTTTTTTGTTTCGGATAACGATCAGAAATCAGAATTGCAATTCGACTTTTTATTCTCTCATCATGTTTTAGAGCATGTTTTTGACATTGAAAAAGCATTGATTGAAATCAATAATTATTTAAAACCGCAAGCATTTATCATGCACATTTTACCGTGTGGGAATGAAAATAGTTTTGAATACAATTTCTGTAAACTACGATTGGATGGCTTTAATGCTTCGATGGAAAACAGGTTTTTCTACGAAGACGAAGGACACGTTCGCCGTTTAACTACAGAAAAAGCGTCAGATTTGATTAAAGTCCATGGTTTTACTTTAGAAAAAGATTTTTATAGCAACCAATATCATGGTGCCATAAAATGGATTACCCAATCGTCGGCAACATTCATTAAAAATTTTACCAATCCTGAAAAAGCAATTGATGCTAAAGCCAAAGTCAAATTGGAACAACTTCGAAGAAAATTTTTGTGGTTGGCGTATTTGCAATTGCCGTATTCGTTATATAAAGATACTAAAGCAATACCTAATAAAAAGCTGAAACATTATGTAGTTCAGCTGGCGTATATGGTTCCGTCGATCATCTCCTATCCTGTACACGCGTCGATAAATGCGAAGGCTAAAAAGGAATGGGACACGAATAACCATGCAAAAAACGGTAGCGAAATGTATATTTTTTATAGTAGAAAATAAACGTAGACAATGCTTATGGAGAAACTAAAACCCGTCAAAAATAACGAGCGCGAATTCTTCATGGATGCCTTACGAGGTTTTGCTATATTGGGCATATTTATTGCCAACTTAGCCGGATTTAGTAGATTTGAAAGTGATGACATCATAGTTGGTCCATGGATTATAAATGGTGCCGATGACATCATGCGTTTTTTGCACTATCTTTTTATTGAAGGAAAATTCTATTCTATTTTTAGTTTATTATTTGGATGGGGTATTGCGTTACAAATTAAACGCGGTGTTGCCAACGGAATCAATTCGGTCAAAACGGTCAAAAGACGTCTGCTAATTATGCTGTTATTGGGTGCTTTCACTTATTAATTTGACCTGGAGATATCGTTTTCATTTATGCTTTATTGGGATTTTTATTCTTGCCTTTGCGGAAATTTTCGAATAAAACGTTACTAGTCACCGCTTCAATTCTGATTGTATCACCAATTGTTTTGTATGCGTTAAAAATGCATTTTCAATGGTTGAATTTTCCAGCACAACTTTGCTACCGAACCGGAAATCAACTGGAAACGGCTTAGTTAGGTATTAATAGCGAAGCGAGTTATGCTGCTTTTGAACAAAATGCGACTTGGTTTGATATCGTTAAAGGAAACATTGCTGGCTTCTTTTATCGTTATGGTTATTTGATTTTTGTGAGTCGGATTCCGAAAGTGTTGGGCGTTTTTTTGATTGGTTATGTTATCGGACGTACTAATTTTTATACGAACCTTCAACAGAACAAAAAAATTGTGCATTGGGTTATTGCGATTGGATTTTTTGTAGGTTTACCCGCCAATTTTATGTTAGCCAGATACATGTCGGCTCCCGGTGATCTGTATTTTGGTTTAACACCTGATGGTTGGCTAGAAACTGTTTCCTATGCCTTGGGTGTTGTGCCATTGGCTTTGGCGTATGTGGCAACATTAATGCTAAGTTTTCAAACAAAATTGGGTCAAAAATTATTGATGATAGTCGCTCCTGTCGGAAAAATGGCGTTTACCAATTACATTATGCAATCGCTGATTGGCAGTTTTGTTTTTCTGAATCCTAGATTGGGTTATGGAGGACAAGTGGGAACGGTGTATTACACTCTTTTCGGATTGGCAGTTTTTGCTTTTCAGGTGATTTTGAGTACGATTTGGCTAAGCTATTTTCAATACGGACCTGTAGAATGGGTTTGGCGAAGTTTGACGTATGGAAAGAGACAACCAATGTTACATTAGCTTCTTACTTGTAAAGTATATCAATTTAAAACTAGAGCCAAAGCCCTGATTAGGACCGAGTGTTAAAAAACAGTCTAGTAGACTGTTTTAGTGAAGGAGGCAGGCGGCGAGGTGGTCTAATTAAGAAAAGTGTCTGTAAAAAGAAACTGCCCTAGCCCTGATTGCAGCGGCATCCTTTTGTTGGCGCTTTTTCCAACAAAAGATAGAGCGGAAAGCAGGAATAGCTTCAAAAAAATTATATTTGTAAAAAAAACACCTCATGCAACATATTATTGACCGTTTTATCAGTTACGTAAAAATTGATACCGAATCGGATGCGAATTCACCAACCACCCCGAGTACCAAAAAACAATTGGTTTTGGCCAAAATGCTTGTTGCCGAACTCAAGCAAATTGGAATGAAAGAAGTGACCATTGACAAAAATGGTTATGTAATGGCGACCTTGCCAAGTAACGTTGATGCTGACGTTCCTACCATTGGATTTGTTTCACATTACGACACTACGCCCGATTTTACTGGACTAAATGTGAATCCGCAAATCATTAAAAATTATGACGGTGGCGATATTGTTTTAAATGCAGCGCAAAAAATTGTGCTTTCTCCGAGTTACTTTTCGGATTTGTTGTTGTACAAAGGACAAACGTTGATTACGACAGACGGACTCACTTTATTGGGTGCGGATGATAAAGCCGGAATTACAGAAATTGTAACGGCAATGGAATTTATGATTCAAAACCCGCAAATCAAACACGGCAAAATCAGAATTTGTTTCACACCAGATGAAGAAATTGGTCGTGGTGCCGATTTATTTGATGTAGAGAAATTTGGAGCTCAATGGGCGTATACAATGGACGGAAGTCAGATTGGCGAATTGGAATATGAAAATTTTAATGCGGCTGGCGTAAAAATTACTTTCAAAGGAAAATCAGTTCACCCAGGTTATGCCAAAGGGAAAATGATCAATTCGATGTTGATTGCCAACGATTTCATTAATGCATTACCAAAAGGCGAAACGCCTCAAGAAACCAAAGGTTATGAAGGATTTTTTCATGTAACACAACTTTCGGGTAGTATTGAAGAAACTAAATTAGAGCTGATTATTCGCGATCATGACGCTAAAAAATTCAAAAAACGCAAAGAATTAGTGCATGCTATTACCAAAAAAATAAATAAAAAATTCGCTAAACAATTTGGCGAAGACATTGTCATTTGTGAAATCAAAGACCAATATTACAACATGAAAGAAAAAGTAGTTCCGGTGATGTTTATTGTTGATTTGGCAGAAAAAGCGATGAAAAGTATAGGCATTAAACCGTTGATAAAGCCCATTCGCGGTGGCACCGATGGATGTAGGTTATCGTATATGGGATTACCCTGTCCGAATATATTTGCTGGTGGTCATAATTTTCACGGAAAGTACGAATACGTTCCTGTAGAAAGTATGCAAAAAGCCATTGCAGTAATTGTTAAGATTGCTGAACTTACGGCCACTACTAATTTTAGTGAAAAAGAGAAAAAAGCGAAGAAAAAGTAATTTTTTTCTTTATTGGAAACAATATTTGCTTTAAATAATAAATTACAGAGAGTTAATTTATTACATTAAATTTTAGCTACCAATTCAAGAAAGAGAGAGTATTCCTTTTTTTGAATCGGTAGCTGATTTTTTTTATTATGCTTTTTTATTCAAAGCCATACTCAACTCTAGTGAAATGGCCGATTTTTCAATCTTTAATTTCCCAGACATGGTTTCGATAACGGCAGTTGTTTCAGACAACTCAGCTATTTTTCCGTGGAAACCACTTTTGGTTACGATTTTGTCACCTACTTTTAAATTGGTTTCAAACTCTTTTTCTTTCTTAACTCTCTTTTGTTGTGGTAATATCATAAAGAAATACATCACGACAAAAATTAATATAAAGGGTAAAAACGTTGTAATTTGATCCATGGTTTTGTTATTTTTAAATTAGTTTTATTTATTTTATTTGATTAGCTACTTTAATATTGGCTTTAATTCTTATCACTGCAGCTCCATTTGGTACGTTGGCAGAAACAGTAATGGATTTGTTTTGAGGACCCGATTTACCATCCGAATTGAAAGTCGCTTTAAGTGTTCCTGATTTTCCGGGAGCAATAGGTTCTTTTGGAAATTCAGGTACGGTACAACCACAAGATCCAACAGCTTTGGTAATGGTTAAATCGTTTTCACCAGTGTTCTTAAAAGTAAAAACATGCACTACTTTGTCTCCTTGATTAATATCGCCAAAATCGAATTCTTCTTCTGTAAAAGAAATGGTTGTTTGTTTACCTTCTGCAACTGGTGTAGCTGTTTCTGTAATAGCTTGTGATGTAGTTTGAACCGTTGGTGTTTTTGTTGCAACAGTTGTGGATGGCGTTGTAGTTACTTCTTTTTTACAAGAAGTAAAACTAAGGGTAGCCAATGCTAAAAGACAAATTATTTTATTTTTCATTTGAAATTAATTATGTGTTTGAGATTACAGTAAACCTCTTCCTATTTTTTTTATTCTATCGGCCGAATGAAATTCTTTTACTAAATTATCTAAAATTCCATTAATAAAAATACTACTTTTTGGTGTCGAGTATTCTTTAGCAATTTCTAGATATTCGTTGATGGTCACTTTAGTTGGAATGGACGGAAATTTCAAAAACTCACAAATCGCCATTTTAATAATGATGGTGTCCATTTCGGCAATACGATCCATGTCCCAATTGGGAGTTTTATCAAAGAAATCTTTAGCAAACTCGATTTCGTTTAAAACAGTTCTTCTAAAAAGTAAATTTACAAATTCTTTGTCTTCTTCATCTTTGAACAGTTTAGCCACTTTGAAGTTGCTTTCCTTTTCTAAAATTTGATTGAGTTGCTTTAAAATTTGCGTGTTTACCAGCGGAATATCATCCACCCATGTTAATTTGTAATCCTCAAGGTAATTGTATAATTTTTCGTTTGGCGCTACAACTTCTGTAAACAAATCGATGATGAACTGTTTGTCTTTTTCGAAGTTAGTTGCCCTTTCATTCATGTACTTTTGGTACAAATCACTTTGCTTCACATCTTGAAGAAGTAACAAAATAGCATCGTCGTTAACCGTCCAATTGTTTATTTTTTTATCTTTTAAAGCAATAGAAATCGTATTGCTTTCTTCTAAAATTTGAAAGATTTTATTGTCAATAAACTTGGTGTTGGGTTTGCGCTCTTCTGGTGTTGCTAAGTGTTTTTTGCTAGAAAGAGCAATGAATTCGGCTTCTTTTTTTTGCAATTCAATCAAAGAAGAAATCATAATTAAGTACAAATCCATTATACTTTCTATACTGTAGGATAAGAATTTTTCTTCTTTTTCCAAATCATCAGACCCATTTTGATGCATTGCATAAATAGATTGCATCACTTTAACTCGAATATGTCTTCTGTTTAACACGTGTAAGAACTTTATAAATTAAAAGAGCGAAAGAAAATGCTCTTTCGCTCTGCAAAAATAAAACTATTTTTTAAAACACTTGACTATTTAGCGTTTTCTTTTTTTCTTTGTTCAATTCGCGCATCAGCTATTGCCATTGCTGCTTTTTGAGGAGTTAAATTGTGTAGAACACCATGATTAAAAATTTCTAAAGTAGTGTTGTAGATGTTTTCAGTTCTTCGCATGGCTTCGGCTTTATCGTAATGGACGATTTCAGCATATACGTTGATAATTCCACCTGCGTTAATTACAAAATCGGGAGCGTAAACAATACCTCTCTCTTGCAAAATTGGTCCATGTACATTTTCATTTGCCAATTGATTATTAGCTGCACCCGCAATTACTTTTGCTTTGATTTTATATACTGTATCATCATTAATCGTAGCACCAAGAGCACACGGAGCATAAATATCAACATCGGCGCTATATAAATCGTCACCTCTAAAAATATTTACGCCATATTTAGTACTTACTTCTTGCAATCGTTCTTCATTGATATCGGTGATTTGTATTAAGGCGCCTTCTTTAGTTAAATACTCAACCAAGGTTTCGCCAACATGACCTATTCCTTGTACTAAAACTTTTCTTCCATTTAAATTATCCGAACCAAATTGGTATTTAGTGGCTGCTTTAATTCCCATGTAAACTCCATAAGCGGTAACAGGAGAAGGATTTCCAGAGCCACCACGGGATTCAGAAATTCCGGTAACATAAGGCGTAACATCACGAACCAAATCCATATCTGAAGTTACCATTCCTACATCTTCTGCAGTAATATATCTTCCTGATAACGAATGTACAAATTCGCCAAATTTTTGCATTAACTCGGGCGTTTTCTTAGTTTTGGCATCACCAATTATCACTGCCTTACCACCACCTAAATTTAATCCTGTTATAGCGGATTTGTATGTCATTCCACGAGACAAACGCAAAACATCGTTCAAAGCTTCCCATTCATTGTCATAATTCCACATTCTAGTTCCGCCCAAAGCAGGTCCTAAAACCGAATTGTGTATGCCAATTATTGCTTTTAAACCCGTATCTTTGTCATTACAAAAAACGATTTGTTCGTGATTGTCAAAGGATAATTGTCCAAAAACAGGATCCATTTTTTGTAATTCTTTTGGAGTTGTAATTTTTGTAATCATAAATAGTGTTTAAATTGCGACATTATCAATAAGATACAGCAAAATTATAATTAAATTTAAAATAACTAGTCATTTTTGACATAATTTAGCGTATTATAAGTATTCTTAATTAAATCTGATAATTGTATAATTTTGTTATTGATAATGTTTTAACAAATTACCCAAAATAAATTACCCCATTTTTAATAAAATAATGAAAGAACTACGCTATTTAAATAAATACTTTGTCAAATACAAATACCGTTTTTTATTGGGTATCCTTATCACTATAATCGCACAAATATTCTCATTAATCCCGCCAAAATTAGTCAGTCAATCGATTAACATTATCGAAGCTACTCAACAAGACTTCTCACTAGGTTCGCAAGCAAAAGTCGATTTAACTAACAACATTCTTTTAATCATCGGAGCAACAATAGTAGCTGGTGTTCTAACTTTCTTAATGCGACAAACTTTAATTGTGATGTCACGTCACGTCGAATTTGATTTAAAAAATGAAGTGTTTAAGCACTATGAAGTGCTCGATCAAAATTTTTACAAACGAAATCGTACTGGTGATTTAATGAGTCGAATAAGTGAAGATGTTGGTAAAGTCCGAATGTATGTTGGACCCGCAGTGATGTATACCATCAATACCTTTATTCGATTTGCCATTGTGATCATATACATGTTCAATGTATCGCCAAAACTAACATTGTACACGCTACTTCCCTTACCCATTTTAGCGTACATAATTTTTAAGTTGAGTACTAAAATCAATAAACGAAGTACTACTTTTCAGCAATACTTATCAAAGATTTCAACGTTTACACAGGAAATTTTTTCAGGAGTTCGAGTAATTAAGGCCTATGCTTTAGAAGAAAAACAACAAGAAAACTTAAAAAAACTCGCACAAGAAAGCAAAGAGAAAAGCATGAGATTGGCCAAAGTGCAATCACTATTTGGTCCGATGATGATTGCCCTTATCGGAATTAGTAATTTAGTCGTGATTTATTTTGGTGGAATGATGTACATCAATCAAGAACCCGGAATGGAAAAAATTGGAACCATCGCCGAATTTATTATGTATGTCAACATGCTAACGTGGCCTGTGGCTTCTATTGGTTGGGTTTCGTCGTTGGTTCAAGAAGCAGAAGCCTCGCAAAAAAGAATCAATGAGTTTTTAAAAGTAGAACCTGAAATAAAAAACACAACTGCTGAACAAACAGTCATTAAAGGTCAAATCGAGTTCAGGAATGTGAATTTCACTTTTGAAGACACGAACATCAACGCTTTAAAAGACATTTCATTTACAATAAATAGAGGCGAAACATTGGCTATTTTAGGTAAAACAGGGGCAGGAAAATCGACTATTTTGTCTTTAATTACGCGCATGTATGACATCAAGGAAGGTGCCATTTTAATCGATGGAAATCCGATTTCAAAAGTTAATTTAAATGATCTTAGAAACAGCATCGGAATTGTGCCTCAAGATGCTTTTTTATTCTCTGACAGTATTAAAAACAACATCAAATTCGGAAAAGAAACCGCCACCGAGGAAGAAGTTATTGAAGCTGCAAAAAAGGCTGTCGTTCACCAAAATATAATCAAATTTAAAAACCAATACGAAACGGTTTTGGGCGAACGTGGCATCACACTTTCGGGTGGACAAAAACAACGCGTTTCGATTGCAAGAGCTATAATTAAAGACCCCGAAATTTTACTTTTTGATGATTGTTTATCGGCTGTAGACACCGAAACGGAAGAACAAATTTTGAATAATTTATTACAAATTTCGAAAAACAAAACGACCATCATTGTCAGCCACCGAATATCGTCTGCCAAAAATGCCGATAAAATTATCATTTTAGAAGAAGGTAAAATCATCCAACAAGGTTCTCATAATCAACTAGTAAACCAAGATGGGTATTATAAGGAATTGTATTTTAAACAACTTTCTGAAAAAGAAGTAAAATAATTCTTGCATTTTAACTTTTTTTTTATGATTTTTGGTTTACTAAAAATTAATAATTGACCGAACGAATATGAGAGAAAACGACATGTTAGAAAAGGACGAAATCTTTTCTAAAGTTTTAAGAGCAGGAAGAAGAACTTATTTCTTTGATGTCAGAGCTACCAAAGCAGACGATTACTACATTACCATTACCGAAAGTAAAAAATTTACAGAAGAAGACGGTTCGTTTCACTTTAAAAAGCACAAAATTTATTTGTACAAAGAAGATTTTACCGCTTTTAAAGAAATTTTAGAAGAAATGACTTCTTTCGTGTTAAACAACAAAGGCGAAGAAGTAATTTCTGAAAGACACCAAAGAGATTTTAAGAAAGAATACGTTACCGATGAATCAAAAGAAGAAACTGTAACTACTGATAAAAGTTACACCGACATTGATTTCGACGATATTTAATTCGAATACTACAACCAAAACAAAAAGTCTAAAACCAATTTAGACTTTTTTTATTTTTATAAATATGCAACGAATTACCGCTTTTTTCAACCAATACCGAATAACAATCAGTGTTGTAGTAGTTGTTTTTTGGCTAGTTTTAATTTACACAAAATACCGTGAGTTGGTTGAATACAAAAACTTTGACGAAAACAAAGGATACTTTATTTTTGCTTTTGTATTTCTACTCATCTCTTTTTTTAATTTGGGAAAAGCTTTAAAAGCCAAAAGAGACAAAAAATAACAACGGTTTTAAGCGATTCGCAAACCATTTGCTACTTTTAAATCGGAAGTCAACACGACAATATCGTCATTATTTACAGCACCTAAAACCAAACATTCACTCATAAATTTCCCGATTTGCTTTTTAGGAAAATTCAACACGGCAATAACTTGCTTTCCTACTAACGCCTCTTTGGTGTAGCGTTTCGTAATTTGAGCAGACGATTTTTTAATTCCAATTTCGGCACCAAAATCAATCGTAATTTGAAAAGCTGGTTTTCGGGCTTCGTGAAAATCATTTACTTGCAAAATGGTTCCCACACGCATTACTACTTTTTCAAAATCGGTCCACGAAATTTCGTTAGTACTATCGGTATTCATAATCATAATTTAGTTAAAGTAGGAATTGTATAAGACTATTCTAAATTGATGTAACGTAATGTAGCCCACTACTTGTAAATTTAACTAAACTTAAAAAAGTAATTAAAATGGAAAATAATGCGGCTAAAACAACAGCAATGAATAGTGACAAATATATTGAAACTGCTCCAAATGTAAAACTTTATGTCAAAGATTATGGCGAAGGTAAACCGGTTATTTTAATTCATGGTTGGCCACTTTCAAACGAAATGTGGGAATATCAAGTAGCTACTTTAATTGAAAATAATTTCAGAGTAATAGTCTATGACCGACGTGGTTTTGGAAAATCGTCACAACCTTATCATGGGTATGATTACGACACTTTAACCGACGATTTAAGTGCAATTATTGATCAATTAAACCTTACAGATATTACATTGGTAGGTTTTTCAATGGGAGGCGGCGAAGTGGTGCGATACCTTAGTCGTCATCAAGCAAAAGGCGTTTCTAAAATCGTCTTGGTTTCGTCGGTATCCCCATTTCGATTAAAAACAGCAAACAATCCCAATGGAAAATCTGAAGAAGAAAGTAACGAAACAGCTGAAGTAATACAAAACGATCGCATCGGCTTTTTGGATGGTTTCGGAAAAACATTTTTCGGACAAAGTCTACTCAATTCGGTACTCAGTACACCGCTGTTAGAATATTATCGAATGCTGTGTTCGTTTGCCTCACCACGTGCTACACTTGAATGTGCTAAATCATTTGTAACAACCGATTTTAGAGAAGAAATGAAAAAAATCACTCTTCCAACATTGATTATTCACGGTGATAATGATAAAATAGTCCCCATGGAAATCTCCTCAACTGTATCATCACAGTTGATTCCGAAAAATAAATTCATTGTTTATGTAGACGCGCCACACGGATTATTTTACACTCATAGGCTTCGATTAAATGAAGATCTAGTTGCGTTCTTAAACTCGTAACATGCTAAAAATCCCAAAAGAATTATTTTTTTGGGATTTTATATTTAAAGTCATTTCTCCTTTTCAAAATAGACAAATACACTTTTAGCCATTACTTTCGTAATGATTTTTCAATTATTTGACCATTGTTTATTTACAATCACCTAAATATTTTATTAATTTACATTTCGATAAAAAATAGGCTCCCAATATGATTTTTTATGAAATAATTTATACTTTTAAGTTTTTATAAAAAAGTAAGCCAAATTCATCTCATTCAAACCATCTATAATGGAAATTTATCATATTAGTGCCGAATGTTATCCTGTAGCCAAAGTCGGCGGATTGGCAGATGTTGTTGGTGCTTTACCCAAATACTTGAATCAATTTGGGCATCAAGCAAAAGTGGTGGTTCCTGGTTATGACAGCAAATTCAATAACGAAAATGAATTTGAAACCGTTCACCAAGGCCAACTTCGATTGGGTGGTTTTTTGTTTCCCTATACGATTTTAAAGGAAAAAACAAACAAACTCGGATTTGAATTGTACCTTGTAGCTATTCCTGAATTGTTCGACAGACCCGGAATTTATTCCTATCAAGATGACACCGAACGATTTCTTTCGTTTCAAATTGCCTTCTTAAATTGGTTAATCGAAACCGAACAAACGCCCGACATTCTGCATTGCCACGATCATCACACGGGCTTGATTCCGTTTATGATTCAGAAATGCTATAATTACATTCCACTAAAAAATACGCCAACGGTGTTAACCATTCACAACGGCCAATACCAAGGCTGGTTTGGCATAAATAAGTTGCTCTATATTCCCGATTTTAACAGAATTAATGTCGGCTATTTAGAATGGAAAGGTACTATAAATCCACTTGCTTCTGCTATAAAATGTGCGTGGAAAATCACTACTGTTTCGCCTAGCTATTTAGATGAAATTAGTTACGATGCCAATGGATTGGAAAATTTATTGCATTTTGAACGCCACAAATCGCTTGGTATTTTAAATGGCATTGATACCGAAGTTTGGAACGCGAAAACCGATCCCATGTTAAAAACGAATTACACTTCAAAATCCTTTAAAAAAGGAAAACAAAAAAACAAAGAATTCCTTTGTGAGCAATTCAATTTGGATGTAAACAAACCGCTTTTTACTTTCATCGGACGATTAGTTGGCGAAAAAGGAGCCGATTTATTGCCCGAAATTTGCAGCGTGGCTTTAAGTCGAAATCCAGGTGAAATTAACATTCTAATACTTGGTTCAGGCGATACTAATGTGGAGAATGCATTGAGTGGTTTGCACCATTTTTACCATGGAAATTACAACACCTACATCGGATACAACGAAAAATTAGCGCACATGATTTATGCTGGTGCCGATTTTTTACTGATGCCATCGCGTGTAGAACCTTGTGGCTTGAATCAGTTGTATGCACTGCGCTACGGGACCATTCCGATAGTGCGACGAACAGGTGGATTGAAAGATACTGTTCTTGATTTTGGTGATGGTGGATTCGGAATTTGTCACGACCGCACCAGTGTTTTTGATGTCAATTATTCGATTACTCGTGCCATAGATTTGTTTTATGACCGACTAAAATTTGATGAAGTTCGAAAAACAGTCATGCAAATTGACCATTCTTGGGATAAAGTAGCCGAAGAATACATACACGTTTACCAATCTCTAATACCCTAAAAAAATGAAACAAAATGCATTAGCCATAATACTCGGTGGCGGACAAGGTTCAAGATTAGCACCACTGACACAAAGTAGATCGAAACCTGCAGTTCCAATTGCAGGAAAATACAGATTAGTAGACATTCCGATATCGAATTGCATCAATTCGGATATTACACGAATGTTCGTTTTAACCCAATTTAACTCTGCTTCTTTAAATCAGCATATAAAAAACACCTATCATTTTAGTCATTTTAGCACGGCTTTTGTTGATATTTTAGCTGCTGAACAAACACCAGATAATCCAACGTGGTTTCAAGGAACTGCCGATGCCGTGCGTCAATGCATGCATCATTTCATGAACCACGAATTTGATTATGCCTTGATTTTGTCGGGTGATCAATTGTATCAAATGAATTTCAATGAAATGATTGAAGCCCATCAAAAAAGTGGTGCTGCTATTTCTATTGCCACCTTGCCTGTAAACGCTAAAGAGGCTCCTGAATTTGGAATTTTAAAAACCGATTCTAAAAACTTCATCACCTCATTTATTGAAAAACCAAATGCGAGTTTACTTCCAGAATGGACTTCGGAAGTAAGTGACGAATCGAAAGCCGAAGGCAGACATTATTTGGCCTCGATGGGAATTTATATCTTCAATAAAGAGTTGTTAGTTGAATTAATGTCCAATCAAGACACGAAAGATTTCGGGAAAGAAATCATACCACAAGCCATTGGAAAACAAAAAATATTGAGCTATCAGTACGAAGGATACTGGACAGATATCGGAAATATTGATTCGTTTTTTGAAGCCAATTTGGGATTAACAGATGACATTCCGAAGTTCAACCTTTTTGATAATTTAAGTAAAATATACACGCGTGCTAGAGTTTTACCGCCATCAAAAATTACAGGCGGTTCTTCTATCGACAAATCGATTGTGGCGGAAGGTTGCATTATAAATGGCGCTAAAATTGATCATTCTGTGGTCGGAATTAGAAGCCGCATTGGCAAAGGTTCAAGCATATCCAATTCGTATTTGATGGGAAATGATTTTTATCAAAATATGGAAGAAATAAGTACCAACTATAAAAAAGGAATCATCAATATTGGAATAGGAGATCGCTGTCAAATTAACAATACGATTGTAGATAAAAATTGCCGAATCGGAAATGATGTAAAATTAATTGGCGGTTCGCATTTGGAAGATAAAAACACTACTTTACTGACTGTAAAAGACGGGATCATTGTTGTAAAAAAAGGAGCCACTTTGCCCGATGGTTTTGAAATATAACAAAAAAATATGCTATAAATTAGGAGATTTTTTTTTATAATTTAGCTGTTACGTAACTGTAAATTTTCTCTCGATCAGTATCTGAAATACCCGCTTCTTTCTGCATTCTGTATAAGATTGGCGACCATTCCTTAGCTGAGAATTGCTTAGTATCATATAATTCATGGCATTTGGCACAATTATTCTCGAACAAATTTTTTCCTTCAGCTAATTCTGCTGAAAGTAGTGAAGGAGTTGGAGGTGAAGTTAGTGGTGCTTTCACATCAGTTACTACTGGAACTACTTTTGGAGAACAAGCATAAAGCAAAATACCTAATAAAGAAAGGGATACAATTCGTAATTTCATAAGTCGGATTTTGATTGGTTTGAAAAGTAAATATAAAATAGAATCCCGAAGGCAGCACCTTCGGGATTCTATTTTGAAAAAAAAATTAAAAAAATTCTTACTTCTACCTAAGATTCCGACACGAGCGCAACGAATTAGTGTCGTAAATAAGTTCAGAATAAGCGATTCACACAATTTTGTTGCACAAAATTGATTGGCTAGCTTACTTAACATCCATCAATTCAACATCAAAAACCAAAGTTGCATTGGGCGGAATTACACCTCCAGCACCACTAGTTCCGTATCCTAAATACGATGGAATAACGAAACGAGCTTTATCTCCAACCTGGAGCAAAGCAATCCCTTCATCCCAACCTTCAATTACATTTCCTTGTCCGAGTGGGAATTCAATTGGTTTTTTTCGTGTGTATGAATTGTCAAAAACTTTTCCGTTTTCAAGAGCTCCCGAATAATGTACTGATACCACTTTTCCGTTTTCTGCTTTTTTTCCGTTTCCTTTTTGAATGATTTTATAACGCAATCCGCTATCCGTTTTTTCAAATCCAGCAGCTAGTTTTTCCATTTCCGCCTCCGCTGCTTTTTTAGCGTCTTCAATTCTTTTTAAGCGCAATCCTTCAAACATTCGAAATGCTTCAATAGCATTCCATTTTTCTGCTTCCGCTCCAACTCTAACAATTTCAATCGTATCAATCAAATCGCCTTGAGCAATAGCATCAACAATGTCTTGACCTTCTACTACATTTCCAAAAACAGTGTGTTTTCCATCCAACCAATTCGTTGGGACATGCGTAATAAAAAACTGAGAACCGTTGCTACCCGGGCCTGAATTAGCCATTGATAAAACTCCAGGTTTATCGTGTTTCAATGTTGGGTGAAACTCGTCGTCAAAATTATAACCTGGACCACCTGTTCCAATTCCTTGTGGGCAACCACCTTGAACCATAAAATCGGGAATTACTCTGTGGAATTTCAATCCGTCGTAATACGGTTTCCCCATTGGTTTTACATTGTTTTCCAACTGCCCTTCGGCCAATCCTACGAAGTTTCCAACCGTTCCTGGAGTTAATTCGTGTGTTAATTTCACTAAAATATCACCTTTTGTGGTGTTGAATTTAGCATATATTCCATTTTCCATAATTTATTTTTTTATAATAGGTGCAAATTTACTATTTTATTGCAGATAAATAGTAAAGATTGTACATTTGAGTTCATCAAAAAACGAAAAAATAATGAACTCCATTTACGATAAAGCTTCCAACGAGGCAATCATTGCAAGAATCAACAAACTTACAACGGACAGTCAACCATTAGGGGGAAAAATGTCAGTTGATCAAATGATTCGTCATTGTAAACTTGCTAGTGATGTTGCCTTTGGCAATCAAGATTTAAAAATAAATTTTTTAATGAATCTATTAGGTAAATTGTTAAAGAAGAAAGTTTTTTATGGCGGTGACATGGGGAAAAACTCACCAACAGCCAAAGAATTTATTATAACTGAACATCTTGATTTGGAAAAAGTAAAATCGGAATTAACAGTCAATTTAAGTCGGTTTGCCAATGAAGGAAAGTCAGCTATAAAAACAATGAACCATCCCTTTTGGGGAAAAATGACTTATGAAGATTGGGATGCGTTGATGTGGAAACATACCGATCACCATTTGAGACAGTTTGGCGTTTAAAAAGAGAATAGAATAAGAAAAAAGATGAAAGAATCTAGTGATTATATAAGTGTTAACAAACAAAATTGGAACAGTAGAACTGATGTCCATATTGCCTCGGAATTTTATGATAACGCTAATTTTTTGAAGGGAAAATCGACTCTAAACGCAATAGAACTAGAGCTTTTAGGCGATATGTCGAACAAAAAAATACTGCATTTACAATGTCATTTTGGTCAAGACACCATGACTTTTTCGAGAATGGGGGCCAAAGCCACAGGTGTCGATTTATCGGACAGAGCAATTGAAAGAGCACGGGAATTTGCTTCTCAATTGCAGCTGGATACGCAATTTGTTTGTTGTGATATTTATGATACACCAAATCATTTAGACGAAAACTTCGATCTTGTTTTTACCAGTTACGGCACCATAGGTTGGTTGCCCGATTTGGATAAATGGGCAAAGGTAATTTCGCATTTTCTAAAACCAAATGGTCAATTTATTATGGCCGATTTTCATCCTGTGATTTGGATGTACGATGATAATTTTACGGAAGTATTTTACAATTATTTTAATGTGGAGCCGATTGTTGAAGATACATCGGGAACGTATGCTGAAAAAAATGCGGACTTAGAAGACAAATCGGTGGGTTGGAATCATCCGATTAGTGAGATATTGAATTCGTTATTGCAATCGGGTTTAGAATTAAATCAATTCAATGAGTTTGATTATTCGCCCTATAATTGCTTTAATGATATGGAAGAAGTTGAACCGAATAAATTCAGAATTAAGACATTTGGCAATAAAATTCCGTTCGTGTATTCGATTTTGGCTACTAAAAAATAGCTTTCATTTCGGGTAAGTACTCATAGCCCGGATAGAAGTGAAAATCCTTTTGTGTAATGCAATGAAACAAAAGATTGAAACGAATAGCCGGAATAGCTTCAAAAAAAACTTACTATCTTTGCAACTGGCTCAGGCACTCAGGCACTAAGCTACTTTGGCACTATGCGAATAGACATCATTACCGTTTTACCCGAATTACTCCGCAGTCCGTTTGAAGCTTCGATTATGAAACGAGCGATTGACAAAGGATTGGTGGAAGTACATTTTCACAACTTGCGCGATTATACGACCAACAAACAAAAAAGTGTCGACGATTATCCGTTTGGTGGTGGCGCTGGAATGGTAATGAACATTCAGCCGATAGACGATTGCATCACGCATTTAAAAAACGAGCGCGAGTACGACGAAATCATTTATATGACTCCCGATGGCGAAACGTTGAATCAAAAAATGGCCAATACGATGTCGATGTACGAAAACATTATCATTTTGTGCGGACATTACAAAGGTGTGGATCAGCGTGTTCGCGATCATTTTATAACCAAAGAAATTTCGATTGGCGATTATGTGTTGAGTGGTGGCGAATTGGGCGCTTTGGTGCTGTCAGACGCATTAATTCGATTGATTCCAGGCGTTTTGAGTGACGAAACCTCAGCGTTAACAGATAGTTTTCAAGACAATTTACTTTCGCCTCCTATTTATACGCGACCAGCCGATTACAAAGGTTGGAAAGTACCCGAAGTTTTAACAAGCGGTCATTTTGCTAAAATTGACAAATGGCGGGAAGATATGGCATATGAGCATACGAAGAATAGACGTCCGGATTTGCTGGAAGAGTAAAGAAGCAAAACCGCTCCGCTGCAAGAAGAAAGACTTTATATATATCTTTCAGCGAAGTGATCTTTCAGCGTAGCGGTCTTTCAGCGTAGCGGTCTTTCCTCTTTTTTAAAATAACACTTGCAACTTTAAACTTTTTTCTTACCTTTGCCACCTCATTTGACCAACCTCTGGCGAAAACCGTGAATGTTGCTCAGACTTAAACCATAAATTAGCATTAAAAATGGCAAATTTAGTTGATTTCGTAAATAACGAAATATCAGTAAAAAAAGATTTCCCTGCGTTCGGAGCTGGTGATACTATCACTGTGTACTACGAAATTAAAGAGGGTGAAAAAACAAGAACACAGTTTTTTAAAGGTGTTGTTATCCAACGTAAAGGTTCTGGAATTACAGAAACGTTTACCATCCGTAAAATGTCTGGAGCAGTTGGTGTAGAGCGTATCTTCCCAGTAAACATGCCAGCTTTACAAAAAGTGGAAGTGAATCAAAGAGGTAAAGTTCGTAGAGCACGTATTTACTACTTTAGAGAGCTTACCGGTAAAAAAGCAAAAATCAAAGAAAGAAGATACAAAAACTAATTCTTTCTTGA
Organism: Flavobacteriaceae bacterium; assembly: GCA_947491985.1. Lineage (GTDB taxonomy): Bacteria > Bacteroidota > Bacteroidia > Flavobacteriales > Flavobacteriaceae > Flavobacterium. The sequence goes on along the minus strand of CANLLR010000020.1, from coordinate 29,724 downwards.
AATGTATAAAAAAGTCTTCTTGTGCTACAAGGAGACTTTTTTTATGCAAAAAACTTCCCTGTAAATTATCATATTCGTAGTTAAGAAAGGTTTAAATCCTAAATTCATAATTCAATCGATTTCGTTATAAAAAGTTAAATAAATTACGCTTCATATTATTATATTTGTCTCCGCGAATTTTTTTTCAAAAACAACAACCTCAACAATATGGCAAAAATTAAAGTAGCCAATCCGGTAGTAGAACTGGATGGCGATGAAATGACACGAATTATTTGGAGCTTCATTAAAGAACAACTTATCCTTCCTTATTTGGATTTGGATATCAAATACTACGATTTGGGAATTGAAAGCCGTGAAGCTACCAAAGATCAAATTACAATTGACTCTGCAGAAGCAATAAAAAAGTACAACGTAGGTATCAAATGTGCTACCATTACTCCGGATGAAGAACGTGTGAAAGAATTCAACCTTTCTGAAATGTGGAAATCGCCAAACGGAACCATTCGTAACATTGTAGGTGGAACTGTTTTCCGTGAGCCTATCATTATGAGCAATGTTCCAAGATACGTTCAAGGTTGGACCAAACCTATCGTAATTGGTCGTCATGCTTTTGGAGATCAATACAAAGCTACTGATAAGGTGATCAAAGGCACCGGAACATTAACATTATCCTTTACCAACGAAGCCGGAGAAACTACCGAGTGGAAAGTATATGACTTTAAAGGTGATGGCGTAGCGATGGCAATGTACAATACAGACGAAAGTATCTACGGATTTGCACATTCGTCATTTCAAATGGCGTTGACCAAAAAATGGCCGTTGTATTTATCTACAAAAAATACCATTTTAAAAGCGTATGATGGACGTTTCAAAGATATTTTTGAAGAAGTGTACCAATCGACTTACAAAGCCGAATTTGAGAAAAACAGAATGACCTACGAACATCGTTTAATCGACGATATGGTAGCTTCTGCAATGAAATGGAATGGTGGATTTGTTTGGGCATGTAAAAATTATGATGGCGACGTTCAATCGGACACGGTGGCGCAAGGCTTTGGTTCGTTGGGATTGATGACTTCTGTTTTGGTTACTCCAGACGGAAAAACCGTTGAAGCGGAAGCAGCACACGGAACAGTAACACGTCATTACCGACAACACCAACAAGGAAAGAAAACATCTACCAACCCAATTGCCTCTATTTTTGCATGGACACGTGGATTGGAGCACCGTGGGAAGCTGGATGGAAATCAAGAACTAATTGATTTCTGTTTGAAACTAGAACAAGTGTGCATCGAAACTGTTGAAAGCGGAAAAATGACCAAAGATTTAGCCATGTTGGTAAAACCAGATGGTTTAACTGATGCTGATTATCTCTCTACTGAAGACTTTTTACAAGCATTGAAAGTCAATTTAGATAAGAAGCTAGTTTAAATCTTTAAGACAGTTAGACTTCTTAGAAAGTGAGATACTTAGATTTTTCAATGGTTCAAATTAGAATCTAAGAAGTCTAAAAATCTAATTTTCTAAGAAGTCTTCTTTTTTAACGGAAGACAATACACATAACCCAACGTCAATTCGCTAAAATCGGCTTGACCCAAATTAGCGTTAATAAAAGCACCTAAAAACAAATTGTGAAGTGGTGCTTTGTTGGTGTTTATCAAGTATAACTTTGCTCCTAATCGTGTAGCAATGGATTTCTTTACTTTATAATACCAATTCAACTCTCCCAATTCATATTGATTGTTTACATATTTTTCCTCATTAATTTGCCAATCGAATTTATACGCAGGTTTATAAAGGTTAATTCCGAGTTCAAATTCGATACCTACATGACTTAATAACAATTCCCCGTTGGCAAAAAGTCCAATATTAGAAGCGTATACTACTGGTTTTTCTTTAAATTCAGGATACAATTCGTTAACTAGTTTTCCGTCTTCTTGAATATAATCGTAATAATCTTCATAAAATCGGTAATACAATCCGTAACCGTATTTAAAGGTTTTATTGATTATTTTTCCAGTGGCTGCCGAAAAAGCATAAACGTCTTTTTTATCCGTATTGTATTTCGACAATACTTTTTTTCCAAGACCCAATCGAGTGCAATAATAGCGTTGTGACGTTCGACTTGAAAAAGTATCGTTGTTTATGATCGTATCGTTTATAACATTTTTATTAAATTTTAGCTCAGAATACGCACTCACTAAAAACGTATTTAATCCGTTATTTGGCAATCGCATATGGCCATTAGAATTGTGAAAATAACCCAATCCTAATTTTATAGCATGGGTTTCTTTATCCCAAACATTGTAATAGAGATTAGTTCGAAATGCCCACGTAAAATGTGTTGTTATGGCTTTGTTATTTGGATTGCTATTTTCATCATAAATAATATTAAAATAAGACACTCCCATTCCGATTTTCAAATTCATACGTGACGTCCATTTTGGAAAAACTTTAAAATCAATAAAAGGCACCGCAGTAATTGCTTGTCCCAATTGCTTCGTATTTCCCATATCAACATAAGAAAGCGTCCAACCCGTTTGAGGATAATTTAACTGCTTTGCCCATTCTTCAGTACCGGAATTATGTGTCTTTCCAAGACTAAATAATAGACCTTGTTGTAGTTTAGCTTCGGGAAAATTTACATTAGCTGTAGACGTCTTACCCAATGAATATTCTAACGCCAAATAATGATAATCACTTTTTGAGTTTTTATAATCTTGTCCGTAACTGTTAAAAACAATAGAAAATAAAAGAAAAATTAAGTTGAAACGAAGTAGAAATATATACATTTTGCTTATCTGTTACTAAAAACTCAAAAGCAAATATATATGTTAAAATTTAATATGGAAATTTATTTTTCTGAAGTAGAGAGCGTTTCTTTTTTATGTATTCTAACAATGGCATTGAAACCCGTATTCAAGCCCCAATTTTGATTGGTAACTAATTTACTGTTCCCGTCTAAAAAAATAAACTGACCCGTATTTGGAAAATAGTCTCCAATATTTAACGCTTGTATTTTAACAATATTTAAACCCTCTCTAAGTTTTACTTTGAAAGATTGAAATCCAGACAACAAGCCTACTTTAGTAACCACAATCTCATCATTCAACCAAATGCGAACCTGATCACCGTCTACAGCACTGTAATCGCGACATCGTATGGATAACTCGTCGGTATAAACTATAAATTCGCCTAAGAAAACATCACTATTCACAATTTCTTGAGAAAGTCCCTCCGATTTTAATTTATCGTTTTGGATTTGAGTATGAACTTCCGATATGTTACGAAGTGTCGGATCGTTACTATCCATAATACCTCTTTCCTGTTTCTTTGGAAGAAGTGAAAATCCTTCTAACAACTTTTCTTCTTTTTTATCAAACGAGCTTTCATATTTTATTACTGCAGGAGAGACGGTTTCCGATGTTGGTGCGGGTGGTGCATCTGGCTTTTTCATTGGAGCAATTCGTATAGAACGAATGGGTCTCTCAATTTGCGAAAAACTATCGATTGAAAAACAAAGTGCCAATACAATACAATAAATTACTCGCATCAAGGTTTTTATAACATTATACGTTGTAAAAGTATTTAAAATCCTTACAACTATTTCAAATTCTTAATAATACATTAACATTTTTTTATGTAACATTAACAGTTACAAATCGTCAAATTTGCATTATAAAACAAAAAGCATGTTGTTTAAAAAAATTACGCTACTCCTATTTTTTCTATCATTTAGCTTTTATAATGTTTTCTCACAAGAAGAGCAGACTACCATTGATTCTAAACAAAAATTTACGTTGTCCGGAATCATATCAGATGCAAATAACAACGAAACACTAATTGGTGTCAATATTATTGTAAAAGGAACTTCCTCCTATGCCATCACTAATGAATACGGATTTTATTCGCTCACTTTACCCAAAGGTGATTATGACATTATCATAAGTTACGTTAGTTATCAATCGATAGAAGAACGTGTCCCATTGACCAAAAACATCAAAAAAAATTACAGTTTAGCAAGTACAGAGGAACTGCTAGAAGAAGTAGTAATAACCGATAAAACAACTACAAATACCCGTAAACCTGAAATGAGCGTCAACAAACTCTCTATTGCACAAATAAAGCAAATGCCTGTGGTTTTAGGAGAAGTAGACATTATCAAATCACTTTTGTTTTTACCCGGAGTAACCAATGCTGGTGAAGGCCAATCGGGTTTTAACGTTCGTGGGGGTGGCGCCGACCAAAATCTAATCTTGCTCGACGAAGCAACCATTTATAATTCATCACACTTATTCGGGTTTTTCTCTGTATTTAATCCAGATGCGATTAAAGATTTAAAGTTATATAAAGGTGGAATACCTTCACGCTTCGGAGGAAGAGCTTCTTCTGTTTTGGATATTTACCAAAAAGACGGAAACAGTAAAAAATTCAGCATGAACGGAGGAATTGGTTTAATATCCAGTCGCTTGTTAGCGGAAGGACCGATTGTAAAAGACAAAGGCTCTTTTTTAATTGGTGGTCGTGGTTCGTATGCACATTTGTTTTTAAAGTTATCCAATAACGAAAACTCCGCCTATTTCTATGACTTAAATACCAAATTAAATTATAAAATCAATAAAAACAATAACTTGTACCTTTCAGGGTATTTTGGTCGCGATGTATTCGAAATTGCGCAAAGTTTTGTCAATACCTACGGAAATGCGACTTTAAATCTACGTTGGAATCACCTCTTTTCAGAAAAATTATTTTCTAATTTATCTTTGATTTACAGCGATTATTATTACGGATTGAACCTTGATTTCGTCGGGTTTGATTGGGATTCTGGAATCAAAAACTACAACTTAAAATACGATTTCAAATACTATTTAAATGAAAAAATTAAAATCAATTACGGGGCCAATGCCTTGTATTACGATTTTAATCCTGGCGAAATCAAACCTTCAAGAGACGATTCAGGAGTAAATTATCGCCAATTGGAGAAAAAATATGCTTTCGAGCCTGCACTTTATATTGATATTGAGCAAAAATTAAGTCCAAATGTAAATATTCAATACGGTGTTCGCTACAGTATGTTTTACCGTTTAGGGAATTCAACCGTAAATTATTATGACAATGATTTACCTGTTTTTTATGATCCCGATTTAAAAATTTACGAAAAAGCAACACCTATTTCCTCAGAATTTTTTGGCAAAAACAAAACCATTTCCAGTTACGACAATTTTGAACCTCGTTTTGCTTTAGCCTATGAATTTAGTGATAACAAATCGGTCAAAATTGGCTACAACCGAATGGTGCAGTACTTACAACTCATTTCCAACACAGCTTCACCTACGCCACTTGACGTGTGGACACCTAGTGATCGGTACATCAAACCACAAATTGCAGACCAAGTTGCTGTGGGCTATTTTACCAATTTAAAAGAAGATAAGTATTCGCTCGAAATAGAAAGCTTTTACAAAACCGTCAAAAACCGAATGGATTATATCGATGGAGCCGATTTAATCGCCAACGAAGCCATAGAACAAGTAATTTTAAATGGTGAAATGCGTGCCTACGGACTCGAAGTTTTATTCCGAAAAAACACAGGCAAACTAAGTGGTTGGATAGCCTACACTTTATCACGCTCAGAACAAAGAACTCCTGGTCGATTTGCAAATGAAATCGGAATTAATAACGGAGATTGGTACAAAAATGGGTATGACAAAACTCATAATCTAGCCGTTACAGGCTCATACAAATTAAACACCAAATGGATGTTTGGCGCCAACTTCTCCCTACAAACGGGACAACCTGTTACGTTTCCCAATGGACAATATCTGTACCAAGGCGTTACCGTTCCAAGTTACGGATTGCGCAACGAAAACAATTTACCTACCTACCACCATTTGGATGTTTCTGCCACTTTGGTTCCGAAGAAAAACGCCAAACGCAAATGGCAAGCCGAATGGGTTTTTAGCGTTTACAATTTGTATGGACGCAAAAATGCTGCTTCCATTAGTTTTTCTCAAAATGAAGAAACCGGTCGTAACGAAGCGGTTCGTTTATCGATATTCGGAATAGTTCCTGCCGTTTCGTATAATTTTAAATTTTAACATCATGAAAAAAATAGTATTCTTTCTTGTATTCCTTTTCTTCGCTAGCTGTCAAGATGTAGTCGACGTCGATTTAGACACTGCTGAACCTCGATTGGTGATTGACGCCAATATTTTATGGCAAAAAGAAACCACAGGAAACGATCAAGTAATCAAACTGTCAACAACAACCGATTATTATAGTGATGTTGTTCCACCTGTTTTGGGAGCCACAGTGTTTGTTACTAATAGCAGCGCTACAGTGTACAATTTTATTGATGTGCAAAATAATGGAGAATACGTATGCACCAATTTCGTCCCAGTAATCAACGAAACCTATACTTTAGTTGTTCAAGCCAATGGAAAAACGTACAGTGCCACAGAAAAATTATTGGCTACGCCTACCATCGATTTTGTGCAGCAAACAACGGTTCAAGGGATAAGTGGCGACTTAATTCAAGTGAAATTCTTTTTTCAAGATAATGGTTTAGAAGACAATAATTACCTGGTAACGGTTCAGAAGGAGCCAGAGGTAATTCCAGAATTGGGAGTAATTGAAGACCGCTTTTTTCAAGGCAATCAAATGTTTGGATTTTACACTGATGAAGAATTGGAAACAGGAAACAATTTGGAATTCAAATTACTCGGCATCTCACGTCGCTACTACAATTACATGAACAAACTAATCAACATTACCAGCAGCGGCGGAAATCCATTTGCTACTCCACCAGCAACCTTACGTGGAAATATCATCAATCAAAACGATTTCAATGATTTCCCATTTGGGTATTTCCACTTGTCTGAAATTGATACTGAAGCGTATAGTATACAATAAGTACCTAATCCAGCTATCCATTTCAAAAAAAAGCAGTCGTAAAAAGTTTTTAATGGTTTAAAAATAGCTTCCGTTGGTCGCTTTTTTATTCCAAAAAACTAAATTTACCTTTGCTTTTTGTTTTCCATTGCTGCAGACAGGCAGGCAGGTCTAGGCTAAAACAACTACAAATTATGAATTACAAATTAAAAACTCGTAATTTGTAGCTCTAAATTACAATTCAAAATTCACAATTCAAATGTCTTCCCACCACATCGTTCGTGACGACCAAGAACCCGCACTAATAATCGCAAACGGCGCCTCGTGCAGTATTGAATTACTTGGTCAATTGTTAGAATGGTCGCCACTTGTAATTGTGTTAGACAGTGCTATCGAACGTGTTTTTGAACTCGGAATTAAAGTCGACGTTCTATTGGGCGATTTCGATCGTGGCTTTGACGTCAGTTATTATGCAACAAAACAATATCCTTTAGAAATAATCTATGAACCCAATCAAGATACCACCGATTTAGAAAAGGCATTCAATTACCTTATCCAGAAAGGACATCAAGCAGCCAATGTAGTTTGGGCCACAGGCAAACGCGCCGACCATACAATCACCAACATCACAAGCATTGTAAATTACCAGAATAAATTAAAAATTGTACTACTAGACGATCATTCAAAAGTGCATCTTTTACCCGAAAAGTTCGAAAAATGGTATACTGCAAACACACCCATTTCATTAATTCCGATTGGAGAAGTCAACGGAATAACCACCGAAAACTTGTGCTATAGTCTGAAAAACGAAACCCTAAAAATGGGCTATCGCAACGGAAGCAGCAATCATGTAATTGCCGACGGATTGGTACGAATACTGCACACCAAAGGCGATTTATTGTTAATGGAATGTTGGGATTAAATCAAAAAAAATGACTTCACCTGAAATAGAAATCACAAAAACCGAAGTGCTATCCAACAATTGGTACACACTTCGAAAATTAACCTACAACTACCGTCAAGCCAATGGAGATTGGGAAAAGCACCAACGTGAAGTATACGACAGAGGCAATGGCGCTGTTATATTGCTTTACAATACCACCACAAAAAACGTGGTACTCACACATCAATTTCGAATTCCAACCTACACCAACGGGAACGAAACGGGAATGATGATTGAAGCTTGCGCTGGTATGTTAGACGAAGACAATCCTGCCGATTGTGTTATTAGAGAAACGGAAGAAGAAACAGGTTATAAAATCTCCGAAGTAAAAAAAGTATTTGAAGCCTTTATGTCTCCCGGAGCAGTAACTGAAATTTTATATTTTTTTATAGGCGAATATTCCGATGATATGAAAGTGAGTGATGGCGGCGGGTTAGCTTCCGAACATGAAAATATCGAAGTCCTTGAAATGCCTTTCACCAAAGCAATCGAAATGATGGAATCAGGCGAAATAAAAGACGCCAAAACAATGTTGCTTTTGCAATATGCACAACTCCATAATTTGATGGCATTTTAAAAAAATATACAACACATATCGAATTATATTAGGTATATTTGATTGTGAACTGGTTTACATAGAAATGAAAAATGAAGCACAAACTACCTACCGAAAAAACGAAATTACATCCCAGAAATCCGCACCGTTTTCGGTATGATTTTGAAAAATTAATCGCTAGTTATCCCGATTTAGAAACGTTTGTTTTTATCAATGAACATAAAATGGAGACGCTCGATTTTAGCAACCCAGAAGCTGTAAAAGCGCTCAATAAAGCGATTTTGATTTCAGAATATGACATTCGAAATTGGGACATTCCGAAAACGTATTTGTGTCCACCAATTCCCGGACGCGCTGATTACATTCATTATATCGCCGATGTATTAGCTGCTTCTAATAACGGAACCATACCTGAAGGAGAAAATATTGTAGGTTTAGACATCGGAATTGGCGCCAACTGCATTTATCCAATTATTGGTAATCATGCCTACAACTGGTGTTTTGTAGGAACAGACATCGATGAAAATGCCATTCAAAATTGCAAAAAAATAATCAGTCAAAATCCGAAATTAATCGATGCTATTAGTCTGCAATTGCAAACCGAATCGCGATTTATTTTTAAAAACATCATCCTACCAGAAGATAAATTTGCTTTCACGATATGTAATCCTCCTTTTCACGCCTCACAAGAAGAAGCTACAAAAGCAGCGGCTCGAAAAGTAACCAATTTGACTGCGACAAAATCAACTGAACCCGTTCTTAATTTTGGAGGAAAAAATGCCGAACTATGGTGCAATGGTGGAGAAATCGGATTCATAACACAAATGATTTACGAAAGTGTAAAATATCCTTTGCAATGCTTTTGGTTTACGACTTTAGTGTCTAAAAAAGATAACCTTCACAGCATTTACAAAATCTTAAATAAAGTAGGTGCCGTTACTATCAAAACCATAGACATGGCTCAGGGACAAAAAATAAGTCGCATCGTTGCGTGGACGTTTTTGAGTGAAAAGCAGCAAAACGAATGGAATTTTTCCGAATAAATGGATGATTTGCTAAATAACTATGTTGTCAAGAATTTCTAATTTATTTATATTTAGCAACAGCATTTTATTAAAAAACATAACTTTATATAGCTATAAACTCAGGTACTCTTTGACTCAATAACAAAGCCATTAAAAAATGAAATTCCAAGTCGTATCCGAATACCAACCTACAGGAGATCAACCACAAGCAATTGAAAAATTGGCTAAAGGCATCATCAATGGTGACAAATACCAAACGCTATTAGGAGTCACAGGATCGGGAAAAACATTTACAGTGGCGAATGTCGTTGAAGAAGTTCAAAAACCGACGCTGGTTTTAGCGCACAATAAAACGTTGGCGGCACAATTGTACTCCGAATTCAAACAGTTTTTCCCAAACAATTCGGTACAATATTTTGTCTCGTATTACGATTATTATCAGCCCGAAGCCTATATTCCGGTAACGGGAACCTTTATAGAAAAAGACTTGTCCATCAACGAAGAATTGGAAAAACTGAGATTAAGCACAACTTCTGCCCTACTTTCAGGTCGTCGAGATGTATTGGTAGTGGCTTCGGTTTCGTGTTTGTACGGAATAGGTAACCCAGTGGAATTTCAAAAGAATGTAATTTCGGTAGAAAAAAACCAAATGATTTCACGCACCAAATTATTACATCGATTGGTGCAAAGTTTGTATTCGCGAACAGAAGCCGAATTTACTCCAGGCACTTTTCGCATCAAAGGCGATATTGTAGAAATTTTTCCGAGTTATGCCGACGAACCTTTCCGTATTCACTTTTTTGGCGATGAAATTGAAGAAATTGAAGCCTTCGACGCACGCTCATCAAAGGTGGTTGAAAAATACGAAAAACTCACTATTTACCCCGCCAATATGTTTGTAACGTCTCCTGATGTTTTGCAAGCTGCGATTTGGGATATCCAACAAGATTTAGTAAAGCAAGTCGATTATTTTAAAGAAATTGGCAAGCATTTAGAGGCAAAACGTTTGGAAGAACGCACCAATTTCGATTTGGAAATGATACGCGAATTGGGCTATTGCTCTGGTATTGAGAACTATTCTCGTTATTTGGACCGACGACTTCCGGGCACACGTCCGTTTTGTTTGTTGGATTATTTTCCAGATGATTTTTTGATGGTAGTCGATGAAAGTCACGTGACTATTTCACAAGTCCATGCTATGTATGGCGGTGACAGAAGTCGGAAAGAAAATTTAGTAGAATATGGATTTCGTCTTCCCGCTGCTATGGACAACCGTCCGTTGAAATTTGAGGAATTTGAAGGCATGCAAAACCAAGTCATTTATGTTTCAGCAACACCAGCCGATTATGAAATGGAAAAAAGTGAGGGGATTTATGTCGAGCAAGTCATTCGCCCTACTGGATTGCTCGATCCAATTATTGAAGTACGTCCGAGTTTGAATCAAATTGATGATTTAATTGAAGAGATTCAAGTGCGATGCGAATTGGACGAACGCGTTTTAGTAACGACATTGACCAAGCGAATGGCAGAAGAATTGACAAAATATTTAACTAAAGTTTCCATTCGTTGTCGCTACATTCACTCGGATGTGGATACTTTAGAGCGTGTGGAAATCATGCAAGATTTACGGAAAGGATTATTCGATGTGTTGATTGGCGTAAACTTACTGCGTGAAGGTTTGGATTTACCCGAAGTATCGCTCGTTGCCATTTTAGACGCTGATAAAGAAGGCTTTTTACGAAGTCATCGCTCACTAACGCAAACGGTAGGCCGTGCTGCTCGTAATGTAAATGGAAAAGCCATTTTGTATGCCGATAAAATTACTAACAGCATGCAAAAAACCATGGATGAAACGACGTACAGAAGAGAGAAACAAATCGCCTACAATACAAAACACGGATTGGCTCCGAAAGCATTAAATAAAAGTTTGGGAAGTGCTTTAAGTAACAATTCGGTTTCTACACAATACTACGAAAATCAAGCCTTAAAAGCGGCCGAACCTGAGAGTTTGTATCTATCCAAAGCGGAAATTGAAAAGAAAATCCGCGATGCGAGAAAAGCCATGGAAAAAGCGGCTAAAGATTTAGATTTTATGCAGGCGGCGAAGTTGAGAGATGAGATTAAAGCGTTGCAAGAGAAAATATAAAGTAAAAAAGAAGCACTATTAAACAATACTTCTTTTTTAAATTCAAAGATTAATAGAAAAATTCTTCACTGATGATTTTTCCATCTTTTACTTCATACTTACACATTTCTCTCCTATCCATTCTACCCATTCCCTCCAAGGTTACGTCTATTCGATAGCAAGCTCATTTAGGTGCAACAATCGCTAGTACTCCATCTACTAATCAAGCATTGTATGCTAATGGCAACGGATTGGGGAGCTCTGCTGTATTCACTGGTGGAAATATTGTTATTCAAAATGGAACGCAAGCAAATGGTAGAGTGTTAACCTCTAATGCAACTGGTGTGGCAACTTGGCAATCAGCTGGAATTGACAATGTTGTTGGTAATTAGAGTGCAACTGATGTTAGTATACCCTACTCTCTTGCAAGAAGCACGACAACTGCAAATTCACCGAACAACTCGTTTTTTTGGGTACGCACTTCTTTTTCCGATAGCGCCGGGATTAATCCTTTATCACCACCTGACATAATAGGATCATCATTAGCAAGTGGCAATTTTACAGGCACAAGTGTTTATGCCATGCTCATTGGAGCTATTGTTATAAATAACACTTCAGCAGGAAATAAAACTTATTATTATGTATTAGGAAGATATGTTGCCACTAATACAACTGAAACACTAACAGAGTTAGGAAGTACTTATTGGGCTGAGAATAATATAATTGCGTATCGTTTAAATTAAGGAAATAATTAAAAATCTATTTTAATTCAACTGTTCCTGAAACACTTCCAATAAAAAATCAGGATGTACCATTCGGGTAGGTGATTTTTCCATAGCTTTCAAAACGCGTTTAATGGCATGCGGATTCAATCCCATATTGATGCCGATCTCATGAATTTTGACTTGTTCTCTTTCGTGTAATACGCCGTCACAGTGCATCAACAAAGCCAAACGGTAAAATTGCTGAATGCGTTCAAATTCACTTTTAATGATTTCACTTCGGTATTCTTCATGAAAAAGTTGCTTCAATTCGTCATTAGAAATACCCAGTTCAACAGCAATAATCGAAAGAAATAGGTACTCCCTTTCGTGCAATTCACCATCTACTATTGCAAAAGCAATCATATCGCATAATAAACTTATTCTTTCTGCTTTTGTGTTCATCAAATTGCTTATTTTTAGCTAAAATATTCTTTTTTTTGACATCTATAAAAATTATTGCTTTGAAATTTATTCTTACCCTTGTTCTGTTTTTGTCATTTTATGGTTCTAACGCACAAAAAAGTACGGCAAGTAAACAGATTTCAACATTTACTATTGAAGCACCACAACAGAAAACTTCTAGAAAAATTTGGGTGTATTTGCCCAAAAATTACTCTAATTCTACTAAAAAATATCCTGTAATTTACATGCACGATGGGCAAAATTTATTCGATGTCACTACATCGTATTTGGGCGAATGGAATGTCGACGAAACGCTAGACAGCATCAATGCACAAGTAATTATTATCGGAATTGAACATGGTGGCGACAAACGTATCGACGAATTGACACCATTTAAAAATGAAAAATACAACGGTGGCAATGCCGATAACTATTTGAATTTTATCGTTTCAACTTTAAAACCGCATATAGACAAATCCTATCGTACCAAAACAAATGCCAACAATACGGCACTTTTTGGGAGTTCCTTAGGTGGATTAGTGTCGTTTTATGGCGCATTGAAATACCCAAAAGTCTTTGGGAAAGTAGGTTGCTTCTCTCCTTCTTTTTGGTTCAATCGAAAAGAAATTAACGAATTAATGAAGAACACCGTGACGTTTAAAACCAAAATTTATTTTATGTGTGGCGAAAACGAAGGCGATGACGATGTGATACGTGATTTAAATGCGATAGAATATTTGGTCAATACCAAACGCTGTGAATGCAAGATGCTAAACAAAAAAGTAATCGTCAAAGGCGGACAACACAACGAAAAATTATGGCGCGAGGGTTTTAAAAAAGCGTATCTTTGGCTTTTCTAAATGGCTGAGTAGCTTAAAACAAAATACTCAGAAATTCAGGCACTAAAAAACAAAAAAATGAACAACAACGATATCTTCAAAAAATTACGCGTAGCACTTCAACTTCGCGACGACCAAATAGTTGAAATTTTAGAATTGGTCGATTTCCGTATGTCGAAAGGCGAAATTGGGAATCTTTTCCGCAACGAAGATCATCCCAATTTTATGGAATGTGGCGATCAAGTACTGCGTAATTTCTTAAACGGATTGGTCATTCACTTGCGTGGCACCAAAGAAAATCCAAAAAATGCGATGGATGTCATTGCTAAAAATCAAAGTGAAGTCAAACAAAATATTGCGGCTAAAAAAGTAACTAATCCAACTTCAGATAAGCCTTATGAAGGAAAAAAGCCTGCTACTACTTCAGCATCAAGTTTTAAGAAAAAGCCTAATTTTAAAGACAAGAAACCCGTCAAGAAAATAGAAATAGTCGAAAAAGTAGCATTCAAAAACGGAAAGAAAAAAAGCTAATGGCTTATGGCAAAAATTACCGATTTACTTGACGATATCGCCTCTAAAATTCAGCATGCTGAAGTGAGCAATGAAACGGTTTCAAAAGCTAATGTAGCCTGGCATTTGGATCATTCATTAAAAGTTATCAATAGTGTTGCCAAGGTATTACAAAAATCGGAAACCGATTATAAATGGAATTTCAATCTAAAAAGAGCGTATTTTCTATTCATGAAAAAAATCCCTAGAGGAAAAGCCAAAGCACCAAAAGCAGTTCAATCTTACGATGAAATTACAACCACTGCTATCGAAAGACAACTCAAAACAGCTCATTTTTTAGTAAAGGAAATGGAGCAAATGGACAAAAAAACCAATTTCATACATCCTTTCATTGGTCGGCTGAATTTAAAACAAGCGCTAGTGTTTCTAGAAATTCACACCACACACCATCTCAAAATTATTGACGATATTTTAAAGCATGATTAGAGAAGCTAAAGTTGAAGACATTCAACAAATTCAAGTCGTTCGCAATTCAGTAAAAGAAAACACCTTATCCAATCCGGCTTTAGTAAGCGATACAGACGTAAACGAATTCCTTTTCACACGAGGTAAAGGTTGGGTTTGTGAAATAGACCATACAATTGTTGGTTTTGCAATTGTTGATTTTAAAGAAAATAACATTTGGGCGTTGTTTATACATCCCGATTTTGAAAAGCAAGGCATCGGACAACTCCTTCATGATACGATGCTCAACTATTATTTTTCGATAACCAAAACCACAGTTTGGTTAAGAACGTCTCCCAATACACGTGCCGAGAGTTTCTACAGAAAAAACGGTTGGAAAAACGTGGGCATGCACGGTGATGAACTTAAATTTGAAATGATTTTGGACAACTGGATAGCATAAAAAAATCCTGAGCGTTGGCTCAGGATTTTTACTTATTATATCGTACTTTTTAAGACAAAGCGTTTTGCACTTGATCGGCTGCTTCTTGAAATTCAGTTGCTGATAAAATTGGCATTCCCGAATTATCAATCAACTCTTTTGCAATTTCAGCATTCGTACCTTGTAAACGAACAATGATTGGCACTTTAATCGCGTCACCCATATTTTTGTAAGCATCAACAACACCTTGTGCCACACGGTCACAACGTACAATTCCACCAAAAATATTAATCAAAATCGCTTTTACATTCGGATCTTTTAAAATAATTCTAAATGCCAATTCCACACGTTTTGCATCGGCTGTTCCACCAACGTCTAAGAAATTTGCAGGCTCAAAACCAGCATATTTAATCAAATCCATAGTAGCCATAGCCAATCCAGCTCCGTTTACCATACAACCTACAGTTCCGTCAAGATCGACATAGTTCAATCCGGCTTCTTTCGCTTCTACTTCAATTGGATTCTCTTCTCTAATGTCGCGCATCTCAGCATAAATTGGCTGACGGTACAACGCATTATCATCGATATTTACTTTGGCATCAACCGCCATAATTTTATCATCCGACGTTTTTAAAACAGGGTTGATTTCAAACATCGACGCATCCGAACCAATGTACGCATTGTACAACGAATCGATAAATTTTACCATGTCTTTAAACGCAGCACCCGAAAGTCCTAAGTTAAACGCAATTCGTCGTGCTTGAAAACCTTGCAATCCAACAGCAGGATCAATTTCTTCATTAAAAATCAAATGGGGGGTGTGTTCTGCCACTTCTTCAATGTCCATTCCACCTTCAGTAGAATACACAATCATATTTTTTCCAGTCGCTCTGTTCAACAAAACCGACATGTAAAACTCTTTCGTTTCGCTATCGCCAGGATAATATACATCTTCTGCAATCAACACTTTGTGTACTTTTTTCCCTTCAGCAGACGTTTGAGGCGTTATCAACATCATACCAATAATTTGCTCCGCAATTTCTTCCACTTGTTGCAAATTTTTAGCCAACTTCACTCCACCACCTTTTCCTCGTCCTCCAGCGTGAATTTGTGCTTTAATAACGTGCCAACCTGTTCCCGTTTCAGCAGTCAATTGTTTTGCTGCAGCTACAGCTTCAACTGGATTATTTGCTACAATTCCGCGTTGTACGCGCACACCATATTTGGCTAAAATTTCTTTTCCTTGATATTCGTGTATGTTCATAAAATGGTATTTGTCTGTTTTGGTGTCACAAAAGTAATTAAATAGAATGAATCCTAAAAGAAATGTATACCAATTTAGTAACTTTTCTGACTTTGTGAGCAAAGCGAAGCAATCTCTCAACCATTTGAAGCGAAAGGTTAGGGCATTTTTTGTAGTCCATTTTCCTGCTGCTTTTCCAAAACTTTTTTAAATAAAAAAGGTTTTTCCCTTACATCAGGGCTAGTTAGTAATGGTATCGCAAAAAATCACTATAAAAAATGTCAATTTAATAGAAATGTTAATGCGTTTTGTATTCGGTATTTCAAGAGGTATCTTTGCCAATTATTAAAACTAATGTTTTAAAAAATTCAAAATTCTTAATTCTTAATTCTTAATTCTTAATTCAACCTACACACATGCAACCGAAAGACTTACTCTCACTTGCCTCCGAATACGGCAATCCGTTGTACGTTTATGACGCTTCAACTATCGAAAAGCAATACCAACGTTTAACCAACGCGTTCTCTAAGGTCGAAAATCTTAGAATAAATTATGCGATGAAGGCGTTGTCCAATCTTTCGATCTTAAAGTTGCTGCAAAATTTGGGTTCGGGTTTGGATACGGTTTCGATACAAGAAGTGCAATTGGGTTTGCACGCCGGATTTTTGCCCGATAAAATCATCTTCACACCCAACGGCGTTTCGTTTGAAGAAATTGAAGAAGCAGCAAAAATTGGCGTTCAAATTAACATTGATAACCTTTCGGTGTTAGAACATTTTGGAGCGAAATATCCAAAAGTTCCGGTGTGTATTCGCATCAATCCACATGTAATGGCAGGTGGCAATGAGAACATTTCGGTAGGACATATTGATAGTAAATTCGGGATTTCGATTTACCAAATTCCACACATCCTACGCATCGTTGAAAATACCAAAATGACCATCAACGGGATTCACATGCACACGGGTTCAGATATTTTAGATATTGAAGTATTTTTATATGCATCTGAAATTTTATTTGATGCTGCAAAACAATTTGCGGAACTCGACTTCTTAGATTTCGGTTCCGGATTTAAAGTCTCGTATAAAAAAGGCGACATCGAAACCAACATCGAAGAACTCGGAAAAAAATTAACCAAGCGTTTCTTGGCGTTTGAAAAAGAATACGGCCGCAATTTAACATTAGCATTCGAACCTGGTAAATTTTTAGTAAGTGAAGCGGGTTATTTCTTAGCTAAAGTCAATGTTGTAAAACAAACCACTTCAACGGTTTTTGCCGGAATCGATTCGGGTTTCAACCACTTAATTCGTCCGATGTTGTATGGTTCCCAACACACTATCGAAAACATTTCCAACCCAAAAGGAAAAGAGCGTTTTTATACCGTGGTTGGTTACATTTGCGAAACCGATACGTTTGCCAACAACCGACGGATTGCCGAAATCAAAGAAGGCGATATCTTGTGTTTTAGAAATGCGGGAGCCTATTGCTTTTCGATGGCTTCCAATTACAATTCGCGATTCAAACCCGCCGAAGTACTTTGGAAAGTCGAAAAAGGTCATCTTATTAGTAAACGCGAAACCTTTGATGATTTGATTAAAAATCAGATTATGATAGAAATTTAATAGTGTGTATTTCATGAAAAAATCCACTAGATGTAGTGGATTTTTCACTTATTCAAGGCTATTTCTTTTCAAAAAGCTCCGTTAAAACTTCACTATCTGTAACATTAGGCAATGTGATTTTCAACAGCTGTGATACCGTTGGCGCAATTTGCGTAATAACTTTTTTATCATACGATTCGCCTTTATTGATTTTCCAACCGTAAAATAAAAGTGGCACGTTAGTGTCATACGTATATGGCGAACCGTGTGAAGTTCCTGTCGCACCATACTCGATATAACCCGGTTTGTACACAAAATACATATCGCCGTTTTGCGTTGGATCGTAACCGTTAGCAACAAAATGCAATAGAAAATCAGTGCCACCAGCTAAAATCTCTTCTTGGTTGTAGACTCTTTTCACATAGTCTTTAGTATATAAAAAATCTTTAAAACCTTGTTTGACTTTCGTCATGTCTAATCCATTGGTTTTGATGGCATCTTTATCAAAATGCACATTATAGCTGTCGTATTTTAACAACACATCGACTCCAAAAGCCGTTTTCGAAAAGGCCTTTAAATCGGCCGAAACGTCTTTGTAATTGATGTTCGTAACTTGGTATTTATTGTCTTTTAAATGCGTCACATTTTCTGCGCAAGCGTGATCGGCAGTCATAAAAATAAGGTAGTTATTTTTACCTACAGTTTTATCTAAATAATTTAAAAACTCAGCGATAGTTAGATCCAAACGCAAATACGTATCTTGAATTTCAACAGAACGTGGACCAAAAGTATGCCCGATATAATCCGTAGAGGAGAAACTTAATGCCAAAAAATCAGTAACATCGTCTTTTCCTAAATTTTCTTTTTCAATGGCTTTCATTGCGAAATTGGCAAGCACATCATTCCCAAAAGGCGTTACCCGCAAAACTCCAGCGTCATTATCAGCCAACATTTCTTTTAAATTATAAGGAAAATTGGGTGCTTTTTTGTACAACTTTCCTTCATATGCATTGCTGTCGGGAAGGCTCTCATTGTATGTAGCAATTGGTTTTAATAAATCCCAACCTTTGTTAAAATAAGGTAAATAGTTTTTTTCTTTATTGAAATCATCTACCCATGACGGAATTTTTTCTCCATAAAAAGAACTCGAAATAAACTCACCCGTTTTGCAATACCAAAATGCCCAATCGGCAAAATGTCCGGCAGGCAAAATCGCACCACGGTCTTTAATGCTAATTCCGATGACTTTACCTTTGAAATTGGTTGCCAGTTTTAACTCGTCGGTAACAGTCGAACTTTGCAAATTTTTAGGCGACATTTTTCCTTCTTTTTCAGTTCCTGGAACTAAGGTCGTAACCGATTCATCGTCAGTGCAATACACTTCTTTTTTTAAGGTATTATGAAACCATTCGTTGCTTACAATTCCGTGCATCGAAGGTGTTGCACCCGTATAAATTGAAGCGTGTCCGGGAGCCGTATATGTTGGCATATAATTGTAATGCATGTTATGAAATGTGTATCCATTGCTCATCAATCGTTTAAAACCATTTTCAGAAAAGTCGGCATTGAATCGGTATAAATATTCCATTTTCATTTGGTCGACTACAATTCCGATTACCAATTTTGGCCGTTCTTGCGCTTGAATGGATATAACTAAAGTGATAAGTATAATTGAGATTGCTTTTTTCATTCGAATAAGTTGTTTTTGTAAAAGTAGTATTTCAGATGTAATTTGATGTGAAGAAATTGGTAAGAATTTGTTTAATGAAAGTAGTTAGCGTTCTCACCACTGAAACACAGATTTTTTCTTCTCTTAACAAATCATTTAAATATGCGTCAAAATAACAGAATTATATTCTTGAAATGTCACTTTTCGCCAATTCAAACTCAGCAATGATTTCTTTAACAATTACATCAACAGGTTGAATATTGTGAATTAATCCCGCAATTTGACCAATTTCAAGTTCGCCTTCAATCAAATCACCTTCAAACATGCCTCGTTTGGCTCTGCGTTTTCCAAGTAAATTTTCTAAGTCTTCTTTCGAAGGACATTTGGTGTACAATTCTTGCACGTCGTTGTAAAATTTATTTTTTATTAAACGTACTGGCGCTAATTCTTTTAAAGTAAGTTGTGTATCGCCTTCTCTTGTTTCTACAATCGTTTTTTTGAAGTTATCGTGGGCAGAACTTTCGATAGATGCTGCAAAACGACTTCCCATTTGTACGCCATCGGCACCCAAAATCATAGCGGCTAACATGCCGCGACCGGTTGCAATGCCACCTGCAGCGATTAACGGAATCGAAATGTTTTCTTTTACCATCGGAATGAGCGTAAGTGTTGTGGTTTCTTCACGACCATTGTGTCCACCTGCTTCAAAACCTTCGGCTACGACCGCATGAACTCCGGCTTCTTGCGCTTTTAAGGCGAATTTAGAACTGCTAACTACATGCACTACGATAATACCTTTTTCCTTTAAAAAAGAAGTCCATGTTTTAGGATTCCCAGCTGAAGTAAAAACAATTTTCACACCTTCTTCAATTATAATTTGGATAATTTCTTCGATATTGGGATACAACATTGGTATGTTGACTCCGAAAGGTTTATCAGTAGCCCATTTGCATTTCTGAATGTGCTCACGTAGAACATCGGGATACATAGAACCCGCGCCAATTAAGCCTAATCCTCCAGAGTTACTTACAGCGCTTGCTAATTTGTAACCACTGTTCCAAATCATTCCACCTTGAATAATTGGGTATTTAATGTTGAAAAGTTGGGTAATTCGATTCATTATTTCTTAATAATTTTTCCTTGATGAGTACCCGTAGAAGTCGGAATACTAAAGTAATAGATTCCTGAAAGTAATCCATCTAAAGATAAGGATTCGGTCAGATTTTCAAAAGTTTTGGTCAACACCAACTGACCTAAATTATTGTACAATTGAATGGTGATTTGAGTATCCAAATTAGGATTTACAAAAGTGACAATATCGTTGGTCGGATTGGGAAAAAACTGAATTATTTCCAATTGATTTTCATTTGTATTCAATAAAGCCATATTCAACGCCGATTGAAAATCGGGAATCCCATATCCAAATTGTGCGTTGGGTGTTGCAAAATTATCAGCAGATTGCTTAACTAATTGAATTACCTGAGCGTTGGTTGCCCAAGGAATTGCTTGCCAAAAACTGGCAATCATTCCGGCTAAAATCGGACAAGAAAATGAGGTTCCGCTTGCCGTTTGAATCGTTCCAAAGGTATTAGCTACCACTGCTGCTTGACCTTGCGCCATCACATCAGGTTTTACTCTGTTGTCAAAACTAGGCCCGATTGAACTAAAAGTAGCATACGACTCATCAAAAGTAACCGCGCCTACTGCCAAAACATTGGTGGCTTCGGCGGGAACACCAACACGATTTAATGGTTGTGGACTATTACCCGAGTTTCCAGCACTTGCAACAACAATCATTCCTTTGCTAAAAGCTAGGTTAGCGCCTTTAGACGCGAAAGCAGTATTTCCAGTAAAATCGGAATAGGTGTGACTGTAATTCGGATTGTCATAGCCGTAATAACCTAATGATGTTGAGATTATGTCAACTCCTAAACGGTCTGCTTCTTCGGCTGCTTCTACCCAATAACTTTCTTCGACAGGATTTTCCTCCAAAACATCTTCAGTAACAAACAAATAATATTTTGCATCTGGCGCTGTACCTACCAATTGATTGTCTACAAAAGCGCCCATACACGAAAGTGTCAATGTTCCGTGATTGTGTAACGAATACAAATTGGTATTTTGACTTACATAATTGTATCCACCAAGGATTGAATTAGTATCGAATAAGCGTTGGAAAGGCGAAGTCGAATCGACATTTATAAATCCCGAATCCAACACCGCAATAATTTTACCTACTCCAGTGTAATTCGCTTGATGAAGCAAATGACCGTTTAACATTTGGATTTGGTTATTAGAATTTCCGTAGTTGAAAGTGGTTTGCACCTCCATTTGTTTGTTAACGGGCGTAATGGTTCTCGGTTTTGCTTGTCGTGCATTTAAAGAAGCATCAGCAAAATCAATACTAGCCACAAAAGACAACGAAGTCAACGCCGATATATCGGTAACGCTTCCACGAATGTGAAGGCAATTTAACCATTTTGACTTGGCTTTTACTGTAATTCCGGGAGACGCAATAATTTGATTTAAATACGGTTGGTGAATGGGCACATCGTTGACTTGAAGCGCAATACCTTGATTGTTTCTTCTGTCTAAAGCTCTTTGTGTGAGAAAATCTAATGGTGTGTTTAATTGTGAAGTCGCATTGGGTTTATCTGTAAAATATACCCAAGCATCTTCTTCTTGAGAAAAAGCCGAAATGGACAAAAACAAAAATAATAGGAAAGTAAGTCTTTTCATAGCGTTGAAAATTAGGATAATCAAAAATACAAAAAAATTACATTGAGCTAACGCAACTTAGGAAATAACTCCAGAACCAATTAATTCGTCATCAACATTCCACGCTACAAATTGTCCTTCAGTAATAGCCGATTGCGGAGCATCAAAAGCGACATACAAACCACTTTCGAATTGATGTAAAGTGGCTTGTTGCAATTCTTGTCGGTAACGAATTCGTGCGGTAACTTTCATCGATTCGTTGTTTCTCAAAGTCAAATCGGTGCGAATCCAGTGAATTTCGGAAGGTTGTACTCGCAGCGTTTTTTTAAACAAACCAGTATGAGCGTGACCTTGACCTGTGTAAATAATATTGTTTGTAACATCGGTAGCAATGATAAACAGCGCTTCTTTAGTTCCACCGACATTTAATCCTTTGCGTTGTCCGATGGTAAAAAAATGAGCGCCTTGGTGTTTGCCTACTACTTTTCCCATGTCAGGAGTGTAGACAATAGAAGTCGCTTCGTACATAAGTTGCTCTTCCACGGAAGTGAAAGTAGGTTTATCCTGAGCATATATAGGATGATTGGCGTCAATTTCGACTATAATTCCCTCTTTGGCTTGCAATTGTTGTTGTAAAAATTCGGGTAAACGCACTTTTCCAATAAAACAAAGACCTTGTGAATCTTTCTTTTCTGCAGTAACTAGATCGAGTTTCATGGCAATATCTCGCACTTCAGGTTTGGTCAATTCTCCAATTGGAAATAAGGCTTTACTTAGTTGTTCTTGCGACAATTGACATAAAAAATACGATTGGTCTTTGTTATCGTCTTTTCCGGCAAGCAATTGAAAGGTTTCGGTTCCGTCTTTCTCAATAGTTCCTTTGCGGCAATAATGTCCAGTTGCTACATAATCGGCGCCAAGCGAAAGCGCAATTTTCATGAAAACATCGAATTTAATTTCGCGGTTGCAAAGCACATCTGGATTTGGAGTGCGTCCTTTTTCGTATTCGCTGAACATGTAATTTACGATGCGTTCTTTGTATTGCTCGCTCAAATCGACGGTTTGAAAAGGAATTCCGAGTTTTTCAGCCACCAAAAGAGCGTCGTTACTGTCTTCGAGCCACGGACATTCATTAGAGATGGTTACTGAATCGTCGTGCCAATTCTTCATAAAAAGTCCGATTACTTCGTAACCTTGCTCTTTTAAAAGATACGCTGCCACACTCGAATCGACACCACCTGAAAGTCCAACGATAACTCGTTTCATTGAAAAAAATATTGTTTTATAAGGTGCAAAGTTACGCCAAATAATAAAAAAAAGCATGTGTTTTAATTGTTAAAACGCATGCTTTGGTAGATAAAAACGATGACACTTAATTATTCTAAATGTGGTCGTTTGGGTGTGATGAATTTTTTACCTTGAGGTTTATCCATGTTTTCTTTAGTGGTTTTGCCAGCTTTTATGTATTCCCAAATCCCAACCTTTTTTCCGTTTTTGAAAAGACCTTTAGCGGTTATTATATTGTCGGCACTGCGATAAATGGCTTGTCCATCGTAGACATCTTTTTTATAGAATGACTCTTCTAGAACTACTCCATTTTCGGCGTATTTTTTATATAATCCTTCTTTGATTCCATTTTTATAAGTAGTTTCCTCTGCAAGAGTTGGCGTATCATTTTTGTAATATACTTTGCGAACTCCTTCTAACCTACCTTTTAAGTAGGTTTCGGAAGTCATTAAAATGGGTACATCTTCATGATAGTATTTCCACTCACCTTCAAATTGTTTGTTGATTAATTTTCCTTCGCTGACTTTATTTTTACGTTGATTGTAAAATATAGTGTAACAGGAATTGTCTTTCGGATTAAAATCGCGCGTCGCAATTACTGTTTTGGCTTTTGTATCATCGAAGAATTTAAAAATTCCGGTTTCTTTCCCATGATTAAAAGTGCCTTCATAGCGAGGTCTTTTTGACTCATCATAAGTGCCTCTCCAAAGTCCATGCTTTAGTCCTTTCTCATCTAATGTATTACTGTCTTGTCCTAATAAAATTTGAAATGACATTACAAATAAAAACAGGTATTTCATATGGTAGTTGATTTATATGGATAACTAAAAAACGTACTTTTTAGTATTCAAAAATAGTTCCAAAAATGATGATATCAAAAAATGAAAGAATTTTCTTAGAATATAATTGTTAAGGAAAATCTATTTTGTTTAATCATATATCGTATTGATTTACAAGCTTTTTATTAATTTCAATAAAAAACGAATAAATAAAAATAGAAAAAAGTTAAACAAAATCGTTAAAGTATTACTAAGCATAAAATATTGTTTAACTTTTTACATTTACTGATTAAACAAAAAATATAATTTTACTGAAACTAATAAAAAAAAATATGAAAACAATGAAAAACAAACTTACCGTTATTTTAGCATGTTTTGCTTTAGTCTTTACTTCATGTGATGAAGATGATATTACAGTTGCACCAGCAGACAATACCATTACTGGTATAGCTTCACGAACAGCTGATTTGTCCATTTTAGTACAAGCTTTGACAAGAGCCGACTTAGCAACAACGCTTCAAGGTTCTGGACCTTTTACCGTATTTGCACCAAGAAATGCAGCTTTTACTGCATTTTTGAGTGCTAACGGATTTGCAAATTTAGATGCCGTTCCCGTACCAGTTCTTAGAGAAATACTATTGAACCATGTTATCAGTGGTGAGTTTGAATCGACAGATTTAGTAAACAACACCTACATCAAAACATTAGGAAAAGGTTCTGCATCGTCAACTAATACGTTGAGTATGTATGTTAATACTACCAGTGGAGTACGATTAAATGGAGTTTCATCTGTAGTTACAACAACTCCTGGTGCTACTTTTGACATTATTGCTTCCAATGGTGTGGTACATGTTGTTGATGCTGTTATTGGGTTACCAACAATTGTTACACATGTACAAGCCAACCCCGCTTTTGATACATTAGAAGCAGTTGTAACTAGTACATCTGGAGCTTTTGGAAACCAAGGTGCTGTTTTGACTGCATTAACTACCAACACTTCCCCATTAACTTTATTTGCGCCTAACAATGCAGCATTTACAGCTGCAACAACTGGTACTGGATTTGCAGTTGGTGCAAGTGCAACGCAAGTAACTACAGTTTTACTATATCATGCAACAGGAGCGTTAGGTGGAAATATTTTATCTTCAGCTTTGACCAATAGTTTAGGAAACATTCCTATGGCCACTAGTCCAATACAAAATACTACGGTTAACATAACTGGGGGAGCAAAAATTATTGACCAAGCCGGAAACAACTGTAATATTTTAGTACCATCTGCTGTTGATATTCAATGTGCTAATGGTGTAATACATGGAATAGATAGGGTATTACGACCTGTTTTATAATAAAGCTGCTTTTAAATTTATAATAATAGTTAAAAGGCTTTCCAATTTTGGAAGGCCTTTTTTTTATGAGCCCAATTCGATAGCGCGGTTATTGGCCGAAAAGATGGCTTTGGCTATACTTTTTTCGACATTATTTTGAGTAAAAACTTTAAAAGCACTTTCAGTAGTTCCTCCTTTAGAAGCTACTTTGGCAATCCATTCTTGATTGGAAAGTGAATAACTGTTTTGAATGGCTACAGAACCCATAAAGGTTTGATTGACTAACAATTCGGCTTCCGATTCGGTAAAACCCAATTCGACTGCTACTTTTATCATAGCATTCATAAAATAAAAAACGTAAGCAGGTCCACTTCCTGAGATAGCTGTAGCCGCATTGAGCAGTTTTTCTTCTTCCACGTAGACCGATTTTCCTGTGGTGTTTATTAAATTTTGGATGATAAATAATTCTTTTCTGTCGACTGTGGCCGAGGCAGTAAAAACGGTCATTCCCAATCCGATTTGGGTGGGAATATTGGGCATCGAACGCACTATTTTTTGACATTTCAATTCTGCTTGAAGCGATGCAACAGTAACACCTGCCATCACTGAAAGTATCAATTGGTTTTCATTTACAAACGGCTGTATGGTTTGTGCTAGCGATTTAAAATCTTGTGGTTTAACCGCTAAAATAAGAATATCAAAATCGGTAATCTTTGCCGTTGGAATAGCTGAAAAATTCGCTAAAGGAATCCCATTCGCCGATTGCACTTTTGCTGCATTGCGAACCAAAACGTGAATGTCTTCCGGTTTTATGAACCGCGAACTAATAAAGCTGTTGGCGTAGGTTTTACCCATATTGCCAAAACCCATTATCATTACTTTCATGTGACGTTATTTATTAGGTATATCTTCCTATTGACCGATTTAGTATAAAAAAAAAAAGAGTTCTGTAAAAATTTGACTTTCAACAGAACTCCTAATGTATACAAAAAAAGAATTACTTCTTCTTTTGCTGTGCTTGAATTTTTTTCTGTTCTTCAGCTTGCTGCATTACCTCTTGCAGCTTTTGTTGAAATCTACCTTGTTTTTTGGGCTCCTTCAATTTGTTTTCTTGAATTTGAGCGTGAATTTTATCGCTATCAATAAAGTACTTCTTAATAACAATCATGATTCCGATAGTAATTATATTGGACATTAAGTTATACAAACTCAATCCAGATCCATAATTATTAAAGAAAATCAACATCATGATAGGCGATAAATAAATCATAATTTTCATGATTTTAGCCATATCTGGCATCCCTTCTTGTTGTGGTGCTTGCATTTGTTGGTCGCCTGAAGTCATTTTCATATAAAAGAAAATCGCAATCGCAGCCAATAATGCAAATAAACTCACGTGATCACCATAAAATGGAATGTTGAAAGGCAATTTTAAAATAGAATCAAAAGACGACAAATCATCAGCCCATAAAAATCCTTTTTGACGCAACTCTACTGCAGAAGGAAAAAACTGAAACGATGCGTACATAAAAGGAAGTTGAATTAATGCTGGAATACAACCTGCCATCGGATTTACACCCGCTTTGTTGTATAACTTCATCGTTTCTTGCTGCTTTTTCATTGGGTCTTTTTTGAATTTTTCTCCCAATTCAGCAATTTCAGGACGCAATACTTTCATTTTCGCTTGTGACAAGAACGACTTAAACGTAATTGGCGACATCGCAATTTTAATCAATACTGTGAATAAAATAATTGCAATTCCCAGTCCCATGAAGGAACTTAAAAATCCGAATAGTGGAATAAAAATAAACTTGTTTATCCAACCAAAAATACCCCAACCCAAAGCAATAATGTCTTCCATATTGCGATCGTACTTGTTCAGAATTTTGTAGTCGGCTGGTCCGTAATACCAATTCATTTTATAATCCAATTCGCCATTTTTAAACGCTAAAGGTAAAGTCGATTTGAAATGCTTGGTGTAAATCGTATCTTTTTTATCGTCATTCACCAAATCGGTAGAGCTGACTTTGGCGCCATCAATTGGCGTTCCTGTTAAAAGAATAGAGGCAAACAAATGCTGCTTGTAAGCAATAAAAGTGGCATTTTCGGGCGCTTCGTCTTCTTGTTTTCCTAAACCGGCGTAATCGACTTTTCCGTTGTTGTATTCATAGTAAATTTCGGTGAAACGGTTTTCATACGAGATGCTTTTTTCATTGCGAAAAGTTTTCATATCCCATAACAAATCGGCTGGTTTTGAAGTGTTTAACGATTTATTCAACCCTTGCGAATGAATGTCGAAATCGACCATATACTCGTTGGGTTTCAACACGTATTTGTATTCTAAAAATTCGTTTGGACTTGTTTTTAGCTTCATCGAAAGGATTTGATTCGCGCCTACTTTGGTTAAAGTCGGTTCAAAATACAAGTCTTTTGTATTGAAAATACGGTTGTCTTTACCTTGTAATTCGATGTTAAACTCGGTGTTGTTGTTTTTAATCAACGACACCAATTCGCCTGATTTTTTTTTGATTTTATCGAAATTTTTCAGTGTAACGTCTACTATTTGTCCCCCTTTATTAGCGATTTTCAACGTCATGACTGCGTTAGAAATTTCAGTTACGCTTTCCTTTGCTGTTGGCAAAGTAGCTGAATAGGCAAAACTTCCTAAAGCACCTTGCAATTGTTGCAATTTTGTAGTGTCGCTAACCGTTGAATCGATTGCTGTTGCAGTAATTGGCGCGGTTGGAACCGTCGTTACTTTTTTCTGTTTTTCGAGTTTTTCTTTCTTTGCTTTTTCGGCTTGCTCTTTTACTGCAGTTTGTTGGCTGTTGTACATCATCCACATTACGATTACGAATATTAATCCGAAACCAATAATTGAATTTTTGTCAAATTTCTTTTCTTCCATAATGTATTTCCCTTTGTTGGGATTTTATTTTGAGTATGAGTCGTTGATACGACTATTTTGTTTCAATTGTGCAATAATTTAGTTCCTTTAGTTTCCTTTCTAGCCCTGCCTACCGGCAGGCAGGCCTGATGCAAGGGAAAATCCTTTTACGGATTCGCCGAAACGCAGTGGAGGCAAAATCCGATACACGATTGGAAAAGCAGCAGGAATTACGATTCTGAAAATGCACTACCCTTTCGCTCCTGCTTTTACATCTTTTTATTTTTGACCATTGCGGCTACAAAGCTAACAAAAATTGGGTGCGGATTGGCCACTGTACTTTTGTATTCGGGATGGTATTGCACACCGATGAAAAACGGATGATTTTTGAGCTCAACAATTTCGACCAAACCAGTATCTGGATTGATTCCAGAGCTTATTAATCCCGCTTTTTCTAATGCTTCTTTGTAGTTGTTATTGTATTCGTAACGGTGACGGTGGCGTTCTTCGATTTGCGTTTTGCCGTAAATTTGATAGGCCAACGTGTCTTCTTTTATATCGCATTTCCAGGCTCCCAAACGCATGGTTCCGCCTTTGTCGGTGATGGTTTTTTGCGCCTCCATTAAATCGATAACCGGATTTTTTGTTTTGGGATTCATTTCGGTTGAATTGGCATCTTTCAATCCAAGTACATTTCTGCCATACTCGATAACCACCATTTGCATACCAAGACAGATTCCGAAAAACGGCAAGTTAGTTTCACGGGCAAACTGCACGGCGGCGATTTTACCTTCGATACCGCGTTCGCCAAAACCTGGTGCAACTAAGATTCCGTCAATTCCATTCAGCTTTTCAGCTACATTGGACGCATCGATGTATTCCGAATGAATACTTACGACATTGACTTTCGTTTCATTCGCTGCTCCAGCGTGGATAAACGATTCTAAAATCGATTTGTATGAATCTTGCAATTCGACGTATTTTCCAATCAAACCTATGTTTATGGTATGTTTTGGATGTTTTAATCGATGTAAAAAAGTGTTCCAATTTTTTAAATCGGGTGCTGCTTTTTTGGACAAGTTTAATTTTTTAAGTGCTACGATATCTAATCCTTCCTCGAGCATTAGATTCGGCACTTCATATATCGTTTTTGCATCAATCGATTGGATGACTGCTTCGCGTTTTACGTTACAGAACAAAGCCAATTTTTGACGCAATTCGTCGGATATTTCGTGTTCGGTTCGGCACACTAAAATGTCAGCCTTGATTCCGCTTTC
>CANLLR010000019.1 GCA_947491985.1 Flavobacteriaceae bacterium | reverse complement strand
TTAAGGATTTAACCAAGGCAACTATACGATGTATACCTTTAAATAGAAAAGAGGAGCAAGGAAAGTGCATTTTAACTGGAGAGGAATCCCTTGGTAGAGTGCTATTTGCGAAGGCTTATTAAAAATAAATAAAAAAACTTTTGCTCGACTATTGTGTGAATAAAAAATAGTTGTATTTTTGCATCCGCATTGAAGGAGTTGGCCCGTTCGTCTATCGGTTAGGACGCATGGTTTTCATCCATGTAAGAGGGGTTCGATTCCCCTACGGGCTACAATTTTACTAAAAAAAATAAAACAAAATGGCAAATCATAAGTCAGCTTTAAAGAGAATTAGAAGTAACGATAAAAAAAGAGTATTAAACAGATACCAACACAAAACGACTCGTAATGCGATAAAAGCGTTGCGTTTGGCTACTGATAAATCGGATGCTTCAACTAAATTATCAGCTGTAATCTCTATGATTGATAAATTAGCTAAGAAAAATATCATTCACGATAACAAGGCATCTAATTTAAAATCTAAATTAACTAAACATGTAGCTAAACTGTAATTTAGTTGTTTTTATAAAATAAAAAAGTCCCGATAATCATCGGGACTTTTTTTATATAACATTATTTCTTTTCAATAAGTCAATTATTTCGGTCGTAATTGGTTTAGATAAAAAATCAATAACCATTGGGTATTCCTTCGATTTATCAATATCGTCTGGGTCAATTGTTGAAGACAAAACGATTACTTTTATATTTGAAAATTTTTCAGAATAGTTCTCTTTAGAAAACACATCCAAAAATTCCCATCCGTTCATAACAGGCATATTTAAATCTAAAAAAATCAAATGTGGATAGTTAATTTTACCAGAAGTACTATCAATGGTTATAGCATCAAAATATCGTAATGCGTCTTCACCATTGACAGCAGTATCAATTTCGTGAGCTAAGTCTGATTTTTGAATTACTTTTTTACAAAGCATTAATGTTATAGGATCATCGTCTACACAGAGAATTCTTTCTAACATTTTCTATTGATTTTTAAATGATAACTTAAACGATGTGCCTTTACCAACTTCACTTTTAATAGCTATATTACCACCCATTGCTTCTATTTGGGATTTCACCAAATACAACCCCAATCCTTTACTGTCGGTATGATTATGAAAACGCTGGTACAAACCAAAAACCTTGTCTTTATTTCGCTCTAAATCAATCCCGATGCCATTATCAGTAAACTTAATAATTGTCATATTGTCTTCAGAATAAGAAGTGATACTGATGCGCAACTGCCTTTTTTCATCTCTATACTTTAAAGAGTTAGTCATCAAATTTAATAAAATACTTTCTAAATAGGTTTTATTTATCACTAAAGTTTTAGTCTTACCTAAAGATAATTTTAAAATCGGTTTTTGAATTCCAATGATGAATGTTAGTTGATTAAAAACATTTTCAAAAACATCACGGATAATGACTTCTTCTTTTTCTATAGATGGGCTATCTTTAATAATGATTACTTTTACTAAATCGTTTATAGTTTCATTTAGTAAATTAGTTGATTTTGAAAATCCGTCGATAAGTTCCTTTAGTTCTTCATTTTCAATAGGAATATCTTCAATTAAATTTAATAATCCTGTAAGATTAGATAACGGAGCCCGCAAATTATGAGATGTAATGTAAGAGAATTGTTTTAAATCTTTATTGTTTTGCGTTAATTCACTTATCAAATGTTCGCGTTCTTCTTCTCGCTCTTTCTCTTTCGAGATATCACGTTGTATTGAAATCCAATGCGAGTGTTCGTCATCAAAATTTGTAATTGGAATCATAGTGAAATTCACCCAATATTCTTGATTATTCTTATTTACATTTATGGTTTCGAATGTAAATTCTTCTTTCTTTTTGATGGCATTATTCAAGTTTTTGATGTCTGCTTTTACAGAATTTTTACTCATAAATACTTGAGGTGTTTTACCAATAACTTCATTAGGATTGTAACCTGTTAGTTTAGAAAAAGCTGGATTTACGTAAACTATTTTAGGAATGCCACGTTCATTGCTGTCAGCTTCAGTAATTATAATAGCATCTTTGGTTTGTGTAATTACGGTTTCTAAAAGTCGTAACCGTTGTTCTTCTTCCTTTAACTTGGTGATGTCTTGCATGGCGCCAATTACCCTAATCACACTGTCGTTTTCATCCATCACCAAAAAACCTCTGTCATATACATATTTATAGGAACCGTCACCGCATAAAAAACGATAATAATCTTGCCATTTTTCTGTTTTCTGTTCAATGTATGAATACACTTTAACCGACATTTTTAAACTGTCTTCGGGATGAATTTTGTCAAACCACCACTGAATTGTATCGCCTACAGCATCTTTATTGTAGCCAAAAATGCCATGGATTCCTTTATTAAAAATGAACTTATTAGTTTTAGTGTCCCAATCCCAAATGGTGTCACTAGTGGCTTTTGCAACAATATCATAGCGCTCGTTCGATTTGAATAATTCTTCGTTTTTAACTTCTAATTTCTTTAAATGCTTAGTAACATTCTTAAAATTTTTTGAAATCAAATAACCAAAAAAAACAGTAGAAGCAGAAATGACCGAAAAGCTAATTAAAAAACTGATAAGAAATAGTGTCTGAGGTAAATAATCGCGGAGGAGAAAGTATTGGCTTGTAAAAACCAAGATAAGTACAATTAGAAAATAAGTGAGAATTATTTTATTCGATTTATTTTTCATTACTCCAAAAATAAAAAATAATTTATGAAAACAATTTTTTTTAGTAAAAAAATGATTTTTCATAGCTATAGCTATAGTTTGCGTTACGATAATGTAAAGTATTATTATTACAGTTTTTTTAATCGAAATAAAGTGTACCTTTGCACCCATTAAAAATAACAGATGGAATCTATTAGAAACATTGCAATTATTGCCCACGTTGATCACGGTAAAACTACTTTGGTTGATAAAATCATGTACCATTGCCAACTTTTCCGTGAAAACGAAAATACAGGTGACTTAATTCTAGACAACAACGACTTAGAGCGTGAGCGTGGAATTACAATTACTTCGAAAAACGTTTCCGTAATGTATAAAGGTACCAAAATCAACATTATCGATACTCCTGGTCACGCCGATTTTGGTGGTGAAGTTGAGCGTGTATTGAACATGGCTGATGGTGTTTGTCTTTTAGTAGATGCCTTTGAAGGTCCAATGCCACAAACGCGTTTTGTGTTGCAAAAAGCCATCGACTTAGGGTTGAAACCTTGCGTAGTTATTAATAAAGTAGACAAAGAAAACTGTACTCCAGAAGAAGTTCACGAAAAAGTATTCGACTTAATGTTCGAATTGGGTGCAGAAGAATGGCAACTAGATTTTCCAACAGTTTATGGTTCGGCAAAACACAATTGGATGTCAGATGATTTCAGAAACCAAACCGAAAACATCGAACCATTATTAGATATGGTAATCAAAAATGTGCCTGCTCCTAAAGTATCTGAAGGAACACCACAAATGTTGATTACTTCTTTAGATTTCTCTTCATTCACTGGTCGTATCGCGATTGGTCGTCTAGAAAGAGGTGTTCTTAAAGAAGGAATGCCAATCTCTTTAGTGAAAAGAGATGGTAAAGTATTCAAATCAAGAATCAAAGAATTACACACTTTTGAAGGTTTAGGCCGTAAAAAAGTGTTAGAAGTTATAGCCGGTGATATTTGTGCTATTGTTGGTGTTGAAGGATTTGAAATTGGAGATACTATCGCCGATTTTGAAAACCCAGAAGCCTTGCAAACCATCGCTATCGACGAGCCAACTATGAGTATGTTGTTTACCATTAACGATTCGCCTTTCTTTGGTAAAGAAGGCAAATTCGTTACCTCTCGTCACATCAAGGATCGTTTGGCAAAAGAATTAGAGAAAAACCTTGCGTTAAAAGTAGGTGATACCGATTCTGCTGATAAATTTATGGTTTTCGGACGTGGTGTTTTGCACTTATCCGTTCTTATTGAAACCATGAGAAGAGAAGGGTATGAGTTGCAAATTGGTCAACCTCAAGTTATCATCAAAGAAATTGACGGTAAAAAATGTGAGCCAATAGAAGAATTAACAATCGATTTACCAGAATCACTTTCAGGTCGTGCGGTAGAATTCGTAACCATCCGTAAAGGTGAAATGCTAAGCATGGAAGCCAAAGGCGAACGTATGATTATCAAATTCAATATTCCATCACGTGGAATCATCGGATTGCGTAACTTATTGCTTACTGCTACAGCTGGTGAAGCTATTATGGCGCACCGTTTTATTGGATATGAGCCGTTCAAAGGTGAAATTCCAGGACGTAACAATGGTTCTTTAATTTCTATGGAAAACGGAAAAGCAATTCCATATTCTATCGATAAATTACAAGATCGAGGTAAGTTTTTCGTGAATCCAAATGACGAAATCTACGAAGGTCAAGTTATTGGAGAAAATTCACGTGGCGATGATATGAGTATCAACGTTACAAAAGCCAAAAAACAATCCAACGTTCGTTCGTCTGGAAATGATGAAAAAGCCCGAATTATTCCACCAATTATCTTCTCATTAGAAGAAGCGTTAGAGTACATTCAAAAAGACGAATACGTTGAGGTAACGCCAAAATCAATTCGTTTGCGTAAAATTTATCTGACAGAAAACGATAGAAAACGTTTCAAAGTGTAAGTTATCCTACCTTTAATGATACAAAACCATCAATGAAAATTGGTGGTTTTTTTATTGAAAGCTATTCCAACTGTGCGTTCCAAGCTTTTTTATTTCAAACCTTTTTGTACGGTTTTACAATAGCTTCCGTTGGTCGCTTTTTAAAACCTACAAAAATGGTTTTCCATTTCAAAAGGCTTTTCACTGCCATCTGGGCTAGTGGTATATCGTTTCACAGCGAAATAATCTTTTGCAGCACAAATTACTTTTGAACAAATCAACCAAAAGGAGTAATTTGAAATTCTCCGAATTCCCAATGGGTAAAAATTCCAACTAAAATAAAAGTCAAAAGCAATATCTCCAAACAAAGCAAAGCATAAAATAGCAAGATTCTGTATGCAATTCCTAACTTTGTATACTCAGAGCCAAAAGCATTACAATATCCAAAACCAATGTATATAATGATAAGAGCAGTTATCAATATGCTAATAACCATACCAATTTGATGTACTAGTTTAAACCAAAAAAGAATATTGGAGAAGGTAGATAGTAATAAAACGCCCAGCAATATCATTCCTGCAATTATTGAATGTTCGCTCAGATTTAATTTTTTTCTTCTAAACAAAATAAAACTGTTTACTGCACCAAACGGAACGAAAAGAAAAATTATAATTTTATTTTTTTGCTTTAACAGTTCGTCGATTTTTTGGCTGGCTTCATTAATGTAGGTTTTCGCTTGAATAACTTCTTCAACTTGATCTTTACTTGCAAACCAATCCGTTACATGACGCGTAAACAACATTAAAGCGATGGTTATTAAAATTAAGTAAAACACATTGTAATACCGCTTTCTCTTTCCTGAAATATAATCAAGCGCTGCTTTTCCGGGGCGTGTTAATGACTCTTTAGCTGTAAATAATATTCCTCTTTCAATATGGAATGTACCATGTAATACATCGTTAAAAATAAAATTTTTAAAAGTAATGCGGTGTATGTCGGCGAGTTGTCCGCAACCCGAACAATATTTGTCTGTTAATTTAGTTCCACAATTTAGGCACTCTTTAGTTATCATATAATTTTATGATTGTTAGTTCCGAAATTGCTACTACTTGTATCTATCATTTATCGTTTTAAAGCAAAATGCCCTTTTACACTACGTCCGTCTTGCAATTGAATTACATACCAATAATCATCGGCAATCGCCAATTGACCGTTGTACGTGCCATCCCAACCCTGACTGGTAGCCGAAAATTGTTTCAACAATTTACCATAACGATCAAAAACTTGCACCGTTGATTTTGAATATAAATTGGTGGTAACGCCTTTAATGTTCCATGTATCATGAATTCCATCTCCATTGGGCGTGAAGTAAGCAGGTATTCCTAAAACAGCAATTTGTTGCGTTACACTGCCACAACCATTGGCATCTTGAACTGTTATCGTATGAAATCCCATCGCAACATTACTAAAGAAATTAGAGGTTTGAAAAATACCACTATCAATTGCATAAATGTAATCACCTATTCCCGAAACAATGACTTCTACGGTATTATTGTCTGTTAAATCAACAACAACTATTTGCTCAATGGTTCCAATTTCAGAGGCTACTACAGTCACTGTTCGGGTTCTTGAACAGCCTTGTGTTGTAGTTACTTCAACTGTGTACACTCCATCTGTGTTAACATTCAATGTATAGCTTGTCGCGCCAGGCAATAGATTTCCATTCAAATACCATTGGTATAAATAGGCCGAACTCGGCACACCACCAATAATTCCGGCATTAATCGGAACCAAAAAAGTAGGCAAATTGGTACACACCAATTCTTGATCGGTCAAATCAATATTAGGTAGTGGATTCACTACAAAGTTCAATACTGTCGTTGCTGTACAAATCGTATTCAAAGGATTGCTAACCGTAACCAAAACATTTTGTGTTGCTGTAATAAATGGATTGGGTAGCTGATTTAAAACGGCACCATTTGCCAAAGTATAAGTGACAACAACATTGTTTTGCCCATTTAGAATTTGATTTTGAATCGTTCCCGTGTTAAACGCATACACACCATTTTGATTGGCCGGAATGGCTTCATCATCACAAACCGTTAGACTTCCCACGCTAACAGGAAAAGCTTCTGGCAAGTCATCTACCAATAACTGAAATGTAACTTCATCAAAACATGGGCCATTTGCTGCTTGTGTCGAATTGTTGGTCACCCGTGCAGTTATCGTAATTTGATTGGTAACAGAAAACGGATTGGGCAACGGACTCGGTAATGCGTTTCCTAAACTATCAGTATAAGTAACGCTTACATTGGTTTGGCCATTTAAAATTGATGACTGAATAGTAGCTGTATTAAAAGCTAAAATACCATCTTGGTCATCGTCACAATTTCTTACAATATTGGTCGTATTTAACCCATGGGCAATAGGCAAAGCTTCTACAGTAAGACGTACATAAGGACCTAAGCCATAACATGCATTGTCAATAGTACTATCAACTCGGACCCAAATATCTTGTTGATTGGGCGAACCAATATTGCGATAATTGTTTAGGTTCGTAATTTCGTTCAGTTCCGCTAAGGCGTCAATTTGATTGCGGTAATATTTAATTATGTATACAGCAGTAGTTGGTAAAAGCGCTTGAATGGCAGGTGTAACCGAACTAAAATCAAATAATGAGATGCCATCATAATCATTGTTTATTACATCGATAAAATCGTCACATGTGAAAAATGGAAATATCGTTCCTGGAGGAATTTGTGTCACAGATACTATTACATTCAATTGCGCAACTCTAAAGCAGCCATTGCTATTTACAACTCTAACATAAATGGTTGTCGATGCAGTAGTGTAGGCAATCGGGTTTGCAATTAAAGTACTTGCAATTTGATTTGTAGCTCCCGCTAGTGTAGTGTAATAAGTGAAAGTTTCGTTCAGATAATTAGACGAAATGAAATCATTTTTCACAGTTAGATTCACAATTGAAATTCCGTCAGTATCGTTATCACATTGTACTAAATTTACAGGAGTAGTTACAACAGGAAGTGCATAAGTAGTTAAAATCCCAGCAGTAGAGAACAAGCCACAGGAATTGCCATTTTTACTCAAAAATACGCGGTATTGATAACCATTCATGGTTGGAGTTACATTTGATACTGTCAATGAAACGTTAGTAACACCTGAATAGGTTGCGTTGTTGGTTAAATTGGTCCAAGTTGCGCCCCCATTTGTCGATACTTGCCATTGGTAGCCATTTACAGTATTTGTTGTTAAGGTAAAAGTGGCACTTTGTAATTCGCATGTCACCACATTCTGCGGTTGTGTTGTAATTGATATGGGTGCTGACGTTGTATAATTTGAATTTGGAGTAGTATAGCCAACGCCACTTGTTACTATTCCGTTACTATTGATTGTAGGCGGTGCCGTATTCCCCAACAATCCATCCAAATTAGTATCAGTAAATCCAGCTTCAATAACATCGTTGCAACCATCACCATCACTATCTAAATCCAAATAATTGTTAATTGTATCTGCATCGGTATTAGAAAGAGTAAAATTCAAAACTCCACTATTAGGAGCCGTTTGAATTCCATTCGATATGCCGTTACTGCCGAAATTTGTTCCGTCAATATAACCATCAGTATTTATGTCTGGTGCATTATGTCCTGCTTCAACTAAATCGTAAATACCATCATTATCACTATCCAAATCTAAATAATCAGGAACACCGTCATTGTCAGAATCAGCGATGACAAATGTGGCTCCAAAAATATCGTCAATTCCATCTTGATTTGTGTCAGTATTAGAAAGCGCTGTAAACGGCGTGCCTTGTGATTCGATAACGTCTAAAATTCCATCATTGTCACTATCGTAATCGTATTGATCGGGCACACCATCGTTATCCGAATCTTTTGGAACGCAAGTAGCATAAAATTTTAAAGTCGATTTGTTTCCTGTGCTGTCTAATAAGTTTTTATGTGTAAAACTTATGGTAGACGATTGGTTAGTTAAAAATTTAAACGTACCAGTTCCTGCTGTTAATGGTGTAATGCTATTTAGTCTAAAACGAATTTCAAATGAAGAATACTCTGTAATTCCACTTTCGTATATTCCATCATAATTGGTATCCACTAAAAGTTGATTACCCGGATTTAACAATGTAATAGTCTTATTAATGGGTGAATTGATCACGTATTGTGCATCCGCATTTAATAAGTCGCTGGCATTTGCTGTACTTACATATTCTAAACCAATCGACATGGGTTGGGTGAAAGTCATTTCGTATTTAACCCAATTTGTTTTTCCAGGTGGGACTTCAGAAACAAAACTTCCGTCTGGGTTTCCTGCGAATGGAATCGGACTAGCAACAACTGAGGTTGATACGATACCTGTAAATGAGTTGGAATAGGTGCCAACAGCAACAGTTCCTGCTGCAAGATTGGTAAGTGGTATGTTTTGATTTCCATACGATTCGGCACAATTGGTTATCCCATCATTATCCAAATCTAAATCTATATTATCATTGATAGTATCATTGTCGTAATCTGTAGGACAAGAACTTACCGGAATCTCATCTGAAAAAAAATCAATGCCACAAGCCGTCAAAGAAGCTTTTATTTTATAATAACCAGGTTGTGTTGGAGCGTAAATATTGGTAGTGGCGCCCGGAATAGGATTGCCATTAAAATACCATTGAAATACATCAAAATTACTGATGGTATTCACTTCTAAATTTACATTCGGAATACAATTGGATTGACTCGCCACTATAGGTTGAAATACGATTTCAGGTTGAAAGGTAAATCCCGAATAAAAACCACCATACGTTGCCGCCCCACTTGAACCATAATAGGATAGATATACTTGTTCTGTTGAAAAAACTGAAATATTACCTGTTAATCCTTGAAAAGTGTATGTAACAAAACCAGGATTTCCAGACACACCCAGAGGTCCACTAACATTAATACCGCCAGGTAAAGTAGTTAATGTATAAGAAACACCATTAATAATAAATGTTAAAGTAGCTCCTGTTTTAGTCACCACACAAACAGTCCCAATAAAATTAGTTAAATTACCCACTTCATTTATAAGCGGAATATTATTGATCGATTTTGGCGTTTGACAACTCAATGGCGGAACAAAATGCATGTTCTGATTGGCCTGATTAGTAGAACCACCAATACCTTGATAGGCAAAGACATTTTTGGAAGTCCGTACATACAAATTGCCATTAACCGAAAAATCAGTACCGCTTAAAGCCAAATATTGTCCCGCTGCTAATGTTATTGTTGGAGTAGCACTTCCATTTAAAAAAACGTCGGTAGCATTTTCATTGGCAACAATTAAAGGTCTTTCGGTGACATCCAAACCAGATCCTTTTATGAAAATGTATTCGGTGCCCGTTCTTTCTGTCGATACAATTTGATCCATTCCCAAATCGAGATTGTTAGAAGTACCATTAGTTCCGGCAAATGAACCACAGTTCACAGCGATAGGTTTGTCTGATGTGATGGAAGCTCCAATCAAACCGTCTCTGTTGGCGTCATTCGGACCCTCAACAGCCATAACAAAACTTTCTCCAGCATTCAAAACGATGTTTCCTGGCGTATTTCCTGCTGCTGAATTGTTAATTAAATCGACACCTACTTTTACATCGTTAAAAGAAATTGTTGTGTTGTTTTCAGTGGCTAAAATTGATGCAAAAGTATAGTGATTGTTGCTAGTAGCTGGGATACCCGTATTAACAAAAGCTCCAATTCTGAATACCGTTCCAAGAGCGGCACTTCCTTTCGAAACCAAACCTCCAGCTTGAAAACTTTGAGTCGCCGTTAATCGAACATTAACATATACTAAGTCTTGAGCTTGAACAATGAAACCTTTATTATTTTTAATACTATTTACATCGGTTCTAGTGACAAGCAGTTGGGTGTCTGGACCATTGCCAATTAAATGAACAAAGGGAGTATCTCTACTAACCGTTCCATTAATGGTTGTTCCACCAATTTCTTGAATTTGGAAACTAATGGGTGTGGTGCTAGGACAAGAAATATAAATGTATTGTTCTAATGGATCCTGACTATCCGAATTGGATAATGGCGGAATATAATGGGTTTTGCTAAATTGCGAATAGCTATTTATAGATAGTATTAATGTTGCAAATAAAAAAAGTAATTTCAATTTCATTCGCTAAAAATAGTAAAAAAACAATTATCTTTTTAGTGAAAAATGTCCTTTAACGATTTTTTTGTTGGGAAATTCAATAACAAACCAATAGTCGGAAGCAAATACATCGGTTGCGTTCGATTTTCCATTCCAACCATTTTGCTTTTCATTAAAGCTGTAAACTAACTTTCCGTACCGATCGTATATGGCTATCGAAGTGTTTGGTTGGTTTATAATATTTTTTATATACCAAACATCATTAATGCCATCTCCATTTGGCGTAAAAAATCGAGGATAATCTAGGACTACTATTTGTTTGGTAATTATTCCACATCCTCTTTTATCTTTTACATATACTAGGTAAATGTTGGGTGTTACATTAGTAAAAACGGGACTGTCTTGATATATGTCACCATCTAAAGAAAATTCATAGCTGCCATTTCCGTTTATGTTGATTATAACAGTATTGTTTTCGTTATTAAAATCGTTTATTTCGATACTCATTATGTTCGCCACTTCAGAATCTATAACTGTAAAAGTTTTGGTTTTTTGACATCCAAAAGCGTTAGTTGCCACAACCGAATAGATTCCAGGTTGTGTCGCAGTAATTGTATTTGTAGTCGCTCCATTCAACCAAGTATAACTGGCATAATTGTTTGGAACGGATAAATTTATTGGATTTCCATTGCAGGTGTATATAGTTTGGTCTTGCAATTGAGGTGGATCAAAAACAAGAACTTGAAGTACTACCGAAATAATTCCATAACAATCAGAACCATTCGTAATTCGAGCATAAATAGTTTGCTGAAACGGCGTTGTAGTTGTGTAATTAGCAGGCAACGGATTACTTTCTGAAAGTGCATCGTTGGACGATATATAATAAGCCACTGCCAAACCAGTTGGTAATCCAAGAAGGACATTAGGTGTGACTTCTGTATTCCAATCGAAATTGGTTACTCCGTCTAAATTACCATCAGTATCGCATTTCTGAATAGGAGTAAGCGGAGTTATTGGGTTATTTGCAATAATCAAATCGACAGTAGCTTGATTCCGACAACCAAAAGAATTGGCAACACTTGCAAAAATTTGATTTCCACTGGAACTCTGAAAAGTTGTAAGATTGGTAATTGGATTGGTTAATGATTGCGCGTTGGTCAATGAAGTATAATAGGAAACGGCTCCTAATTGCGCATTGCCACCAGTAATTGTGGCATTTAATTGTGTTAAATTAAAAGCACTTGTGCCATTACCATCAGGATCACATTGCACTAAGGTTTGATTCGAAAGTAGGGGTAAATTACTGTATTCAATTTCAATTTCGCCTGTTGTTATGCACGTTGAGGTACTTAAAGTGATTTCAACAGTATAAATCCCCGCGTTAAAAACTGTGTAAGTCGGATTGGTTGCGCCCCCAATTGGCAAACCATTTTTAAACCATTGGTACGAATTAGATCCTGCTAAGGTTGCATCTAGTGTTAAAGTATCTCCAAAACAAATCGGATTGTTGGTAGCAATCAATCGGTCAGCACCCAAATCGACGCCTACATTAAAACTTCCGCCGTCTAAAAAAATAGCCGAATCATAGCGAATGTTTTCTTCATCGGCAATTACTAATTTGATGTGATACGTTTGACCAGGAATAACTGTAGCTTTTGCTGTCATCACCAACGTCTGTCCATTAAAATTGATTGGATATGTGGTCGGATTGTAACTGCCAAAATAGGTTTCATTTTCAGCTGCACAACCATTATTTTCGGGTATAAGCGGATGAACAGAAGTCACTTTTACTGGAGTAGTAGTATTCGGAATTAACGCTAAGTTTTGGTACGGAGCAGTGCTTCCAACTGGTTTTAATAGAAAAGCAAAACCATCCGAATACCTACAAGGCGCAGTTCCCTGATATTCTTCAGAAGCAAAAAGATAATCAAAACTTATTTTATCGGTGAGCGGTGTAAAATCAAATTCTAATACGGTAGCATTAAAAGTACCCGATACAGCCAACGCTTGCTCCAAATCGGCATCACCCAACCAATTAATATTGCCTTCATCGATTAAATCGCTATTCGGACCTTGGGTTCGTGTGGCTCTGGATGTACTTAAAACGATACCGCTTGAAAACGGAAACGCACTACCGGAATAACTAAAATAACCATAACTTTTAGCATTTCCACTAAATGTATCGCCACTTACAGAAAAATTGGTAACATTGGCACAAGTGCTATTTACCAATACATTTTGTACTAATTGTTGCGCTGTATAGGTATCATCAACTACAATATTTTGGGCAATTATGGACGACACTGAAGTGTAAAAAACAGAAATTATAAAGAGCAATCGGTACTTTTTCATAGTACCACAAAGATACTATAAATCACGTTTTTTTATAATTTTGTAGGATAAAATGATGAAAATAGTTGTCCAAATTAAAACTACAACAATAGATGACATATGAACTGAATAATCATAATTCATATCAAATCCCGCCTTATTTCCTGCAGTTTTGATTATTGACAGTCGTCTTGAAGGGTCAGCTATCAAATTTGAGATAGATTGAAGTGGAAAATAGCCTAGTATTTCGTATGCTTTTTCCCAAGTATCAAAAAGTAACCATTTCATAAGAAGATAACAGATACCTTCAACAATTTTCCAAACCAATAGAAAACCAAGTGCAAATGCTGATTTTTTTATTAAAACACCTAAAAACAAACAAAATGAAAAGTATCCTAATAATTCTGTAAAAAAAGCTAATAGATAATCCAAATCAGAAAAAACTATTCCAAACTCTGTGAAGGATGAAAAGCTATAGCCTAAGAGAAGACTCATTATAAAAACAAAAAAAGTGGATATGAATGAAAATAAAAGGACAGTAAAAAATTTAGATAAAATAAATTCTTTTTTACTCATCCCATCAATCAAATTTTGTTTTAAAGTTCCATAACTGTATTCATTTGCCATCATTGAAACAATTATAACAGCTAGAAATAATTTGAACCAACTCGCAAAATAAGTATTAAAGTGCCAAATATATGGGAAATTAAAAATCCCCATTTCAGCAATATCAAAATGTAATGGTCCAATATCAAATTTAATTGAGGAGATTAATGCAATTTTAGTAAGTAAAACAAAATAAGCAATTGTTAAAACCCTACTCGCTCTGTTTTTCCAAATTTTTTGTAACTCTATAGATAGTAATCGTTTCATTTGTTGTGGGTTATTTCGCAGTTAATTCTAAAAATTGTTCTTCTAATGAATGGTTTCGTTTGACCAAATGAGTAAGATATACCTTGTTTTCTGATAAGTATTTGTTCAATTCACTTGGATCAATGTTCGAGCTGGCGTGAATAATTACTTTTCCATCTTCATTTTTTACAGTATCGATGTTTGGATATCTTTGCAACAATTCGAGAAGTAACTCGGTGTTTTTCGATTGTAATTCGATAATGCCGTTTGAAGAAGACATTCCGGCAACGGTTCCCGAATATAAAATTTCACCTTTTCGTAATACCAATACATGCGAACACACTTTTTCAACTTCATCTAACAAATGCGAGGCTAACAAAATCGTGGTTCCTTGCGAAGCGATAAATCGAATGATGTCTCTAATTTGATGAATTCCCTGCGGATCCAAACCGTTGGTAGGTTCATCTAAAATCAAAATTTCAGGATCATTCAAAAGTGCAGAAGCAATGGCTAGTCGTTGTTTCATTCCAAGTGAAAAGGTTCTAAACTTGCTGTCTTTTCGTTCCATCAAACCTACAATTTCAAGTTTTTCGTGTACTTTACTGTAGTTAATTCCTTTGATTTTGCAAACTAGTTCAAGATTTTCTTGCGCCGTCATGTAAGGGTAAAAATTCGGACGCTCAATAATAGCACCCACTTTTTTCAAAGCATCGTGGGTTTGCAATGTTCCTCCAAACCAAGAGTATTCGCCTGAGGTTTTGTTCACAACATTTAAAACAATGCCTAGAGTTGTTGACTTTCCGGAGCCATTCGGACCCAGAATTCCATATACATTGCCTTTATGAATTTCTAAAGAAACATTTTTAACAGCTTGAATTTTGCCATAACGCTTGTTGAGGTTATGAATTGAAAGAATGGTTTCCACGTGATGTTGATTTTAAAAAGGTATGACGTAGCAAAACGCTTTTTGTTACTAGAATACAAATTAATTATACGGAACAATAGACGGT
This sequence comes from Flavobacteriaceae bacterium, assembly GCA_947491985.1. Lineage (GTDB taxonomy): Bacteria > Bacteroidota > Bacteroidia > Flavobacteriales > Flavobacteriaceae > Flavobacterium. The sequence goes on along the minus strand of CANLLR010000019.1, from coordinate 39,099 downwards.
TGCCCAATTTGGTAATCAAGCAATCTTAAATCATCATTTTTGAACGAATTGGTTTTAAAGACGTTATCGCCTTCACCAGGAATTGTTGGATAAAAGGCAAAAGACAATTGGAAACTATTAAATACCAAGTAATCATTACTAATAAGTACACCTAGACCAAATTTTGAATACATTCGACTAGTAAACAAGGGTTGATTTTCTTGACTTAACATGCCCAATGTCGCATTTATAAAAGGACTAAATCGGAATCCCCAAAAAATTCCTGGTGAATACGATTGCGTTTGAAAAGCAACAATCATTTTTTTTGTTCCCGACAAGATATTGGTAAATCCCTGAATGCCGCTTTGATCGTTGATAGTAATATTGTCGTTTCGAATCGGTATGCGATTGTTACCAATGGTTAGTTGTGGTTGAATAAATTGGCGAAACCTCCAGTTGCCAATTTCAAAAAGATTGGTAAAATAACTAAGTTCGACTCTAAACGTTGATTGTTCGGTTTTGGAATTATTAAAAAAGCTACCGAGCTCTGCAGAAAGTCCCAAATATCCTACAGAAAAATAATCACCCAATGCATATCGACCTCCAAAATAGCTTCGTTTATTAAAATTTTTATCCTCCAAACCTGCGGTAAACGATATCAATTGCCCAGTCTGAACGTATTCTGGAATTCCGTAATTGAACAAAAAACTATCTTCCACAAATTTTCTTCTATTGATTCCCATACTGGCCAAATAAAGTTTATTGTTCGAAAAATACGAAAGTGTATCCAAGGCCGGTTCAGGTCGTGAAGTAAAATTGGTTCTAGAATAACGCAAAGTTGTAACTAAATTGGTAATTCTACTTTCTTCTTTTTTTCCTTTGAAAAGCGGAAACGAATACCCAAACCAATAATTTTGATTTTCGTATTTAAAATCCCTCAAAAATTTGTTCTGATTCGCATCAGGTATCGAATCTCTGTAAAAGCGCTCTTGAAATAAAACACCTCCTGCATATTTTGTAAGAGGAGAAAAGAACGAACGTTCCGACGTAATTTCTTTAGTTTGGCTTTCGTCAAAATCCTTTATATACAAAGCGGATGTTCGTATGAAAGTGTTTTTTATGTTGGGGATGATGTACCGAAAAGAATAGCCATTAAGATTGGTTTGAAGCTGTTGTTTGAAATCGTTTACCATTTCATGTCCAAGTCCAAAAAAATTTCTTTCGGCAATTTCAAAGTTCCCTGTAGTACTTGAAAGTGAACCAGACGGAATCAAACTCCATGAATCCAACACACGAATGGTTATATCTATAGAGTCTGATGGTTTTTCTGTGTCGGCTGGCAGTATCAAGGCTCTTCGAACAAAACGTTGACTTTGTAACAAACGTTCCGATTCTTTTATTATAATCGAATCGAAAGGTTCATTTTTTTTAAATAAGAGAAAATTGCGTACAGTCCAGTTTTTGGATTTTAGATGTACTTTATTTCCAAATCGCTCGACCCAATTTTTAGTCAATTCTCCAGTGTCTGAGATACCATATCCGAAAGGATCTAAGGTTTCAATAGTAATTTTTCGAATTATTTTTCCTTCGTAAGTGGCAAACGGACTTTTGAGTTTTTTTGGAATCTTTTTTGCCGTTGTTTTTTGCTGTGGAATGGATTTGAATACGAGCTTGTAAATAAACTTCGAAAATTTACTTCGTTTGGAATACGCCTCTATATCTCGGTACATTTGAACCGAGTCTTTTTTTACCGTTTTTTCCTGAGCGAAAGTATTTGCAACACAAAAAAAGAACAATAGAAATAAGGAGTAGCATTTTATTTTCATGGAAAGAAAATCAATGTATAAAAATATAAAAGATTAGCTACACTATAACGATTTACTTTGCAATATCTTATGAAAAAAGTGGTGATTTAACCAAATGATGTCTTTTTTGGTAAAAATGAACTAATGTATCGTTAATGATACGATGCTTGGGAGTTAACGATACAATATGTCCGTTTTCATCATTCGCAATTCGTGTTGACAAACCGTACATTTGAATTCTTTAAAATGATTGGTTATGTTTCTTGAAGTCTCGTAATGGTGTCCAAAAACGGAACACCAAACTTTTCCAGCTAAGGAAGTTTGATTTGTAGTTGTTGACGCTTGCATAAGTAGGTGATTTTGATTACCTAAACGTAGCTATTTATCGTTGAAACAACAAATATTTTCGATGAAATACTTATTTATTACTATTTATAAGATAAAAAACTTACAAAATGTATCGCTAAAAATCAAACGATGTCAGGGAGTTACAAATTAGCTTTTTTGTTCTTTATTAAAGTATACCAAATAATAATACATTTGTTTTTCTTCATCCCAACCTTTTTCTACAAATTTTTCGGCACTTTCCGGATTGATAAAATCCAATTTGATTTGGATGTTAGTATCTAAATTAATAACATTTTTGATTTTTTTACGCGCATCAGTTACGGCAGCATTCGCAATAGGAAAGCTTGTTACATCTTCAATGCTGTATTTTTCGCCTTTGTCTACTTTATAGTTTTTAAATTCTGGAATCAGTTCTGGATTGGAAAGGACTTCATTTAAAAAGTTACTTTCTTCAAAATCGTCGTTTTTAGCAAAATAATTCACCGAGCGATTCATAAACATCACTTCTTCTTTTTTGTCTTCAGCCGGAAAAACAACATCTTTAGCAAAATCTTGACAAAATTTCAAGTATTTTTTTGTCATGAAATTCTCGTCTTGAAAAGCATCCACAGCTAAAAAATGTTCCAACCAATAGCGCGCATCATAACGGTTGCTATCGATAGAAAGTATTTTATAACCTTCTTCTTTTTTGTAATTGAAAATCAAACAGCCTTTGTCCAAACGGTTCAAGTTAATTCCTTGTTGCAACACCATTTCGAGGTTGCTATCTTTTTCTTCAAACTGCATGAAATCGGTTTTGATTTCACTTTTAAAAACACCCACTGCGTCAACAATATTATTATCAATGTTGATGTTGGTAAAATACGTCACATATACTTCGCCATTTTTAATGTGCGGATGATTGGATTGTTCAAACAAATGCGACGTTATTTTTTTGGAAATGGCGTGAATGTCACTTGGATTGGCGAAAACTTCGGTCGCCATTTGAAACATTTCGTTGTATTCTAAATCAACTTCATGAGCAAACTGAAAGTAATTTTCTTCCTTTTCTCTAAACGATTTAAAGAAGTATTCCTTCAAAAGAGGCACAATTTCATCATTCAGTCCGTATGGATTTTCAGATAAAAAAATAGCTTCGTTACGGCTTTTATTTCCAACTCGGTGGATGGATAAATTTTCGATGTGGGCGTTGAATAGGTTGATCATTTTTTAGCTTTATGCTTTAAGCGATAGGCTTTAAGCTTTGTATTTTTTATGTTATTCGAAATTTTCAATTTGATTTATGCCTATAGCTTATTACTTAGAGCTTACAGCTTTTTAATTCCAATTCTCCTCAAAACCAAAATCTTCAAAACTGTCATCCGAACCAAAGGCGTCCAAATCGTCTTCGTCCAAATCGTCTTCAAATTCGTTATAATTTTCTTCTTCTTCAAAATCAGCTTGAAAATGTTTTTCCATGGCTTCGGCTGGCATTGCACCTAATGAGAATAATAAGTTTGGATAAATAACACCAGTTTCTTGTCCTTCAATCGAAGCCAATTCGACCAAAAATGTCCACATGTTGATAAAATCATACACATAAATTATTTTGGTATTTTCTTTGTCTAAAATATCTGACAATTGGTAATCGCTCATGATTTTGTTTTCACCCGGAACGTCTCCAGCATCAAACATCGGAATCTCATCTTCTTGATTCCACGTATCATCACACGTATAGAACGAACCCACTTCCAAACCATCAAAGCCAAAAGCGTTTACAATTGCGTTGTGCAAATCTTCTAAAGTGTCGGTTTCATCAATAGCAATGTCTCTAAAAACATCATCTTCTGCATCGAGAATCACTCTAAATTTATAAATCATAATCTGTATTTTAAGAAAGGGTCAAAGATAATTTTTTTTATGACAGTAAGTTTGTAAGATGGTAAGAATTTAGGTTTTGTAATCACATTTTGTACTCCTATTTGGGTGTAGTTTTAAAATGGCTTCACTCAATTACCTATTGTATTTCTGTAACACAATCAGTTGCGACAATTTTAATACCTATGAAATTGCATTCAATTTATAGAGTACATTTTTTTTGATTTTTTTGGGAGCTTTTTCCAGCACTACATTGCAATCTTTTTATATTTTACAGAAGTATTAAAAAAAAACGCCTTGTGCAATAAAATATAAAAAGGATTTCCTTTGCGTTCTGGGCTATGAAAAAGTGCAAAAAACAAATGCGTTACAATTCATCGCAAATAATCTACATTTCAGTAAGTATAAATTGTATAGTTTTATGCCTTGATACAACTTTGCGGTATCAAAACAAACCATCATGAAAACAGTTTACTTTTTTATTGCCTTGCTTTTTACAGCTTTTGGATTTTCTCAAACTACCATTTCAGGAACGGTGACCGATTCAAAAAACGCTGCTATTCCGGGGTCTAACGTGTTTGTTGAAGGGACCTATGATGGCGCCACGACGAACGAAAAAGGGGAATTCAATTTTACAACAGAAGCCAAAGGTGCTCATAATTTAGTTGTCAGTTTCTTAACTTATAAAACTGCAACAATTGCCATTGTAGTCGAAGACTACCAAGCTAAAACGATAAAACTCAAAGAAAGCGTAAACACATTAGACGCTGTGGTAATCAACGCCGGAACTTTTGAAGCAGGCGACAAAGCCAAAGTTACCGTTTTAAAACCGCTTGATATTGTAACTACAGCAGGTTCCAATGCCGATATTGTGGCTGCTTTGCAAACCTTACCAGGAACTCAAACCGTGGGCGAAAGCGGTCGATTGTTTGTTCGTGGTGGAGAAGCTGACGAAGCGCAAACCTATGTAGACGGAATTAGAGTAGCACAACCTTATGGAGCAACCACGCAAAATTTACCTACTCGTGGACGATTTTCACCTTTTTTATTCAGTGGCATTTCGTTTTCAACAGGTGGTTACTCGGCAGAATATGGCGAAGCCTTATCGAGTGTTTTGTTGTTAAATACAACTGATGAAGCTACGGAAGAAAAAACAGATATTTCTTTTATGACGGTAGGGCTTGGATTGGCTAACACTCAGATATGGGGAAAAAGTTCACTTACTGTGAACACAGCATATACCGATTTGGCTCCCTACCAAGCAGCTATTCCTCAAAATGTCGATTGGAACAGAGCCTTTCAATCGCTTGCCGGAGAAGCCGTTTACCGATACACTGTTGAACGCGGCTTGTTTAAAGTCTACGCTGCATTCGATGCCTCTCGCTTTGACATCAATCAAGAAAGTATCAACACTGTTGCAAAAACTCGAGTTGATTTAAAAAACAATAATTTCTATTTGAATGCCTCGTACAAAGGAAATTTCGGAAGTAATTGGCAATTAACCACCGGATTGAGTTATGGCCTGGGCGACAATAAAATTGGTATTAATGAGAATAAAGTAAACAATACAGAACATGCATCGCACTTAAAAGTAAAAATTAAAAAGAGTTTTTCTGACAGAATAAAACTGTCGTTCGGAGCTGATTATTTCACAACGCAATTCGATGAAGATTTTGACGCAACTTTCCAAAGTGGCTACGACGCCAATTTAGCAGCGGCTTTTGTTGAAACTGACGTTTTCTTTTCGAAGAATCTAGCGGTAAAAGTTGGTGTTCGTGCTTTTAATAATGATTTGTTGAATGAAACTTCGGTTTCACCACGTCTTTCACTTGCGTATAAAGTGAGTAAATCGGGTCAGTTTTCATTGGCTTATGGCGAATTTGAGCAAGCGCCTCGTCAAGATTATTTAAAATATTCAGATAATTTTATCAATGAAAAAGCAGCACATTATATCTTAAATTACCAATACAATTACAACAAAAGAACGTTCCGAGCTGAGGTGTATTTTAAAGATTATTCTGATTTAGTGAAATACGACACCCCAATAGCCCAATTCAATTCTCAGTTCACTAATAACGGAGCTGGTTATGCTAAAGGTTTGGACATTTTTTGGAGAGACAACAAATCAATCAAAAACCTTGAATATTGGTTTTCATTTTCCTACATCGACACCCAACGCGATTATAAAAACTATGAATCTCAAGTAACTCCGGACTTTGTTGCTAAAAACAACATTTCGTTAGTGACCAAATATTGGATAAACGATTGGAAATCACAAGTGGGTTTTGCGCATTCATTCAATTCAGGCAGACCGTTCGATAATCCAAATGAAGCTGCTTTTATGAATGGAAAAACAAAAGTGTACAACAATTTGAGTTTCAATTGGGCGTATTTGCTTTCACCACAAAAAATACTATATTTTTCTGTGAATAATGTACTGGGTACGCAAAATGTATTTACTTATGAGTATGCCAATAATCCCGATTCGAATGGCGTTTACAATAGAAGAGCGATTACACCTACCGCCGACCGATTCTTTTTTATTGGTTTCTTTTGGACAATAAGTGATAATAAGAAAGACAATCAGTTGAATAATTTGTAGGGAGAGCAAATCAATTTCTTATTCAACAGTTCATCCCAAAAAATCAACAGTTCAGTACTATTAAATTTCACAACAATACTAACAACAGTATTTTTACATCAGAAATAAAAACAACAACCTTAAAAAATAAAAATTATGATCAAAATTATCACCACCCTAGTATGCTTTTTAGCAACAACAGTATTTGTAAATGCCCAACAATACGAACAAGGAATGGGTAAAGCGTTTTCGTTATGGGGAGAAGGAAAATCGGCAGAAGCATCAGCGTTATTCGAACGAATTGCTGGAGCAGAGAAAAATAATTGGCTTCCCAATTATTACGTAGCACTCGTAAATACTACAGCTACTTTTGATCCTGCGAATAGTAAAACTGCTGCACCGATGTTAAACAAGGCGCAAAATGCTATCGACAATGCCACGATGATTTCTCCAAATAATGCTGAGATAATGGTAGTGCAAGCACTCATTAACACGGCTTGGATTATGCAAGATCCGATGACCAACGGAATGAAATTATCCGCTCCAACAATCGAATTGTATAACAAAGCCATAGCTTTGGAACCAAACAATCCTAGAGCAGTTTTTGGAAAAGCCGAATTTGAAATTGGTGGTGCAAAATATTGGGGAACCGATACGAAACCAATGTGTGAGCAAGTTGCAAAATCAATTGAACTTTTTGCTAAATTTAAACCTGAAACTCAATTCCACCCAAATTGGGGATTGGATAGAGCACAGCAAACAATGAAAGAGTGTAAATAAGATTGTAAGATTTTTTTGGAAGTTAATTATAAATAAAAAATAATGAACAAGCTTATCAAAGAATTTCCAAGAGCAGTTGCGATTTCTATAGCTGTATTTTTAGTGTTGCTATTGATACGATTTATTACCGGAAACACAATTAATATGGATGCAAAACTGTTGGTGAATTTTGCCTATACTATGCTTTATGGATTGGCTTTGTATTTTGCTAATGCCATAGTTTTTATGGGTTTAGATAAATTGTTCGCTGTTGAACGATTTACACCAAGACGTTTGATTATTGGATTCGTAGCTTCATTTGTAGTTTCTGTTTTGGTTATTTTCTTATTGCGTATTTTTGAAGATGTGATAATCGATGGTGTTTCTTTTAGCGCTTTTTTAAACACAGAATCGATGTCAAATTATTTGGTTGCAATCATTTTAACTTTTGTTGTAACACTCGCTTTTCATGCCTTTTATTTCTATAAAGCTTATAATGAAAACAGAGTTAAAGAGCAAAAAATAATTGCTGGAACCGCTTCTGCTAAATTCGAAAGTTTAAAGAATCAAATCGATCCTCATTTTTTATTCAATAGCTTGAATGTATTGAGCTCGTTGATTGAAGAAAATCCAGAAAATGCCCAGAAATTTACCACTTCATTGTCTAAAATTTACCGTTATGTTTTAGAGCAAAAAGACAAAGAATTGGTTACTGTTCAAGAAGAATTGGCTTTCGCAAAAACCTATATGAATTTACTAAAGATGCGATTTGAAAATAGCATTACGTATGAAATTCCTGAAGGATTTGACAATTTTGAAGCCAAAGTGGTGCCACTTTCATTACAATTGTTGTTAGAAAACACCATCAAACACAATGTGGTGAGCGAACAAAAACCGTTGCACATCAAAATTTTTATAAAAGATAATTATTTGATTGTTCAAAACGATTTACAGAAAAAAGAAGTCTTGAACGATAGAAAAGGCGTAGGCTTGCAAAACATCATCAATCGTTACGCCATTTTAACCAAAAGAAAAGTATTAATTGATGGTTCACAAAGCATTTTCGCAGTGCATTTGCCTATCCTAACTAAACAAATTACCGTTATGGAATCAACGTATATTGTCAACGAAAATACAGCATATTATAAAGCTAAAAAAAGAGTTGAAGAGCTTAAAGGATTTTACGGAAATTTAATTTCGTATTGTATTGTTATCCCAGTTTTAATTTTCATCAATTTAACCTACATGCCCGAATTTCAATGGTTTTGGTTTTCACTTGGCGGATGGGGTTTTGGAGTAATCATGCATGCTTTTAAAGTTTTTGGATACAGTTCAAACTGGGAAGAACGACAAATTGCAGCCATTTTAGAGAAAGAAAAAAACGCTAAAAACTGGAAATAATGACACCAACATCTCAAGAAAATATTGCCGAAAAGGAGTTGTTAACCTTGGCTAAGAGAAAAATCAAAAAACGCAAAGACTTTTATATTCATTTGTTTATTTATTGTATTGGAATTGTAGTCTGGTTATTAAAAACGTATACCAACGCACCGTTAAATTTTTTACCAATTCGTTACATCAATTGCTTTGTGATGGGAATTTGGACTGTATTTTTAGTCATTCAGGCCATTGAACTTTTTGTTAGTGAAATTGTTTTTGGTAAAAAATGGGAAGAAACCAAAGTAAAAAATATCATAGAAGACCAATCAGAAAAACAAACTTGGGAATAAGTTTAATTTTAAAATTAATTACAAATGGAAACAAATTATAACGAAGAAGAGCGCTATTATCAAGCAAAAAAACGTGTAGAAGCGATAAAAGGTTTTTACGGAAATCTTACTTCTTATATTTTAGTAAATATTTTTTTAATCGTACTCAATTTACTCACATCTCCAAAGCATTTATGGTTTTTTTGGCCACTTTTAGGATGGGGAATTGGAGTTGTTTTTCACGGGTTGAGCGTGTTTAAAATTTCTCCTTTCTTCGGAAAAGATTGGGAAGATCGCAAAATGAAACAATTTTTAGAAGAAGAAAAAAAGAATGCTCAAAAGTGGCAGTAAGTAATTATTTAAAATGTCAATTCGAGTGTTTGTGTTTAGCTTCTCGATACTTTTCAAAATTGTAAATTTTGAAAAACTCGAAGTGACGCGCTATAAAAATGTATCGAGAATCGTGTTTAACAATTAAAACATCAATAAAACACAACTAAAAAACACTAAATATGGAAATCTACAACAACAATCGAGATCAAGAAGCCTACAAAATGGCCCAACAAAAAGTCAAAAAACTTAAAAATTTCTATGTGCATTTGATCGTTTACACCTTGGTCAATAGCTTTATCTTTTTTTCAAAATATGCCAAATTAGAAGCGCATGAAAACTTTTTCACCTTTGACAATTTTTCAACAGCTTTCTTTTGGGGAATTGGTATAGTAGCACACGCATTCAGCGTTTTTGTTCCTCATTTTGCTTTTGGCAAAGATTGGGAAGACAGAAAAGTAAACGAATATATGAATAAAGGAACCAATGATAAATGGGAATAAAGAGTTCACAAACCAAACTCATTAACTTCTAAACTTTTTTAAATGAAAATACTCATTATAGAAGACGAAAAGCCAGCCGCGCGATTATTGCAACGCAAAGTAGAAAAACTCGGATTGCAAGTCGATACACTGCTACATTCGGTGGAAGAATCAATTACCTGGTTTCAAAACAACGCACATCCAGATTTGATTTTTTTAGACATTCAATTGTCGGACGGATTGTCTTTTGAAATTTTTGAGAATATCGAAATAAAAAGTCCAGTGATTTTTACCACAGCCTACGATGAATATGCCTTGCGTGCTTTTAAACTCAACAGTATCGATTATTTATTGAAACCTATTGACGAAGAAAATCTTGAATTCGCCCTAAACAAATTCAAAGCTCGAAATGCAAGTTCACCTAATTTGGCACTCGACTTTGAACTCATCAAAAAAATGTTGATTAACCCAATTGATAGAACGTTTAAAAAGCGATTTACCATCAAAATGGGACAGCAATTAAAGATGATTGGAATTGAAGAAGTGGAGTGTTTTTACAGCGAAAACAAAGGCACCTACTTGCATACGTTTGACAATCGCGATTACCTTTTAGACACCACTTTAGAACAATTGGAAACCGAAATCGATCCCGAGCAATTTTACCGAGTAAGCCGAAAATTTATCCTTCCGATGAAAGGAATTAAAGAAATACAGTTGTACAGTAATTCTCGATTGAAAGTTATTTTATCAACCTACAAAGACGATGAGGTAATTGTAGCTCGTGAAAAAGTAAGCGATTTTAAAATATGGTTGGGTTAACGGCTAGAATTTCAATAGATTGTAACATAAATTGGATTGATGACAATGTAGAAGATACCAAAGAAGTAAAAGAACGTTATATAGAAAATGCTGTTGAAGCCTTTGACGCCAATCAAAATCCTACACCAGCAACAACTAAAGTAATTGGTTACTCAATTAAAGTTATAAAGAAAGAAGGACTCCAATTTGGAGTCCTTTTTTTTAATCAAATAATGATTTAATTTCTTTTTCTGTCTTTCCTAGTTTTTCTTGCAATTTCCCCCACATTTCTTGCTCTTTACCTTCTTCGTAAAGCAAATCATCGTCTGTTAAATCGGCATATTTTTGCTTTAACTTTCCCTTAAATTGTTCCCAGTTTCCTTCAATCTCTTTTGAATTTGGCATAATTTCTAATTTTTATTATTAATGTATACCACAAATTTCAAGTATTTGAAAACAAATTGTATTACAGGATTATACCATAAAATTATATAATTTTAGTTGAGATAGATTTTACGAATACCAATTAAAACAAACAGAAGTAAAGTATACACAATAAAAAACGGAACAATCCATTCTATACCCCCCAATGGCAACATGATGGCTATTATTAATAACTGAAAACCTAATCCATACAACGAAAGGAGCGTCATAAACCAATTTGGGAATGATTTTACTTTATACGCATCGGCATCTAAAAAGTGTATAATTTTATCGAAAACTCCATATACGATAGTGTAAATCGTAAATAATATAGTAACCGAGCGCTGACTTTCACCTGGCAATGCTTTAGGTGTTTTGTATTCGAATACTTTGCTTGTTGTATCTCCACCAACTGATTTATTTCTTAGAATAACATAATAGTAATTGTAAAGAGTACCTTGCAATTGGATAGCTATAAAAGCCAATAAAGTATACCAAATCGTAGTTTTAGATACGTAACAAAGGGTCAATAAAAAAAGCAAGTTCAAAACAATATCAAAAACACTGTCCAAATACCTCCCAAAGTAAGAAGGTATTTTTTTTAGCCTTGCCAATTCGCCATCGGCAGCATCAATTCCTGATTTTAAAACGATAAAAAATGCAGCAAGGATATAATGATTTGTGAGTATGCAGTAGATGGCAATTAAACCAGCAATCCCAAAAAGTAAAGTAACGTGAACCGGTGTAAACTTTGTGTTTTTGAGTTGATTAGCAAAGAATCTTCCAAATGGTCTGCCGTAATCGGATAAGTCAAGAAAAGCATCTTGTGCTGTGAGTTTTGACATTTAAAATAGTAAAAAGTAACTATGACAATATAGTCTAAAATTTATTTTGTTAAGCGGTGCAAAGAATACGTCATGGCGGCTAACAATAGAAATGCCATTATTTGATGCGTTAATCCCAGCCACAACGGTACACTATAAAGTAAGGTCAAAACGCCCAAAAGGAATTGTAATACTACAATAAAAACTAATGTGTTAATTCCATTTTTTTGCTGAAACGAAAGAACGAATTTTTTACTTCTAAAAAACAAAAACAAAATCATACCTACTACTACATATGCCATCGTGCGGTGTACTAATTGAACACCACTTTTACCTTCAGTTAATCGCAAAAGCCAAGATTCTTTTTCCAAAATAACACTTTCGTGAATGAATTTTCCGTCGCTCATCATTGGCCAATGATTGTGAATCAATCCAGCATTTAATCCGGCAACAAATCCGCCATAAATAATTTGAATTAATAAAAAAACCAACGCAATTCGCGCAATTTTTCGTAGTGGAATTAATGCCTCTTTTTTATCAGGATAAATTAAATCCAAAGCCACCCAAAAAGTATAAGCAAACGTGATAAAAGCAAAAGTCAAATGTAAAGACAATCTAAAATGACTCACATCGGGGTTGTCAATTAAGCCACTTTTAACCATAAACCAACCTAAAAATCCTTGAAAAGCACCCATTCCTAAAAGAATAGAGCATTTTTTAATAGTGGCATTGTCTACTTTCTTTTTGATTAAAAAGTAAATAAAAGGAATTACAAAAACCAACCCAATAATACGTCCAATAAAACGGTGAAACCATTCCCAAAAGTAAATAAACTTGTAATCATCCAAACCAAAATCATTATGGATATTGATTTTTTGGTATTCAGGGAATTTCTTGTATTCTTCAAAAGCGGCGTTCCATTTTTCTTCAGTTAATGGTGGAAAAGTATCCGTAACCAAATGCCAATCGGTCATCGATAATCCTGAATTGGTCAAACGCGTGATACCACCAACGGTAACCATTATAAAGAGTAAAATACATCCTGAGAGTAACCAGTAAATAACGGATTTGTTTTTCATTTTTTTTGAGTTCCAGCGCAATTGAGTGGCTGAGTAACTGATTTGCAAATTTAAAGTGTTATTCTATTTTTTACTAGAAACAAAACCTAATAAATTATTAATTTTTTATAATTGAGTTGGGTAATCAGTCAATCGATAACTAAGTTATTCTGTCGCTCTTTTCAAACCCATTTTAGAAGCTTTTTCCATTACAAAATCAAAAGCTGCTTGGTATTCGTTCGGAATTTCACCTTCTAAAATGGCTTCTTTGACTGCTTCTTTGAGAACACCAATCTCACGTGAGGGTTTTAAATTAAAGAGTGTCATTATTTCTTCACCTGTGATTGGCGGTTGAAATTGACGTACATGATCACGCTCTTCGACTTCGATTATTTTTTTTCTAACGATATCGAAATTGTTGTGGTATTTTTTAAATTTAGCTGGGTTTTTTGTGGTGATATCGGCTTCACACAAGGTCATCAAGTCATCTACATCTTCACCAGCATCAAAAACCAAACGGCGAACAGCCGAATCGGTAACAATATCTTCTGCTAATACAATCGGGCGTGAACTCATCATGACCATTTTTTGAACAAATTTTAGCTTGTTGTTCAAAGGCATGTGCAAACGTTCAAAGATTTTTTTAACCATTTTTCCACCCAAAAACTCATGTCCGTGAAATGTCCAGCCTTGTTTTTTATTGAATTTTTTTGTTGGTGCTTTTCCGATGTCGTGAAGCAAAGCTGCCCATCTTAACCAAACATCGTTGGTATTTGGACAAATATTATCGACCACCTCTAAAGTATGGTAAAAGTTATTTTTGTGTGTATGACCTTCAATTTCTTCCACATTATTCAAAGCAGTCAACTCAGGAAGGATAAGTTCTAAAAGTCCGGTTTTATACAAATGCAAAAAGCCAACAGAGGGTTTATCGGTTGCCAAAATTTTATGTATTTCATCAACAATGCGTTCACCAGAAATAATTGAAATACGGTTTTTATTGTCAGCAATGGCTTGTAGCGATTTTTCTTCAATTTGAAAGTCTAATTGAGAAGCGAATCGTATGCCTCTCAACATGCGCAACGGATCATCAGAATAAGTGATGTCTGGACTTAAAGGTGTTTTAATAATTTTGTTTTGTAAATCGGTCAAGCCATCAAACGGATCAATTAAATCGCCATAATTGCTTTGGTTCAATGAAAACGCGAGCGCATTAATAGTAAAGTCGCGGCGGTTTTGATCGTCTTCCAATGTGCCATTTTCAACAATAGGATTGCGACTGTCTTGGTGATACGACTCTTTTCGAGCTCCAACAAACTCGATGTCGATTTCTTTAAAACGCAACATTGCTGTTCCATAGTTTTTAAAAACTTGCACTTTGGGTTTATTGGGAAGCAATTCGGCCACTTTTAATGCCAAATCAATTCCCGAGCCAATAGCAACGATGTCGATGTCTTTTTTAAAATCACGTTGAAGTAAAAAATCGCGCACAAATCCACCAATAACGTAACTTTTTATGTTAAGTTCCTGACTTGCTTGCGCAATGATTTTGAATATTGGATTTTGAAGTGCTTTGGTGTAGTTCATTATTTTACCGCAGATTCGCAGATTTATTTCTTTGTTCTAACAATACGTTTGTATTCTAAAGAAGCAGAATTGAAATTAACTAATAGCGCTAATTCGTTATTGGATACTCTTAAATAATTCAAACATTGATTGTAATGGCTATTATTAAAGCAATCAACAGTTTTAATTTCTAATATTATTTCTCCAAAAACCACAAAATCTGCATAAAATTTATGTTTTAATATTGTGTCTTTATAATTTACAGAAAACTCTTTTTCACGTTGAAATGAAATATTATTTCGCAGAAACTCATATTCAATTGCATCTTTATAAACATTTTCTGAAAATCCTTTCCCAAGATTTTTATGGACTTCAAATAATATTCCAATAATTTGATAGGTTTCATCTTTGTTTTTATAGTCATCCATTATATAGAAATCTGCGAATCTGCGGTTGAATTATTTTCGTATGATTTTTACTTGATTGTTCAACGACAGTTTTATAATTGTTGATGGTTTTTCACAAATTTTATCGTGCTGCAAATTTACTACATAGTCGACACCTTTTATAATTTCGGGACTAATTTCTTTAAAAGTTTTTGGTGTAAACATTCCGGATATGTTAGCTGAAGTAGACACTAATGGTTTTTTCATGCGTTCCATCAATTTATAGCAAAACGGTTCTTTAACTATGCGAACGCCCAAGGTTTTGTCTTCAGCAATGAGGTTGGTCGCTACATTTTTTGGATTGTCTAATATTAATGTGGTTGGATTTTCAGATAAATCTAAAATTTGCCACGCCACTTCTGGAATGGCTGCAAAAACATAATACATCATTTTTTCACCATTCATCAACACTATCATGCTTTTGGTTTCTTCACGTTGTTTGAGAGCGTAAATTTTAGCTACAGCCTCTGGGTTTGTCGCATCGCAACCAATTCCCCACACGGTATCCGTAGGATACAGAATGATGCCACCATTTTTTATGACTTCAAATGCGTTGTGAACTTCTTGATTGATATCTTGACTCATTTTTTTTATTGATAATGGTAGAAATTACGTGGTTGAATGTAAATAATTACTCTTAATTTAGTTGACTTCTTGATTTATTATGGTTGTAATTTTGGTTAAGTCGCTTGTAGATAATCCAACATATAAAGGCAAACATAAAATTCGAGAGGCAATCGACTCAGAAATAGGCATTTGTTTTCCTTTTACATAAGGAATGGTATTTAAAGAAGGGTAAAAATAGCGTCGTGGAACGATGTCATTAGTTATTAATGCTTTTTCTACTTTAAGCAAAGTGGCTTCCGAATCGAAAATTACGGGATAATAACTGTAATTCCATTTCGTTTTTTCTCGAATTTTCAAGTTGCTAATTTTGCTAAAATCAAGTGTTTCATTGTAGTAGTCAACTACTTTTTTTCGTTCAGAAAAGATGAAATCTAGATTTTCATATACTGCTAATCCCATTGCAGATTGGAGTTCAGAGATTTTGGCGTTGATTCCCAAACCATGAAATTCCAATGGACCATTGTGACCAAAGTTGTGACTGTAAAATAATTTTTTGAACGTTTCTTCATCATTGCAAAACATCGCACCACCTTCGCCAGTGTGAAAAATTTTGGTAGCGTGAAAACTACACGTGCTTACATCACCATAATTAAAAATCGATTCGTTGTTGTACGCTACACCAAAACAATGCGCAGCGTCGTAAATCACTTTTAAATTGTGTTTTTTCGCAATTGTTTCTATGGCTCCGAGGTGACACGGATTTCCAAAAACATGTGTTGCTAAAATAGCTGTTGTTTTATTTGTTATGGCACTTTCAATTTTCGATTCGTCAATAGTAAGATATTCAGGATGAATGTCAACAAATACGGGTGTACAATTTTCCCAAATAATGGCTGCAGAAGTGGCAACATACGAAAAAGGAGTAGTGATAATTTCACCACTATTACCAAATAATTTTAATGCAATTTGTAATGGAATTGTTCCGTTGGTAGTGATTATAATGTTATTGATACTATAATCGTTTTTTATCTTTTGTTCCAATTCGAGTGTTAATTCACCACGATTGGTAAGCCAAACATTATCCCAAGCTCTTTTTAAATAAAAGTTATAGCGTTCTAATGAAGGTAAAAAGGTCTTAGTTACAGTAATCATTAAGAAATTATTTTGGAGTCAATGAATCCATTTTTTTTGACAAAAACCAATTCTACTAACCATAATACGCTTGGCGAAAAAGGCCTGTTTAAATCGGTTATTTCAAACAATCGGTAATCGTTTTCATCCATAAAATTGATTAATTTTAAAAAGCTATTCGAAAATTGTTTGTTTACAACTCCCGCTTCAACCATAAAAACTTCCGTTTTTCCTAAATAATTTGAGGCTCCTTTAAGTACTTCAATATCCAAACCTTCAGCATCAATTTTGATGATATCTGGAGTTGGTAATTCGCTTTTTGTTAATAAATCGTTTAATGTCACAACAGGAATTTCAATTTGTTTGAAGCCTCCTTTTTCCGCTTCTTCTTTTGTATAGCGAAATGAACAACTGTCGTCTCTATCTACAATAGTAAAATTAAAACTTCCTTGTTTTTCGCCTGCACCAACAGGATGAAAGCTTATTTTATTGTTTTTTTCTAGTAGATCCAACATTGACTCTTTTAACCAACTTTGTGGTTCTAATAAAGTGTAATGCGCGTTGGGAAAATGCTTCAATGCCTCTCTCGTCCATGAGCCATGATTGGCTCCGATGTCTACAATATGTTTGGGTTGAAAATCAAAATCTTTCAATATTTTGTAAAAATTTTTGAGTAAAAAATCCTTATCATTTGTGTTTTCGCATTTCCTTTTTTTGATATAACCAAGTTTAAAAAAAATCGATTCAATTAGTTTCATTTTCAGTTTTGATGTTGAAGTTTTTAATTTTTACAAAAATAGTGATTTAGTATTTATAACTTTAACATACTGCCATTATATGTTTAAATACTTTTTTAATTTTTGAAAGAAATTCAACCTTTTATAGGTGCCATTTGTTCTTTCAATTTGAATTTGAAGGTAGTTTTGTACTTTTTTACTGAAGTTTGGCATAATGCCTTTTAGAAAATCAACCCAAATTTTTGAACGTTCCTCTTGCTTTTTTGAAGACCAATAGGATGCAACATGCATCCGATAGTTTGCCATAAACTCATTGATGCAATATATTTTTCCGAATCGACTGTTTAACAAATGCAAAAAATAATCACCAACAGGTGCTTTGTAAAAGTAATCTGGAAAAGAAGGAAATAAGTTATTTCTATATACTACAGAGCACGTGTGAATATAATTGCATTTTGCCAAATCATATATTGTGGTTTTTTGTTTGACTTTCTTTGTTAGTGTATCTTCTACAATAGTTCCATTATTATCAATATTTACAAGGTGAAAGCAAATAGCATAATTTTTGTTTTTTTCTAGAAAATCGACTTGTTTTTGAAGTTTATTTTCGTCAGTCCAATAATCGTCACCTTCACATAGAGCAATATATTTTCCAGTACAATTTTTAATAGCATTGATGAAATTGGGCATCATTCCAATATTAACTTTGTTATTCAAAAATTTAATTTTGTGTCCTTTGGGGTTTGATTTAATGTAGTCTTCAATAATTAAAACCGTTGCATCAGTCGAATTATCATTAGCAATTACAATTTCAAAATCGAAATTTGTTTTTTGATTCAAAACGCCATCTATAGCTTCTTTGAGATATTTTTCATGATTGTAGGTAATCATACAAATGCTAACCATCATAATTAGGGAGTTTTTATTTACTTATTTAAGTTGTCTTTTGTTTGCAATTTTATCCCAAAGTAAAACAAAAAAACTTTTTAATGGATATTGTTTTTTCATGCTTTTAATTGTAGAAAAATAATAAGCTTCAATTGCTGAAAGATTTTCATTAAAGATGTTAGAACTACTATGTTCTATATCACTAAATGTTTTATTTTTTTTATATGAATCGGATATTCTTTTTAATTTTATTTTAAAATTATGAAACGATATGTTTTCATTGTTTAGACCAAACACCTGTGTGAAATTTCTTTTTTCCTCATTTGTTTTATCAAAAAAAACACCGCCAACTTGTTGATTGGAATGAATTCGATAAGAAAAATACTTTTCTTCTAAAAGCACAAAAGCATTATCTGATGCAGCAATCGTAGCAATCCATTCATCGTGATATAAATCTTTTATCTCTGGAAAAGGCAGAACTTTGTTTGCAATTTCTCTTTTTATAGCCATAGAAGCTCCAGTGGCGATATTTAAAAAAAAGGTAATCGTTTTAAAATAATCAATGGTAATATTTTGTTCTTTTAAAAACTGCGGAATTTCCCAAATTGAATATTTTTCTTGAATAATTGATTGCTCATCGATACAAAATCCGTTAGATGCAATTACTGTAATGTTTTGATGTTGATTAAAATAAGCAATATATTTTTGCACTTTATTTTTCTCCCAAATATCATCTTGGTCTGATAAAAAAATAATATCGCCAGTACAAAGTGCTATTGCTTTTTCAAAATTTTTAACACTTTTCAAGGTTATTTCGTTGCGGTTTAATTTTATAATATTTGGAAAATCTGTAATGTATTGCTCAATAATTTCAATAGTTGAATCGGAAGATTTGTCATCACATACTACAATTTCATCTACTTTTAAAGATTGGTTTAAAATAGAATCGAGTTGTTCTTTTAAGAACAGTTCTCCATTGTAAGTGCAAATTGCAACTGAAATTTTATATTTCATACCTTAAATTTAGTCAATTATTTTTCCCATTTTTTTATTTTTATAATCACTTTTAGCTTTAAAATAATAGTTTAAAACTGTAAAAAATTCATTTGAATATTTTATGTTCTTATTAATTTGGTGCGTTTGATTTCGCTTAAATTTTTTTATAGTTGCTGGTAGAATCGATTGATACTTGTTTTTTATATAGAGCATATTCCTCTGCATGTAATAAATTCTTATAGAGGAATGAAGTGAGAGCTTTTTTTTAAATAGAAAAAGAGAAAAAGGGGAACGTTTTTCAATAGAGATTCCTAGTGAATGATTAAAGCTTATTTTTCCAAATTTAATATTTTTATACCCTTTTGAAAGTGCTGCAAAGCAATAATCTATATCCACGCCATCTATAAATAAATTTTCATCAAATCCTCCAATTTCATTAAAAATTTTCAAGTTCATAATTGAGGCAGATGTGATTAAATGATCCACTTCAATGTAATCTAAAGTTTTATCATTGATGTCATTAAAAGCATATTCTAATCCATAAATTGCTACTTTATCTTTTTCTAAAAAGTTGGTAATGGCAGTGAAGTAAGAATCAAGATTTTTTTCAAAAAAAGAAGAATCTTGGTCCATTGTCAGTAAATATTCAAAGCCGTCAAAAATAGCTTTCTTGCAAGCTTGATTTAAACGAATTGAAATTCCGTGATTTTCTCCATTCCAAAAATAAATTATCTTTTCGTTTTCTAAAATGAATTTTGATTCTGTTTTTTTGGATGAATTATCATAAACATATAATCGTTTGACTTTAGATAAATACGATTCAATATTGATTAAATCAGCTTCTTTCGGGTTATATAATATGACAGTTGCAGCTATATTTAAACTCATAGTTTTATAATTTTCTTTTTCCTAAAAACGCATCTACACTTTGACTAACAAGCGTTTTAAAAAAATAAGTAGATTTCATAGTTTGTTGCAATTGCAAATAATCAGAAACGCTTTTAATTAAAGTAGTTTCCAATTGTGGTAACGATATTTTTTGCTCTTTTAAAAAGTGCAATGTTTTTATTTTCGAATAGGATTTTTTAAGTAATAGTCGATAATCGTTGTACGTTTTAGGTGGTAGCAAACCCAAAATGATTCTTTTTTTTCGGTTGATTTTGTTTAATTTATCTTTGTTTTTCATTCCCACTTGCTGATTTTCATGAATGCGATATGAAATCAAAAACTCGGTAGAATAAGCAATTGTATTGCGCAACGCCAAAAGTTGTGCTATCCATTCGTCGTGAAAAATAGTGGTAGGAAACGGAAAAATAAATGCTTTCACGTCTTTCTTCATGCACAAAGTAGCGCCTGTAATTACATTCCCATTCTTAGCAATTAAATCAAAAAAATCAATAGGTTTTGGCAATTCATTTTCTAAGAAAAATACCGAATTCCATATTGTTTTATTTGCAATTAGGTTATCCGCTCCATCTATCAAATCGGCATTAGAAAAAACAGCTTCAGCAGTAGAATTTTGTTCAAAGACGCGCATTGTTTTAACAATTTTATCTTTTTTCCAAACATCGTCTTGGTCGGATAAAAATAGGAAATCACCAGTGCAAAGTGTTATGGCCTTTTCAAAATTTTTATTACTGCCTAGATTCGTTTCATTAATAAAAACTTTAAAAATCGAAGGATACAATTGTTCATAGTGACGCAGTATTTCGTTCGTTGCATCGTTGGATATATCATCGCAAACCACTATTTCATCTGGTAAATAGTGGTCCTGCTGTAAGATACTATCCAATTGTTTGGCGAGATATTTACTTCCATTGTATGTACATATGGCTACTGAAATTTTCATATACAGCTACTAAATTACAACGATTTTTTGTTTGGTTTTCAGTGATTTAGAAAGTGGTGCTCCTGCTAGTAATACGAATAATAAATACCGGTATTTTGGTTTAAATAGTGAACTAAAAAAGTACTTTATTCGCAAGTAATTCAATAAAAACCAATGCGAGAAAAAGCCGTAATGTTTACGAATAACATACAGTAACGATATTTTTAGTTCTGTCTTTATGATTACATTTTGAGGAGTACTTGCGCCATGATAGTGAATGTATTTTGCTTCCGGAATAAGATATGATGATTTGCCTATTTTTTCTAATCGCATACACAAATCGGTTTCTTCGTAATATAAAAAAATAGTGGTGTCAAATCCGCCAACCGCACTAAAATCGGTTGTTCTTGCCAACATAAAACTTCCTTGAACGTAGTTTACTTTCAAAGGTTTGTCATAGTCTAATTTTCTTTTTGGATATTTTTTAGGATTGGTTTTTTCAAGAAAATCGCGGCCAAAAAATTCTTTCGACAACGAAGTAAAATGATCAAAAGCAACCATTTTTTCTCCTGTTTCTGTAAACGATTGACCACCAACAACTGCAATTGAAGTGTCTTTTTCGATAGCCGATTTTAAAATCGATAAACAATCATTTAAAAACAAAGTGTCGTTGTTTACAAAAGCAATATATTGAGCGTCAGCAAATTGAAATCCGGTCATATTACCACCACCAAATCCGGTGTTTATTTTACTTCGAATGAGTTGTAAATTTTTAAAAGCGTGTGTATCACAAAATTGTTTCAATGCCAAATAATCGGCAACTTCTGAACAATTATCAACCACTATAATTTGAAAATGTAGTGTACTCGCAGTTTTAGCAATGATGCTGTCAATGCATTCTTGCGTTAATTGGCTCGAATTGTAGTTGATGATTATAGTGGCTATGTCAAACATTGAAAATAAATTTAGTCAATTTTTCTGTACATCATCCAAAGTTGTAAATACCTTTTAAAAACGGAGAAAGAATGCACATATGCCAAAATAAACCCTTCTTTTCCATCTAAAAATCCCAATCGAAATAGATACTGCCAAATAAAACGATAAAAGGGACGAATAAAAAAATGATATAAATTGGGCTTTATATTTTTTGCATATAAATTTTCGGCTTGAAGTTTACTGTATAAGTTGAGCTTATCGTTGTAATTATCAAAGTTTTTATAGCTGTAGTGATTGACACTGTTTTTTAACTTTCCGGTTTTTCCTAAGGTTTTAATAACTTCGTGAACAAGATTTCCATTGTATTTACAATGATTTTTATTAAAAAGTCGGATGGCTTTATCATTTTGCCAACCGCCAAATCTCATGTGTTTACCTAAAAAGAAGAAGTTACGTTTGACAAAAAAAGCTACTTTTTCCGACTGACAGCTGATTCTCTTTTTTATTTCTTTTTCAAGTTCGGGCGTCATTATTTCATCCAAATCGAAAAAAATAATCCAATCGTTTTGTGCCTGACTAATAGCAAAGTTACGTTGATTAGAAAAATCATCAAATTTGCGTTGAATGACTTTTACACCTAATTTTGTAGCAATTTCTATCGTTTTATCGGTGCTCTGTGAGTCAACAAAAATAATTTCATCAGCGAAACTTAAACTAGAAACATAGCGTTCCACGTTTTCTTCCTCGTTAAAAGTGATGGCTAATGCGGTTATCTTTGGTGTCAAATTATTTATAGACTTTTTTGGTATATATAATAGCAAAAGTAATAATTTTACGTTTAGTTTCTAATACTAATTCTATAAATGGCTCGATTACCAATATTAATGTATCATAATGTTTCGGATGACGAGAGTAACAGTTATAATCTGACTATTTCTATTTCTAAATTGAAGCAGCAATTGGAATTTCTTTCCCACAATAATTTTACTTCTTTTTTTGTTTCAGAATTAGAAAATAATTCAGCCATTCCCACAAAAAGTATAGTTATAACATTTGACGATGTAACCGAGAATCAATTACGGTATGCCTTGCCATTGTTAAAAAAATTTAATTTAAAAGCTACTTTTTTTGTACCCTTTTCTTATCTTGGAAAAACCGATTTGTGGAATTCAGCAGCCGACGCAACTGACGAGAAAATCATGACTATTGACCAATTAAAATCGTTAGATGCGAATATAATAGAATTGGGACATCATTCGTTTTTACATCAAAAATACACTGCTTTATCCGAAGCTCAAATACAGTTAGATTTTGATCAAAGCTTTCAATTTATTGCAGATCATAATCTAAGTGTGTATCCTGCGTTGGCCTATCCGTATGGGAATTATCCAAAAAAGGGAATTCAATCCGAGCATTTTTTTCAATTATTAAAAAGAAATAATATTAAAATGGCTTTTCGAATTGGCAACCGTGTCAATTCATTTCCTTTTAAAAACAAGTACGAAATTCAACGTATTGATATCAAAGGACAGGACAGTTTTTTTACGTTTAAATGTAAATTGCGATGGGGTAAATTGCGTTTGTTTTAAGCGGAATAGTTGCTTTATCGTAACCCTTTTTCAATCAAAATCATTTTTACATACCTTGAGAATACACCATAGGCATCAATTATTGCAACAGCCAAACCTGGTATTCCATCTAAAAAACCTTTGCGAATAAAATAGGTGTGAAAAAAGCGGTAAAACGGTTTGAAAAACAAATGGAGATAACTTGTTTTTTTGTTTTTTTCTTTTGCCATTTTTGCCTGAAACCAAGCATACGAATCTTTCTTTTTGATGTAATGAAACAAGCCTTTATAGGTATAATGAATCATAAAATTCTCAAGCAATCCAACACTTCCTTTATGAATTAATTTTTCGTGTACTTCACCTTCAAAATGGATGTCTTCGTTTTTAACAAGTCGCACCACTTTATTTTCAGTGTGGTATAAAAAGCGATTCATATAAAAATGTGGAAATCGTATTTTGTACGCTTTGTGTTTGGAGTTATTAATGGTAGCTACAATTTCTATTTTCAATTTTTCAGTCACCCGTTCGTCAGCATCCACAAATAAAATCCATTCACTTTTTGCTAAATGTAAGGCAGCATTTTTTTGACTAGAAAAATTATCGAATTTACGCTCGATTATTTCACAATTGTATTTTTTTGCAATTGCAACGGTGTTGTCTGAACTAAACGAGTCAACAACAATAATTTGATTGGCAAAACGAACCGAGAGCAAAGAGTCTTCAAGGTAGTTTTCTTCATTGAATGTCGGAATAATTACAGTGAGCGTTTGCATGGTTATTTATGTTGAGTTCAAACATAGAAAAAATATTTTATCTTTGCAATGTTATGAAAAAAGATATTTCTGTTATCATTAGTACGTTTAATTCACCGGAGTGGTTGACCAAAGTCCTTTATGGATACAACACGCAAACGTACCGCAATTTTGAAGTAGTCATCGCCGACGATGGTTCTGATGAACGTACTCGATTGTGTCTTGAAAGCATTCAAAAAGAAGTCTTTTTTCCTATAAAACATGTTTGGCACGAGGACAACGGTTTTCAGAAAACCATTATTCTTAACAAGGCCATTCAAGAATCGGCTACTGATTATATTTTAATGACAGATGGCGATTGTATTCCAAGAGAAGACTTTATCGAACAGCATATAAAGCACCGTGAAGAAGGTTACTTTTTGTCGGGGGGTTATTATAAATTACCGATGAATTTATCCCAACAAATTACCCGAGAAGAAATTTATGCTGGGAAGTGTTTTGATTTAAAATGGTTAAAAAAGAACGGTATAAAGATTTCATTTAAGAACAATAAATTAGTAGCCAACGGTTTAAAAAGTTGGTTTTTAAATTACTCTACGCCAACAACAGCAAGCTGGAACGGACATAATGCTTCGGGTTGGAAGAAAGATTTACTAGCCGTAAACGGATTTGATGAGCGAATGCAATATGGTGGAGAAGATCGCGAATTTGGTGAACGAATGATGAATTTGGGAACCAAATCAAAACAAATTCGCTATTCTACAGTTTGCATTCATTTAGATCATGCTCGAGGTTATGTAAAACCTGAAATGATTGAGAAAAATCTTCAAATTAGAAAAGAAACTAGAGACCAAAAGCGCACTTGGACAGAGTTTGGGATAGTTAAAAAGGTGGCGTCAATTGCATAGAAAACTAGTTTACAAATGCCTTTCTAAAAAAGTATGTAATTCGGGAATTATCATTTTTGGCGTTAACCTTAAATACAATTCTCGAGGGTTTTTTTCAATAGCTTTGCTTTGTTCGTAGGATAGATTTGAAATCGCATCCGGAATAAAATCTAATAAATGCACCGATTTGTGCAATACTCCATCTTCAAAACTACTCCAATCGTCTTTATTTATGTAGGGTGAAAAAAGCGTAAATGTTGGTTTTCCTATTGCTTTAGCGATATGAACTGTTCCGCCTTCATTCGAAACTAACACCGCACATTGGTTCATCAAAACGGCAAAATCACGAATGCTTTTGGCGTAAACATCCAAGATTATATTGGCTTTATTTTGACATAAATTATAAATTTTGTCGGCTTCTTCTTTCTGATTGGGCGCAAAATTAAACAGCAAATAGCAGTCAAAAGTGGTGGCAATATAATCTACTATTTGCGCTATGTATTCATAAGGCATCGACTTTTGCGGTGTACTTCCCAAAATGCCCAACATGATTATTTTTTTCGATTGGTAGCGTTCGGGAACACGAAATTGCTTTTCCTCTTCGGTTAAGAAAATTTTAGGTTCATAATCGATATCGGAAAAAGTGTCGACTTGTTGCAGTAAGTGAATTCGGTCTTCGATTGCCTTTCCACAAACCTGTGTTTTTTCTTTTAAAATACTAGTTGGATGGGTGTAATAGCCAAAGTTACCTAGTTTTTTTCGGCTTTTATGACCTACAGTTTGCTTGGCACCACCAAATTTACAAATGAGTCGGCTTTGCAATTTGGAATACGGATCGAAAATGATATCGTATTTTTCTTTGCGAACGTTGCGAATGGTTTGAATTAAATTCGAAAACTTTTTAAGTTTCTTTTCATTGATAGAAATAATTTTATCAATATTAGGATTATTAGTAATTACGCCATGAGTGAATTCATAGGCCATCAAATGTATTTCGCTGTCAGGATATTTTTTCTTAAAATTATTGGCGATCACCGAACTGATGAGCACATCACCGATACGTTTGTTTTGAATAATTAAAACCTTCTTCATAAAACTAATTATTGGTGCAAAGTACATTTTTTTATACTTTTACCCAACTATAATTTACTATTGTGAGAAGTACCATTCATCCAAACTACAAAAATCAAGAAGCTAGCCTACTGAAACTGATTAACACTTTTTTTGGAGCAGGCGATTTGGTTGTAAAAGGCGCTCGCAATACCATTAAAACAAATGTTTTAGGAAATGAAAAAGTAAGTATTAAGTTTTTTCAAAAACCCGGATTCATAAAATCGATTATTTATTCGTTTTTCAGAAGTACCAAAGCCAAACGCTCTTTTGATTTTGCCAATTATTTATTGGAAAACGGTATTGCAACTCCTTTTCCAGTTGCCTATTTGGAAGAGCGAAATGCGTTGGGATTGTTGGGTAATAGTTTTTATATCTGCCACCAAATTGATTATGATTTTACCATTCGTGAATTAATACACGATCCGTTATTCCCCGAAAGGGAACTTATTTTGCAAGAGTTTACTGCGTTTACTTTTAAAATGCACGAAGCCAAAGTGAATTTTTTAGATCATTCGCCAGGAAACACGTTGATTGTTAAAAAAAGACAGGGGAAGTATGACTTTTATTTGGTCGATTTGAATCGGATGCAATTTCAAAAGCTAACGACGGAACAACGCATGAATAATTTCAAAAAGATGTGGCTGTCCAAACAAATGATTCAAATAGTCGCAAAGAAATACGCGAGTTTGAGTCAACAATCGGAAACTAAATTGCATGCTATTCTTTTAGAAAAATCGACACAATTCAAGCGAAAGATTACTAAGAAAAAGTATCTTAAAAGAAAGATAGGGAAGAAAAGTTAGTTTACAGTGCTCAGTGTTCAGTCAGCAGTATTGCCAACTGAACACTGAGCACTGCCATCTCAATTAAACAGCTACATCATATTCCCGTAAAGCATCATTCAACGACGTTTTTAAATCGGTCGAAGGCTTTCGAGTTCCGATGATTAAAGCGCAAGGCACTTGGTATTCGCCTGCAGCAAATGTTTTCATATAACTTCCCGGAATCACAACAGAGCGTTCGGGTACATACCCTTTTCTTTCCACAGGGGTTTCTCCTGTTACATCAATAATTTTAGTAGAAGCAGTCAAACAAACGTTCGCTCCTAAAACAGCTTCTTTACCTACGCGAACACCTTCTACAACAATGCATCGAGAGCCAATAAATGCGCCGTCTTCAATGATAACTGGAGCAGCTTGCAAGGGTTCTAAAACACCACCAATTCCAACACCACCACTAAGGTGAACGTTTTTGCCAATTTGAGCACAACTTCCAACTGTTGCCCAAGTATCGACCATTGTTCCTTCATCGACATAGGCACCGATATTCACATAACTTGGCATTAAAATTACGCCTTTAGAAATGTAAGCACCATAACGAGCCGTTGCTGGTGGCACTACACGAATACCTTTTTCGGCATAATTGGTTTTTAACACCATTTTATCGTGGTATTCAAAAATTCCGGCTTCCCAGGTTTCCATTTTCTGAATTGGAAAATATAGTAGAACGGCTTTTTTCACCCATTCGTTAACTTGCCAACCGTCGGTTGTTGGTTCGGCAACACGCAACGTTCCTTCATCCAATAAATGAATGACATCTCTAATGGCTCTGGTAGTTGTTGGTTCTTGTAGTAAAGCGCGGTTATCCCAAGCTTGTTCAATGATAGTGCGTAATTCGGTCATAATTGTAAAAAAAAAGTTAGTGCAAAGATAAGAGAAATACAGTTGTTTTGAAGTGTTGGAAATTAATAATTAGTCTAAATAGTAGGTTGGCATTTTCCACTTTTTGCCTGTAGTTATTTTGCGCCATTGCTTTTGAAGGAAAGGCAATTTCTTATACTTTCTTTTTTCGACAGCCAATCTTTGAGGATGAATTTTATCCATTTCAACAATTAATTCGGTCAGACTTTTCGATTTGTTGTGATTAAAAAAATCAATTAGAATAGGACGAAATTCTTTAAAATCCCAATAATGGTGAAGGAAATCTTTAGTAGCTTTAGGTTCTTTTAGCTTTTGAAAATAGTAGCTCAACGCGATTTGTTCTACGACAAACAAATTGCTTTTGGCATACAATTCGTCGATCAATTCTTCTACACAAACCAAGGTATTAGCCAAGGCATTTGTAAACCCAATAGTGCCCGAATTCCATGCTACAAATTGTTCATCGATATAAATAATATCGGTATCTGATGCAATTGAAAAAGTATTTTGCATCTTTAAAAAACGCTTGGTTTTGGTAGCAATGCCACCTTTATTATCTACTAGTTTTCCTTCACAGGTGTCCAAAAGTAATTCGGCAGCTTCAATTTGCTGGAATAACGAACGGCTATTTTTAAGAAAAACAGTATCCGTATCTGCAAATAAAAAATTGCCAGTATACCGTTTACAAACGTCTTGTAGGACTTTGGTTTTGAGACGGTAGACGTAATTTAAGTTGCCTTTCCAACTGCTTATCGTTTCATCATCGATGGTGTGATAAACCACATCAGATGGAAGTACTTTTTTAAAATAATCGGATGTATCGGTGTAAATGAGGACTTTTATCGTATCCTCTTTTGCATGGAAATTGTAAAACGAAAGCAATGAATACAGCGCTTCTTTTAGATAATCATCCTTCCCAAAAGCTAAATAAATAAGGTAGTTGTTCAATTGAAATTGGGTTAAGTTGGGTATGCTTTGTTGGATTACTTTACGCAAGTCAAAAATACAAAGTTATTCTACGATTCTTTTTATTTATTGATTAAAAAAACACTTGTTACTGTTTTGTATTGCATTTTTATGATTTATTTGCGATAGGATTATGATTATCAGATAATTATTTTAAATTTGGCTTACCAATTATACATTATTATGAAAAAAACATTACTATTACTTGCTCTTTTTATTTTTTCTTTTGGTTTTGGTCAGTCGCCGCTTTGGAATCGTAGTTCTGAAGCAGCAACGCTTTCTTTGACTAAAATGGAACGTGCCGCTCAACCAAGAAAATTTGAATTGTTTTCACTGAATTTAGAATTGCTTACAACCCAATTGCAGCAAGCTCCTTTAGATGCTTTGAACATTCCATCAAATGTAATTATCTCGTTTCCAAATCCGAATGGAACGTTAGAAGCCTATTACATTTATGAAGCTCCAGTAATGGAAAAAGGATTGTCGGATAAGTTTCTTGACTTAAAATCGTATTCGGGTAGAAGTATCAAGAACCCTGCACAGACCATTCGGTTGAGTGTGACACTTTTTGGTTTACATGCTATGGTACTCAATGGTGAAAATGGTACTTTCTATATTGATACCTATACCAAAGATTTGAACAATTACATAGTGTATCGTAAACAAGATGTGAGTCCGTCTACTTCTTTTCAATGTCATGTTGCTGATGACACATCCGAAACAGACAAGTTAATTGAACAAGGACTGCAAAACCGAGCTAGTGATAGTTTTTTTAGAACGTATCGTTTGGCTATGGCATGTACCATTGAATATGCGGCTTTTCATGTTAATGCCGCGGGATTGGGTGCTGGTACTTTAGCTCAGAAAAAAGCTGCAGTTTTATCAGCAATGGTAATAACTATGACAAGAGTTAATGGTGTTTTTGAAAATGACATGTCATTTAGAATGAATTTGGTGGCTAATAACGATGTTATTATTTTTATTGACTCCGATAGTTTTGATAATTCAAACACGGGTAATGCCTTATTAAACCAAAGTCAACCAGTAATTGATGGGGCAATTGGTTTAGCAAATTATGATATTGGTCATACAGTTAGTACTGGAGGAGGAGGTGTAGCTCAATTATTTTCACCTTGTACAGCTAATAAAGCAAGAGGAATTACGGGTCTAGGTTCGCCAGTTGGAGATCCATTTGATATTGATTATGTTGCACATGAAATGGGTCACCAATGGGGAGCCAATCATACACAAAATAATGCGTGTAATCGAAATGCTGCTACGGCTGTTGAACCAGGAAGTGCCTCGACTATAATGGGATATGCTGGTATTTGTGCGCCCAACGTACAAAGTAATTCGGATGCCTATTTTCATACCGTTAATATTTCCGAAATGATTTCTTTTATTAATGGAACTGGCGGAAGTTGCGCTGTTGCAATTGCAAATGGCAATGCTGCACCAACGTCAAATGCAGGTGCCGATTTTACGATACCGCTGGGAACCCCCTTTATTTTAAAAGGAGCAGCTACTGATTTCAATGGCGATGCATTAACCTATTGTTGGGAACAAACCAACAATCAAACGAGTACACAACCTCCAACACAAACAGCTACTGTGGGTCCGAATTTTAGATCGCTATTGCCTACTTCTTCTCCCAATCGGTACATGCCACCTCTTGCTAGCGTAGTTGCAGGAAATTTGGCACCTACATGGGAAGTGGTGCCGACTGTAGCACGTACGATGAATTTTGCATTAACGGTTAGAGATAATAGAACTCCAAATGGAGGTCAAACACAAAGAGACAATATGGTGTTAACTGTGGCAAGTGTAGGGCCGTTTTTAGTAACTAGTCCAAATACTGCTGTATCGTATATTGGGAATTCAACACAAACCATGACGTGGAATGTAGCAGGAACAACGGCTAACGGCATCAATTGCGCGAATGTAGATATTTATTTGTCTACGAATGGCGGACTCACATTTCCAATCCTACTGCAATTAGGAACACCAAATGACGGAACCCAAGCGGTAAATATTCCGAATCTTCAGGGAGCGAATAATCGGATTATGATAATGGGGTCGAATCATATTTTTTATGATGTTTCCAACACTAATTTTACGATTACTGCTGGAACTCCTGAAACTACCAATCCGAACCCACCAACGCTTTCCGCTTCTGGAACTACAGCCACTTCAACCGTACTTTCATGGTCAGGTGCTTTTGACAATATAGCGGTTACAGGATATAACATTTACAGAAATGCCGTGTTGATTGGTACTTCAACTCTTAGTCCGTATACGGCAACTGGCTTGGTAGCGAATACAACTTACGCCTTTACGGTAAGAGCTAGAGATGCCGATGGTAATTTATCGGTGCCTAGTAATACGGTTAACGTTACTACTTTAGGACCCGATGTAACGCCACCAACTGCTCCTACATTAAGTGCTTCTGGAACTACATCGACCACGACCAATCTTTCATGGACAGTCGCTACTGATAATACTGGGGTGACTGGTTATGAAATCTATCGCAATACCGTTTTCATAGGAACAACAACCTTAGCCACTATTTTTAATGTTACCGGTTTGAGTCCTTCAACATCCTATGCTTTTAATGTAAAATCAAAGGATGCTGCAGGCAATTTATCTCCAAATAGTAATACCATAAATATAACAACATTAGCACCAGATACTACACCGCCATCGGCACCTGTACTTTCTGCTTCGGTGACAACTTCTTCAGGTACTTCGCTTTCATGGACTCCATCGACTGATAATATTGGTGTTACTGGATATAATATTTATCAAGGTGCACTATTAGTTGGTACGATTGCAGCAACGACAGTAGACATTACAGGATTAGTTCCTTTAACAACGTATTCGTTTACTGTAAGAGCGCTAGATGCGGCAGGAAATTTATCGATTGCAAGTAATGTGGTGACCCTAACTACATCGCAGTATACGTATTGTACTTCTCAAGGGAATAGTGTTGTTGATGAACTCATTGGCAATGTGCAATTGGGTACGATTAACAATGCTTCGTCTGGTGGAATAGGATATACCGATTTCACTGCCATTTCAACCAACTTAGTGCAAGGTTCTAACCAAACCATTACCATTACACCATTTTGGACAGGAACCATTTATCCTGAAGGATATGGGGTTTTTATTGATTACAATAATGATGGTGATTTTATAGATGCTGGTGAAACGGTGTTTACAATTGCTGCATCAACGACAACTCCTATTGTAGGTAATTTTACAGTTCCAGTAACCGCCACATTGGGTGCGACCAGAATGCGTGTTTCTTTGAAGTATGATGGTATTCCAACGCCTTGTGAAACTTTTTCTTTTGGACAAGTAGAGGACTATACTGTTAACATAGTTGGACCCAATACAGTGGTTACCGCTAAGTTGTATATTGAAGGTTTTTACGATACTGTAACTAATGTCATGCGTCCTGTAAAAGCCAATCAAGGAGTGGGTAGTAGTTCTACAGATGTTGATGATGTTACTTTTGAATTGCGAGATGCGACATCATATGCACTGGTTGCAACAACAACGGCGATAGTACAAACCAACGGATTGGCAACAGCCACTTTTAATTCGGCTTTAAGTGGGTCGTATTATTTGGCCATTAAACACCGCAATGGTATTCAAACATGGAGTGCAGCACCTTTAGCTATTAGTTCTTCTACACCTACTTACGATTTTACCAATCTTGCCACCAAAGCGTTTGGTTCGAATATGGTACAAGTTGAACCAGGTGTTTGGGCATTTTATTCGGGAGATATTAATCAAGATGAATCTATCGATCTAGGTGATTATTCACTTTGGGAAGCCGATTCTAATGCGTTTGCCTTTGGCGTATTTGCCACCGACTTAAACGGAGACGGTAGTGTAGATCCTGGAGATTATTCTATTTGGGAATCGAATGGTAATAATTTCATTTTCTCTAGCCATCCTTAATTTATTACTATAGTAAACACAAAACCCTTCTGCTTCAATAGAAGGGTTTTGTTTTTTATATGGAAAAAATTGATGGCATGCTGAGAGCCAATAACCTTTAAAATGTAGTACCTTTAAAATCAGAAATACCTACCAACAATACGACTCATTAGCAATCAAGTTAGAAAAGTTAAAACACACGAATTATGGCAACAAAAAATGTAAAAGCATACGGAACAGAAGCTTCTGATGCCGATTTAAAACAAATGACTATTAGTCGCAGGGATGTTGGCGCTAAAGACATTGAAATTGAAATATTGTATTGTGGGGTGTGTCACTCTGATTTGCACACGGCACGAAATGATTGGGGATTTACCTCGTATCCTAGCGTGCCAGGACATGAAATTGTGGGTAAGGTAACTCGAGTAGGAAGCGAAGTCACCAAGCTTAAAGTCGGCGATTTTGCCGGTGTGGGATGCTTGGTTGATTCGTGTAGAACTTGCAGTAGTTGCGCTCAAGATTTAGAGCAATACTGTTTAAATGGTTGGGTAGGGACCTACAATAGTCAGGATAAATTCCTTGGCGGAATGACCTTCGGTGGTTATTCAGAAACAGTAGTTGTTGAAGAACATTTCGTATTGAAAGTGCCTGCTAATTTGGATTTAGCTGCTACAGCTCCGTTACTATGTGCTGGTATTACTACTTGGTCACCCTTGCGTCATTGGAAAGTGGGAAAGGGCAGTAAAGTAGCCGTAGTTGGTTTAGGAGGACTGGGTCACATGGCTATAAAATTGGCCAAAGGATTGGGTGCTGAGGTAACACTTTTATCAAGAACGCCCGACAAAGAAAAGGATGCCAAAGAATTGGGTGCCGATAGTATGATTATTACTACCGATGAAAATCAGATGAAATCAGTAGTTGGAAAATTTGATTTGATTATTGATACGGTACCGTATGTTCATGATGTGAATCCGTATATTGCTACCTTAACCATTAGCGGGACGTTAGTTTTAGTGGGTTATTTGGGCGGTTTGGACCCCATTTTAAATACGGTTCCTATGATTATGGGACGAAAAGCAGTGGCAGGTTCGTTAATTGGTGGCATTGCAGAAACTCAAGAAATGCTTGATTTTTGTGGTGAAAACAACATTGTATCTGAAATAGAAATTATCAAAATGCAAGATATTAATGAAGCCTACGAGCGCATGTTAAAAAGTGATGTTCGGTATCGTTTTGTAATTGATATGGCTTCATTGAAAGAATAAAAAGTACGTGATACATTTAAAAAGGCAACGTTTTTCAATGTGTTGCCTTTTTTATTAAGCAATTATTACTGAACTTATACTCTTCCGATATCCGATAGCGCGGAACTATTTTCCGTGCCCACATAGCGCGTAAAACATAATTAAAATCAGCGCTACCGTATTTTAGCACGGAATGCAATTCCGCGCTATCGTGTATGCAATTCCGCGCTATCTTTTACTTATACTCTTCCTATCCGTAGCTTTAAATAAACATCATCTATCATTAATTCCTACAGTTAAACCAAATAACATAGCAACACAAGCCAGATGCAGTATCAGCCATGCTTTTTGCCATGTGGGTCTGTCTTTCCAGGTTTGTTTTTGATCAAAAGGGTCAAATGCCAAAGCAATACCTAAATTAATGGCGGCATTTGAGTAATCGCGTTGAAAAATTGCGAAGTAGGCTCCTAAAAGCAGAAAGCCAAAATAAATAAATTTGTTAAAAGGAGATTCCATAAGCATTCTTTTTTACAGTTTAAATACATTCACACCAATTGCAAAACCATACGTTTCGCCTTTGGCATTTTTATAGATTCTAATTTTATTACACGCCCTTCCCAAGTCAATTTTTTCCCAACTTTTGCCACCATCTATAGTCTCAAATCCACTATTCACAGTGCCTACAAAACCATGGTTTTCATCTATAAATCCGATACCGAATTCGCGCGCGGCAGTATCTTCTACCAAGTTCAATTCGGTCCACGTAGCACCACCATCTGTAGTTTTAGCAATACGTTGTTGTTTTACGTTGGGTTCAGGATTATACGATTGGATGGTTGCATACCCAATGTTCGGAGTAGGGAAGGAGACCTTCCAAGTGGTTTCATACGGTCGTGTGGATTGGTATACGTTCTTCCACGTTTTTCCACCATCGGTTGTTTTTAAAATCAATGCATTCGATTGCGAAATGTCGGCACTGGTAGCCGCACAAACAATCCCTTCATTTTTATTGAACATTTTTATGTCGAACAGCATTTTACAGCTGTCGTCCATACTTTTGGACGACCATGAATTTCCGCCATCATTGGATACCATCATATTGGCAGGTGTACCCACGCGCCCCACAGCAAATAGATGTGTTTTATAATCTAATTTACCATGATTGATGTATTCTTCTTTTACGATATCAATAGCACATAAGCCTTTTACGTAGGGGCCTTTGTAAGAAATAGGACGCCATGTTTTTCCACCGTCTTGGGTTCTGTAAAGTGGAATAGTATCGGTAACATTCGGAAAATAATCGGTTCCTACAGTTCCGACAAAACCATTATTTTTGTCTACAAAAGCAATGGTTCTAAAAAAAGAGCCCTTTTGTTCCAGTTGCTTTTCCCATGTAGTGCCTCCGTCTTTAGTATGAAAAATGCGTCCATACCCATTGACATACCAACCTGTGTTTTCATCGACAAAGGTAATATCATCTTGTTTACCTGGATAGGCTTCTGTATTGAGTTTTGACCACGTTTGGGCTTGTGCAGTACATGCACTAAGAAATACTAAAAATT
Organism: Flavobacteriaceae bacterium; assembly: GCA_947491985.1. Classification (GTDB taxonomy): domain Bacteria; phylum Bacteroidota; class Bacteroidia; order Flavobacteriales; family Flavobacteriaceae; genus Flavobacterium. Next base: position 3,314 of record CANLLR010000019.1, on the reverse strand, counting down.
TGACTATAATTATACTCACTATTCGTATCATGTTTTTTTAATTTATGGGTTAAAAATACAAAAGTAGCACGGCTGTTTTTTGTCAAAAATTGCTAAAAAGATTTTTTGAAATGGTTCGGAGTAGATCCAAATGTTGATTTGAAAGCTTTACTGAATGCATGTACATCGGCAAACCCAGAAAGGAAAGCGACTTCTTTTATCTGACATTTATCGCGCAATAAGGCTTTGGAGAAATGAAGTCTTTTTTGCAAAATGTACTGGTAAGGCGTTTGATTAAAAACCGATTTAAATAAGCGGATAAAATGATATTCTGACAGGTTTGCTGTGGCAGCGATTTGTGCTACGTTGATTTTTTCTTGAAAATTAGAATCGATAAAATCCTTTGCATTCCACAAAAATTGAAATAGTATTTTGTTGGTTTTTTGTTTAGAAAAATTGAGTTTTTTATACTGATAGTAGAGTTTACTTTGATCGGTTACGATGCCTTCGGCAATGGAATAAAACAGTTCATTTGTGACTAAACTTGGTGTAGTAAGTAGGTTGTTAAACTCTTTTGCTAGTGCGTCAAAAGCGTATCCGAGTTGAGTATTTTTACTCTTGTATTTGTTGATAAGCAATGCTTCACTAAATAAAAAATCACAAAAGGAATCGCTATCACTGAAATGGTATGCCATTACTTCATGCAATTTTTCTTTTGATATGTCAATACAAATGCCTGTTACTGGTGGTATACTTTCAATTGCTATTGTAGCAAAGGTATTTTGATTTCCAATCACATACTCTCCGTTTTTAATATGGTATTTTTTTTGATTGATCGTGTAATTCTCTTCGCCAGAGACTACATATTTTGCGGAAAAGTGCGGAAAAGCAATGCTGCCTTCAAACTTATGAACGCTCGATAAACGAAGTTCATTGCCTTGACTATCTGATACTATGGCTTTGTTCATCAGCATACCTTACATTTATGCAATTAGTAATGGATAGTTGTAATTTGTTACATGGTGTACCGATAAAATGTAGCAGTATTTTTTAACGTTAGTGTGTTTTAGCACGGAATGTAATTCCATGCTATCGGTGGCTAGTACTACTATTGCACTTTAATTTATTGATTACTACACCCATAAAAAAGTACCCCGTTGACTGCGCTTTTATTTATACTCTATGTGGGCACGGATTACTTCGTCCGTTCGCCATCCGCGCTATCGTGCTACTTTATTTGAGAAAAATAGCTTGTGAAGTTTCATCGGTGTGCCCGTCATTAAAATTGAAACGAGTATTGACTTTTTAAGTAAAAAGAAGCAAGAAAAAGTGAATACAAACGCAAATGCCGAAGAAGGAGAAGAAGTTTTTATAACAGCATCGGAAACCACAAACAGCAATAGACTGATGCAATTATCTGAGATTAAAGACTTTGATGAACTTGATGATTTTTAGTAGTAGGTAAGAGGCTGTAAGCAATAGGCAATAGTAGGCGGAATTTTCGACTAAAAAACGCCCCACCAACGATGTAGCGTTCTATTTAGAGTTATACTCACTTACCACTGCGACGCTATTTACTGTTTTGCCGTAACCTTGTCTTGTTTCTTTTTTTGCTTGGCTAGTTTTTTTTCTCTTTTCAGGGTTGCCTTTTCGTTTTGAATGCGTTGGGCTTCAATGCGCGCGCTGCGTTCTGTAGCGACTTGAGCAGGCTGTTGTTGTAACTGGCTAATGCGGTCTTGGTCGTTTTCGATGCGGTTGTCGTCTTTTTCTGTTTGTGCATAAGTAAGCGCTGTTCCTGAAAGCAGCAGTAGGGCTAAAAATAATTTTTTCATGTGAATGAGTAGTACCGTTAAATAGTAGTCCAAATGTAGTTCATCGCTTTTGAGGAGATCTTATACTATTGTAGTGCAGGTTAGTATAATTATGCGGTATATGTTGTTATAAGTTGCGAACACAAATGAGAATAGATAATAGACTGATAGATGATAGACAACTGCCAACCCAATTTCTTCAGAAAGAATTAACATTCGTTGTGATACGCATCCAAACTTTATGTAATAATTTTATAGCTATGGAAAAGAATACTAGAAAAGGATTTTTCTTTAAAAACTACGAAGCTCCGAATCTTTCGCCATTTGATAAATTATTTGGCATTTTTAAGGAGTTGATTACACATACTTCAGGCGACTTTGATGAGGCGATTGATTGGCTACGGCAGTTGGATGTCGAGTACAAACTGACCGACGACAATTATACTATTGATGACTTTATTGCCGACTTAAAGAAAAAAGGGTACATCCGTGAAGAGTTGAAAGACGATGGTACTTCGGGCACAGGTATCACCGCCAAAACCGAACGGGCGATTCGCCAACAGGCACTTGACCAAATTTTTGGCAACTTAAATAAATCGGGTAGTGGCAACCACAAAACTAAATACAGTGGCAGTGGCGACGAACTTACGGGTGAATTTCGCCCGTATCATTTTGGGGATGCTTTAGAGACTATTGCCCTTACGGAAAGCATTCGCAATGCCCAAATCAACAACGGTTTGGGCGAGTTTCAACTCACCGAAAACGACCTTGTTGTGGAAGACGCACAATTCAAGTCGCAAATGAGCACCGTGTTGATGATTGATATCAGCCACAGCATGATTTTATATGGTGAAGACCGCATTACGCCTGCTAAAAAAGTAGCGATGGCCTTAGCCGAATTGATTACTACGCGTTACCCTAAAGACACTATTGATATATTGGTTTTTGGCAATGATGCGTGGCCGATTGCTATTAAGGACCTTCCGTATCTTAAAGTGGGGCCTTACCATACCAATACGGTAGCGGGATTGCAATTGGCGATGGACATGCTGCGACGCAAACGCAATACCAACAAACAGATTTTTATGATTACCGATGGTAAGCCCAGTTGTGTGCGGGAAAAAGACGGGTCGTATTATATGAACAGTAACGGTCTGGACGATTATATTGTAGAACAGTGTTACAATCAGGCGGCACAGGCGCGAAAGCTGCACATTCCGATTACGACGTTCATGATTGCTAACGATCCGTATTTGCAGCAGTTTGTAAATCGCTTTACAGAAGCCAATCAGGGAAAGGCATTTTATACGGGATTGAAAGGGTTGGGGGAGATGATTTTTGAGGATTATGAGAGTAATAGGAAGAAGAAGATACGGTGATAGACTAATAGATGATAGACTAATAGATGATAGACTAATAGATGATAGACTAATAGATGATAGACTAATAGATGATAGACTAATAGATGATAGACTAATAGATGATAGACTAATAGATGATAGACTAATAGATGATAAATGGAGA
>CANLLR010000018.1 GCA_947491985.1 Flavobacteriaceae bacterium | reverse complement strand
TTAACATATACTTCAAGTGTTTTTGGATTAACAAAAATTACTACAAACGCTTCTGGCTGTCCTCATACGCAAACGTTAAATCTAACAATCAATAATAGTACAACAGGAACTACTACAATTACAGCTTGTGATAGTTACACTTGGGCATTACCATTAGGAAATGGACAAACCTATACATCGAGTGTTTCTGGTATAACTAATGTCACTACTAATGCCTCTGGTTGTACTAATACCCAAACATTAAATTTAATAATTAATAATAGTACTGCAACTACATCAAACGTAATAGCTTGTACTTCTTACACTTGGGCATTACCATTAGGAAATGGGCAAACGTATACTTCTAGTGTTTCAGGTTTGACTAATGTTACTACTAATGCAGCAGGATGTCAACATACCGAAACTTTAAACTTAACCATTAATCAAAATTCTACTAATGGAAGTGTAACCACAACAGCTGTGAATACCTATACTTGGGCAGCAAATTTAGTGACATATACTACTTCGGGTACGTATACTCACGTTACAACAACTTCAGGCGGGTGTACAAATACTGCTACTTTAAATTTAACTATAATCACGGTAACAGGAACTCCTTGGTATTTTGACGGTGATGGTGATGGTTTTGGAGATCCATTAAATACAGTTACGGCACCAGTAGCTCCTGTAGGATATGTTGCAATTGGAACTGATTGTAATGACTTAGACGCTACAATAAATCCGGGTGCAATCGAAGTTTGTTACGATGGTATTGACAATGATTGTAATGGAGTTATCGATAATGTTGGTCAACCAGGTGGATGTATTGCTATTGTGACTTCTTTAATACAGGCAAACTGTGGAACTACAATAAATGCATTGCGTGACAGACTCACAGCACATTACGTGGTTGGTGCTCAAGGATATCGTTTTAGGGTTAAAAATTTAACTACCAATGTGGTTCTAATTAAAGATCGACCGGTTAATTTCTTTGATTTATCTATGCTTCCTGGTATTACCTTTAGTACGACCTACAGTGTTGATATTGCTTTGCTGATTAATAATGTATGGCAGCCTTATTTTGGTAGTGCTTGTAATGTTACTACACCAACACCAATCTCAACTATTGGGGCACAATGTGGAACAACATTATTATCTATGAATCAGTGGGTATATGCTACGTATCATACAGGTATACTTGGATATCGATTCAGAATTACAAACACGGTTGATAGTTCTGTTCAAATTAGCGATCAAGTATTGAATCGTTTTAATTTCAATCAGTTGCCAAATAGAGTAGCAAATACACTTTATTTTGTAGAAGTTGCTTTGAAAAACACGGATGGTACCTACTTACCGTATAGCGCTGGATGTAACATTACTACATCAGGTGGAAGTAGAATAGATGCTGATAATGCCATTGTAGACGATTTCAAAGTGATTGCTTATCCAAACCCATTTGTAGAAGATTTTAAACTATCAATTAGAACTTCGTCACAAAATGGTATTCAAATTAAAGTATACGACATGCTTGGAAAACAAATTGAAAATAAAAATGTTCCAATTTCTGAAATTGAAACCCTTCAAATTGGTTCAGGCTATCCATCAGGAGTTTATAATTTAATTATAACACAAGAAACTCAAGTCCAAACAGTTAGAGTAATTAAAAGATAACTTTGCAACCATTTAATTCCAACAAGGCCTTTACAGTAATGTTAAGGCCTTGTTTTTTTTCAATTAACTATTTGTTAATAAATTAATAAGGCAGGAAATAGTATAACTATGTTTTAATAATTTATTTTTGCGTACAAATTATAAATCAATTACTTATGAAATTAATGTTACAAAGAAGCAAAGCAATTTTTTACTTTGTATTATTGTTATCTATGTCTTTTTTTGATGTAAATGCACAAACACCTGTTCCGATGGTTTCTCAACCTTCGAACACATTTACTGAAAATTTTGCAGACATTGCGAATTGGACTAACAATTTTGCGGCAGGAGCAGGCGCTAACCGCTGGGCTTCCTATCCTGTAACCACTGGTGGAACTGCAAATGATGGTAAAAGGACTACTAAGTCATCTGCCACATTCGTAACAACAACCGCTGGCGGGGTACAAAAAGGAACTCAAAGTTTGGTTTTTTTATCAACTGGCTCTGGCGCTACATCAGAAGCTGTTGCAGTAGATTTACTTCTCGATTTTACTGGCGTAAATGCTGGAACGTTAAGTTTTATTTGGGCTGCAGTCGATAATGGTAATGGAACAAGGCCAACTTCTTTAAGAGTATTTTGGAGTATTGACAATAGTACTTTTACCGAAATCAGTGCTGCTCAAATTCTTGATATTCAAAGTGTGAATTCTGGTTCCATAACAAATGTTACACTTCCAACTGCTTTTAATAATTCTGCGACCGCTAGATTGCGTTTTTATAACCATGCAGGAGCAGTTACAGGAGGAGGAAGTAGAGATAAAATTTCTATAGATGATGTGACGGTTACCGCTACACCAGCCGGACCAATTATAACTGCATCAGGTACTTTAGCAAGTTTAAGTTCAACTTACGGAACCCCTTCATCTGCAACTCAGTTTACAGTTTCTGGGGTATTAATGAATGATGGAATTACTATCACGCCTCCTGCAGGTTTTGAAGTAGCAACTTCTTCCGATTTTTCAACTACTATTGGTAGTTCAATTGCGCCTTTAGTAATTGGTGCTGCTGGAACTATATCGAATACACTAATTTATGTTCGTATAGCAGCCAGTGCATCAGCAGGGAATAAATCAGGATCTATTGTGCTATCCAGTGCAAGTGCTTCTGCGGTAAATGTAGCTACTAATGCTACTAATACGGTTAATACTAAAGAATTGACTATTACTGGAATTACCATTGATGATAAGCCTTTTGATAACACGACATCTGCAACAATCAGTGGAATGCCTGCTTTAGTTGGTGTTGTAACGGGTGATGTGCCAAATGTGAATTTAGGCGGAACACCAATTGCGAATTTTAATGATGTAACAGTTAATATCAACAAGCCCGTAACTGTATCAGGTTATACTATAAGTGGTTCAGCCGCTGGAAATTATTTTTTAACACAACCAACAGGTTTAACAGCATCTATTTTACCTTCAGGTTTGTTAGACCAAACTATTATTTTTGCACCATTATCGCCTGTAACATATGGAGTTGCTTCTTTTAATTTAGCCGCTACCGCCTCTTCAAACTTAACGGTGAGCTACACAAGTTTAGATACGGATATTGCTACTGTAACTGGAAATGTTGTTACAGTTCTTAAAGCGGGTACAGTAACAATTATTGCTAATCAAGTAGGTAATGGTAGTTATAATCCAGCAATTAGCGTATCACAAAGTTTATTAGTTAATCCAAAAGAGTTAACTTTTATCGGTGCAACTGCAGGTGATAAAGAATACGACGCAACAACATTAGCTACTATTACAGGTGGATCACTTGCAGGTGTAATAAACGCTGATGATGTAAGTTTTTCAGGAGCAGGTAATTTTGCAACTGTGAATGTAGGAACCCAATCGGTTACTGGGAATTTAGTTTTAGCTGGTGCAGATGCACCAAATTATTTCTTAACACAACCCGTTTTGTCAGCTGCTATTACTCCAAAAGAAGTTACTATTTCTGGAATTACAATTGCTAACAAAGAATACGACACTATGGTAAGTGCAACTATTGTTGGAACTCCTGTTTTGAATGGCATTCTTGCTGCAGATGTTTCTAATGTTAGTATTGGAGGAACACCAGTAGCTATTTTTAATGATGCGTCAGTTGAAGACAATAAACCAGTTACTGTTTCAGGTTATTTATTATCAGGGGATAGTTTAGGTAATTATTTTTTAACACAACCAACAGGTTTAACAGCAAACATTACTTTAATTTCTTTAGATATAGTAGGTTTAACAGCTGCTAATAAAGTATATGACAGAACAATAACAGCCACTGTTTCAGGAACAGCTTCGCTTTCAGGAATATTACCAGGAGACGAGGCTAACGTTGGTTTAGCAGGTACAGCGAATGCTAATTTTACTACAGCTACTGCTGGAAATGCGAAGACGGTTGATGTTACTGGATACAGTCTTTCAGGAACTTCATTAGGAAACTATACATTAAGTCCATTGACTTTAATTGCAGATATAACCAAAAAAGATGTTACTATCGATACACCATCTGTGAGTGATAAACTATATGACGGTACAACTACTGCGACACTTTCTGGAACACTTTCTGGAGTTATTTCTCCTGATAGTGTTACTTTAAATTTAGTAGCAAATTTTGCTAATGCTACTGTTGGAGTTAATAAACCGGTTATCTCTACGAGTACACTTTCAGGTACAGATGCTTTAAATTATCAGTTAGTACATCCTCTAAGTTTAACGGCTTCAATTACAGCAGGTCCTTGTGGAAGTGCATCATCTGGAAATGTAACATGGAATTTTGCAACAGCTGCTCCATCTACAACTACTTCAACGGGCATTGCAATTTCTAATGTATCTCAAGGGAACAATAATGGTACTACTACTTTAATTACTTCAGTAAGTGTTTCAAATTATCTAGGTGCTTCGGGTACGACTAATGCAGGAGCAGCTTCCTTAATAGGGTCTTTAAACACTGCTTCATCTACTTATTTTCAGTTTACATTAACACCTGAAGCTGGTTTTAATGTTGCGTTAACAGGATTTAGTTTTGGTTCAAGATGCACCAATAGTGGTCCACAAGCCTATTCATTACGTTCAAGTATAGATGGCTTTGTAAGTAATGTTGCATCAGGAACTTTAGCAAATAATAGCGTTTGGATTTTTCACACTCCAACAGTTATTCCAACTTCTAGCTCAAACGGACCAATTACTTATAGATTATATGGTCATAACGGACTTGGTACTACAAGTGTCGGAGTTGCTAATTGGAGAATTGATGATTTGAATTTAACTTTAAATGTAGTTCCTGTAGCGCCATTATCAAGTTCAGCAACCGCCGTTACATGTTCTGGAGATACTTTTTCCTATGTTCCAACCTCTGTATACCCTGAGGCTACTTTTACGTGGACTCGTGCTGCCGTCTCAGGAATAAGTAATACAGCAGTAACTACTCCACAAACTTCAAATCCAAGTGAAGTGTTAATCAACACAACAAACGCTCCAATTGATGTAATTTACGAATATACAATAACCACAGCAACTTGTTATTTGACACAAAACGTAACCGTAACTGTAAATAACTGTAGTTCAATAGTTAATTTAAAATTGTTTGTTGAAGGATATTACGTAGGCAGTAACCTTATGACAACTGTTGCTGACAATCAAGCTGGTGTACCACCTTCATCAACAGATGTTGAGCTAATCACAGTGGAACTTCATAATGCAACTTCTCCATACAGTATAGTTGAAACTACAACTGCAATGTTACAAACAGATGGAACAGCAGTATGTGCTTTTACCAATGCTCCAAATGGTTCTTTCTATATTGCTGTTAAAACTAGAAATGCAGTTCAAACATGGAGTGCTCTACCGCAAACTGTTGGATCAACGCCTTTAGCCTACGATTTTACAACAAGTAGTTCTCAGGCTTTTGCTGATAATATGACTGATTTAGGCGGGGTATTCGGATTTTATTCAGGCGACATCAATGATGGTGTTTCTCAAGATGGAAATATAGACTCCTCTGATTATAGTTTATGGGAGGCAGATAACAATGATTTCGCTTTTGGTGCTTTTGCCACAGACCTTAATGGTGATGGAAATGTTGATGCAGGTGATTATAGCATTTGGGAAAGCAACAATAATAATTTTATTTTTGCTAATTATCCTACTCCATAATTATATGTATTTTTAATAAAAAGGTTTATTGTATTTCTCAATAGACCTTTTTTATTTGTCCTATAACCAAATGTTTGAGCAACTATTATTTTGTTTAGTATTGTTATAAATTAAAAATTGGACTGTATATTTTATTATTTACTTAGTATTTTAAGATAGAATTTAGATTTTGTTAGTTTTTTTGTGTTATATTATTGTAATAAAAGGCAATAGTCTAATAACAAAATTATAAATTACCTATACATTACTACAACAAATTTTTAAATTACAACAAGCTCTTACAACATCTTGTATTTTTTATAACTGTCTTATTTTTATTGAGTAGTAATAAATACTGCCATTTAGTAAGCATTACGTTATCAAAATAGTTTTGTATAGTTTTTTTACAGTCGGAATATCTCTTAAAATTTAAATATCCGTGTAAGTTTGATTTTAACAATAAATTACAAACAAAATCAAATAAACATGAAAAAATTTTTATTATTAACTTTTCTAATGAGTTTTTCATTAGGATTTTCTCAAGGCGCAGCGCCCACTCCGCCAGTCAGAGTTGCAACAGACGTTATATCTGTATTTAGTGGTGCGTATTCTGATATAGCAGGAACAGATTTTTATCCAAACTGGGGACAAGGTACACAATATGCTCAAGTCCCATTAGGTGGCGATACGGCAATTCGTTACACTAATCTTGATTATCAAGGAAATCAATTTAGTGTGCCTATCAATGCATTAACCCCGGCTATGACGCATTTGCATATCGATGTTTGGACACCAAATATTGCTTCGCTTGAAGTTTTTCTTATTGCGGGTGGTGAAAATTCATTTGTATTGAATCCTACTTTTTCGGGTTGGAATAGTTATGATATTCCGTTAACGCATTATTCTAATGCAGGTAGAACTCTAAACAACATCATACAGTTTAAGTTTGCTAAAACCGGATTTGCATACCAAGCTGAAAACAATACGGTTTACATTGATAATTTATATTTTTGGAAACCTGCTTCCGGAATAGGAACTCCTAATTTATCGGCCTTTTCAATTCCTACTCAATCACTAGGCGTTTCGCCATTTGTTATTTCACCACCAACAAGTAATAGTTCTGGTACATTTACGTATTCTAGTAGTAATACTAATGTGGCTACAATTTTAGGTGATGTTATTACTGTTGTTGGCGCAGGAACAACTACCATAACAGCAACTCAAGCAGCATTTGGTAGTTTTACAACCGGCACCATAACCACTGTTTTTGAAGTAACACCCCCAGCAGCACCATCGCCAAGTATTGGAGGAGCTAATGCCATTCGGATTTATACCGACGAATTATTATCCCAACCAGCTGCTACTGTAGATACGTATCGTACAGGTTGGTCACAGGGTGATTTAACTAGTGTTGTGTTAGGAGGAAGCAATACTCTTAAGTATACCAATATGAATTTTGTGGGTATGGAAACAATTGCCAATCCTATTGATGCTAGTGCTATGAACTTATTTCATATTGATATTTGGACGCCCAACATGACCGTTTTTAGAGTAAAATTGGTCGATCTTGGTGTTAATGGTGTTTATGGAGGTGGTGACGATGTTGAACATGAAATAACTATTACACCCACTCAAAATGGATGGAACAGTCTTAATTTTTTATTGTCTAGTTTTACTAATTTGACAACCAAAGCACATATTGGCCAATTAATTATTTCAGGTTCTCCTCCAGGAGCGGGAGTAGTATATGTAGATAATATGTATTTTAGTGATGAGGTTATATCAGTTGCGCCTATTTTGACAAACTTTTCTATACCTGCAAAACAAGTTGGAGATAGTTCTTTTACTATAACGCCTCCAACAAGTGCTAGTACTGGTAGCTTTAGTTATACCAGTAGCAACGAAAGTGTAGCTACAATTAGTGGTAATCAAATAACAATTGTTGGTGAAGGTTCGTCTACTATTACAGCAACTCAAGCAGCTGCAGGTAACTTCCTTAGTGCAAGCATTACAGCGGTATTTTTGGTAACTGTGCCTCCTGCAACTGCAGCGCCTACACCTCCTGTAAGAAATCCTGCTGATGTGATTTCATTGTTTAGTAACGCTTATGCTAATATTTCGGGTATAGATTGGTTTCCTTATTGGGGACAAACTACACAATATCAGGAGCTTCAAATTCAAGGTGATGATGTAAAAAGATATTATAATTTTAATTATGAAGGAGTTCAGTTCTCTACCAACTTAAATGTTCAATCGATGACAACATTGCATATTGATGTTTGGACAACAAATTGTACTACATTGCGTATTTATCCAATTCCAGGTGGCGCAGCAAGTTTTGTTGACTTAAATCTAACATTTTTGGGCTGGAATAGTTTTGATATTCCTTTGTCTTCTTTTAATTTGACTCCAAATGAGCTTAATGGTACAAATGGAATTAATCAATTTAAATTTGAGTCTACTCCTTTTGGAGCTGGAAATGTATATATTGATAATGTATACTTTTGGAGACCATCTTCAACTGTAAATTTAAAACTGTTTGTTGAAGGTTATTATGCAGGCGCAGGGACTATGACGACAGTTGTCGATAATCAAGCGGGTCTTCCACCTACATCAACAGATGTAGAGTCAGTTATTGTTGAACTGCATAATGCTTCAAGTCCTTATAGTGTCGTAGCATCTGCTTCGGCAATGTTAAAAACAGATGGATCGGCAATAGCAAATTTCCCAACAGCTCCTAACGGTTCATTTTATATTGCAGTTAAAACAAAAAATGCTATAGAAACTTGGACCAAAGACCCTCAGAGTGTTGGACCTATAACACCTTTGAATTATGATTTTACCACTGCCGCAAGTCAGGCTTATGGAGATAACATGGTTGACATGGGAGGCGTCTTCGGATTTTATTCAGGAGATATAAATGATGGTATTTCACAAGATGGAAACATTGATTCATCGGATTATAGTATTTGGGAAACAGATAACAATAATTTTGCATTCGGAATATTTACTACCGATCTTAACGGAGATGGTAATGTAGATGCAAGTGATTATAGTATATGGGAATCAAACAACAATAATTTTATTTTTGCAAATTTTCCGACTCCATAAATTAAGTATCAAACGTATAAAAAAAATCTACTGAATTATCAGTAGATTTTTTTTTGTAAGAAAACGCTTAATGTGGTTTCGCCACATAATGTACAAAAAAAAAATGGAATCATTAATTATTAGTGTCATTATATATGATTTTTGGATTTTTTTATTATTTTTGATTTCATTTTTTAATTAACATATGAAAAAGAATTATTATTTAGCACTCAGTTTTGTTGCTTTAATGTCGGTAATCATTTCTTGTACTCAATCTGATGATGTTGAGCAGTATACGCCAATTTCACCTGTAAATGTTGATTTAACTCAGGCGCCCTACCCATTACTTTCACAATATAATTTTTTTGAAGGGGATATGAAAGATCAAATCCCAGCTTTAAATGTACTTCCTTATAAACCATCAAGTTCATTATTCTCTGATTACGCCCATAAAAAAAGATTTGTTTGGATGCCGATCGGATTGAGCGCCACATATAACGGCGATATGAATGTATTAGAATTGCCTGTAGGATCCGTTTTAATTAAAACATTTTATTATGACAATGTGCAAAATGTTACTCCAGTTGGCGCAACTAGGATAATTGAAACGAGACTAATGATTCGTAAAGCTACGGGTTGGATATTTGCTGATTACATTTGGAATGATGATCAAACGGAAGCGTATTTCAATCTCGCTGGGAGTAACACACCCGTAACTTGGTTGGAAAACGGTGTAGAACGTAGTGTTAATTATAGAATTCCCTCTGAAGAACAATGCATAGTTTGCCATAAAAAAAGAGAGACAATTAACGGTGCTGATCAAACTGTATTTGTTCCTATTGGAATAAAACCTCAAAATTTGAATTTTGGTTTTACCTCAAGTTCAACAGCAAGAAACCAACTTAGTAAATGGATTGAACAAGGATACTTGCAAAATAATTTTACTTTTCCCTCAATTGCAAATTCAACTATAGATTATGAAGATGCTACAAAACCATTAGAAACAAGAGCTCGGTCTTATGTAGACATCAATTGCGCACACTGTCATCAAAATGACAGACATTGTGATTACAGACCAATGCGATTTTCATTCAATGAAACAGCAAATAATCCTACAAATATGGGAGTTTGTGTTGACACACAAGACATGCAAGATTTTGCACCTTCACTCAGTAGAATTGTGACTCCAGGCAATATCAACAGATCAATGTTATACCACAGATTAAATACTACTGATGAAGCAATTAGAATGCCACTCCATGGAAGAACACTTATTCATGACGAGGGGATTATATTAATAGAAGCATGGATTAATTCACTGAACAACAGTTGCAATTAACAATATAAACCAAAAAAAACAAACCAATACTATGAAAAATTTTTTACTAATGATTGTTCTAGTTATAGGGAAATTTGCAATGGCGCAAAATTCTTGCACAGCTCCGGTTTCTTTGTCATCATCTGGCTTGTATACAGTAGGTGTAATAAATGGAACTCCGCCTTCTCTAATTTGTGCGCCTAACGGTGCTATCCCAGCAGTTAACGTACCAGGAGGAGAATGGTATGTCTATACACCAACTCAAAATTACACAGTGACAATCACAACAGATATTGCTGCTAATACGCCAAGAAAAGACACACGTATACATGTATATACTGGCACTTGCGCCGCTTTAACGTGTTATGCGAATGATGACGATACGGGTTCTGGATATTCTTCTGTGTGTATTTTTAACGTAACTGCCGGAACACCCTATTATATCAACTGGGACAATAGATGGTTAAATGTATCTCAAAACACAGGTTTTACTTTTCAATTAAGTGAAGCACCAATTGTAGTGCCTCCACCTGCACCTGTTACTTTTACTTCTCAAACAATAAGTACAATAAACAGTGCTTATAATATTTGTTCTGTAGATATGAATGGCGATTTTAGAGATGATATTGTGGGCGTTAGTTCGGCAAACATTAGAGTTCATTATCAAAATGCTAATGGAACTTTTACAATGACCGATATTCCAACTACAACAGCCGATTTTTTACCAACTTGGAGTTTGGCGGCTGGCGATTATAATAAAGATGGAATCAACGACTTGCTTTATGGAAATGGTTCTGGGGTTACATTTATGAACTCAAATGCTTTGGGAACTGCTTTTACAGAATTCTCACCTCCACAATATGTTTTTTCTCAACGTTCTAATTTTATCGATATCAATAATGATGGAAATCTCGATGCTTTTGTATGTCATGATGTGGATCCGAATGTATATTATATAAATGATGGTTTAGGTAATCTTACCTACTATCAATCAGGTACATCTGGTGCTTTTAATTTAGGATTAAGTGCTGCAGGCGGTAATTATGGCTCTATTTGGATTGATTATGATAATGACGGAGACTTGGATTTGTTTATAGCAAAATGTGGTAGCGTACCACCAGATGAATTACATAGAAACAATGGAAACGGTACTTATTCAGACATTTCTGTTCAAATGAACATGTACGACGCAGGTCAATCATGGTCGTCAGCATGGGCTGATTTTGATAATGATGGCGATATGGATGCTTTGGTTGGTGCGAGTTCTGGAGCACACAAATTGAAAAGAAATGATCTCGTTGCTACGGATAATGACGAAGAACCATTTACAGATATTACTTCAGGTTCAGGTTGGGACACCAATACTTCAACAAATATAGAGCATATCGCTCACGATTTTGATAACGATGGTTTCGTAGATGTTATGGGCGGTGGAAACAAAATTATGTTCAATCAAGGTAATAACGTTTTCGCGCCTGTAAGTTATTCAGGATTGAGCGTAGGCGCAGTGGGAGATTTTAATAATGATGGATTCCTAGATGTTCAAAACGGAAATACTTTAAAAATTAATAGCAGGAACTCTAACAATTGGATAAAACTTCAACTTCAAGGAGTACAGAGTAATAGAAATGGTATTGGAGCTAGAGTTGAAATTTATGGAGCTTTCGGGAAACAAATTAGAGATGTTCGTAGTGGTGATGGTTTTAAATTCATGAGTTCTTTAAATGTGCACTTTGGTATCGGTCAAGCTACCGAAATCACTAAAGCGGTTATTAAATGGCCTTCAGGAACTATCGATACAGTATACAATCCCGCAATCAATCAACCTTTATTGGTGGTGGAAGGTGAAACCTTATCTGTAAATCTAAAATTATTTATTGAAGGTTATTATGCTGGTGCTAGTACCATGTCATCAGTAAAATTGAATCAAGATGGTGTTTCAGCAGCTACTGATGTTGAAGATATAACAGTAGAGTTGCACAGTACAACAGCACCCTATAATGTTGTAGCTACTGCAACAGCAATTTTAAAGACTAATGGAGCAGCGGTATGCAGATTTCCTACAGTTACCAATGGCTTGTATTATGTGGCTATAAAAACTCAAAATGCTGTACAAACTTGGAGTGCAAACCCTGTAGCTCTTGGTGCAAACCCAGCTAATTATGATTTTAGTGTATCTACAAATAAAGCGTATGGCGACAATATGATACAGTTAGAAACTGGAGTATTTGGTTTGTTTTCAGGTGATATTACCAATGGTAAGTTACAAGATGACAATATAGATGCGGGTGATTTTAGTGTTTGGGAAGCAGATAATAATGAATTTGCATTCGGTATTTATGCCTCAGATTTAAATGGAGATGGAAGTGTTGATGCGGGAGATTTTAGTATTTGGGAAGCAAATAATAATAATTTCATTTTTGCAAGTTATCCAATAGCACCGTAATTAAAATATAAACAAAAAAAAGAGGCTCATTTTAAATGAGCCTCTTTTTTTATAATTACTGTATTGCTTTTTTATTTCTTCTGTAAGTATAAAATGCAAAAAGTATTCCCACTAAAAATAAAACTATAATTTTACTGTTGATAGGAGCCGGTGCCGGATCTGTATCATCTAAACCACCATTATCATCATCTTCTCCTGGCTGTGCATACACTACAAAATCAGACAAGAAAAAAAAGGCAAAAAGGTAAAAATATATTAATTTTTTATTCATGGAGCATTTAATTCAATGGTCAAAGATAAAATCTAAATTTGTAATAAAAAAACCAAATGGCAGTAATTTATGATTAATTACTATAATTTAATTTAAAAGTGTAGTTCGTCGATATTTATTCATATTCAGAAGTAAAATATAATTTTACATGAGGGTATTTACTCTGTGTCATCTGAATTGTAAAATCAGAGTCGGCTAAAAACACCAGTTGATTGTATTTATCATGTGCTAAGAATTTTTGTTTTACTCTTTTAAATTCTTTAAATTCTTCGCTCTTGCTATCTTCTGGTTTTACCCAACAGGCTTTGTGAACCGGAAAATTTTCATACGTACATTTCGCACCATACTCATGTTCTAATCGGTATTGTATTACTTCATATTGCAGGGCACCCACAGTTCCGATTACCTTTCTATTATTCATTTCTAAAGTAAACAATTGCGCTACACCTTCATCCATCAACTGATCTACACCTTTTTCCAATTGCTTGGCTTTCATAGGATCGGCATTGTTTATGTACCTAAAGTGCTCTGGAGAAAAACTTGGAATTCCTTTAAAATTCATTATTTCACCTTCCGTTAAGGTGTCTCCAATTTTAAAATTTCCTGTATCGTGTAAACCAACAATATCACCTGGATACGATATGTCAACAATTTCTTTTTTTTCTGCAAAAAACGCATTCGGACTAGAAAATTTTAAATTTTTATTTAATCTTACATGTAAATACGGTTTGTTGCGTTCAAAAGTGCCTGAAACAATTTTGATAAATGCCAGACGGTCTCGATGTTTCGGATCCATATTGGCGTGAATTTTAAAAACAAAACCCGATAATTTTTCTTCTTCTGGCTGAATTAATCGTGTCTCTGACTCTTTTGCTTTTGGTGAAGGTGCAATGTCAATAAAACAATCCAACAATTCTCTAACACCAAAATTATTCAAAGCCGAACCGAAAAAAACAGGTTGCAGGTTTCCGGCCAAATACATTTCGCGATCAAACTTAGGATACACTTCGTCAATCAACTCCAATTCTTCTCGAAGTTTTTGAGATGGTTTTTCGCCTATAAGTTTTTCTAATTCCGGACTATTAATGTCAGAAATTGCTATCGTATCTTCAATATTTTTTCGACTATCACCGCTAAATAAGTTGATGTTGTGTTCCCAAATATTGTAAATTCCTTGAAAGTCGTAACCCATTCCTATTGGAAAACTCAACGGTGTTATAGTTAGGCCAAGCTTTTTCTCCACTTCATCCATTAAATCAAATGCATCTTTTCCTTCTCGATCCAGTTTGTTGATAAAAACGATAATCGGAATTTTTCTCATTCTACAAACTGCTACTAATTTTTCAGTTTGTTCCTCGACTCCTTTGGCAACATCAATAACTACAATAACACTATCTACAGCGGTTAATGTCCGAAAAGTATCCTCAGCAAAATCCTTGTGACCTGGTGTATCAAGAATGTTTATTTTTTTGTCTTTGTAAATGAAGGCAAGGACTGATGTGGCTACTGAAATCCCTCTCTGACGTTCAATTTCCATAAAGTCACTCGTTGCGCCCTTCTTGATTTTGTTGTTTTTTACCGCTCCGGCTTCTTGAATAGCGCCTCCAAAAAGAAGCAATTTTTCAGTCAATGTAGTCTTTCCCGCATCAGGGTGCGAAATGATTCCGAAGGTTCTTCTACGTGCAATTTCTTTTAAAAAACTCATATTATATTTTACAGAATGCAAAAATACTATTTATTACTTAAATAACTAATTTCAAAATAGGGCAAACAATAATCACTTCTATTTCTACTGCTAGTTAGTGTTAATAAATTTTTGTTAATAGTACTACTAATGCTTGTTTAATAGTGGCTAATTGTTACTTTTGTTGATTGAAAAAATAGACACTATAAATTATATAAAGACCTATGAAACAAGTATTTTTTTTGTTATTGTTTGCTTTGAGTTTTTCAGTTACTGCTCAAAATAAAGCAAAAGAAGTTTTATTTACCATAGAAGAAAAGCCTTATTATGCTGACGAATTTGAGCGAGTTTATAAAAAAAATCTTGATTTAGTTAAAGACGAGTCTCAGAAAGATTTGAATCAATATCTTGAGTTGTTTATTGGGTACAAGTTAAAAGTAACCAAAGCTAACAAACTAGGGTTGCAAAACAAACCACAATACCAAAACGAATTAAAAGGATATCGAACGCAACTTTCAAAAAATTACACTTCCGATTCTAAAGTTACTTCTGCTTTAGTAAAAGAAGGATATGATAGAATGCAGAAAGAAATCAAAGCTTCGCACATTTTGATTATGTTGGATGAATTTGTGTCGCCAGAAGATACATTAAAAGCCTACAACAAATGTATGGATTTGCGTCAAAGAGCTTTAAACGGTGAAGATTTTGGTCAATTGGCAAAAGAATTTTCTGAAGATCCTTCTGCAAAAGAGAACTTAGGAAATTTGGGTTATTTTACGAGTTTCAGAATGGTTTATGCCTTTGAAACTGCTGCATACAAAACTCCAAAAGGAAATATCTCAATGCCAATACGAACGCGATTTGGCTATCATTTAATTAAAGTGATTGACGAAAGACAAAACAGAGGTGATATAACTGTAGCTCACATAATGCTTATGAATACATCTAAAGATAAAGAAGATGTAGATCCTGAAAAAGCTAAAAACACCATTCAGGAAATTTATAAAAAAATTCAACAAGGCGAAAATTTTGAAGAATTGGCCAAACAATTTTCTGAGGATAAGTCATCAGCTCCAAAAGGCGGTCTGCTTAACCGCTTTGGTTCAGGTCAATTAAGTTCTGAAGAATTTGAAAATGTAGCTTTTTCTTTAACCAAAGAAAATTCAATTTCAACACCTTTTCAGTCGCAGTTTGGATGGCACATCGTTAAATTAATCGAAAAATTTCCTCTAAAAACACTTGAAGAATCTAAAACCGAGCTAGAAAATAAAATCGCAAAAGACGATCGCTCCCGCTTAATAACCAATTCGTTAACTGAAAAATTAAGAGCAAAATACAAAGTCAAAAGAGACAACAAAACATTTGAAGCCGTTTCAAAATTGGTAACTGACGATGTGTATTATAGCAAATGGGAATTGCCAGCCGGTGCCGAATCTAATTCGAGCAAATTGTTTGCCATTCAAAATAAAATTTTCACAGGTTCGCAGTTTTTAAGTTATATACAATCGCAACAAAAATCTGGATTCAAAGCAAAACCATTAGCGCGCTTACTTGATATTTTATACAATCAATATGTAGACGAACAAATCAATCAGTATTACAACGACAATTTAGAAAATGAGTTTCCTGATTTTGCAGCTGTTATAGAAGAATATCGTGACGGTTTGTTATTGTTTGATTTAATGGAAAAAGAAATTTGGGAACGCTCGAAAACCGATACCATTGGTTTACAAGCATTTTACGAAACCCAAAAGAATAAATACAAATGGAAATCAAGATTGGATGTAATTGTTGCCTCTTCTACCAAAATGGATGTTATAAAATCGGCACAAGACATGCTAAAAAAAGGTGCAGAATCTCAAGAAATTAAAGACAAACTCAACACTAAAGATGTTGTAAATGCAATGGCAAGTCGCAGCAAACTTGAAGTAGGTTCGATTCAATTGCCAAAAGATATGAAACTTGAAGTAGGTATTTCAGAAATTACCCAACAAGGCGATTATTATTTTGTTACAAAAGTATTCGAAGTCATCCCAGAAAGTGATAAAACATTTGAAGAAAGTAAAGGAAAAGTCATTAATGATTATCAACAATTTTTAGAACAAAATTGGATAAGCGAATTGAATAAAGAATTTAAAGTTACAATCAATCAACCTGCATTTGAAAAGGTGAAAAACAAAATTAAGAACAACAAATAAAATTCCCATTGGCGCTATTTAGCCATAACAATAAAAACTATGAAATTATTACAAAAAACTAGCCTAACCCTTTTTGCATTACTTTTTGTGTTTTCCTTTAGCGAAGCACAAGAAATCATTAAGGATTCGGTGAAAGTTACGACTCCCAAAGTTAATTCCTCTAAAAGACAAAAAGTAGACGGAATTATAGCAACAGTTGGTGAGTACATCGTTTTAGACTCTGATATCGATAAATCATTTTTAGAGCTGTCTAGTCAAGGCAACTCTATAAAAGACATTACACGCTGTCAAATGTTAGGGAAATTATTAGAAGACAAACTCTATGCACACCAAGCCATTCAAGATTCGATTATTGTGAAAGATGAAGAAATTCGCGAACGTATGAATCAACAAATGGAATACATGGTGGAACAACTTGGAAGCATTGATAAGGTTGTAAAGTATTTCAAAAAAAATAATGAAGAAGATTTTAGAACTGATTTGTTTGAAATATTAAAACAACAAAAGTTGGCCGCAGAAATGCAAAGTAAAATTATTGCTGACATACAAATTACTCCCGAAGAAACTCGAAACTTTTTTAAAAAAATTCCCAATAACGAAAAACCAGTTTTTGGCGCCGAACTCGAAATAGCTCAAATTGTAGTCACACCAAAAATTTCGCCAGAAGAAAAACAACGCATCATCCAAAAGCTAAAGGATATTAAAAAAGAAGTAGAAGAAGGCGCGAGTTTCAAAACCAGAGCCGTAATTTACACCGACGATAAGGGTTCTGCAGCAACCGGAGGATTCTACAAAATCAATAAAAAAACAGGTTTCGTAAAAGAGTTTAAAGATGTGGCATTTTCTCTCGAAGAAGGTCAAATATCAGAGCCCTTTGAAACCGAATTTGGTTTTCACATCATCTACCTCGAAAAAATAAAAGGACAAGATCTTGAATTACGTCACATTTTAATGATGCCAAAAGTGTCAATAGCCGATTTAAATGATGCTAAAGAAAAAGCACTTTTAATCAAGAAAAAAATCGAAAACAAAGAAATTTCTTTTGCTGATGCCGCACGAACCATGTCAGACGAAAAAGAAACGCGTGCCAATGGCGGAACGCTAATCAATCCTAAAACACAAGACACGCATTTTGAACTGACTAAAATGGATCCCGAATTGTACAGTCAAGTGTCAAATTTAAAAGATAACGAAATTTCAGAACCAGTTCTTGAAGACGAACCGCGTACCGGAAAAAAATACAAGTTGTTAATTGTTACCAATCGTATCGATGAACATGCAGCCGATTACAGTAAAGATTTTACCAAAATTAGAGAGTTGGCACTTAAAGAAAAGCAAATTAACGCCATTGGAAAATGGACCAATGAGAAAATCAAAGAAACGTATGTTAAAATAAATGGTGAGTACAGAAACTGCGACTTCACTAACAATTGGTTAAAAAACGATTAATTTTTTGATAGTAAAGCGATAGGCTTGGGCTTCGAAAAAAAGAGTATAGTCAAATTCAATTTGTAAATGTAATAATAATGTCAGACGTAACCGCAGTTCAAAATCTAGTTCAAAAAAGAATTGAATTAAAGAAAGAAATAGCCAAAATCATTGTCGGTCAAGATGAGGTAGTGGATCAAATTTTATTGAGTATCTTTTCTGGAGGTCACGCACTTTTAGTTGGAGTTCCTGGTTTGGCTAAAACCTTAATGGTAAATACTATTTCACAAGCATTAGGTCTCGATTTTAAACGCATTCAGTTTACACCTGATCTGATGCCATCTGATATTTTAGGAAGTGAAATTTTAGACGAAAACCGCCAATTTAAATTCATAAAAGGACCTATTTTTGCCAACATTATCCTCGCTGATGAAATAAACAGAACACCACCAAAAACGCAAGCCGCTTTGCTTGAAGCGATGCAAGAACGTTCAGTTACTATCGCGGGACATAATTATAAATTAGCATTGCCTTATTTTGTTTTAGCAACCCAAAACCCAATTGAGCAAGAAGGAACCTATCCGTTGCCTGAAGCGCAATTGGATCGATTTATGTTTGCTATAAAATTAGATTATCCTTCTTTTCAAGAAGAAGTTGATGTGGTTAAAAACACTACTTCTGACGATAAACCTGTAATTAATCCGTTGTTTTCAGCACAAGAAATCATCGATTTTCAACAACTTATTCGTCGTATTCCCGTAGCCGATAACGTTGTAGAATATGCAGTTACTTTAGTGAGTAAAACACGACCAAATAATGCTTTGTCTAACGATTATATTAAAAATTATTTGGATTGGGGTGCTGGACCAAGAGCGTCACAAAATTTAATATTGGCAGCCAAAGCCAACGCAGTATTTAACGGAAAGTTTTCTCCCGATATCGAAGATGTGAAAGCGGTAGCAACTGGAATTCTTCGTCACCGTATTATCAAAAACTACAAAGCAGATGCTGAAGGTATTACAGAAGAAATGATCATTTCTAATTTGATGTAATCCTTTATGTTTAAGAATTTATTTATAAGACTGAAGTGGTTTAAGAAAAAACTCAAATGGGATTATAAATACCGTAAAGGTTCATGGGATTATATGGGCGATGAAAAACAACGCTACGATGCCATTGTCGATTGCATTCGCGAAACAGGTATTTCAAATCCAAAAATATTAGATTTAGGTTGCGGTTATGGCGCGTTAAATGCCTACCTAACTCCTTACGATTATGAGTACTCATTGGGTGTTGATTTGTCCTCTAATGCTATTCAGAGAGCCAATTCACAAAAATATCCCAATGCCGAATTTCAAATAGCCGACATTCACCATTTTGTTCCAAAACAAAAATTTGATGTAATTATTTTTAATGAAGTTTTGTATTATCTTGAAAATCAGTTGGACATAGTTGCTAGGTTTTCGACTTATTTTAATTCTGAAGGGTATTTTGTATTTTCATTTTATGGCATAAGAGAAGATTTAATACTAGAATTGGAAAATGCATATTCTTTAGTTAAAAAAGAAATTATTTCGCAATCAGATACCGTATTTTGGGGAATTTGTATGTACAAGGTCGGCAAGAACTAGTTAAAAGTTCAAACTAAGTTGCTATACCCATTTGCCTTTTTCAATAATTTCCCTATCAAAATAGTGATTATTCATTTTTTTGCTGTTTTAATTCGATTTTAACAAAAAATAGGCAACAAAAATCTCCTTTCCGCAAATAATTACAATCAATAAACATAGTAGATTAAAAATTTTTTAATAATATAACGTTTTCGTAATTTTGCAGTACAAACAATAAACCTCTTTTTATTATGGCATTTGATATTGAAATGATTAGAAAAGTGTATGATAACATGGCGTTACGAGTTGATAAAGCTCGCGAACTAGTAGGTCGCCCTTTAACACTTTCAGAAAAGATTTTATATTCGCATTTGTGGGAAGGAACACCTTCTAAAGCATTCATAAGAGGAAAAGATTATGTAGATTTTGCTCCAGATAGAGTAGCATGTCAAGATGCAACAGCACAAATGGCTTTGTTACAATTTATGCATGCTGGAAAAAGTAAAGTGGCTGTGCCAACCACGGTGCATTGTGACCATTTAATTCAAGCAAAAGTGGATGCAAAAACCGATTTAGCGCGTGCCAAATCACAAAGTAGTGAAGTGTTTGATTTTTTAGCTTCTGTTTCTAATAAATACGGAATAGGCTTCTGGAAGCCCGGAGCTGGAATTATCCACCAAGTAGTTTTAGAAAATTATGCCTTTCCAGGAGGAATGATGATTGGTACCGATTCGCATACCGTTAATGCAGGTGGATTGGGAATGTTGGCTATTGGCGTGGGTGGAGCTGACGCTGTTGACGTTATGTCGGGAATGGCTTGGGAATTGAAATTTCCTAAGTTAATAGGTGTTAAGCTAACTGGAAAACTTTCAGGTTGGACTGCACCAAAAGACGTAATTTTAAAAGTAGCCGGAATCCTTACTGTTAAAGGTGGAACTGGTGCAATTGTTGAATATTTTGGCGAAGGCGCCACTTCAATGTCGTGTACAGGAAAAGGAACGATTTGTAATATGGGTGCCGAAATTGGTGCTACCACATCGACATTTGGTTACGACGCATCAATGAGTCGTTATTTGCGCTCAACAAACAGACCCGATGTTGCCGATGCTGCCGATAAAGTAGCTGCATATTTAACTGGTGATGCAGAAGTTTATGCCAATCCAGAACAGTATTTTGATCAGGTAATAGAAATTAATTTATCTGAATTAGAACCTCATTTGAACGGACCATTTACACCGGATCTAGCAACTCCAATTTCAAAAATGAAAGAAGCGGCTATCAAAAATGATTGGCCTTTGAACATTCAAGTAGGTTTGATAGGTTCCTGTACGAACTCTTCGTACGAAGATATTGCTCGTGCCGCTTCACTAGCAAAGCAAGTAGCTGATAAAAATTTAAAAACCAAATCACAATTTACCATTACTCCAGGATCTGAAGTGGTGCGATATACTATAGAGCGCGATGGTTTTATTGATATTTTCGATAAAATTGGAGCCACTGTTTTTGCCAATGCATGCGGACCATGTATCGGAATGTGGGATAGAGAAGGAGCAGAGAAAGAAGAACGCAATACTATTGTACACTCTTTCAACAGGAACTTTTCAAAACGTGCCGATGGGAATCCGAATACCTTAGCTTTTGTAGGTTCACCAGAATTGGTAACAGCATTAGCAATCGCAGGTGATTTAGGATTTAATCCATTAACCGACACGTTGATAAATGAAGACGGACAAGAAGTACGTCTAGATGCACCAACGGGTGACGAATTGCCTCCTAGAGGTTTTGATGCTGAAGACCCAGGTTTTCAAGCACCAGCCGAAGATGGAAGCGGTGTTATTGTAGCTGTTTCTGAAACCTCAGAGCGTTTGCAATTGTTAGCTCCATTTGAGCCTTGGAACGGACAAAATTATACTGGTGTAAAATTATTAATCAAAGCTTTTGGAAAATGTACAACCGACCATATTTCTATGGCTGGACCTTGGTTGCGTTTTCGTGGTCATTTGGATAATATTTCCAATAATATGTTGATTGGTGCCATTAACGCTTTCAATCAAAAACCAAATGCTGTAAAAAATCATTTGACAAGTATTTATGATGCCGTTCCTGCTGTTGCAAGAGCTTACAAAGCAGCTGGCGTTCCTTCAATAGTGGTTGGAGATCACAATTATGGTGAAGGTTCATCACGTGAGCATGCAGCAATGGAGCCACGTTTCTTGGGTGTTAAAGCGGTTTTGGTAAAATCGTTTGCCCGTATTCACGAAACGAATTTGAAAAAACAAGGTATGTTGGGATTGACTTTTGCTATCGAAAGTGATTATGATAAAATCAAAGAAGACGACACTTTAAACTTTTTAGATTTAACTAGTTTTGCTCCTGGAAAACCATTGACTATTGAATTGGTTCATTCTGATGGTTCAAGAGAAAACATACTTGCCAACCATACGTATAACGAAGGTCAAATCGAATGGTTTAAAGCGGGTTCAGCATTAAATTTAATAGCTGCTGCTGGAAGAACATAAACCCTATCTTATTTCCTAAAAAAACGTCCCACTTTAGCGGGACGTTTTTTTTTAGGATTTAATTAGTGTGAAAATTTCATCTTTTAGATGCAGCATTTTAATTTTTATTTCCTTAAATGCTTCGTCAGTAATAATTTCAATTCCTTGATGAATACGATGAATTTGATGTTCTAATTCATCATATTTATCGAACAATTTTTTAAAATGGGAATTACTAATTTTTAATTCATGAATTTTATCGTGATACTCCGGGAATTCGTTTAATAATGAATGTTTTTCCATAATTTTTAAGAGTTATTAAATTCTAATGACAATTGGGATTGGATTGTACAATTAAGTCGATAGTACTCGGAGAAACATATGGTATTCCCAAACCCAATCCTCTTAAGATGAAAACCACTCCGATGAAAATTCCTAATAAAGGAATTATTTTTTGAATTCTATTTCGAAAAGAAACCGTCATAAAAGTGTGTAAAACGGCTACCATACTCATTAACGGAATTGTACCCAATCCAAATAACAGCATGTACGCCATTCCAAAACTCACACTTTGCATAGCTATGGCACCAAATAGCGCAACATACACCATTCCGCAAGGTAGAAATCCGTTGAGCAATCCAATGGTAAATAACGAACGGTAGCTTTTATTTTTGAATTGACTTCCTAATTTAGTTTTGACTTTTGAAATCAATCTAAAAGCAGGTTTCGAAAAAGTGTATTTCGATAAAAGACGTTGCGGAAACAGAATAACGATTATAATAAAAAGTCCTGCAAAAATGGATAATTGTTGTTGAATTCCGGCAATGAAAAGTCCTTTTCCAACTAAGCCAAACACCAAACCTATACTAGCATATGCTGTTAATCTTCCCGAATGATACGTTATAATTTGACTCACTTTTTTTGCCTGATTGTTTCTGTCTAAAGGCAACATCATCGCAATCGGACCACACATGCCCACGCAATGTAAACTAGAAAGAAATCCGAAAAGCAAAGCCGTGTAAAGCATACTTGTGTGTTTAAGTCAATTTGTTTAATCCATAATGTAAAACGTTTCCTTTGTCAAATATGATTTGCCATTATATTGCCATTCCATGCGAATGTCCCAGCGACCGTCTACCAAACTTTTTTTAGGTATGAGCAAAGTTGTACTGGATAACGAAATCGGAATCTCGAAATCCAGATTTTTGTTAGACGGCCTGTAAAGGGACACTGTTCCTGCAATATTTTTAGGATCAAATGTTTGAGGAAATACAATCGAAATTGATGAGGCTTCTGTAGTTATAATTGGTTTTTCGGTTAAATCTTGCGCGTTTTGAATGCGACTCATTTCTTCCGCAAATTTTGCGTCGTGTTTGTAATATTCTTCGACAACCAATTCGTTGTTGTATTTGGTATCGGTCTGCGCTTTTATAACAAAAAATAAAATAAATGATATAAAGAGTGCAAATGCAATAACTATCGATGTTCCCCAGTTGATTTTCATGATTTTTTATTTTTTATTTTAATTGAATTTCCTTGGACCTAAAAAATTGGTTGTTATGGTTTCAATTTTTTTATCTCCGTTGTACACTTCAATTTCAATTTTTGTTTTATCGTGTTCTAATAGGTATTGGTGAATTTGAACAAACAAAGTACCTTTGTTCATTCCTCGTTTTTTTACTGTAAATTCTTGCTGTCCAACCACCTTAATGTCGCCTTTTATTCCGTGCAACTTAAAGTGAATATCATTAAAATCCTCGTTCGTTTTATTGATTATCTTGAAAGTATAAATATTGCTAATGTCATCACCTTTATGTTCAAATAATTGTCCAGGCAAACGCAAAATAACCGTTTCCACTGCATTTCGAAGGAACAATAAACCTGTTAGAAATCCGATTAAAATCACCAAAACAGCCGTGTATCCTTTCATTCTGTTGGTGAACTTGAATTTTTCTTTTTTCTCAATTTCATCTTCAGACGCATATCGAATAAGACCTTTTGGCAAATTCACACTTTCCATAATTAAGTCACATTCGTCAATACAAGCGGTACAATTTATGCACTCTAATTGTGTTCCGTTTCGAATATCAATACCTGTCGGACACACATGAACACACTGATGGCAATCGATACAATCGCCTTTTCCTGATGCAGCTCTGTCTTCATTTTTGTTGAATTTGGCTCGTCCTGATTCTTTTTCACCGCGCACAAAATCGTAGGCAACGTTAATCGATTTGTTGTCTAAAAGTACACCTTGCAATCTTCCGTAAGGACAAGCAATAATGCATACCTGTTCTCTAAACCACGCAAAGATAAAATAGAAAACAGCCGTAAAAATCGATAAGGCAATTAAGGTGCTTATATGGTTTTGTGGCCCTTCTTCAATCATTTTAAACAATTCGTCGCTACTAATTAAATAGGCGAGAAATACATTGGCAATAAGAAACGAGATGATTAGAAAAATGAACCATTTAAATCCTTTTTTTCTGATTTTTTCACGATCCCAAGCTTGTTTAGACAATCGAATTTGTGCCCCACGATCGCCTTCAATCCAATATTCGATTCGGCGAAACACCATTTCTAAAAATATGGTTTGCGGGCAAATCCAACCACAAAATAACCTTCCAAATATGACAGTAAAAAAGATGACGAAAACAACTCCAATAATCATAAACAGTACAAACAAATAGAAGTCTTGTGGCCAAAATGGAAATCCAAAAATATTGAAACGACGTTCTAAAACGTTGAACATCATAAATTGATTTCCGTTTATTTTTACAAACGGATTGGCAATCAAAACGAGTAATAAAAAATAACTCACCCATTTGCGATACGAATAGAATTTTCCTGAGGGTATTTTCGGAAAAATAAATTTTCTATTCCCTTCTTCATCGATAGTTCCGATAGAGTCTCTAAACGCTTCGTCTGCTAAATTTGACATTTTTTTGTTTATTTAACTTGAGTACTGTCTGTTTTTGGTGTAACGATAGTATCTGTTTTTATTGCTGTTGGATCAATCCACACTTCGCCTTCTGATGGTTTTGCATCTTTTGGATTGCTGCCTTGTAAGGATAAAACATAGCTGGCCACTTTTTGCATTTCCTTTGGTTTTAAAGTGCCTTTCCATGAAATCATTCCTTTTCCGTCACGTCCTCCGTTCATTAAGGTGTGAAAAATTTCTTTTATTCCGCCACCTAATATCCATTGATTGTCGGTTAGATTCGGTCCGATTGAACCTCCACCATCAGGTCGATGACAGGCTACGCAATTGGTAGTAAAAATGACTTTTCCTTCGGCTAAACTTGGAGCATCGGTTAGTAAAACCACCGATTTTTCATCCGTCATATCGGGAGCTGTTTTCATGTATTCGGCTACGTCAATTTTGGCTTGGGTCATTTCTTTTTTGAGTTCCATTTCTTGAGTGTCACCATCCATTATTTCAAATCGGATGAGGTAAATGGCGGCAAAAGCAATGGTTCCGTAAAACAAATACACCCACCATGGTGGTAAATTGTTGTTCAATTCTTTAATTCCGTCGTAGTCGTGGTCTAATAATAGTTGTCCTTCGTCTTCGATTGGAACCGTTTTGGTTAGTTTTTGCATGATTGTTTTATACCATTCACTATCCTGTATAGTAACACTTTTAACTTCTTCCAATTTTGTTTTTTGTTCCTCTGTTAGCAGATGATACGTTACATTGTCGATGGCACTCACGACGATTTCAATGGCTATTAATAGGAAAAGGAAGACCCCTAAAAACACCATCATCATTGGGTATTTGATGAATGCAGGTCTGTCGCCAGAGTCAATAAAGTATTCCATTGCTATGAAAACAGCAAAGAAAATGATAAGGACTCTTAAATAAGCTGGGATTACTTTTTTCATTTGGTTTATTTTAAAAATTAAACTAGTTATCCTGTAATGGAATGTTGCTCAATTCGTCTATTTTTTCTTTTTTATAGGAAGACACCCAAAAGGCCAATCCAACAAAAAAGGTAAAGAAAATTAACAAGGAAAGTATAGGATATATAGTCACCCCAGCGATAGTTTCCATATTGTGTTTTATTTGTTCGAACATGAGTTTACGGTTTTACGTTATTTTTTACTTTAATATCGGTTCCTAATCGTTGCATGTAGGCAATCAAGGCTACAATTTCTCTTTCGTTCATAGGAACAAATTTTTCACCTTTGGCAGCCGCGCTTTTCTTACTATCGTCGTAATTTTTTACAAAGTCAGGATCCGATTTCAAGTTTTCTTCAATTTTTAAAGCTTGTGCTCTCAAATCTTTTAAACCATTTGCAATTTCGGCTTCGGTATAAGGAACTCCCAAAGTAGCCATTGCTTTCATTTTAGATTGCGTTAAGGAAATATCCATCGGCTCGTTATCAAACAGCCATTTGTAGCTTGGCATAATTGAACCTGTTGAAATACTTTGCGGATCCCAGAAATGATTAAAATGCCAGCTGTCGTTGTATTTTCCACCTTCTCGTAACAAATCGGGACCTGTCCGTTTAGAACCCCAAAGAAAGGGATGGTCGTATACAAATTCGCCTGCTTTTGATTGCGGACCATAGCGTTCGACTTCACTTCTAAACGGACGAACCATTTGTGAGTGACAACCTACACAACCTTCACGAATGTATAAATCGCGACCTTCTAATTCTAAAGGCGTGTAAGGTTTAACACTTGCTATGGTTGGAATATTTGATTTCACCATAATGGTCGGAACAATTTGAATGATTCCGCCAATTAATATCGCAACGGTAGCTAAAAGTGTCATTTGTATTGGTTTTCTTTCCAACCATGGGTGGAATTTTTCACCTTTCAATCGACGTGTGCTAATTTTCACCAATTCTGGAGCTTCAGCCAATTCGTCTTCTACTTTTCCATTGGCTCTCATCGTTTGGATAATGTTATAGACTAAGATGAACATTCCGATGATGTACATCGTTCCACCAACCGTTCTCATCCAATACATTGGCATGATTTGCGTTACCGTTTCGAGGAAGTTCCCATAAGTTAAGGTACCGTCGGGATTGAATTGTTTCCACATTGATGCTTGAGCAAATCCTGCAACATACATTGGAAGCGTATAAATAATGATTCCTAATGTTCCAATCCAGAAATGGAAATTGGCTAATTTTATAGAATACAGTTTTCCTTTTGTCATACGTGGAATTAACCAATAGATCAATCCAAAAGCCATAAATCCGTTCCATGCCAACGCGCCAACGTGCACGTGAGCTACGATCCAATCGGTGAAATGCGCAATTGCATTGAATTTTTTAAGTGATAACATTGGCCCTTCTAAAGTGGCCATTCCGTAACCCGTTACTGCTACCACATAAAATTTTAAAACAGGATCGGTACGTACTTTATCCCAAGCCCCACGAAGTGTTAGTAATCCGTTTATCATTCCACCCCAAGAAGGAGCAATCAACATAATAGAGAAAACAACACCTAAATTTTGTGCCCAATTAGGTAAAGCTGAATACAATAGATGGTGAGGTCCAGCCCAGATATAGATGAAAATCAGCGACCAAAAGTGAATGATTGATAAACGGTACGAGTATACAGGTCGGTTGGCTGCTTTAGGTAAGTAATAGTACATCAATCCTAAAAAGGGCGTAGTCAAGAAAAAGGCCACGGCATTGTGTCCGTACCACCATTGCACTAAAGCATCTTGTACTCCAGCATAAATCGAGTAACTTTTCATTCCCGAAACAGGCAATTCCAAACTATTAAAGATGTGTAAAACGGCTACAGTTACGAATGTGGCGATGTAAAACCAAATGGCAACATACAAATGACGTTCTCTTCGTTTGATGATGGTTCCAATCATGTTGATACCAAAAACAATCCAAATTAAGGCGATGGCAATATCAATTGGCCATTCTAATTCGGCGTATTCTTTGGATGAAGTATATCCTAAGGGTAACGAAATTGCAGCAGCTACAATTATTAATTGCCATCCCCAAAAGTTAAGATTACTTAAAAAGTCGCTAAACATTCGGGCTTTTAGCAAACGTTGCAGCGAATAATAAATACCAGCAAACATGGCGTTCCCGACGAAAGCAAAAATTACTGCATTGGTATGTAAAGGTCGTAATCTTCCAAAACTTAACCACGAAATCCCGTCGGTGATGTTAGGAAAAAGAAACATGATGGCCAATAATAGACCAACCAACATTCCTACTACACCAAAAACAATGGTTGCGTAAAGGAATTTCTTTACAATTTTGTTGTCATAATAAAATTGTTGCATTTCCATAAATAAATTTGATTAATTGTTTGTTGTAAAAAGGTTAGGGTATTATTTTTTTGTAGTCTCAATTTTTGGTTTCTCAGCTTTGGTTTTGATAAGTTCGTCATCAAAAAGCATTCGAACCGAGGGAGTGTAATCATCGTCGTATTGCCCCGTTTTTACCGCTCTAATAAAAGCGATAAAAAAGCCAATTGCGATTAGTATACTGATGGATATTAATAAATAAATGACACTCATACCTTACATTTGTGTTAGACAAAATTACTATAGTTACTTCGGAGAGAACATGACATTTGTCATACTTGAAATAGAATTGAAATGTAGTGTTTGTAGCTGCTGCATTGTTGTATAGTTTTATTTTTTACTTGCATAATAATTACTAATTAGTGTCACAAAACTTACAACAGTGATGGTACTCAAAGGCATGATAATGGCCGCCACTAAAGGCAATAAATTTCCGGTAATAGCATACGATAATCCTACCAAGTTATATAGTATCGACAACGCGAAACTCATTTTAATAGTCGTGATTGCTTTTTTAGATAATTTCATGAAATAATGTAATTTCTGAAATTCATTCGCGTCCAAAATAGCGTCACAAGCTGGTGAAAAAACGTTGACATTTTCCGATATCGAAATTCCCACGTTACTTTGTGCTAAAGCACCTGCATCGTTCAATCCGTCGCCAACCATCATTACGTTTTTACCTTCTTCTTGTAATTTTTTAATGAACTTGAGTTTTTGCTCAGGTTTTTGGTTGAACACCAATTCTGTACCTTTTGGCAATAGTTGCTCTAAGATGAAGCGCTCTCCATCGTTATCACCCGACAATACTTTGATAGTGTAATTGTCTTTTAATGCATCGAAAAGTGTTGACAATCCAGCTCTGTATTCGTTATGAAAAATATATTTCCCGAGATATATTTCGTTCATTTTTAAATGCACTTCGGTTTTTTCAATTGTGGTTTCGTTGGTATTTGTTACAAACGAATAGGAACCAATTGTGATATCGAAATGATCGACGTGAGCACGAATTCCCTTTCCTGTAATTTCTTCAAAGTGGTTGACTTTCAATTTATCGCCCATAGGTAAATAATCATATAACATTCTGCTCAATGGATGATTCGAACCGCGAAGTACATTTTTTAAGACATTGGTTTGTTCATTCGAAAGGGCAATGCCTTCATACGAAATGTTCGAATTTTTATTGGTCGTTATCGTGCCTGTTTTATCAAAAACAATCGTATCTACTTTTGCTAATTGTTCGATAACGAGTGCGTTTTTTAAATAGAATTTCTTTTTACCCAAAATACGCAATACATTTCCGAAAGTAAATGGAGCAGTCAATGCCAACGCACATGGACATGCTACTATCAGTACAGCTGTGAATACATTAAAAGCCGTATTGGCATCGATAAAAATCCAATACCCAAAACTTGCAAAAGCAACGAGCAGAAGTATCGGCGTAAAATAACGCGAGATTTTATCGGTAATAGTTTTGTGTTTTTGTTCGACATTTTTTTGAAACACATCGTTGCTCCAAAGTTGCGTTAAATAACTTTGCGACACCGAATGCAAAACTTCCATTTCGATGACTTTGCCGATTTGTTTTCCTCCTGCAAAGATTTTGTCTCCCGAATTTTTTGTGATCGGAACAGCTTCTCCCGTAACAAAACTGTAATCAATTTGTGCCCTATCGGAAATTAATATCCCATCAACAGGAAGAAGTTCTTGATTTCGAATGAGTAAACGATTGCCTTTTTCCACTTCATAAATAGGAACACTTTCTTCCGAAGCATTGGCGTTGATTCGCGTCACTGCGATTGGGAAATACGATTTAAAATCGCGTTCAAAACTCAAAAAACTATAGGTTTTTATTTGAAACATTTTCCCCAATAGCATAAAGAATATCAATCCGGTTAAACTGTCGAAAAACCCAGAACCGTAATCCATGATGATGTCGAACGTGCTTCGGATAAAGAAAATAATGATACCTAAAGCAATCGGAATATCAATATTGAGCATTCTCGATTGAATGCTTTTGTAAGCCGAAACATAATAAATGCTTGCAGAATAAAAGAAACTTGGCAATGATAATGCAAAAATCAACCAACGAAAAAAGTTACGATAATGATCAAGCCAAAATTCATTGACCTCAAAATATTCGGGAAACGAAAGCAGCATTATATTTCCAAAACTGAAAAATGCCACACCCAATCGGTATGTTAAACTTCGATTGACTACTTTCTTGCCTGTTTCATAATCTTCCAAACTGATATACGGTTCGTATCCAATAGAACTTAATAAATTTACGATTTCCTTGAGGTTGGTTTGCCTTGAATCGAACGTAATTCGGACTTTCTTTTCTAAAAAATTAGTCTGAGATGTCGTTATTCCTTTTTGAAGACGTTGTAAATTTTCCAAAATCCAAATGCATGAACTACAATGAATGTTTGGAATATTAAGTGAAACAATAGCGGTTGTATCTTCTTGAAATTCAAGAAGTTTTGTAACGATATTTTCATTGTTTAAATAATCATATTTTCCTTGAATGTCAAGCGGAGTTGTTCCAGGTGATTTTTCAAAATCGTAATAGCAACTCAAATCGTTGAGGGCAAAAATTTCGTAAACAGCTTTACATCCGTTGCAACAAAATTTTTTGTCATCAAAAAGAATCTCTTCGTTTTTTACTATTTCTAATCCACAATGGAAACAATTTTTTGTATCCATAACTTTGCTCATTTTACCTGACACAAAGGTGGTACAACTGATTGCGTTAAAATATGATTTTTATCATATAAAAGTGTAATTTTGTAAAAGCCATTAGAGTTGTAACGTATGAATAAATGTGAACAATGTATTGTTAGACAAATTAGTTCTTTAAAAGCGTTAAAGAAAGAAGAATTATTGGAAATTGCCAATTGCAAAACTACAATTACTATAAAAAAAGGCGATGCAATTTTTGAGGAAGGGGATGCGTTGAAAGGCGTTTTTTGTATAAAGGATGGAGTCGGGAAGTTGTCAAAACTGAGTTCGAACGGTAAAGATCAAATTGTAAAATTGGTCAAATCAGGCGAATTGCTTGGGCAGCGTTCAATAATTAGTGAAGAGGCCACTAATTTGAGTGCTATTGCCATTGAAGATATGGAAGTTTGTTTTATTCCAAAAAGCAAAATTTTAGATTTTTTTAATCAAAACAACGCTTTTTCGATGAACATGATGAAAACGATTTGTGGCGATTTGAAAGATTCCGATGACAATATGGTGGCGATGGCCCAAAAAACGGTTAGAGAACGATTGGCATTTATACTCCTTTATATTGAAGATACTTTTGGAAAAGATGTCGACGGTGCATTGCAACTACAACTTTCAAGAGAAGAAATATCAGGATTGATAGGTACTGCGACTGAGAGTTGCATTCGATTGCTATCCGACTTTAAAAAATTAGGTTACATTGATTTGGTAGGGAAAAAGATTATAATTCTAAAAAAAGCCGAATTAATAAAAATAGCACAATAAAAAAATCCGTCCTGATTGATCGGGACGGATTTTTTTTCTGAATTAACAATCTTCTAGTAATACGTATAGCGTCTTACTTTAGCAATGTATTTTGCTAAACGAATTACTTGGTGACTGTAGCCGTATTCGTTATCGTACCAAACATAAAGCACAATATTTTTTCCGTCACCAGAAACAATCGTTGCGTTACTATCGTAAATCGATGGAGCTGAAGTTCCCACAATATCCGACGAAACCAATTCGTTATTCAATGAATATTTTATTTGCTCTACCAATTCGCCCTCAAGAGCGTATTGTTTCATGATGTTATTGATGTCTTCAACAGAAGTTGATTTCGCTACTTCTAAATTTAAAACTACTAATGAACCATTTGGAACAGGAACACGAATCGCATTCGAAGTTAATTTCCCAGATAAACTAGGCAATGCTTTGGCAACCGCAGTTCCGGCTCCGGTTTCTGTGATTACCATGTTTAAAGCAGCTGCTCTTCCACGACGGTATTTTTTGTGCATGTTGTCGACCAAATTTTGATCGTTGGTATACGCGTGAATGGTTTCCAAATGTCCTTTTACTACACCCAAAGTATCTTCTACCGCTTTTAAAATCGGTGTAATCGCGTTGGTGGTGCACGATGCCGCAGAAAAAATATTTACTGTATCTGGATTGAATTCTTCGTGATTTACGCCATAAACAATATTTGGCACTCCTTTTCCAGGCGCTGTCAACAATACTTTTTCCACACCTTTCGAAACCAAGTGACGTTTCAATGCTTCTTCTGTGGTGAAAGCACCCGTGTTGTCAATCACTAAAGCGTCTTCAATTCCGTATTGTGTGTAATCAATTTCTTCAGGTGAATTTGCAGTAATAATGTGAACCGTTGTTCCGTTGATTATTAACGCATTGTTCTCTGAATCGGCATTTACAGAACCTTCGAAATCTCCGTGAACCGAATCATATCGCAATAACGAAGCTCTTTTTTCTAACGATTGAGCATCGTTTCTATCGCGAGTTACAATAGCGCGCAAACGCAATTGTTGTCCTTTTCCAATTTTGCTCATCATTTCGCGAGCAAGCAAACGACCAATTCGTCCAAAGCCATATAAAACAACGTCTTTTGGTTTTATTTCGGTCGATTTTTTTGCCGTTTTTAATTTATCAATTACAAAGGCACGAGCGTCGTTGTATTTGTTGTCTTCCAAATGGTATTCGAAGGTCAATTTACCAATGTCTATTCGCGATGGCGGCAAATCTAAATTTAAAATCGCGCGAGCAATTTCAACCGAATCAAATACGTTGATTGGCTTCTGAACAAATTCGCCCGCATACTCATGAAGATTGATGATATCACTCACATTTCGATCAATTAATTGGTTTCTAAAAAGCACCAATTCGATGGATTTGTCATACCATAAATCGCTAATAATTTTGATGAATTCTACACCCGCTTTTCGCCTATCAGCTTGAAAAGCAAGTTCTTTTTCGTACAAAGCATTGTTGTTGTTCATAAGGAAGAAAAAATTTAGTTGTGATGCATGTTCCGAATTTATTTCAGAATTTAATTAATTCACGGCAAAAGTATAATTTTTAACGATTTAACGAAAACGATTTCGTGATTATTTTATAAAAAAAAACCATCCTAAAATAGCTAATATTTTAAGATGGTTTACATTTTTAAAGTAGTAATTTATATGATTATGCGAACTAATTGTCTGTTTTTCGTTAAAATTTGAACACTAGTTCCACTGTTTTCATTTTTGTCATTTAGCAACCTTGAAACCGTTTCTACATCAGTAGCATTCTCGCCATCAATGTTTAAAATGATGCTTCCGTTTAATTCGTCTTCGTATTGTTTTAAACGCTCGTTGGTTACTTCTTTGATTTTTACACCAAATTCGATTCGGAAATTTTTCTTGTCAGACGCCGTTATGTTTTCCAACTCCAAACCTTTAAATTCGGTACTTATAATATCATTTTTAACTAAGGTTACCGGAACGGTTTTCGTTTCTTCATCTCTCACATACGTCACCACAATTTTATCATTCGGACGTTTGGTGTTTATGTATCCAGACAATTCAGCAAAAGTCGAAATCTTTTGATTGTCTAATTTTTTGATGATATCACCTTCTTTCAAACCTGCTTTTTCGGCTCCCGAATTTTTATTTACTTTCTTAATATAAAAACCTTCGGTATCTTTTATGCCCAATTCTTTGAATGCATTTCCTGTTAATTCGCCGCCTTCAACACCTAAAATACCTCGTTGTACGTTTCCAAATTCCATGATGTCTTCGATGATTTTTCGAGTAATATTGGATGGAACAGCAAACGAATAGCCAACATAAGAACCCGTTTGAGAAGAAATCATCGTATTAATTCCGATCAATTCGCCGCGAGTATTTACTAATGCTCCACCACTGTTTCCTGGATTTACAGCAGCATCTGTTTGTATGAACGATTGAATGCCTTTGGTATCTAAATTTCGCGCTTTCGCAGATACTATTCCAGCGGTCACCGTTGAAGTTAAATTATACGGATTCCCAACCGCTAAAACCCATTCGCCAACTTTCACTTGATCAGAATCGGCAAAAGTAGAATACGGTAATTTTTCGTCGGCATCTATTTTTAAAAGCGCAATGTCCATTTTAGAATCGGTTCCGATTAATTTGGCTTTGTATACTTTTTTGTTGTTGAGTGTGATTTCTAAATCAGTTGCATCTTTAATCACGTGATTGTTGGTTACAATGTAGCCATCCTCAGAAATGATAACACCACTTCCAGTTCCGATTTGTTCTTGTTGTTGTCCGCCACGCGATCCATAAAAGAATTCCATTATTGGATTGGAAACCCTACGAATGGTGACATTTTTAACGTGCACCACAGTGTGTACCGCCTTGTCTGCAGCATCAACAAAATTGATATTTTCTGCAGCTAAACCGACCGATTTTCCGTAATAACTTGGCGCTTGTGTTACAATTGAATTACTGATATTATCCTTTTCAATAAATAATTTATAAGCGCCCAAGGTTGTGGCACCACTTAATAAAGACAGTAAAAATAAACTTGAAATTCGTTTCATATCTATAAAAATTAAAATTATTTATATCAAAATTATACATTAATTGTTTCAAAAAAATCGATTTAACGCTCGTTTAACACTCTTTAACGTATCATTAATATTTGTAACTTTGTGGCAAGACAAAAATAATAATGCAAATTCAATTTTACAAATACGAAGGAACTGGAAACGACTTTGTGATGATCGATAATCGCCAGCAAGTGTTTCCAAAAAACGATACAACGGTTATCGAAAGAATCTGCGACCGACGTTTAGGAATTGGTGCTGATGGCTTGATATTATTAGAGAATGATACGGTAACCGACTTCCGAATGGTGTATTACAATTCGGATGGAAACGAAAGTTCGATGTGTGGTAATGGCGGTCGATGCTTAACAGCTTTTGCGAAAAAACTCGGCATTATCTCCAACGAAACTACTTTTATCGCCACAGATGGTGTGCATCATGCCTCCATTTTGGATAATGGGAATGTGTCGCTTCAAATGAAAGATGTAACGCACGTTCAAATAGAAAACGATTATGTTTTTTTAAATACAGGTTCGCCGCATCATGTAACGTTAGTTGACGATTTAGCAAATTACAATGTAAAAAATAATGGTGCCAAAATTCGATATTCAGAATTGTATGGAGCGGAAGGTAGTAATGTGAATTTTGTAAAGCCACTTTCAGAAAATCATTTTGCATTGCGAACCTACGAGCGAGGCGTTGAAGACGAAACCTTATCTTGCGGAACAGGAGCTACTGCAACGGCTATTGCAATGCACGCAATCGGAAAAACAACGGCAAATGAAATGTATTTGGACGTGCAAGGGGGCAAACTAAAAGTGTTTTTTGAAAAGCAAAACGATGCATATACAAATGTTTTTCTAGAAGGACCAGCAACTTTTGTGTTCGTAGGTGAAATTAAACTATAATCTCTGAAAGCCTTTGTGCAATCTCTGTGAAACTCTGTGTAATAAAATGATAAGACTCAAAGGAAATACAATTTACATACGTGCTCTCGAACCAGAGGATCTCGATTTTATCTATGCCATAGAAAATGACGAGTCCATTTGGGAAGTGAGCAACACGCAAACGCCTTACAGTAAATTTTTAATCAAACAATACCTAGAAAATGCACATCAAGATATATACGAAGCCAAGCAATTGCGGTTGGCAATTTGTAACAATGACGACCCAAAAGCCATTGGGTTGATTGATTTATTCGAGTTTGATCCAAAAAACAATAGAGCTGGAGTTGGCATTGTCATTCAAAACCAAACCGATCGAAAGCAAGGTTTTGGAAAAGAAGCATTAGATTTAATGATAAATTATGCTTTTTCAACGTTACATTTACATCAATTATTTGCTAATATTGGCACAAAAAATGAATCCAGTTTACAGCTTTTTACTACTTTTGGATTTCAGAAAATTGGAATAAAAAAAGAATGGAATCTGGTCAATAATCATTATGAAGACGAAGTAATATTTCAACTCATCAATACAAATCTTTAAAATTATACACTTTGGATTTTAAAAAAATACTCAAATACGGTTCGGTACTTATTATTACCGTTTTATTAGCGTTTGCAGTAAAAATTTATTTAGAACTGTTTACCGATAATACCAAATTTAGTCAAGACGAACTGTATGTTTACATTCCGACCGACTCCAATTACGGGCAAGTCAAAGAAATCATCGCGCCGTTTGTCAAAAACATGGACAATTTTGAATCGATCGCGCAAAAAAGAAACTATCCTGAAAAAATAAAATCGGGTAAATTTTTATTCAAAAAAGGAATGAGCAGTTTTGCACTGCATTCGAGTTTGTTGAAAAATGTTGCCGTAAAATTGACCTTCAATAATCAGGAGCGACTGGAGAATTTTGTACAACGCATCAGTTCACAAATTGAACCCGATAGTACAAAATTGGTCAGTACCTTTAGAGACAGTCTTTTTTTAAAAGATAACGGATTTACAAAAGACAACGTTTTAGGTATGTTTTTACCGAATACCTATGAAGTGTATTGGAATATTTCGGCTGAAAAGTTTCGGGATAAAATGATTAAAGAATACAAAAATTTCTGGACTGCCGATCGTTTATCAAAAGCCGAAAAACTAGGGATGTCACCTATTCAAGTCATCACTTTAGCGTCTATTGTTCATAAAGAAACGGTAAAAGCCGACGAACGTCCACGTGTAGCAAAAGTATATTTGAACCGATTGGACTTGGGAATGCCATTGCAAGCGGATCCTACAGTTATTTATGCTTTGAAAGCGCGCGATAACGATTTTAATCAAGTTATTAAAAGAGTTTTGTATGGCGATTTGACGATTAATTCTCCTTATAATACGTATGTCAATTTAGGCTTGCCTCCTGGACCAATAGCCATGCCTGATATCAATGCCATTGACGCTGTTTTGAGTCCAGAGAACCACGATTATATTTATTTCTGCGCCAGTGTAGAGCGTTTTGGATACCACGAATTTGCTACAACTCTAGTGCAGCACGGTGTAAATAGAAAAAAATATGTAGAATGGTTGAACAATCAAGGTACGACTCGATAACTTGAAAATTTCAAGCCACATAGCGTTATTCTTTTTTGTAGTGCCCATCACTTTCGGATTTTCGCAAGGTAATATCGATACGTTTCTCTCACCTTCGGATACCTTAAATAAACCAAGTCGAAATGCAGTTATTATATCAGAAACAGCTATCGCCGCTGCCGCTTTGGTGGGATTGAACCAATTGTGGTATGCGGATTATCCAAAGTCAAATTTTAAAACCATTAACGACAATGCCGAATGGTTGCAAATGGACAAGATTGGCCATGTCTATTCCGCCTATCATTTGGGAAGTTTTGGTGCTGATGCATTGAAATGGAGTGGAGCCAGTAAAAAAAGCCAATTACTTTATGGCGCGACATTGGGATTTGTGTTTTTAAGTACTGTTGAGGTTTTTGATGGCTATTCGTCGCAATGGGGATTTTCGTATGGCGATTTAGCTGCCAATGCTGGCGGAACTGCATTATACGTCTCACAAGAATTACTTTGGAAAGAACAACGCATTATTCCGAAATTTTCGTTTCACACCACCGTATATGCTTCGGCGCGACCAAACGTTTTAGGTAGTACTTTTACAGAGCAAATTATAAAAGATTACAACGGTCAAACCTATTGGTTATCGGCTAACCTGCATTCTTTTTTCAAGCAATCGAAATTACCCAAATGGCTCAATTTGGCTGTTGGTTATGGAGCAGAAGGAATGATTACAGGACAAGACGAATTAGTGAATACGGTTTTCCTTCCTGAAAAGGAAAGAATCAGACAATTTTACGTCAGTTTCGATGCTGATTTAACAAAAATTAAGACAAAATCGCACGTTTTAAAGACAATTTTTTTCATTTTTAACACGATTAAGATTCCGGCTCCAACGATTGAAATCAGTAGTTCACAAGGAATCAAATTCCACTATTTGTATTTTTAGATAACTTTAACTGCTTGATTATCATAATATTTTAAATATTGTTGTATTTTTGGACCGTCAATATCAAGATGGTGACAGCGCTTGGAAAATATACTTTATGATAAAAAGAGGATTGTTTTACATAGGAATTGCATTGATTGTAGGATTTGTTAGTATGGCTTTCAAACCACTTTCTTCAGAAGAATATCAATGGTTTTATGTAGACAAAAACGAAGAAATTCTGTATGAATTTCCTTCAAAAAAATCCACTGACTATATCAGTTTAAACATCCCATTTACAGGAAATTTTTTTATTGGTTTTAAAGAAGCACTTGGTTTTAAAGAATCACAAGGAAAGTATCATAAGGTAAATTCGTTGGGATACATGGGAAAATACCAGTTTGGCGCCACTACTTTGGCTACTATTGGAATTAAAGACAGTGCGCGATTTATAAGTTCACCCAAATTACAAGAAAAAGCGTTTGTGGCTTTGTTGTCAAAAAACAAATGGGAACTGCGTGATGAAATTGAAATGTATGAAGGCAAAATGATTGACGGTGTTCAAATTACGGAATCTGGAATTCTAGCAGCAGCACATTTAGGTGGCGTAGGATCGGTTAAGAAATTTTTAAAAACCAACGGAAAGAAGAAATGCAAAGATGCTTACGGAACTTCAATAAAAAGCTATATGAAGCAATTTGGCGGGTATGAAATTGCAAGTATTGTACCGGATAAAAATCCAATTGTGAAATAATAACAAAATAAACAAATAAAAAAAGCATTCATTTAATGGATGCTTTTTGTTTTAATTGAATTTGTGAATGACAAAAATGGTAGGTCG
Organism: Flavobacteriaceae bacterium; assembly: GCA_947491985.1. Taxonomy (GTDB): domain Bacteria; phylum Bacteroidota; class Bacteroidia; order Flavobacteriales; family Flavobacteriaceae; genus Flavobacterium. The sequence continues at coordinate 14,881 of CANLLR010000018.1, read as the reverse complement.
GTTGTGTAAATCGACTTTTATTTTTTTCCAATCTGCTACTCTAAAGGTTTTGATGTATTCGTTTGGTAAGGTGATGTCGCAAGCAACACACAGATGGGTATTGGGATGTAAAACCTGCAACAAATCTTCTAATAATTTGTTGTTTCGATATGGTGTTTCAATAAAAAGTTGCGATTGATTTTTGTCGTAAGACAGCTTTTCAAAATTTTTAATTGCCGCTTTTTTATCCGACTTATCAATCGGCAAATACCCGTTAAAAGCAAAACTTTGGCCGTTCATTCCAGAGCCCATCATTGCCATTAAAATGGAAGACGGACCCACTAATGGAATCACTTGTATACCTTTTTCGTGTGCTATTTTGATAATGTCTGCGCCAGGATCAGCAACACCAGGACAGCCTGCATCGCTCATCAAACCGATATTTACACCTTCCAAACAAGGTTGAATCATCTTACTGTGTTCGGAAATTTCGGTGTGTTTGTTTAAAGAAGATAAATGTAAATTGGCTTGAACTTTTTCTGGATGTATACTTTTGATAAGTCTTCGAGCATCCTTTTCGTTTTCAACAATGTAATGGTCAATCAATTCAATAGTGCGTTTTACCATTTGCGGTAGTACATCTAAAGGATCGCATTCGCCAAGTGTAACTGGAATCAAATATAATTTTCCTAATGCCTTCATGAGTGCTTTGCGATTAGTTTTTTTGCTAATAAATCGGTGGCTTCATCGAGCATTACATAGACCATATCAAATCCGTTTTGGAGTCCATAATACGGATCTGGAACGTCAACATTATCGCCTGGGAATAACTCGTCGAGTATCAATTGAACTTTGCTTTTGTGTTCTTCTGTTTTGGCTAGAAGAAGTACTTCGCTATAATTAGAGCCGTCCATGACATAAATATAATCATAAAGATCAAAAAAATTTGAAGTAAAATGTTTGCCTCGTTGATGTGAAATGTCAATTCCGTTTTTCTTAGCGGTAGCAATAGAACGTTTATCAGGTTGTTTGTTTACATGCCAATTACCTGTTCCTGCCGAATCAACCGTAAAAGTTATTGAAGGAAGTTTTGATGTTAAAAGTCCCTCTGCCAATGGTGAACGACAAATATTACCCAAACATACCATTAAAATTTTAACGGACATACTATAATTGTTGTGTATTATTGAAATTAATTTGGAGAAATACGGCTAGTTAGAGTGATAATTTTTTATGAATATCTTCCACAAACTTTTTGAATTGTTTGTCGGTTGATACTAAATTATCAACCGTTTTACATGCGTGTAATACCGTTGCATGGTCGCGATCGCCAATTTGAGAACCAATGTTTGCTAAAGAAGCTTTGGTAAATTTCTTGGCAAAAAACATAGCCAATTGACGGGCTTGCACCACGTGCCGTTTTCTAGTTTTAGATTGTAATGTGTCTAAATCCAATTGGAAATAATCGGATACTACTTTTTGAATGTAGTCGATAGATATCTCACGTTTTACGTTTTTGACAAACTTCTCTACGATATTTTTCGCTAAATCAAGTGTGACCTCTTTTTTATTGAAGGACGATTGTGCAATTAAAGAGATGATGGCACCTTCTAATTCACGTACGTTTGATTTGATGTTACGAGCAACATATTCGATAATTTCGTCAGGCATTTCAACGCCGTCACGATACAAAATATTCTTTAATATAGAAATTCTAGTTTCGTAATCTGGTTGGTGTAATTCGGCTGACAATCCCCACTTGAAACGCGATAGCAAGCGTTGCTCAATATCTTGCATGTCAACAGGCGCTTTGTCAGAGGTAAGAATGACTTGCTTTCCGTTTTGGTGTAAATAGTTGAAGATGTGAAAAAATACGTCTTGAGTTCCAGTTTTACCTGATAAAAATTGCACGTCATCAATAATCAACACGTCGATTAATTGATAAAAATGAATAAAATCATTTCGGTTATTTTTCTTAACAGAATCAATGTATTGTTGCGTGAAAACTTCGGCTGAGATATACAAAACCGTTTTTTCAGGATATTTATCTTTGATTTCTACTCCAATCGCGTGAGCCAAATGCGTTTTGCCTAATCCAACACCGCCAAATATTAAAAGCGGATTGAATGAGGTGCCTCCCGGTTTGTTGGCTACTGCCATACCAGCTGAACGCGCCAAACGATTGGAATCTCCTTCAAGAAAATTGTCAAAACTGTAATTGGCATTTAATTGCGATTCGATTTTTAAATTTCGAATTCCCGGAATAACAAATGGGTTCTTTAACTCAGGATTTAAATTTTTAAATGGCGCATCTACCTCTTGCGATTTTATTGGTCCACGGTGTGAACTCGGTAATTGTTCGGTAAAAGGTTGTTTGTTGCCATAAGTGTTCTCCATTTTGATTTTATAGAGTAACTTTGCATTTTTTCCGAGTTCTTTGGTGAGGGCCACTTTTAGTAATTTCACATAGTGTTCTTCTAGCCATTCATAAAAAAATTTACTAGGGACTTGTATGTACAATGCGTTATCGGTTAGTTCAACTGACTTAATAGGTTCAAACCAAGTTTTGTAGGCTTGCTCTTGAATATTGTCTTTTATAAAAGACAGACAGTTCTCCCATACTGATTGCGCAGTTTTGTTCATATTTAAGCTAAAAAAAATGTTTATTATAAAGGTTTTCTTACACCAAAAAAAAGGTATTTTTGGGCGTTATTTTGGGTTAACAAATATGTGAACAATTTTTCTTAAAAAAAAATATTATGACGTTGATTTTTTAAAAATTTTGTTGTATTGTAGGTTTTTAGTTATAGATTAAAAGCAAATAAATCAGATGAATGAACACGAAGTAGAAGTTAGAGTAAGGTATTCAGAAACCGATCAAATGGGAGTGGTTTATCACGGCAGTTATGTGCCTTATTTTGAGATAGGTAGGGTGGAATGGCTCAGAAATAAAGGTATTTCGTACAAGTCACTTGAAGAGAGCGGAATTGCTTTACCTATAGTATCTATGCACTTAAATTATAAAAAACCAGCACGTTATGACGACTTATTAACAGTTAAAACCAAGTTCAAAAGTTACTCTTTAGTGAAGATAGAATTTGATTGTGAATTGTGGAGTGAACAAAACGAGTTATTAACAACGGCTCATTTTATTTTGGTTTTTATCGATGTAAAAACAGGTAAACCAATCGTGCCTCCACAATATATATTAGACATCATGAAATCGTAATTATTTTTTCAATTTAATTTCAATTTCAAACATTATTTTGAAGATGTCGAATATCATTTCGGCATTTTTTTTTCGTGTTGCAATTTCAATAACACACGAATTTTCCATGTTTTGTGAAACGAGAGTTAATTTTTTTTCTTTAATCACACGCATCACCTTATTAATGTTCTTATAATCAAAGGATACTACATAATGTATATCGATTGTTTTTTCTATAATTTCTGATGCTTCTAAAGCCATTTGCGCCGCCGTTCGATACGCCGAAATTAATCCACCAACTCCCAATTTAACGCCTCCAAAAAAGCGTACCACCACCACCAAAACATTGGTAATATCAAACGATTGTATTTGTCCGTAAATCGGCATTCCAGCAGTATTACTTGGCTCACCATCATCATTGGCCCGAAATTGTAGTATGTCCGTACCTAATTGGAAGGCATAACAAAAGTGAACGGCTCCAAAATGTTTTTTACGTAAAATGTCAAGGTGTTTTTTAACTTCCTCTTCAGTGTAAATTGGAAAAGCATACCCGAAAAATTTGCTGTTTTTTTCTTTAAATAGTACTTCGTCTGATGGGGAAGCAATTGTTTTATAGGTGTCTTTCAATTTGATAAGTACGAATTGTTTGGGTAAGAAATTTTAAATTATAGCGGCAATTCTTTTTTGGAAAATAAATCGACCACATCTTCTTGACCAACTTGCAAGTTCCACACATGAATGCCTAAACTCGCTGCAGCATCGGTATTTACTTTTTTATCATCCACAAATAAAGTACGTTTGGGCGATAAGTCGTGTTTGTTTAAAATGTGATTGAAAATGGCTGGATCGGGTTTGCGCATGCCCATTTCATAAGAATAATAGACTTTTTCAAAACAATGGTAAAAATCACTAAAAAATGAAATTCCAGTATTGTGCTCAAACCGATCAATATGAATTTCATCGGTATTGGTAAGTAAGAATAATTTGTATTTGCGCGATAGCAATTGTAAAAATTCTAACCGATACAAAGGAAATTCACCGATAATAGTGTTCCATGCAGTTCGTATTTCTTCTACACTTGCATTGGGAATAAACTTTTGAAAAGTTTCTAAAAAGGCGAGTTCGGATATTTGACCTTTTTCAAATAAATCATTGGCCTCTACTAATTCTGGCGTCGGGCCATGTAAACCTAATTTTTTGAAGGCTTCAATTTGCGCTTCTTTTTCCAAATTGATGAAAATATCACCAAAATCAAATACTATGCTTGTAATCATAATTGAAAAAAGTTAAAAGTTCATCCGATGCAATTGGTTCTTTTTTGATGTTTATTGCTTTAATTTCTGGCGCTTTCAATCCGTTTTTTAAAATAATTTTAGACGAAAATACCCGCGCTTCATCCCATAAACCAGCATCTATAAATGTTTGCAATGTTTGTTTACCACCTTCTATTATAACCGATTGTATGTTATGTTGGTGTAAAATTTTGGTTATTTTTTGAAGCCACTGATTATCAAAGATAGCATTTTCAAAAATACGTTGATCGATAGTGGTTGCATTTTCTTGCTCTGTGATAAAAATAGTTGGTGATTTGGCATCATATACATGAAAGTCGTGGGGAATTTTGCCCGATTTATCCAAAACAATTCGAATGGGATTTTTACCACTCCAATCGCGAACATCCAATTTCGGATTATCATCTAAAACCGTTTGCGTTCCTACTAAAATAGACTGTTCCTCACTACGCCATTTGTGGACTAATTGTCGGGAATAGTCATTAGAAAGCCAAACAGGTGCCACACTTTCTTTGGTTAATGGCGCTATAAAACGGTCACTGCTTTCAGCCCATTTTAAAATGATATACGGTCTTTTTTTGTTGTGGAACGTAAAAAAACGTTTGTTGAGTTCATAACATTCATTTTCTAAAACGCCAACAATCACTTTTTTTCCTGCTTCGATTAGCTTTTTTATTCCATTTCCAGCCACTTTTTCGTTAGGATCAACCGTTCCGATTACGATATTTGGGATTTTATTAGCGATGATTAAATCGCTACAAGGAGGCGTTTTTCCGAAATGACTACACGGTTCTAGACTCACATAAATCGTTGATTTAGCAAGTAGCGATTTGTCTTTAACCGAATTAATGGCATTGACTTCAGCATGCGGTTCGCCCGATTTTTTATGCCAACCTTCACCTATAATTGTATTATTGTAAACAATTACACTACCTACTAACGGATTTGGATAGGTAGTTCCTAGTCCGTTTTTTGCTAATTCAATGCATCTTTTTATATAAATTTCATCTATCTTCACCTCACAAAAATATGTTTTTTACCTGTAAAAGTATAGTAGTTTATAAAGTTTAGTTTTTATGCTAATTAGAGAAATCCAAAAGCGAGATAACGAACAAATTGCTCAAGTAATTCGGAACGTTTTTATCGATGATAATTTTCCAAAGATCGGAACTGCATTTGCTGATATACAACTCGATTTTATGTTTGAAGCCTATGATGTGCCTAGAGCCGCTTATTTTGTTGTTGAAGAAAATGGAAAAATAATTGGTGGATCAGGAGTGAGTCAACTTGAAAATTCAACAGATAACATTTGTGAATTGCAAAAAATGTATTTTTTACAAGAAGCCAGAGGTAGGGGAATTGGGTTTCTAATGATTCAGAAATGTTTGGAAAAAGCCATCGAATTAGGTTATGAAAAATGTTATTTAGAAACACTTCCTGAAATGCTACACGCACAAAAATTGTATAAAAAAGTTGGGTTTGAGTATCTTTGCGCGCCTATGGGCGGCACCGGACATACCAGTTGCCCAGTTTGGATGATTAAAGATTTATAAATGATAATTAAAAAGTACAAAACGGTATTTCAGGCGGAACTTTCTACTTTCTATGATGAATTAGAAGTTGAAAGTTTCTTTTATATAATCTTGAATCAATTTCACAATCTTAAACGCATTGACTTGGCATTGCAGCCAGAATTATCAATGAAATCTTCCGAATTAGAGCGATGGGAAAATGTAGTAGTTGACCTGAAATTACAAAAACCCATTCAATATATTTTGGGAGAAACGGAGTTTTATGGCTTGCGATTTTTAGTCGATGCATCAGTGTTAATTCCGAGGCCAGAAACGGAAGAATTGGTTCGGTTAATAGTTGAAAGTCGAAAGTCGAAAGTCGAAAGTTTGACGATTTTAGATATAGGAACAGGTTCGGGTTGCATTGCGATTTCGCTTGCTAAAAATGTACCGAATGCTAGCGTTTTTGCATTGGACGTTTCGGAAGCTGCATTGGCAAGAGCAAAAAAAAATGCAGAAATCAATGAAGCATCGGTAACTTTTATTGGCAAAAATATTTTAGAAATAGATGATTTAGAACAGCAATTTGACATTATAGTTTCCAATCCACCTTATGTCAGAATGCTCGAAAAAGCCGAAATCAAAACCAATGTGTTGGATTTTGAACCGCATTTGGCTTTGTTTGTACAAGATGATGATGCTTTACTTTTTTATCGTAAAATAGCACAATTGGCTAAAAAAAATTTAGTTGAAAACGGGAAGTTGTATTTTGAAATCAATCAGTATTTAGGGGAAGAAACAACTGCTTTGCTAGCTGAATTAGGATTTAACAACATCAAACTGCATAAAGATATTTATGAATGCGATAGAATGATTTCTTGCAGCCTACAAACTGAACACTGATTACTGAACACTACTCATAACGCAACGCCTCAATAGGATCCAATTGCGACGCTTTAATTGCTGGGTACAAACCAGAAACCAAAGCTACAACAAAACTCGTGGCAACGGCAGCAAATATCGCTTTCCATGGCAATACAAAGGCAAAATCAGTTGCAGATGAAAAGAGGGCTCCAATTCCGATTCCGAGTAAAATTCCAAAAAAGCCACCAATATTACTAATGATTAAGGTTTCAACAAAAAACTGCCATGCAATAGTGCTTTTTTTAGCACCAAGCGATTTTCTAACGCCAATTTCACGTGTTCTTTCGGTAACCGAAACAATCATGATATTCATTAAAGCAATTGATGAACCAAGAATAGTAATGATTCCAATAACCCAAGCAGCAATCGTTAAATAATCGGTTATTCCGGCTAATTTATTGGCCAAATCATCGCTACGAACCACACCAAAATTATTGTCTTCAACAGGATTTAATTTTCTAACCTGACGCATTGCTAAGGTCGCACTTTCAATTGCGGGTTCGAGTAATTCTTTGTTGGTCACCATACTTCGAATGGTATAATTGATATTGGGAGCGGAAAATAAGGAGCGTGCGACTTGAATCGGAATTAAAATTCGCAAGTCTTGGTTGTTGCCAAAAGTCGAGCCTTTCTCTTTTAAAACACCAATAACTTTAAATTTAGCACCTCGTACTGAAATAATTTTATCTATAGGATTGACATCTTTTAGCAATCCTTTTGAAACAAAATCACTACCCAAAACACAAATAAAAGCGTTATTTGCAATGTCAGAAGGTGTGAAGTTTCGACCTTGACTAACTTCAAGTCCGGAGTTTATCGTATACATATCATCTACGCCAACAATTTGTATTTCGGGATCGGTTTTGGTGTTTTCAAATTTCACTTCGGCAGTTTGACTTGCTATAAAGGAAATCGAAGTGTAACTGAACGGGAAATTATAGTTTTCTTTAAATGCCTTGGCTTGCGGATACGAAATGATGGGATTAATTTGTTCTTTATCGCCCACATTTTTACCGTTAATTCGAATTCGTAATCCGTACTGATTTATGGTAAACGTATTTGATCCCATAGAAGTGAAGCTCGAATTCAATGAATTTTCAATGATGGATACCGAAGCCAAAATACCTACCAGTGCCATAATTCCGAATGAAATTATAATCACAGTAAGAACTGTTCGTAGCAATTGCGTTTTGATGGATCCAAATGCAATTTTTATATTTTCTTTAAAAACTCCTTTCATATGTTGTGTTTGACAGTAAAATTGACTTTTTGTTACAAGTTTTTGATGCAACATTTAAGAAATAGTTGTAAAAGTAAGATATTTGTAAAATAATTGCGAATTAACAATTACGAATTACGATTTGTAGCCTTAATTCCTAATTCCTAATTCATCATTTTTAATTCAAAATAATGGCATCAAAACCAAGTATTCCTAAAGGCACAAGAGATTTTTCACCCGTTGAGGTTTCCAAACGCAATTATGTTATTTCGATTATGCGCCGCCATTTTGAAAATTATGGATACCAACCTATTGAAACGCCCAGTTTTGAAAACTCGGATACGTTGATGGGAAAATACGGTGAAGAAGGTGATCGTTTGATTTTTAAGATTTTGAACAGTGGAGACTATTTGGATAAAGTTTCGAGTGAAGAATTACAAGCTATCAATTACAAACAATTGACTGGAAAAATCTCTGAAAAAGCCCTTCGATATGATTTGACTGTTCCGTTTGCGCGTTATGTAGTGCAACATCAAAGTGAGATTGAGTTTCCGTTTAAACGGTATCAAATTCAACCTGTTTGGCGCGCCGATCGTCCGCAAAAAGGACGGTTTAGAGAGTTTTACCAATGCGATGCCGATGTTGTCGGTTCGAAATCGTTATGGCAAGAAGTTGAGTTGGTGCAATTGTACGACAGTATTTTTGCCGAATTGGGTTTGAATGATGTGACGATTAAAATCAACAACCGAAAAATTCTTTCTGGAATTGCCGAGGTTATAGGCGCTTCAGATAAATTAATTGATTTTACAGTAGCGTTGGATAAACTCGATAAAATAGGAGAGGAAGGCGTAAAAAAGGAAATGCTTGAAAAAGGAATTTCTGAAGATGCAATTATTAAAGTGCAACCGTTGTTTCATTTTACAGGATCGATTTCGGATAAAATAAGTCAACTTTCAACTTTATTAGCATCATCTGTTGAAGGAATGAAAGGTGTAAATGAACTGCAATTTATCTGTGAAAATGTAACTACCTTAGGATTGCAAAAAGCCATTTTAGATTTGGATGTAACGTTGGCACGAGGGTTGAATTATTACACGGGAGCCATTTTTGAAGTAGCACCTCCAAAAGGAATTGCGATGGGTTCAATTGGTGGAGGCGGACGTTATGATGATTTGACCGGAATTTTCGGATTGAAAGACATGAGTGGTGTTGGCATTTCGTTTGGTTTGGACCGAATTTATTTGGTGTTGGACGAATTGAATTTGTTTCCGCAAACGGTAATAACAGCTACGAAAGTGTTGTTTTTGAATTATGGCGAAAGTCAGCAGTTAGAAGCAATGCAAGCTATTCAGAAAGTAAGAGCAAAAGGAATAAACTGCGAATTGTATCCCGATGCAGTAAAAATAGACAAGCAGTTTAAATATGCCGAAAGACGAGGTATTCCATTTGTAGTAAAGGAAATCTCTCCAAAAGCATTTACATTAAAGAACATAATAACTGGCGAACAATTACAAGTAAATTTTTTACAATTGGTAGCTTTGTTGCAATAAAAGCGAATTGAAATACTTTTTTTTACTTGCCGAAATAAATTAGAAAAGCCACTCAATTAGCGTGGCTTCTCATTGTCAAATCAATTATGTAACCCCTAATTAATTATTATTTTCTTGCTTAAATCACCTTTGTCGGTTTTGATTTTCACAATGTAAGTACCAGTACTTAAACTTTTAACTGATAGTTGTATATTTTGTTGGTCTTCGTTTTCCATGTCATCCCAAGTTACCATTGATTGGCCAAGTAAATTGAATAAAGTAACTCGCTCTACAATAGCATCTGTTAACTTATTTTTTATGTTTAACATAGTATTTGAAGAAGTGTAGGCAACTAAAATTCCGTCACTTAAACTATTTTCATTTGTATTTAATAACTGATCCCCTTTGAAAACAAGAGTAAAACGGTTATCAATATTTCCTTGAGGCAATTCGATACTCAAGGTGTTAAAACGGATATCATGCGATAAATTAGTTTGATTATCACGAATGTAGATACCAATGTCTTCACTAAAGTTTTCTACATCGTCAACTTTAAATGTAACACTTCCAACTCCATCTGTTTTTACGCTTATTGGATAGGTGTTGTTGATGTTAAAGAAACCTTCACCTGAAATATTCAATTTGGTACTTTCGTTCATAAAGTACATATCGTTAGGTTGGTTGTCAAGGTGAGTAGCATCATAACCAATATCAATTCCACTTGTAGCATTTTCATTCATGAAACCCATTAAAATCTGTCTGTGGTAGCCATTTCTATCATCAAAACCTACACGTACTTTTTTAAAGGTATCAATATCAATTGTTGCATCTTCGGTGTTGTCATTAAAATGATCTATGGTTAAAATACTGTTGGTAGCGTTGTTTCTGAATAATGTATTTGACAATACATTTTCTTCTCGTACGAAGGCCCTTTGGTTATTGTTGAAAGTAATTGTTCCTCCTGCTGGTGTTCCAACAACAAAGAAGCCTTGACCTACAGGAATAAAACGCCCTGGAGTTTTAGTACTAGAACCCAATCCACTTAATCCAGGATAGGTAATAGCAGGTGTTGCGCCCGTTTTGGTCAATTGTGCATAACCTGCTTGATAAGCTAATAAATTATGACTGTTGTTGGTGCTAAAATGTTCCCAGAAATACAATGTACCCGTTAATGAACTTACGTTAGCATCGATAAAGGCATGAGCGTCTAATGATGAAGCGTATGGATTTCCACTTAAATTTAAGTTATTCGGACCTACAGTTGCTGTTACTAAACCGTTGTTTGGTTTCCCAACAAAAGTATAGTTTTGAGAAGATGTGGCTGCATTACTTCCTTTTAAGGTATACCCTTGTCCAGCATTTAAGGAACCGTTTTGACCAATGGCTTGCCAGTTTGCATAGGCGCCACTTACATTTTGAAATTTGAAAATCCAATAGTTACTTAGTGTTATCGGACTTGTTGGGCTTCCGTTTAATGCAGTTGTCCATGTAATGTTTTGTGGAGTTGTTGTTGTTGTTGTTCCGTCTTTCATTACACCAGCTACTGTGTATGCATTGTTATTTGTTGTGTTATTCATCGTTCCAACAGGTGAAGACCAGTAGTTGTAGTTATAAAAACTTTTTTGTCCTTGTTGATCTCTCTCGATAGAACCTGCACTAGTTGGATCTAAATCACTATTTATGGTTTGTACCAATTGGGATTTTCCAACTAAGTTAATTTTACCATCTAATTTTAAGTAATGAGAAACTTCAACTTTAGAGTCATTAGTTGCACTTAACGTGTTGCTATTTACAAATAATCCCAAAAGCACTTTGTTTCCAGAAGAATCTACATTGTGTGTTGTTCTTACAATATTCCAATCAATTGGCGTTGTACCATCAATTATTGACAAACTATTTGGTATATCTTGAATGGCGCCATTTGTCCATGAAGCAGTTGAAGACCATAATCCGTTTGCTGAACTAATGTAAGGCATTGGTGCAGTTTGAAGACTTATCGAAATTTTATCAGGAATAACTAAACTACCTCTATTAATATTGATAGAATCATCATCTAAGTGAGTGCCTATGTACGAATTCATAGAATAGTAAGCATATAAATTATTCCAATTTAATGTATTGATATCATTTTTAGTAACAGTAGTTGGAAGAATAGTTCCTCTTGTGCCTGCACCGTTTTGTAAAATTTCTTGGTTCATAATATAACGGATTTCGCTTATTGTTACTACTCTGTTCCACATTCTTAATTCGTCAATATCACCTCTGAATAAATTATTGATTGTAAATTTGTCTACATATTGACCTCCAATACTGAAGTTTGCAGATGTGCCTACTGGAGCAACTGAAATAGTAGCAGTTCTATCCAACACACCATCGATATATATGTTTAGCGTGTTAGCTCCGTAGGTAACAGCTATATTATGCCACATCAGATTTGGGATTGCAGTGTTGGATACAGCACTGTAAGTTATTCCGCCTACAGACCATTCCATTCTAACTCTATTGTTTGTTTGTAAAACCAATTGATATCCAGAACCAGCAGCTGCTTTTTTAGCTAAAATTGTTCTTTCATTTGAAAGTGTATTATTACCATTTGGACGAATCCAAGTCATGATAGTAAAAGCAGTACTAATTTCATTTACATTATCAATCTTAACAAAATCATCCATACCATCTAAAGTAATGTGTAACGGATTTACTGCTTGATGCGCTACACCAAAGGTAATAAATTTTGTTCCATCAAAGTCATAAAGACAAGTTTGATTACCACCAGTAGTGGACATGAAAACGGTTTCAACACCTGTTGTAAAGGCAGCGTTTGTTGCTACCACCATAACGTAGGCATCTGTTGGTCCGAGTGCTGGAAGTCCGCTTAAGAATGAAGATGTAGGTATAGCTACTCTTGTAGTTCCTACATCACCACCAGTTTCAACTACTTTCCATTTTCTGTTTACCACTTCGGTAATTGTTGTAATAGTAGTAGGACCAAGATCGATATTTAAATTTACACCCGAATCTACCATGGTGCCACCATTGGCTCCCCATACTAAATAACTTTTGTTTGTTGCAAACGTATTTGTATTTGCAGTATTGGTAGCAAGTATATCGGTAAGACCAATAGTCATTACTTCAGTTGGGTTGATACTTTTAGATTGTTTTTGGTTTAATCTAGAGATATTGTCCAAACCAATACCTGCAATATCAAAGTTAAATCCGCTATTAGCAGTGGCGTCCCAAACTACATTACCATCAGAATTGGTATAACTCATAGAGGTACCATTTACACCCAATGTAATACCATATTTTATAGCCAAATAGCTTAAGATGTTTCTTCTTTCAAAATCGGTTGCACGATTACTAAACGTGATGATTTCACCAATTCTACCGTCCCAGCTTCCGTCCCAACCTTCACTTCGTCCAATCCAAAATTGACTGTTATTTACGTTAGCAAAATCAGGAATGTCATTGGTTGCATTTACTACATCATTTGCATTAAATGTTAAATTCATTCCATTAATTGCTGCATTATTACTTGCGTTTATGATACCAGCAGCATTGTAATTAATCGTTCCGGTAGCGTCAATTTGTGCCACACCATAACCAGAAGGCGGAGCTCCTGTTGTTGTTCCTAAACAATAAGTAATAACTTCATTGGTAAAACGGTTGGTATATCTGCCATATCCGATACCTGTTCCATCGGTTTGATCTGTTCCAGGAATACGATCTCCACAAAAGATATCTAAACTTGCTGTAGCAGAAGTGGTATTGATGTCAGGAATTACAACTGCAAAAATATCTTGAGAATAAAATCCGGATGGACCTTCTAAATATTGTCTATTTGGATCTAAATCGGTGTAATTTTGAGGTGACGTTACAGGATTATTCGTAAAATCAACCACTGAGTTAAAGTTAATATTGTGAGTAGCATTGTTTCTATATATTGGTGCTCCTACCGATCCTGGTCGGATAGCGTTTACACCTCTAGCTTGTGTATTCCATGTATTTACCGCTGTACCATCCGCTACTCCAGTCGTGCCGTTTAAATAATCAGATCGAAACCAAAGTTGTAGGTTTGACATTACGCCACCTGGCCCAAATGATACTGCAGAAAGGCCTGCACCTTGAATACTAAAATTGTATGGATTTTCATCGGTATCATTAGTTACTATTGAAATTGTTGCAGTTCTAGCTCCAAGAGCTCCTGGTGTAAAGGTTACTATAAAAGTTGTAGATGTGCCAGCTGCTACTGTTGCACTTGGCGCACTTGTAATACTAAAATCTCCTGGATTTGTACCCGAGAAAGTTATGGCTCCAATAGTTAAAACACCTGTACCTGTATTTTGAATAGTAAATGTTCTGGCCACACCTGCACCAATTCCTGAGCTTGCAAAATCTGTATTATCAAGGGTTGAAGGTGTTGTGTCACCATCTGCTATAGAAGTAGCATTACTTTGAATATCGATTTCAGAGCTTATTCCTGTTCCTTGAACTGCAAAATTGTATGGGTTTTCGTCGCTGTCATTATTAATAATATTAATTGTTGTACTACGCAAGCCGCTAGCTGAAGGATTAAAAGTAACAACAAAAGTTGTGCTTCCACCCGCAACAACTGTAGCACTAGGTGCAGTTGTTACAGCAAAATCTCCTGGATTTCCACCTGTAAATGTGATCGCACCGATTGTTAAAGAAGCGTTTGTTCCCGTATTTCGAATAGTAAATGTACGTGTAATACCCACACCAACATTTGTTGTACCAAAATCGGTCCAGTTTGTTGATGAAGGAATCGTGGCACCATCAGCAATTGATACGGCATTTCCTAGTAGGTTAATTTCTGGAATTGGATGAGTTATAATTACGCGTCCACCGCCACCATTACCACCAGTTGGAGAAACACTAGTTCTATAGGCTCCACCACCACCACCACCTGGACTGACTCCATCAAAACCATTTCCATGGTTTGTTCTACCATTTCCACCACCACCACCACTATTTGCTCCAACTCCTCCTGTTGAAGTAAATCCAGGATCACCAGCATTTGATGTGCCTGCGGCGGCACCACCACCACCACTATATGTTCCTGTTATAGCTGTTGCTCCATTACCGCCAGAATAAGTAACGTCGCCAATACCAACTGCACCACCGGTAGCACCGGTTTGGGTGTTGTTAGGTACGCTATTTCCCCCGCGAGCAAGTATGGTAGTATTGTTTATAAACCAAGA
>CANLLR010000017.1 GCA_947491985.1 Flavobacteriaceae bacterium | reverse complement strand
TTTAAGATGGCTTTACAAGAACTCGTTTGTGCTTTCAAATTAGTTACATTAAATACAAAAAGTAATAATAAACTAGTTTTACAAAATGAAGAAGTTAATTTACTTGAAGAAACTTCAGAAATTAACCCATTCAATTTTGATAAATTGGTAGAGAAAAATTCAATAACGTTATTCATTTTAGTATTAGTTTTCATATTCGTATGTTTAAAAAAATAATTAATTGTGGTATTCATTTTTTAAGTTTAGACTTTATTAACAAAAAATGTTAAATTGTTTGTAAAGCAAATTTATTTTCTAATTACAATACCAAATAATTTAGTCTATGAACTACTTCAAAACTCGTTAAAAAGCATAAAAATTACTTTTTTTTGCTAGTTATTACTCATATTTATTTGTTTAAGCACTTTTATATTTTTCTTCTAACATCTTTGCTATCACTTAATTTTGAACTCGTTTTTTTTATTTACCATGATTTTTTTGTACCATGTAATACTAAATTTTTGTCGAAAATAGTCAGCATTTTGTCGTTTAACAAACAAAAATGCGATAAAATACAAAAAAGCACTGTTTAATTACATCTTTTGTATATTTTTGTAAATTAATTATTACAAAAAATGATTTTTGAATTTTTCTATTACAGAAATGGCGCTTTTTAGATAATTTATATAAATCTAAAATGTCTATGTATCACTATTTCTTTTTTTTATATTTATAAATAGTTCCGTTATTTTAAAATTATGAAATCAATATTTTTAATTCGTCATGCAAAATCGTCTTGGAATTTACCAGTAAAAGATTTTGATCGCCCGCTAACATCAAAAGGAATTTCCAACGCAATGATGCTAGGAAATAAAACCAAACAATACATTCCCAACAATTGTTTAATTTGGAGCAGCAGCTCAAAAAGAGCTAGTACAACCGCGACATTGTATGTGGAAAATTGGAATTTAGATGTTAAGGCAATTCAATTTTCGGATGCTTTATATACTTTTGATGCCGCGAAACTTGAAGAAATTGTTAAATCTTGCCCAAATGTCTACAATAACCTAATTCTTTTTGGACATAATAACGCCATTACAGATTTTGTTAATAAATTTGGAGATGTTTTAATTGAAAATGTTCCTACAGCCGGGTTTGTTTCTATTATTTTTGAAACTGATGACTGGAAATCCATTGCAAAAGGTAAAACGGATAAAATTTTATTTCCAAAAGATTGCTAAATTATGAGCTCGAATCAGAACTATAAATACATTGATAGAGAAAAAAGCTGGCTTGCTTTTAATGCAAGAGTACTTCAAGAAGCCGCCGATGAAACAGTACCTTTATTAGATAGGATGCGATTTCTAGGAATCTTCTCTAATAATTTGGATGAATTTTTCCGCGTGCGATTTGCTGCTATTCGGCGATTAAGTCTTTCGGGTGAAACGGGTGAAAAAGTGCTAGGCGGAATCACGGCTCAACAGTTAGTTAAAGATATTACGGCTATTGTTATTAAACAACAAGCAGAAAGTTTGCGCGTTTTAGAAATTATCGAAAAACAACTTGAAAAGCAAAACGTTTTCATTGTCGATGAATCCAATGTCTCTGCCGATCAAGCCATTTTTATTAAAGACTTATTCATTCAAAAGGTAAGTCCCGAATTGGTAACTATTATCTTAAATGACTTAGCCGAATTTCCTCTTCTAAAAGATACCATGGGTTATCTGGCCGTCAAATTGGTTATGAAAAGTGAAAAGAAAGCAAAATTACTCGGATTAGTGAAACCAAAACCTGAAGTGCGCTATGCTCTTATTGAAATTCCAAAAAACATTAACCGAATAGTTGAACTTCCGTTTTCAAAAGACAAGCAGTTTATAATGATGCTCGACGATGTTATTCGATTCAACTTAAGTAGCATTTTCAATATTTTTGATTACGAAAGTATATCAGCGCACATGATAAAAATTACCCGTGATGCGCAACTTGACATTGATAGTGACATGAGTAAAAGTATGCTTCAAAAAATTGCCACATCCGTAAAAGACAGACGAATTGGTGAACCTGTTCGATTTGTATACGATAATAAAATCGGGAAAGACACATTAAACTTTTTCCTTACCAATATGGGAATCGAATCAACCGATAGTATTATTCCCGGTGGACGCTATCATAACAAACGCGATTATATGAATTTTCCAAATCTTGGTCGATTTGATTTGTTATACCAACAAAAACAACCATTGCCTGTTGAAGGCTTGTCACTCGATGGTAGTATTCTAAATAAAATAGCTAATAAAGATTACCTGATTTCAGCTCCTTACCAATCTTTTGCCTACCTAATTAAACTTTTGCGCGAGGCAGCATTGGATCCCAAAGTAATAACGATAAAAATCACTCTTTATAGATTAGCCAAAAATTCCCAAATAATTAGCTCTCTTATTAACGCAGCTAAAAACGGTAAAAAAGTAACCGTGCAAATCGAATTGCAAGCACGTTTTGATGAAGCTAGTAATATTTCATATGCTGAACAAATGCAAACAGAAGGCATCGAGCTTATTTTTGGAATCAAAGGA
Organism: Flavobacteriaceae bacterium; assembly: GCA_947491985.1. GTDB lineage: Bacteria > Bacteroidota > Bacteroidia > Flavobacteriales > Flavobacteriaceae > Flavobacterium. Next base: position 55,291 of record CANLLR010000017.1, on the reverse strand, counting down.
CTAAAAGTTCATTCAAAAATTTGTCTTATCGAACGTGTCGAATTCGGGAAATTAAAACGTTACGGATTCATTTCGACCGGAAATTTCAACGAATCAACAGCCAAAATTTACACGGATGTCACACTTTTAACTAGCCATCAACAAATCTTAAAAGACATTTCTAAAATCTTTGATTTCTTTGATGTCAATTACCGTTTGCACCGATACAAACATTTAATTGTCTCTCCACATCACACGCGAAGCAAAATGTATAAGTTAATTGACAGAGAAATCATAAATGCTCATGCAGGTCATCCAGCGTATATTAATTTAAAAATGAACAGTCTTTCCGATTTTGCTATGATAGACAAACTCTACGATGCAAGTAATGCAGGCGTTAAAATAAAATTGCAAATACGAGGAATTTGTTCTCTTATTCCTGGTGTAAAAGGAATGAGTGAAAACATTGAAGCGATTAGCATCGTTGATAATTTTCTCGAACATTCTCGCGTATTTATTTTCGGAAATAGCGGAAATGCTGATGTGTTCATATCCTCAGCCGACTTTATGACACGAAATTTAGATGGGAGAGTAGAAGTAACGTGTCCTATTCTAGACGAAGATATAAAGAAGCAACTCATTGATAATTTCAATTTGGGATGGAAAGGAAATGTAAAGGCTCGCTATCAATCAGAAAAATTGGATAATATATATCGAAGTCGTGACGTTGGAGAAGCCGTTTTCCGTGCGCAACACGAAACGTATAATTACTATAAAAATCACACTGATACGCCCGATTAATTTTAGGTGCCTAATCCAGTTTTTCGTTGCAATCCTGCCTGTCGGCAGACAGGTTTTTGTTCTCTTGCCACCAATTTTAACGGTTTACAATAGCTTCCTTTGGTCGCTTTCTAAACCTAAAAATTGCAAGGCAACAAAACAAAAAGATTTTCACTGCAACCTGGGGCAAAAACAGTGTGAAATTAGAAAGCAGAAGCAATATATAGAAGTTTCAAATTTTGAAACAAAACAACATACAACCCACAGCATACAACCCATACCATACAATACAAAAAAAAGTAATGATTACAATAAAAAAATACGCAGCCATCGATATCGGATCCAATGCCATGCGATTGCTTATATCTAATATCGTTGAACAAGAAGGTGCTCCATCACAATTCAATAAATCAGCATTAATTCGAGTGCCTATTCGTTTAGGACAAGATGCTTTTACTGTAGGTGAAATTTCCGAAGAAAACATCAGTCGCATGATCGACGCCATGAATGCTTTTCAGCTTTTAATGAAAGTATACAAAGTAGAAAAATACAAAGCGTGTGCCACTTCAGCCATGCGTGAAGCTTACAACGGTAAAGAAGTGGCTGCCACTATTTTAGAAAAAACTCAAATCGATATTGACATCATCGATGGTAAAAACGAAGCCGCTATTATCGCTTCATCCGATTTACACACGTTATTGCGCACCGATCAAACCTATCTTTATGTTGATGTGGGTGGCGGAAGTAGCGAGTTTTCACTTTTCTCTGAAGGAAAAATGGTGGCTTCCAAGTCGTTTAAAAACGGTACAGTTCGACTTTTAAATAATATGGTCAATGAGGTTGTTTGGGAGGAAATTGAAAAATGGATCAAAAACATCACACAAGATTATGATAATATCATCTTAATCGGATCGGGTGGCAATATCAACAAAATCTTCAAACTTTCTGGAAAACGTGAAGACAAACCATTATCGTATGTGTATTTATCAGCGCAATATCAGTATTTAAGTTCGTTAACTTATGAGCAGCGTGTTGCCGAATTGGGTTTAAACACCGATCGTGCCGACGTAATTATTCCCGCAACACAAATTTATCTAAACGCTATGAAATGGAGTGGTGCACGTCAAATTTATGTCCCTAAAATCGGCCTAGCAGATGGTATTATTAAAGCATTATATTACGGCAAAATTTAATTTATGATCCTATGAAAAATAGCAAGTTATTTATTGGTGTAGTAGTGTTAACTGTTTTTTTTTCATGTAAAAACGAATCGACTACTTCAAATAACTATTTTAAGTCAACCGAAAGCGGAATCAAAACAGGTGGCGTTAAAATTTTAACCATCAATTCGCCAAAAGGTAAATTAAAAATATGGACCAAACGGATTGGAAATAATCCGAAAATGAAGTTACTCTTGCTGAGTGGTGGTCCCGGAATTTCACACGAATATTTCGAATGTATGGAAAGTTTTTTACCAACTGAAGGCATCGAGTTTATTTATTATGACCAAAGCGGAACGGGTTTGTCGGATAATCCAAACGATACGACCCTGTGGGATTTGCCTCGATATGTGGAAGAAGTAGAGCAAATTCGAAAAGCATTAAACTTAAATAAAGATAATTTTTATGTTTTAGGTCACTCTTGGGGAGGCATTTTAGCGATGCAATATGCTTTGAAATACCAAGACAATTTGAAAGGATTGATCATCTCCAACATGATGGCAAGTTGCCCAAAATATGGCGACTATTCCAAAGTATTGGCCAAACAAATGGATCCAAAAGTGTTGCAAACGATACAAGACCTTGAAGCAAAAAAAGACTATTCCAATCCGCAATACATGGATTTGCTCATGAACAATTTTTATAACCAACACATTCTTAGAAAACCAATTGCCGATTGGCCAGAGCCAGTCAATCGTGCCATGAGCAAAATGAATTCCTCTCTTTATATCACCATGCAAGGACCAAGTGAATTGGGAATTTCAGGCAAGTTAACGAATTGGGATGTTTCAAAAGAACTCCCAAAACTATCGGTTCCAACATTAGTTATCGGAGCCAAATATGATACTATGGATCCTGAATACATGAAATGGATGGCAACTCAAGTCAAAAATGGAACCTATTTGTATTGTAAAAAAGGAAGTCACATGAGTTTGTATGACGATCAAGAAAACTATTTTAAAGGGTTGATTGCTTTTATGAAAAAAGTAAATCAATAAAAATAAATACGTCTCTTCGAGTGATTTTATCGGAGTGAAACAGAGATGAAATTGTATAGAGAAGTTTACAAATCCAAATCAAACGTCTTTTTCAACACTTCTAAATTCGGATTGATTTCGTTCAAACGATTGAATTTTTCTACAGTGGTAAATGCTTTTTTACTTTCAATACTTTCATTAATTCGCACTTCAATAGCGATGTCATGGTTGTGCAAATGACTTCGTAAATAGGTAAGTAGATCATATTTTTCTTTTTCGAAATCAATTGAAGAACTAGCATTGGGTAACTCATGAATTATTGTGACTCCCTCTAATCTCGGGTCATTAATCCGCAATAGCGATTCCATGATTTTATACCCTTTATCACCCAAACGATCGGCATATTTAAACCAAAAAGCTTGCATTTCAGTTTCAGTAAAAGCTTCACTTGGCAAATGAACTACTTCTTTTACAATGCCTTTTTGTGCTTCTAGTAATTCTTTTTTAGCTTTTATACTGGATAGTGAAAGGCTGGAAACTTTCGTTTCGGTTGTTGTAGATTGTTGGTTGTGGGTTGTTTGTGGTTTGCTGAGAGTTGTCGGTTGTGGGTTGTGGGTTATTGGTTGGATTGTTGAGAGGGGCGAAGCAATTGCATCATTATTTTCAGCAGTTACATCATCTTCCAACTTCGTTTTTCCAACTTCCACCTTCTCATTTCCATCTTCCCACTTCGTACTTTCGACTTCCAACTTCGTACTTTCGACTTCCAACTTCGCACTTTCGACTTTGACCTTTACACTTTCAGACTCAACTATCGAATAATCAATTCTTTTAAAATAGGTGGGTGGAATTATAAAGTCAACTTTTTTTTTTCTCCATCAAAAGTGATAGAGCAAAGTTGCATAAGAGCAAGTTCTACAAGCAATCGTTGGTTTTGCGAGACTTTAAACTTTAAATCACAATCGTTAGCAATTTCAATTCCTTTAAGTAAAAAATCACCGGTGCATTTTAGCGCTTGTTCGCCATACATTTTTTGTGCTTGCTCACCAGCTTCTAATAAAATCAATGTAGCTGGATTTTTTGAAACTAATAAATCTCTAAAGTGTGAAGCCAATCCAGCTATAAAGTGGTGACCATCAAATCCTTTGGATAAAATTTCATTATAAGCGACTAAAATATCGGGAATGTTGTTGGCCAGAATTAAATCAGTTACCTTAATATATGTCTCATAATCCAACACGTTCAAATTCTCCGTAACGGCTTGACGTGTCAAATTATTTCCACAAAAAGAAACCACTCTGTCAAAAATAGACAAAGCATCGCGCATGGCACCATCGGCTTTTTGAGCAATGATATGTAATGCATCGTCTTCAAATTGTACGCCTTGACTTTGTGCGACTTCAGCCAAATGTTCTTTGGCATCTTTCACTGTAATGCGTTTGAAATCAAAAATCTGACAACGCGATAAAATGGTCGGAATAATTTTGTGTTTTTCCGTCGTCGCCAATATAAAAATGGCGTGTTTCGGTGGCTCTTCTAATGTTTTTAAAAACGCATTAAAAGCTTGTGAAGACAACATGTGCACCTCATCAATAATGTACACTTTGTATTGTCCGGTTTGTGGTGGAATTCGCACTTGGTCAATCAAATTCCGAATATCATCTACTGAATTGTTCGAAGCAGCATCTAATTCAAAAACATTAAATGCAAAATCTTCGTTTGGATCATCGTAACCGGGTTGGTTGATTTTTCGCGCTAAGATTCGAGCACACGTTGTTTTTCCAACACCCCTTGGCCCTGTAAATAATAAGGCAGATGCCAAGTGATTGGTTTCTATAGCATTCAACAAAGTATTGGTAATGGCTTTTTGTCCGACCACATCTTTAAATGTCTGCGGACGGTATTTTCGTGCCGATACTACAAATTGTTCCATGAAATTGAATTGGATTACAAATATAGACGGAATAATTACGAATTCCAAATTAGTATTTTGCCTGATTACTTTATACTATCTGAAACATCAATTCAGCTAGTAAATAAATTTTAAAGTAAATTAATGTAATTATTAATATAAGTTAGTAGCTTGCCGAACAAAATAATTTGATAACAATACTATGAGTTTAAAAATTAAGATATCAGTTCTAATGTCAGTTTACAATACGCCGTTTGATATTGTTAAACGTGCTATAGATTCAGTTTTGAGTCAGTCGTTTACTAATTTTGAGCTCATAATTGTTGACGATGGGAGTACTTTAGATTTTGAAAGTTTATTACTAAAATATGCAATTGAACATGAAGAAAAGATTATTTATGTACGACATAAAAATTGTAGTCAAGCGGAATCTATTAATCGTGGCATTCTTTTAAGTCAAGGTGAATTTATCACAATTATTGATGCTGATGACGAATATAAACCCAATCATTTAAGTGTTTGTTTATCCGAAATGAGTTCGCTAGATTTGATTGCTTCAACAACCGAAACAGTTGTAAACCACGAGCATGATTACTATGTTCCGGACCGTTTTGATACGAGCCAAGTTATTCATGTTGACGATTGTATTTTGTTTGCAACTTTATTCGGAAAAAAAGAAGTTTTTAAAAGTCTTAATTTTCATGATATGTACGGCGCTGATGCCCATTTTTATGAAAGAGCTGAGCAACAATTTATGGTTCAAAAATTGAATTTACGCACTTATATTTATTATAGAAACAATCCTAATAGTATTACTGCAAAAGTTAAAAAACAAAGTCTGATTTGATGGTTAATTTTAAAATAAGTCGAGATGTTATTATGGCATCTCATATTACAGGGGTTTATGATGTAAATAGAAACACGATTTTAAAAAATGATGATTTTTCAATTGTAACCGATTGGGCTAAATCTGTTTCAGCATTAAAGTTGCAAGGTATTATTTTTCACAATAACTTCTCTGATGCTACCTGTAAAGCTAATGAGAGCTCCTTTATTAAATTTATAAAAGTCGATTATAATTCTAAATACAATCCCAATGTTTTTCGTTATTTTGTTTACAATGAATTTATAAAGGAAAATGCTCAGTTTTTAAACAATATTTTTTTTACAGATGTTTCGGATGTAGTTGTTCTAAAAAATCCATTTTTAGAACCATTATTTCTAAATAATCCAAATGCCATTTTTTGCGGAGATGAACCAAAAATATTAGGTAATTCTTGGATGCAAAATCATTCTGAACATTTGAGAAATGAAATTCCAAATTATAAAGATTTTGAAGTAAATTTCAAAAACCACAAATTACTTAATTGCGGGGTGATAGGGGGTCAAATTATTTTGATCCAACGTTTTATAAAAGATTTATGGAGTTTACATTTCAAATATAATTCAAACAATACGAGCTCTTATACAGGCGATATGGGTGCTTTTAATTATTTGGTTCGAACACAGTATAATGAAAATGTAATTCATGGATACCCTGTAAACACCGAGTTTAAAAAATATTTAGACGATACTTCTTGTTGGTTCAAACACAAATAGAACAATTGATACTGTATGTTTATAATTAAATATAATTACATTTGCTGCGCAGACCACCTTATCGCCCTTATTTTTTAGGGAGGAAAGTCCGGACACCACAGAGTAGCATAGCGGATAACATCCGTCGTTTCGAGCAATCGGAAAAGGACAAGTGCAACAGAAAGCAGGTACAGGTTAAGCTGTAGTGAAACCAGGTAAACTCTATGCGGTGAAATTTCAAGTATATCGATAGTTAAGGGTGACTCGCCCGTTGTCGAAGGGTAGAAAGATAGATTCCGAGAGTAATTTCGGAACTAGATAAATGATAAGGCATCAATGTATTGGTGACAGAATCCGGCTTATAGGTCTGCTTTTTTTTGAATTACTCAGGTACTTCTTCTCCAAATTCATAAAACGAAAATACCGATCCGCCATAATTTTTCTGAAACGAAAAATGCATCATGTGGTTGAGTTTGGTGTGTTTTGAATGTTCAACAACTAGCATACCTGCTTCGTCTAATAATTCGCTTTCAAAAATAAGTTCGATAAGTTTTTCAAATTGGTTTTGCTCCATTCCGTAGGGTGGATCAGCAAAAATAATGTCGTAGGTTGCTTTGTGTTTTTCTAAAAATTGAAAGACATCATTTTTTATTGCAGTAATATTCAGATCGAATTCTTTGGCTGTCTTCTTAATAAAATTGACACAACCCATATCACCATCCACAGCAATGATGGCTTCGCAACCACGAGAGCCAAATTCGTAACTTATATTGCCCGTTCCCGAAAATAAATCCAAAATGGTAAGTTCAGAAAAGTTAAAATGATTATTCAACACATTGAACAAAGCTTCTTTACTCATGTCGGTTGTTGGACGAACAGGAAGGTTTTTTGGGGCTGTTATGCGTCGGCCTTTGTATTTGCCAGAAATGATTCTCACGAGTGAAGGAGGATAAAGTGTTCGCGGTTTTCTTTTTCCGTAAACGAATTTTTAAATTCTGAAACGTCCAATAGTGATACGTTTCGGATATATTTGTAGGCTATTTGGTAAAAGGCATCGTTTGCAGAAATGCTTCCCAATACTTCTAATTTAAATTGCTCGGGATTTAATTGCAATTGTTCGGCTGTAAAAAGAACAAAATAAATAAAATCTTCAGGTGTCTTATAATCGAACGAGTTGTAGAAAAGCAATTTTTTGTTTTGCAATACCACAATTTCAAAATGGCTATCACTGAGGTGGACAAACATCTTGCGCTCGTCGCTGTTTTTTGAAATGTTCAGCAATTGCGGAACCAAAATACTGTTGGCGTGCTTGTAATCAAACGAACCGTAGTGATCAATGAAAAAATTATTCATGTTTATATACGGAATGTAAACGTTGTTCATCTCATAATTGGGTAACGCATCAAAGGCAAAAAAATCGGTTTCAAAGACTTTGGTATTGTATTGTAAATAACTTCCTAAAAACTCTTCGTCAAACAAAGCCGTCGGAACAAAAGTCGAAAGATTATTACTGTGAATGATTACTATTTCATCGTAGTTATCATGCAACTCAGGATGTTCGCTAAATACGTTTGCAAACAAATCTTCCACTTTACCACTGCGCTGAAAACTATCAAAATGAATGTGTTGTAACACGATGGGTTGCTCACGTAATGTGTCAAAAACACAAAACGCCAAACCATTCAAGGCAACTTGAATCGCTAGTTTTTTATAGGTTTTATCTGTAATACTCGTGGTCATAATCGATTTTAAAACATGGCAAACTTACGAATAAAAAGCGCAATTTCAATATCTAAAATCAACGGCTATAACAATTTCACGTATTAAATTTTTAAAAATTGAAATTGACTTTTATAATTGACATTGCTATTGAAAACGCTATCTTTGTAATGTTTCATGTTTAATTTTTTGAAATTGAATTTTGCAATTTGCATTGATATTTGTAATTGCTATTGACTTTTGTAATTGATTTTTGCTATTGAAAAATTTCTATTCTATTTTATCCAAAAACTTCCCGTTTAATCCTACTATTAAACAAGATGCTTTTTTTCAGAAAATTGCAGTGTTCATCACCAATATAAATAATGATGCAATTTTTGTTCTCAAAGGATATGCTGGAACCGGAAAAACAACGGTTATTTCTACCATTGTAAATCACTTAATTGAAGTCAATAAAAAATACGTTTTACTAGCTCCAACTGGTCGCGCTGCCAAAGTCATAGCCAATTATTCAAACAAACCTGCATTTACCATTCATAAAAAAATATATTTTCCAAAAAAGGCGAGTGGTGGAGGAGTTGCTTTTACCCTGCAACAAAATAAACACAAAAACACCATTTTTATAGTCGATGAAGCTTCGATGATTTCTGATGTTGCCACCGATAGTAAAATGTATGAAAATGGCAGCTTGCTCGACGATTTGATATCCTACATTTATAGTGGCGAAAATTGTAAAATGATTTTACTCGGTGATACTGCGCAACTTCCGCCAGTGAACTTGGATATTTCACCCGCATTAAACACCGATTCCTTAGAACTCAATTACGATAAAAAAGTAGATTGGATTGAGCTCGATGAAGTGATGCGACAGGAGTTGAATTCCGGAATTTTATACAACGCCACTGAATTGCGTGAATTGCTGAAAGACAGTTTTCTTTCCGAATTTAAATTCAAACTCAAAGGATTTAAAGATATTGTTCGTCTCACCGATGGTTATGATATTCAGGATGCCATAAACCAAGCCTACAGCAATTATTCGATTGAAGATACAGCTTTTATTGTACGTTCGAACAAACGAGCGAATCAATATAATGAACAAATTCGGACTAAAATTTTAGATAAAGAAAGTGATTTGTCGACAGGCGATTTTTTGATGGTAGTAAAAAACAATTATTTTTGGCTTAAAGAAAAAGATGAAGCGGGGTTTATTGCCAATGGTGATATTATAGAAGTGTTAGAAATTTATAGTTTTAAAGAGTTGTACGGATTTAACTTCGCTAAAGTCAAAATACGAATGGTCGATTATCCTAATCAAATTCCGTTTGAAACCGTTTTGATTTTAGATACTTTAAAAAGCGAATCACCTTCCTTGACCTACGAGCAATCCAATCAGTTATATGAAGAAGTCATGAAAGATTACGAACATCTAACGACCAAATACGCGAAGTTTCAAAAAGTAAAGGAAAACGAATTTTTCAATGGTTTGCAAGTTAAATTTTCCTATGCTATAACGTGTCACAAAAGTCAAGGTGGACAATGGAATACGGTTTTTATAGAACAGCCATATTTGCCCGACGGTATTGATAAAGATTACGTTCGTTGGTTGTACACCGCCATCACAAGAGCCAAAGATAAATTGTATTTGATTGGATTTAAAGACGATAGTTTTGAAGAGTAATTATGAATTTATTTGTTTTTGATTTATTACTTAAAAAAAAAGTGTAGTTTTATATTTTCCAATTTGAATTTATAATTACCAATTATGGCTTCTTTAAATCCGAATACAACTGTTCTGGGAGTAGCTTTTGCAAAACATTTGTTGCGAAGAGCATCTTTTAAATATACTAAAGTTGGAATTGATCAATTTTCGGTATTAACGCCAGCTCAAGCCTTAGATGTATTGTTGCAGAATGAACCGCTAACAATAAATTTACCTTTTGATCCGCAACCAACTGCAGCCCCTGATGGTTTTTGGACAGAGTCAACGGCTAACCCTATAACATTTACAGGTCAATCCCGTAAAGTATCTATTGTAGCAGGTTGGTGGTGGTATAATGCTATAAATAGTCTTACTTTAAAATACAAGTTAACACATTTTTTATCGACACGATTTACGGTAGAAAAAAATAATGGAGCAGGATCAGCAACTGAATTTTATGATCATATAAGATTATTGATGTATTATTCTTACGGAAATTATAAAACATTAGCGAGGAAAATAACTCTAGATAATTCGATGCTCAATTATTTAAATAATACGTCCAATAATCAAAATTCACCCAACGAAAATTATGCTCGTGAGTTTTTCGAATTATTTACAATTGGCAAGGGAGAACAAATCGCACCCGGAAATTACACAAATTATACAGAAGTCGACATCGTTCAAGCAGCTAGGGTTTTGACTGGCTTTAAGCGAAAAAATGACCGTTCTATAATCGATAGTATTACTGGCATTCCCAAAGGAATCAATCAATTTTCGCAACACAATACCAGCCCAAAAATTTTTAGTAGTGCTTTTGGTTCGATCACAATAAATCCTGCCGCAAATGCAGCTGAAATGGATGTTGAATTGGATAGTTTTGTAAACATGATTTTTAACCAACAAGCTACTGCAAAAAATATCTGTCGTAAATTATACATCTATTTTGTAAAAGGCACAATTACTCCAGAGGTAGAAACCGATATCATTACTCCATTAGCGTTAGATTTATTTAATAATGGCTACGAGATTGAACCAGTTTTGAGAAGGTTATTGGAAAGTCAGCATTTTTATGATATTGACGATTCCAATGCCACAGATGAAACTATTGGAGCCATTATAAAATCACCATTACAACAAATATCAGAAATATGCACCTATTTGCAAGCGACCATTCCAAATCCAGCCACAAATCAATTAGAGTTTTATATTGGATTTTGGAATAATTTTGTACATAACACCTATTTAACAGGAGCCAATATGATTGTATTTGATCCCGAAAATGTTGCGGGTCATCCAGCGTATTATCAGGCACCCGATTTTGATAAAAGTTGGATTTCTTCTTCTACATTAATAGCTCGTTACAGAGTGGCCGAATCACTTCTTGACGGATTTAATAGAATAAGTGGCAATGCTTCTATTATCGCTAAAATAAACATTTCAAATGTGATAAAAAACGGCGGATTAATTTCTGATGCATCTGATCCGTATGTGCTTTGTTCTGAATTATGTAATGCGCTTTTTGCTCAAGTCGCCGATTCCGATAGAATTAATTATTATATGAATTCCTTTTTATTACAAGGATATGTAAATTATTATTGGACAGACGTATGGAATACTTATTTAACTACAAATAATAATTCGGTGGTAGAACCCCGACTTAAATTATTGGTTACTAAAATAGTAAGCGCGCCCGAATCACAAATGTTTTAATTGTTGACATTATGAAAAGAAGAAGTTTTATAAAATTAACGTCAACAGCAAGTGCATTGTCTTTATTGCCTACTGAAGTGTTTACGCTTTTTAAATCGGCAGGAATGACTACTTGTCCGGATAGTTCTGCTAAAAAAATAGTACTAATTCAATTGCAAGGAGCCAATGACGGATTGAACACCATTGTACCAATTAATCAATATGATACCTATGCAGCACTGCGTCCCAATATAAAATTGAGTAATAGTGGTGCGAACGGAATTATCAATTTAGATACAACTTTGCCTTTGTCCAATCAAATTGGACTTCATCCTTCTTTAACCGAATTTAAAAGTATGTACGACAGCGGATTTATGAGAGTTGTACAAGGAGTAGGTTATCCAATTCAAGATAAATCTCACTTTAAATCGACCGATTTATGGTTAACAGGTGGCGATGGAACTCCTGCCAATAATTTATTAGATAGTGGCTGGATGGGACGTTTCTTAGAAAATTATTATGCCAATTTTTTAACAGCCACTTTTCCTCTCGGAATACAATTGGGAAGTAGTGAAAATTCATTGGGATTTCATGGTGAAGTCGAACACGGAATGTCACTCAATATTAATGGTCAAGATCCATCCGGATTTTATTCTATTATAAATGGTTTGGGTGGACAAGCTCCTACTACAATTCCAAATTCCGAATATGGAGATTTAATTCAATTTATCTTAAATAATGATTCTTCTACAAATATATATGCCCAAACTATTTCTGCGGCTTTTAATTCGGGCTCTAATACCGTAACCTATCCAAGTACAAGTTTGTCCAATCAATTGAAAACAGTAGCTAAATTTATATCTGGCGGATTGCAAACCAAAGTGTATTTAGTAAAAATTGGAAGTTTTGACACACACGATGCACAAGTACAAGATGCTGCTAATTCACATTTAGGGAATCATGCTTCTCTGTTAAGTCAAGTTTCTCAAGCCGTTAGTAGTTTTATTGCCGATTTAAATAATCAAAATCTAGGCAATGATGTGGTTGCAGTTACCTTTTCTGAATTTGGAAGAAAAGCGGGCGAAAATGGAAGTTTAGGAACTGATCACGGCGAAATTGCACCAATGTTTGTTTTTGGAGGAGCAATAAATCCTGGAGTTTCGGGTACCAACATCAATTTAAGTGAAGCAGTTATAGGAAATAATTATCAAGTTCAAACCGTACAACACGATTACAGAAGGGTCTTTGCCACCATTTTGCAAGATTGGATGGGAGCGGGAAATGCGCCTTTAGATTTAACATTTTACGATCAAACTAGTGCAACCGGATTTGCAAATCAAAAAATAACCGACTTGATAAAACCTGCAAATATCGTTTTGCCAACCTGTTATTCTAATTCGTTATTGACAGCGACCGAATTTGAATCTACTAATGAAGTTGTCATTTATCCAAATCCAACTGCTGAAACTATTACTATTAATTCGTCATATAGCATTGATACTATCGTCGTTTATTCAATAGATGGAAAACAAGTTGCAACGTATAAAAACCCTTTATCAACGAATCAGTTTAGTATTAATGTTCATAATTATTCGGTAGGAATTTACAATCTAAATATTAAAACTACTAATGGAAATTTTTCTAAAAAAGTGATTGTTAGAAGATAATTTTATTAATAAATGCAACAAAATTTATTTTAAAAATGGCACAAATTAACCCTTACATAGTTTTTAACGGAAATTGCGAAGCAGCATTCTTATTTTATAAATCGGTTTTTGGAGGAGAATTTCCTTACATTGGAAAATTCAAAGACATGCCCGCCGATGAAAATTTTCCTCCACTAACCGCAGCAGAAGGAGAACGAATCATGCACGTTACGCTACCAATAAGTAAAGAAACCCTTTTGATGGGAAGCGATACCACGTCACAAAGTGGAGACGTTACAATAGGAACGAATTTTTCTATTTCAATAAATACCGATAGTCAAACTGAAGCTGATACATTATTCGATGGACTGTCTTCAGAAGGTACTATTATCATGCCAATGAACAAAACCTTTTGGGGTGCTTATTTCGGAATGTTTACTGACAAATTCGGTATCAATTGGATGATCAATTTTGATGAAGCGCCACAGCAATAAACACCACAAAAAATGAATTTTGAAACGGTACTTTCAATTTGTTTAGGCATCGGATTAGCTTCTGCATCTGGTTTCAGAGTTTTTGCGCCTATTTTTGCCTTGAGTTTGGCGTCTTATTTTAATGTGATTCCTCTCAATGATAGTTGGCTTTGGATTGGAGGCTTAACTGCTTTACTAAGTTTTGGAGTAGCGATGATTTTCGAAATTCTAGGGTATTACATTCCGTATATTGATAATCTATTAGATACAATTGCAACCCCTTTGGCAGCCATTGCTGGTTTTGTGTTAATGGCATCTACTTTAGTTGATCTATCACCAACAATGACAACCATTATAGCTATTATTATAGGAACAAGAAGTGCAACAGCTATGCAAGGAATGACTACAACAACGCGTTTAGCTTCTTCAGTAAAAACTGCTGGATTAGGAAATTCCATTGTTTCTATCACCAAAAGTGGAACAGCAATAACATTAAGCACGTTAGCTATTTTTCTTCCTATAGTTGCGATTATTGTGGTTGTTATTATCTTTGGAGTGGTATATTGGTTGAATAAAAAAAATTAAGAACTAAGTTACCCAGCAACTCAATAAAATGAAAATAATCGCCGTTATTCCTGCTCGCTATGCATCCACACGTTTTCCTGCCAAATTAATGCACGATTTGGGTGGGAAAACAGTCATTTTACGAACGTACGAAGCTGCTATAAACACGAATTTATTTGATGATGTTTTTGTGGTAACCGATTCGACTTTGATTTACGAAGAAATCCTATCAAACGGCGGAAAAGCCATCATGTCTATCAAAGAGCATGAAAGTGGTAGCGACCGTATTGCCGAAGCGGTACAAAATTTAGAGGTGGATATTGTAGTCAATGTACAAGGTGATGAACCGTTTATTAATGCTGAACCTTTAGCACAATTAATTGAAGTTTTTAAAAAAGATGTAGATAAGAAGGTCGATTTAGCATCGTTAATGAGTGAAATATTATCAGAATCAGAAATCGACAATCCCAACAATGTTAAAGTGGTAGTTGATCAGAACCTTTTTGCGCTGTATTTTTCGCGTTCGGTTATTCCGTATCCAAGAGACAAAAATGTGGGCGTTCGCTATTTTCAACACATCGGTATTTATGCTTTTCGCAAGCAAGCCTTACTCGATTTTTATTCGTTGCCTATGATGTCGCTAGAAGCTTCTGAAAAATTAGAACAATTGCGTTATTTAGAATTTGGAAAACAAATTAAGATGGTTGAAACCCAACATGTCGGAATCGGAATTGATACCCCAGACGATTTAGAGAAAGCACGAAAAATGCTTTAAACTAATTTCTTTATCGTAAACAATTCATTGTGTTTTTCAACTTTAGGATACATTCGGAGTGAATAATCGGTAGTAAATTTGGTTTTGTAGTCCAAATTCCGAATGCGATCTTTTTCGTTTATCACCATCGTATTAAACAAAATAAAACCATTAGTATTTAGTAGAAAATTCACTCTATTGATGAAAAAATCTTCAAATAAAAAGTTGGGCATCATCGTATCTTGAAAAATATCGATAATAATTAAATCGTATTTGGATTTTGTTTTTAGGACAAATTCGAAAGCGTCGTCTGTAATAAGTTCGAGATTTTCTATTTCATTTAATTTAAAATAGGAATTTGCAATTTTAATGATTTCGGCATCCAATTCCACACCAGTAATCGTGCCTTTGAACTTTATTTCGTTTACTATAGTTCGAATCACACTTCCGCCTGCAACTCCCAAAATCAATACGCTTTTAAACGTCTTGATGCGCTCAAAACCGATAAATTTTAATCCTTTTCGCAAAATACGTTGTAAACTTCCAAAAGAATAATTGGTATTTTTACTGTCTAAAACCAACTCGCCATTATTCCATGTCACTTCAAGTGATTTGCTGATTGTCGAATTGGTTTTGTATATAGTTATAGGTATAAAATAACTAAAGAATTTGGCAAGCATAGATCTAAAATATCAGAATTATGCTAAATTTACGGAAAATAGTTTATATGAAGAAAAGACTTTACGAATTTATATTTTTTCGATTAATGGGATGGAAGATTTCGGGTAGATTTGATGAAAACATCAAAAAATGTGTCATTTCGGTTATGCCTCACACTTGTAATTATGATTTTTTTATTGGATTGTTAGTCCGCGGAATTGCCAATCAAGAAATGAATTTTGTCGGAAAAAAAGAACTTTTTGTTTTTCCGTTTGGCTATTATTTTAAATCGATTGGCGGAGCTCCATTAGATCGACGTGGTGGCAAAAATTTAGTCGATAGTATTGTTGATATTTACAACAGTCGTGAAGTATTTCGGCTCGGAATTGCACCTGAAGGTACTCGAAAACTAGTAACCGAGTTGCGAACAGGATTTTATTACATTGCTTTGAAAGCTAATGTTCCTATTATTCCAGTTGCTTTTGATTTTGGACAAAAAACAGTTAAAATTGGTGTTCCTTTATATGTAACTGGGAATATTGACGACGACATGAAAAAATATCTTGCTTTTTACAAAGGTGTGAAAGGAAAATACCCTGAACGACAATATCAAATTAACGAATGAATAATTACATAGAATTACATAAAGAATATAAAGCCAATTCACTTTTTGGAAGATATATTACTTTAAAGCACATTGAGCCTTTACTTTTTGATCTTAAAACTATGGTTGTTGGTGAATCTGTTTTGGGAAAACCCATTTACAAGTACATAATTGGTTCAGGTAAAACAAAAATTTTCATATGGTCGCAAATGCATGGAAATGAAAGTACAACTACAAAAGCACTATTCGATTTTTTTAACGTACTACATTCTGATAATGGAATAGGAGAGGTGTTACTTGAAAATTTCACTTTTTGTTTTTTACCGATGGTCAATCCGGATGGAGCTGAATTGTATACTCGTGAAAATGCCAATCGAGTTGATTTGAATCGGGATGCTCTTAACCTTTCACAACCAGAAAGTATAGCATTGCGACAAACATTTAATGACTTTCAACCCGATTTTTGTTATAATTTACACGATCAACGTACTATTTTCGGAGCTGGAACGACCGGAAATGTTGCTACTGTTTCGTTTTTAGCACCTTCTTTCAATGAAGCTCGTGAAATAAATCAAGTACGATCTAAAGCAATGAGTTTAATTGTTGCTATGAATAACGAACTACAAAACCACATTCCCAATCAAGTGGCGCGTTTTGATGATAGTTATAATGCCAATTGTATTGGTGACACTTTTCAAAGTTTGAATGTTCCTACCATTTTATTTGAAGCAGGACATTATAAAGACGATTATTACCGAGAATACTCCCGAAAAATGATATTTATAGCCTTACTATCTGGCTTATATTATCTCAGCGAAAACGATATAGTTGATAACGAAAATGAACATTACCTGCAAATTCCGCAAAATAAAATCGTTTTTTATGATTTTATTTACAGAAATGTCAAAATAAATTATGATACTAAGGAAATTATTACGAATTTTGCTGCTCAATATAAGGAAGAACTTGTTGATAAAAAAATCCAATTCAATGCTTATATAGTGGAAATTGGCGAATTGAAAGGGGTTTACGCTCATTATCAATACAATGCACACAAGATGTTGTACTCTGATAATGATGATTCTAATCCGAAAATTAATCAAAAAGCAACTTTCAAATTAGGTAATATTACCATCATTAATGGTGTAAAAGTGTAATAAAAAGCAGCAAAACAACAACAAAATAAACACAATATGAATAAGTTTCGTTTAGATGAAGTAGACCACCAAATCTTGGACATGTTAATTGATAACACTCGAGTTCCGTTTACGGATATCGCAAAAAAATTATTAATTTCTGCAGGAACCGTTCACGTTAGAGTTAAAAAGATGGAAGACGCCGGAATTATCATGGGCTCATCATTGACTTTAGATTATGAAAAACTAGGCTATTCCTTTATTGCTTATGTTGGTGTATTTCTTAACAATACCTCACAAACTAAATTTGTTTTAGAGCGCATTAATGAAATACCTTTTGTTACTGTAGCTCACGTAACAACAGGTAAGTTCAATATTTTTTGTAAAATTCGCGCAAAAGATACTAAGCATGCAAAAGATGTAATCTTTATGATTGATGATATTGATGGCGTTTACAGAACCGAATCGATGATTTCACTTGAAGAAAGTATTAACGATAAGAAACGTTTGATGCATACTATTTTTAAAAATTTGTAAAGTATTGTTTTCAAAATTATATACCAACCTCAAGTGTCTGCTTGAGGTTTTTTTTTATAATTAATACCAACTTTATATATTGATTTAAAAATATTCATTAAATTGTTATCCAATTCAACTCTATGTACACGCTACCAAAAATAGAACGTTTTAACCAAAATGTAGCAGCTAAATATGCAATATACAACAGCATTTTTATAACGCTTCCTTTTGACGCCATTGGCAACACTGGCGCTTTATTGCCCTTGTTTAGTGAATGTTGTGTGACTGGATTCAAAAACGAAGTTACTCCAATTCAAATTGTTGACACTTTTTCTAAAAAATACATAGGCACTACAACGGAAAGAGCAACTATTCAATTGCTTTTTCGTTTTATTCAATATGTAGAACGTCAAATTGTTCTCTTTGACGCGATTGAAGATGCCGCTTTTCCAGTGGTAAATACAATGGAAGGAAACGGTTCTCTTCTCGATAGCAGTGACCGAGCCAATACAAAAGAGTTGAAAGAAAAACTTATTGCATTTTTAGAAGATTTTAATGTTCGCACCGTGCTTACCGCACATCCTACACAATTTTACCCAGGTGCAGTTTTGGGAATTATTACTGATTTGACCGATGCTATTAGATATAATAATTTGGTTAAAATAAAGCAATTATTAGCTCAATTAGGAAAAACTCCTTTTATAAAAAAGGAAAAGCCTACTCCATATGATGAAGCAGTAAGTTTGATTTGGTATCTCGAAAATGTATTTTATCAAACATCAGGCGAAGTGCTACAATACATTCAGAAAAACATATTTAATGACAAACCTCTTTCTAATGCCATCATTCAACTCGGCTTTTGGCCAGGTGGCGATAGAGACGGAAATCCGTTTGTTACGTCTGAAATTACATTACAAGTGGCCGATAGATTGCGGACTTCCATTCTAAAATGCTATTATTCTGATATTCGAAAGCTAAAACGCAAGTTAACTTTCCCAGGAATTGATACCATCATTGCGTATATTGAAAACAGAATTTACCGTTCGGTATTTTATTCGGACGGAACTATTTTTATTTCCTTATCGGAATTAAAAGAAAAACTTAACGAAATTAAAATCATCGCGATTCAAAAACATCAAGCGTTGTATTTGGATGAAATTAATGATTTTATCAATAAAGTGAATGTCTTTGGATTTCATTTTGCCTCGTTAGACATTCGTTTTGGCAAATCATTCATGACGAATTTTTAGAAACCAAACGCCTCTTGCTAAAAATCGCAGGTCATACCGAATTAATGGAAAATTATCCTGATGGAAAAGCATCCATAAAAATGAGAGAAGATATCGTACTGCCGTTGTTGACCATTCAACAATATGCTTTGATGAAAATCAATGAAATTAAAAAAGGAAATGGCGATGCGAACTTGCTTGAAGTGTACGAAAAATTAGTCACCCGATCTTTGTTTGGGAATACGAATGCGAGTAGGAATTCAGCATAAAAATCAATCTCATAAATCAAAATCATGAAACCTACAGAACTACAACCTACAGAATACGCGCCTTTTTACGCTAATTACATTACACAAGTTTCTAACCAATATTCTTTGGTAGAAGAATTAGAAATTTCAGTGCATCGACTTATAAAATTTGTGCAAGACATTCCGTTGGATAAATTTGATTACCGTTACGCCGAAGGCAAATGGACCATCAAAGATATCTTGCAACATATTATTGATGCCGAACGAATTTTTGCCTATCGCGCATTGCGTTTTGCTCGAAATGACAAAACGGATTTACCCGGTTTTGAAGAAAATGAGTATGTGGATGAAGCCAACGCTAATAATAGAACAATTATACAGTTGTTAACCGAATTATCGGCTGTGCGTCATGCGACTTTATTATTATTTAAAACGTTTTCAGATTCTCAATTGCTTCGTATGGGAACTGCTAATAATAATGCAATGTCGGTTAGAGCATTAGGGTTTGTAATTATTGGACATCAAAATCATCACCAACGAGTTTTTCAAGAAAGGTATTTGTAATTTTTGTTTTTATTTTTGTAAAATAAAAAAGCCCGCTACTAGCGGACTTTATTCTTCTTCGTCGTCATCAAAATTATCCGAAGACTCAAAATCATCTTCATCTTCTGGGTCGTTGTCATCAGAACCGCCTTTGTCTTTTAATAAGTCAATGTCTTCATCATCATCTTCAGAGGCATCCTCGTCATCATCCAATCCAGCTACGGGAACTATAGGTTCAATCACAGAATCGATATCATCTTCTTCATCGTATTTTTCCATACGACTTGCTAACTTAGTACTTACTTTTACTAAATAGATAGTATCATCTGTTCGTACCTCAACTGCTTCAATTAATTCGTTTTGTGCATTTCTAAAACGAATAATATCAGAATCGTCATATCCTTCAGGAAATTTTTCAACTAATAAGTTTAAAATATCACCAGTTAATTTGGCATAATCTACTATAATTCTCTTCATACAACTACTATTATAAATCTAATAAATAAGCAAATATAAGTGGTGCAACTATAGTAGCATCCGATTCAATAATGAACTTTGGAGTGTTAATATCTAATTTACCCCAAGTGATTTTTTCATTTGGAACAGCTCCCGAATACGAACCATAACTAGTCGTAGAATCTGAAATTTGACAGAAATAACTCCAAAACGGAATGTTATGCATTTCCATATCTTGATACAACATTGGCACCACGCAAATCGGAAAATCTCCTGCAATTCCACCGCCAATTTGAAAAAAGCCAACGCCTTTTCCTTCTGAATTTTTCGGATACCAATCGGCCAACCAAATCATGTATTCGATACCACTTTTCATTGTAGTCGGTTTGAATTGTCCTTTAATACAATACGAAGCAAAAATATTTCCCATAGTACTGTCTTCCCAACCTGGAACTACGATTGGTAAATTCTTTTC
Source organism: Flavobacteriaceae bacterium (assembly GCA_947491985.1). Lineage (GTDB taxonomy): Bacteria > Bacteroidota > Bacteroidia > Flavobacteriales > Flavobacteriaceae > Flavobacterium. The sequence goes on along the minus strand of CANLLR010000017.1, from coordinate 34,428 downwards.
AGCTGCAGCGACCATCCACGAATCTTTTGGATCGATTTCATAGTATTGTTTTAGCACACCCGAATTGATCATTTGATACATAAATTCGTGCGGAAAATAACGTTCTCCTTTCGAATCGGCATTGTTCCAAATGTCATATAAATGCGATTGTAATCGTCGGAATGCTTCTTCTTCCGGAATGCATGTATCGGTAACTCTGTTGTAATGATTTTCTAGTAAATCCCATTCGTCTTGTGGACTCAAATCACGGTAATTGGGAACTCTTTTATACGAATTGTGTGCCACTAAATTCATAATATCTTCTTCTAAATTCGCTCCAGTACACGAAATGATATGCACTTTGTCTTGACGAATCATCTCAGCTAATGATTTCCCTAATTCGGCTGTACTCATAGCACCTGCTAAAGTAATCATCATCTTTCCATTTTCTAAAAGATGTTGTTCATATCCTTTGGCAGCATCTACTAAAGCAGCAGCATTGAAATGCAGGTAATTTTTTTCAATAAATTGACTTATAGGTCCTTTACTCATTTTTATTTTCCTCTGAATTTATTTCAGAAGGGGGTAATTTAGTTACTATTATAGTATTTGTGATTGTGCTTCAAAGAAAAACTATTTTTTTAAAACTTCAAATAGTTTTTTTTACTTTTTTTTATATAATTTACCGATTATAGAAACGCCTCAGTATCAATTATTTTTGTTTGTAGCCTAGTATTTTCAATACATCTTCTGCAGTTTGTTGTTCTGAAAAAACTTCCGTTGCTAAGATCCCGTTTTCGTCTCGGTCGATCAAAATATGTTTGGGTTGTGGAATCAAACAGTGGTGCAATCCACCATAACCTCCTATCGTTTCTTGGTACGCTCCAGTATTAAAAAAACCAATGTACAAAGGCTTTTCTTTGTTGTATTTTGGTAAATAAATGGCGTTCATATTTTGTTCAGAGTTGTAGTAATCGTCGCTATCACAGGTCATTCCACCTAATAAAACACGTTCGTAAGATTCGTTCCATCGGTTTACAGCCAACATTATAAATCGCTTATTGATAGCCCAAGTATCTGGTAATGTAGTGATAAATGAACTGTCAATCATGTTCCATTTTTCTCTATCGTTTTGTTGTTTTTGATACAACACTTGATAAATTGCACCACCACTTTCACCTACAGTAAACGATCCAAATTCGGTAAAAATATTCGGAACATCAACATCCGCTTCTTCACAAGCAATTTGAATTTGATTGATAATTTCGTCAATCATATATTGGTAATCGTATTCGAATGCCAAGGAGTTTTTAATTGGAAAACCGCCACCAATATTCAAACCATCAAGTGAAGGACACTCTTTTTTTAATGCAATGTATACTTTAATACATTTTACTAATTCGTTCCAGTAATAGGCATTGTCATTAATTCCGGTATTAATAAAGAAGTGCAGCATTTTTAATTCCAACCTCTCATTTTCTTGAATTTGTTTTTTGTAAAAGGCAACGATATTTTTGTATCCGATTCCTAAACGAGAGGTGTAAAATTCAAATTTTGGCTCTTCCTCAGCTGCAATTCGGATTCCAATTTTGAATTTTCCTTTAATTTCGGCTTGCAATAAATCCAATTCTTCATAATTATCAATAATCGGAATAGCATTTTTGTGCCCGTTGTTTATCAACCGTGCAATGTTTGCAATGTATTGGTCTCTTTTAAAACCATTACATATAATATAAGTACTCTTATTGATCTTACCGTTTTCTAATAAATTTTCAACGATGTTAATATCATAAGCAGATGATGTTTCTATGTGGATGTTATTTTTAAAAGCTTCGTTCATAATGTATTCAAAATGAGAGCTTTTGGTGCAATAGCAATAGTAATATTTACCTTCGTATTTGTTCTTTTCCATCGCTTTTCGGAACCAACCTTTAGCGCGATTGATGTTGTTTGTAATTTGAGGTAAATAGGTAAATTTTAGGGGAGTTCCGTATTGTTCGACTAATTTCATCAAATCGATATTGTGAAATTGAAGCGCATTATCTTTATTTAAAGTAAATTCTTCTTGTGGAAAGTAATACGTTTGATTGATTAAGTCGTAATATTTTGTATTCATTTATGATTTCGATTTTTAGATTTTAATTTAAGTAACAGAAAATAAATCTAAAATTCAAACTCTAATATTTGCATACGCTATTGGAAAATCAATAATAAATGATTGGGTTATTTTTGAGAAAGAGGCAAATGTTATCTTTAAAGCATCAACAGCACAACGAAATAACAGTCGAAATGGACTTTTGTTTTCTACAAAACAGTAGGCCGTGTAATAAGAAAAGTTGTTTTTATTCATCAAGACAAATGTAAAAAATAAAATAAGCGAATTGCAATATTTTTTCAATAAAAATCACATTAAATAATCATTAAAACTGTTCAATATACTATCATTTTCAACAAATTGATTGATAGTTACTTTTCCAATACCATCCAAAAGTACAAATTGTACCTTTCCGTATTCATTTTTTTTATCGTGAATGAGCAAATTTAAGAGGCTTTCAATATCATTTTGGCTAATAGCAACGGTCCCAAATAAGGAGGTAATTGTTTGTTTTATTTGCAGGTATTCTTCTTGAGAAATAATGTTTTTCTCTTTCGATAAATAACTTTCTAAAATCATTCCAATAGCAATAGCTTCTCCATGCAGCAAAGGTGTTTTGCTTTCTAAAAAATGACTTTCTATTGCATGACCAAGAGTGTGACCAAAATTCAACGCTTTGCGAATACCATTTTCTGTTGGGTCTTGTGTAACAATATCATTTTTTATAGCTACCGACCTATGAATTAAAGTATCTAAATCATCAAAAGTCAATGTTTCTAAATCTAAAAATCGTCTCCAATACAACTGGTCTGCTATTAACCCGTGTTTCAGCATTTCAGCCAATCCAGAGCGCATTTCTCTTTGTGGTAAACTTTCTAAAAAGCATGTGTCAATCAGTACCAATTTAGGGACATTAATTATACCAATTTGGTTTTTTAAGTTCCCTAAGTCAACTCCGTTTTTACCTCCAATTGCAGCGTCTACCATGCCTAACAATGTTGTTGGTACGTGAATGAAGTCGATGCCACGTTTGAATGTCGATGCTACAAATCCACCAAGATCTGTAATTACGCCACCACCAAGATTAATTAAAACACTTTTTCTATCGGCACCCAACTCGGTTAGAATTGACCAAATTTCAGCACATGTTGTGATGTTTTTACTACTTTCACTGTTCGATTCTTCGGTATCTATTTCAATAATCTCAATGGGTAACATTGTAGTAATGTTAGCTATAAATCTGGAAGCACAATACGTATTAGTATTGGTATCTACTAATACGTACACTGAAGAATAGTTATTATTTTTAATAAATTCATTTACAGCTTCGTAACCTATTTCATTAAAGTGTATGGTGTATCCATTGGCAAAAATTGGATTCATGTGAAGTGTATTAGGAATTAATTTACTTGCAAAATAAAGTAAAAAAATCTAAAGATAAAGGATGTTAGAATTTAATCGGTACAATTTTTAGCTTTCCTATTTAAAGAACTCTAAAATTTTATATATTAGCAGTCTTAAAATTAATTACAAACAATAATTTAAAGTAGGATGAATAAATCGATACTATCTTTTACAAAAACAGTAGTAGCTGTTCTTTTTATAGCAATTACTTTCGTCTCGTGTAGTGAAGATGAAGTGATAAGCTTGTTAGGACCTGAAGAATTAGGAGAGTTACGAATTAATTTCAAATACAATGGAACAACTTACAATATTGCAGATCCAATAACGTATAATGTAGCCAATAAAACAGTAGATGGAACTTTTGGTGCTGGTGCAAGTTTAAAGAGAATTACGCTGTTTATGCCTTTGAATCCGACTATTGGGACGCATTTTATGACAGAAGCTCCCTCTGACATCACTGCTTATGGTGCTTACTTTATTTCTTCAGCAGGTAATGTAGATATTTTGGCTAATGGAGGTTTAATTAAAATCACAACCATCACCGATGATTATATCAAAGGAACATTTAGTTTTATGGGATTAAATGGTGCTGCAACTGTAGAAGTGACAGAAGGAGAATTTTTAGCCGACAGGTAATCCCCACAAAAAAACATGGTAAAAGTGCTAATTATTAGCACTTTTTTTTTGCTTAATTCTTGTTAAAATTAATGACAATCATTTTATATAATGTAATTTTGTTTATTATTTTTTAGCAAATATTAAACAAAAAATTTATATACTATTTTTAAATGGAGACATTTTTTTTAAACACAGATCAAATTAATTCTTTTGAAAAGCAAAAGCGCGTGCATCTTATTAATAGTTTGGGCGGATTTAAAAGTGTTTCTCTTGTGGGTACTTGCAACACTGAGTTGAAAACTAATCTCGCTATTTTTAGTTCTATTTTTCACATTGGAGCCAATCCGCCTTTAATTGCTATGGTTTTCCGACCAAGTCCACCCGAGCGAAATACGCTAACTAATATATTGGAAACCGGATTTTACACCATCAATCATATTAATGAATCGATGTATAGAGAAGCCCATCAAACATCGGCGCGATATGAAAAAGAAACATCAGAATTTGAAGTCACAAATTTAACGCCGCAGTTTAAAAATGACTTTTTCGCCCCTTTTGTCGCCGAAAGTAATGTACAATTGGGAGTCAAATTTCGAGAACGAATTGATATTTCAATCAACAATACGGTAATGGTAATTGGTGAAATCACGCAAGTATATTTGCCAAAAGATTGCCTACATGATGACGGATTTGTCGATTTAGAAAAAGCAAATACAATCACTTGTTCTGGATTGGATAGCTATCATACCACCAAAAGACTTGACCGATTGAGTTATGCTAAACCCAATGTAGCGATTGCATCATTACTAAAATGATATGAAAAATACAAAGAAGCAAAATTTACCTTCGAAAGTTTGTGTAATTTGTCAACGTCCTTTTACTTGGCGAAAAAAGTGGGAGAAAGTTTGGGATGATGTAAAATATTGTAGCGATAAATGCAGACAAAATAAGTAAATGGCAACAAAAACCTTACGATTAATTCTCGGCGATCAATTAAATAGCAATCACTCGTGGTTCAAAACGGTGGATAATACTTTTATTTATGTCTTAATGGAAGTTCGAACCGAAACCGATTATGCTACTCATCATATTCAAAAAGTCGTTGGTTTTTTTACTGCAATGAGAGCATTTGCAGAGGAGCTAATAGCAAAAAAGCATTCGGTTATTTACATTAAACTGAATGAGAAAGACAATCAGCAATCGTTTGAAAAAAACCTACAAAAAATTTTTTCCGAAAAAAATATCACGCATTTTGAATACCAATTGCCTGATGAATTTCGATTGGATCAACTTCTTTCGATTTTTTCTAACCATCTTGCAATCACACATTCAGTAGTCGATTCGCAGCATTTTTTTGCAACTCGAAACGAATTAGGAGATTTTTTTTCTGGTAAAAAAATGTTTTTGATGGAAAGTTTTTACCGAGATATGCGAAAAAAACACCACGTTTTGATGGAAGGAAGTCAACCCATTTCTGGCAAATGGAATCACGATGGTGACAACCGAAAAAAACTCCCAAAAAACCATAAACCAATTCTACCATTAGTTTTTAACAATGTGGTTTCTGAAATCGTAAACGAAATAAAAGCTGCCAACATAAAAACCATCGGAACTATTGATCCCAAAAATTTTGTTTGGCCAATTAACCGACAACAGTCGCTCGAATTATTAGATTTTTTTGTTACTGAGTGTTTGCATTTATTTGGTTCTTATCAAGATGCGATGACACCGAATGAATGGTCGTTGTACCATTCACGTCTTTCATTTTCAATGAATTTGAAGATGATTTCTCCGCTTGAAGTTGTAACTAAAGCCATTGAAGAATGGCAAAAAAGGCCTGACGAAATTGAATTCAATCAATTAGAAGGTTTTGTTCGTCAAATTATTGGTTGGCGCGAATACATTCGGGGAATTTATTGGCTAAAAATGCCCGATTATGCTAAAATGAATTTTTTTAACAATCAAGAAAAATTACCGCAGTGGTTTTGGACAGGCAAAACAAAAATGAATTGTTTGAAAGATGCCATTCAGCAATCGTTGCAATTTGCTTATGCACATCACATTCAACGTTTGATGATTACTGGGAATTTTGCACTTTTAGCGGGAATCCATCCTGATGAAGTTGATGCATGGTATCTCGGAATTTACATAGATGCCATAGAATGGGTAGAAATTACAAATACTCGTGGCATGAGTCAGTTTGCTGATGGAGGAATTGTAGGCACCAAACCCTATGTAAGTTCGGCTGCCTATATCGATAAAATGAGTCATTATTGCGGAAGTTGTTATTATGATAAGTCGGTCAAAAGCGGACCTAAAGCGTGTCCATTTAATAGTTTGTATTGGAATTTTTATGATAAGAATGAAGATAAATTAGGCAAAAATCCGCGCATCGGTATGATGTACAACCTCTGGCGAAAAATGAAACCAGAAGATAAAACGGCGTTGTTAAAACAGGCCGAATATTATTTAAAAAACATAAATGAATTATGAAAACGGCAATAGTTTGGTTTAAAACAGATTTGCGACTACATGATAATGAGACTCTCATCAAGGCAATAGCTCAAAGTGATACTCTAATTCCGGTATATTGTTTTGATGAATCCCATTTTGAAACTAACAAATTCGGATTCAAAAAAACAGGATCTTTTAGAACTCAATTTTTATTAGAATCACTTACAGATCTGGATACCAATTTACGTAATTTAGGTTCAGGATTGTTAATTGTTATTGGAAAACCTGAAATCGAAATACCTAAAATAATACAGCAGTACAAAGCTACTAAAGTTTTCGCTAAACGCGAAGTGTCCTTCGAAGAAAAGCAAACAGAAACCGCTGTTCAAGAAGCACTTTTTAAGTTGAAATGTGAATTGCAAACGCTTAGTACAAGTACCTTATATCATGCCGAAGATTTGCCGTTTTCTATAAAAGATATTCCCGATGTGTTCACTAATTTCAGAAAAAGAACCGAAAAAGATGCCATAATAAGAAAAGCTTTCGAAAAACCATTACAATTAAAATCGCCTGAAATTCCAATCTTGGAATTACCTACACTTGAAAACTTGGGATTAGATGAATTAACAATTGACAATAGAGCTGCGATTCATTTCAAAGGTGGTGAAACCGAAGCTATTCATCGTTTGAATCATTATTTTTTTGAAACGAAATGTATTTCCAATTACAAAGAAACTCGAAATGGATTAATAGGTGCCGATTATTCGTCCAAATTTTCGGCTTGGTTGTCTTTAGGTATTATTTCGCCGAGATTTATTTATCAAGAATTACAGCGATACGAACAGCAATTTGGTGCGAATGAGTCAACCTATTGGTTGGTTTTCGAATTGTTGTGGCGGGATTATTTTCGATTTATGATGAAGAAATACAACGTCAAGTTTTTTCAACAAGCCGGAATCCAAAGCAAAGGTATTTCTGTTAACAAACAAAACAGTTATCAATTACAAGAATGGATTGATGGAAAAACGGGTGTTGATTTTGTAGATGCCAACATGCTCGAATTAAAGCAAACCGGATTCATGAGTAATAGAGGTCGGCAAAATGTTGCCAGTTATTTATGCAATGATTTAAAATTAGATTGGCGATTTGGTGCCGCTTATTTCGAACAACAATTAATCGATTATGATGTCTGTAGCAATTGGGGCAACTGGGCCTATTTGGCAGGAGTAGGAAATGATCCTAGAGGAAATCGGTATTTTAATATCGAAAAACAAGCCCAAGATTATGATAAAAACAAAGCATATCGCAACTTGTGGTTAATGGATTAGTTTTACCCGAGTTTTTTTGTTTTTCATAATAACAATAAGCCATGAGTTTTTTTAAAATAAATACTATCAAATTCTCATTATATTTGCGTTCAATTATTAATTCCTTTGTTTTCTCTTTTCTAATGAAAATGAAGTACTTTTTATTACATCAATGGATAAAATTTTCAACAATACCGAAGTCGCTTTTAGCTTAAAAAGTGATACCGAATTAGACAGAGCCTATTTTCTTTTCAAAATGATTTCTAACGAACCACTAGTCCGAATAGGAACTGCGGTTACCAATTTTGCCCTAAAAGCGCATTTACCTGTTGATGGTTTAATTCGAGCTACCGTTTTTGATCATTTTTGTGGAGGTGTTAATGAAATGGATTGTTTATCGGTGGTTGATAAAATGTATACCAAAGGCGTTTCATCAGTTTTGGATTATTCTGTAGAAGGAAAAGAAGAAGAAGTGCAATTTGACGCTGCGTTAGAAATGACATTAAAAACAGTCGAATTTGCTAAAGAACGTATGGCAATTCCCTTTGCCGTTTTCAAACCAACAGGTTTAGGACGTTTGGATTTGTACACCAAAGTAGGAGCGAAGCAATCCCTTTCTACTAAGGAGCAATCCGAATGGAACAAAGTTCTCGACCGATTTGAAATCATCTGTAAAACGGCTCATGCAAAAGATGTGGCGCTTTTAATTGATGCTGAAGAAAGTTGGATGCAAGATGCTGCCGACGATTTGGTGGAAGACATGATGCGCAAATACAATAAAGAGAAAGCTATTGTCTTCAATACTTTGCAAATGTATCGTTGGGATCGTATGGAGTATTTAAAAAGCCTACACGAACGAGCAAAAAAGGACGGATTTTATATAGGAATGAAATTGGTTCGCGGTGCTTACATGGAAAAAGAGCACAAGCGCGCCGAAGAAAATGGCTATCCAACACCAATCTGTGCTTTCAAACAAGCAACAGATGACAATTACAATTTGGCAGTCGATTACATGATGGAACACATCGATAGAATGGCCATTTTTGCCGGAACACATAATGAAGAAAGTTCATATAAAGTCATGCAGATACAAGATGCTAAGGGAATCCCAAAAAATGATAGCCGAATTTGGTTTGGACAATTGTACGGAATGAGTGACAATATAAGTTATAATTTAGCTGCTCACGGCTATAATGTGGCTAAGTATTTGCCTTTCGGACCCGTTCGTGATGTAATGCCATATTTGATTCGCCGCGCCGAAGAAAATACTTCTGTTGCTGGACAAACAAGTCGGGAATTGAATTTGTTGAAAACGGAGAGAAGTAGAAGAAAAGTTAAATAAGATTTATGTTTTGAACTTTTGTAATTAAACACATATTATTTCAATAAATAACCTTAATGGTTTATTATTTAATATTAAAAGTAAAGGAAGAACTACCTTTTTCTAATTATATCCTCCAAAACTGCTTTATTCGGATAATTAATCACACGCAAAGTGATAGTGTCATTTTTAGCAGTTTTACCTTCTACGATGTATAATTTTCCTTTTTGATACGGTTTGTTGCTTTTGTCAAAATCAACATCACCGTGGGTTAACGTATTTTTTATATCAACAGTATCAATCCAATCTTCTGATAATTTTCGTGAAGCTTCAATACTATAATTGAAAGGTTTATTTCGTAAATCATTTAAAACGCGTGCATTAGGCATGTAATTGCAACGGATATCTTTACCAGAAAAAACCATCGACACAAAAAACAATCCAATAACAAAACCGACAAGATAATAAGCGAAACGTTGGTAAAATTTCATTTTAATTTTTTTTGCAAAGGTAATTCAAAGTAATTGATAATTGTAAACTATAGGTTTAAAAAACAATTAAATTGATGTCGCTATCCGGAAGATCAAACCAATCGCCAATGGCTTTATTGGTTAGTATACCATGGTACATGTAAACTCCGTTTTTTAATCCTTTATTGCAACGCAAAGCGCTTTCAAGTCCACCATCTTCTGCAATCTGAATTAATGAAGGCGTAATGATATTACTAATCGAAATCGAAGCCGTTTTGGAATAACGTGATGGAATATTTGGCACACAATAATGAATCACATTATTTTTTATGAATGTCGGTTTTTCATGCGTAGTGATTTCAGAAGTTTCAAAACAACCACCAGTATCAATGCTTACATCAACAATTACAGCGCCTTTTTTCATGTATTCTACCATAGTTTCTGTTACAACAACAGGACAACGGTCTTTTCCACGCATAGCGCCAATAGCTACGTCGCAACGACGTAAAGCTTTCAAAAGAGATTTGGGTTGAATAGTTGAAGTAAAAATACGTTGATTTAAATTGTTTTGTAGTCTACGTAATTTAGTTATCGAATTGTCAAAAACTTTTACGTTAGCTCCCAAACCAACAGCTGTTTTTGCTGCAAATTCACCAACAGTTCCAGCACCAATAATAACTACATCAGTAGGAGGAACACCAGTTATGTTTCCAAATAACAATCCTTTTCCAAATTGATTGTTAATCATTAATTCGGCAGCTACAAGTATTGAAGCCGTTCCTGCAATTTCACTCAATGATTTCACAGCTGGATAAGAACCATCCTCATCCTTAATATATTCAAAAGCTAAGGCTGTAATTTTCTTTTTAGTTAACGCTTCAAAGTATTCTTTTTTTCTGGTCTTGAGTTGAATCGCCGAAATGACAATCGTATTAGAGTTGATCATTTCAATTTCTGTCATGGTAGGCGGTTCTACTTTTAACAACATCGGACAACCAAAAACTTTCTTGGTATCACTTGTTATCTCAGCACCAGCATCGCTGTATTCTTTATCAGAATAACTAGCGCTTTCTCCTGCACCAGATTCAATTAAAACTCTGTGACCATGTGAAACTAGCGAATTTACAGCATCTGGAATCAAACAAATTCGACGTTCTTGATAACTAGTTTCTTTCGGAATTCCGATAAAAAGTTCGCTTTTGTGACGCGCAATTTCCAACTTTTCTTCTTGAGGCAAAAGCTGTTGTTTGGTAAAAGGAGTAAGGCCCATAATAACAAATGAATTATGGCACCAAGTTACGAAAAAATCAATAACAATAGCAACGACAATTTTTGATATTGCTTTTTACAAATCAGTGCAATGTTAGTTGCCTTTTACCGTCGGGAAGTATTTTTATTTCGATGATGGAATGTTCGGTCGGAATCAAATTCGGAATCTTTTCTGCCCATTCAATGCAACACCAATTACCAGAATATAAGTACTCGTCGATTCCCATGTCAAGGGCTTCGTTTTCGTTTTTTAATCGATAGACATCAAAATGGTAAAAATACTGGTTGTTAGGAAGTTGGTATTCATTAACTAAAGAAAAAGTCGGACTACTTGTTGCATCAGTCACGCCCAATTGCTGTGCTAAAACTTTGATTAAAGTGGTTTTGCCAACACCCATTTCGCCATTAAAAAGAATCACTTTTTGTAGATTTTGCGATAGGATTTTTTCGGCTACTTTGTTTATTTCATCGAGTAAAAAGGTAACTTGCATAGTGAATAGTTATCAGTCGCAGTCGCAGTCGCAGTGCTGAAAACTGTGACTGTAAACTGCAAACTACTTTATTTCGGATTAAAAACTAAAAACGGAATAATCACTTCTTCCAATGAAATTCCGCCATGCTGATATGTATTTCGGTAATAACTTACATAATGATTGTAATTGTTTACATAAGCTAGGAAGTAATCATTTTTTGCAAAAATATACGAACTACTCATATTAATAATAGGCAAACCGATTTTTTTTGGATCTTTTACAGCATAAACGTCTTTGTTTTCATACGATAAACTACGTCCAGTTTTGTAGCGTAAATTTAAACTGGTGTTTTTGTCACCAATTACTTTCGACGGATTTTTACAATTTATGGTTCCGTGATCGGTTGTAATAATGAGTTTAAATCCTAATTTTTGTGCTTGTTGTATGATTTCTAAAAGTGGTGAATTTTTAAACCAACTTAACGTTAACGAACGATACGCTTTATCATCAGAAGCCAATTCTTTCACTACATCCATTTCGGTTTTGGCGTGAGAAAGCATGTCTACAAAATTGTAAACCACCGTTACCAAATCATTGTTTTTTAATCCTTTGAAGTTTTCTGCCAATTTTTTACCGCTTGCTAAATTGGTAATTTTGAAATAATCTTCTTTAATATTCAATCCCAATCGTTTTAAATGTGCCGACAAAAATTCGGCTTCAAAAAGATTTTTTCCACCTTCATCGACATCGTTTTTCCAATATTGTGGAAACTGTTTTTCCATTTCTAAAGGTGTTAAACCTGAGAAAATAGCATTTCGGGCATATTGTGTAGCCGTTGGTAAAATAGCAAAATAGGGCACTTCTTTTTCCAATTTGTAATAATTGTTAACTGTGCTTTCCATGGCTTTCCATTGGTCGTAACGCAAGTTGTCAATCACTACAAAAAGAACAGGCTTGTCCTTTTTTACCAATTCAGGAACAACCAATTCGCGAAACAACGTATGCGATTGAATCGGTTTGTGTGCTTTTGGGTCATACCAATCTTCGTAATTTCTTTCTATGAATTTACCGAATTGCGAATTGGCTTCTACTTTTTGCGATTCTAAAATTTCAATCAACCCGGTATCGTTAATGTCTTCCAATTCCAATTCCCAAAAAATGAGTTTTTTGTACAGTTCCACCCAATCTTCAAAGGTGTTAACCATGGCAAGTTCCGTAGCTATTTTTCGGAATTCCTTCTGATAATCTAAAGTAGTTTTTTCAGAAATCAAACGCGAATGATCTAAGTTCTTTTTCAAACTCAACAAAATCTGATTCGGATTGACAGGCTTTATTAAATAATCGGCAATTTTAGATCCGATAGCTTCTTCCATTATGTACTCTTCTTCACTTTTGGTAATCATAATAACAGGAGTAGCCGATTTTTTTTCCTTTATTTCTTGAAGGGTTTCCAAACCACTCATTCCGGGCATGTTTTCATCTAAAAATACAATGTCAAAATTGTTTTCAGCAAAAACATCAACAGCATCGCGACCGTTGTTGCATGTGGTAACTTCGTAATTTTTTTTCTCTAAAAAGAGAATATGTGGTTTAAGCAAATCGATTTCATCGTCTACCCAAAGAATTTTTATTTTATCCATATTGGCTTTATATTTGGTGCAATTTAACATTTATACAACGAACGAAGTGTTATATTTATTATAAAACTTATTATAAATAAACTGAAATTTAAATGCTACTACTTTACTATTTTCAAACATTCATTTGCTATTTATTAGTATTTTTGGTAACAAATAGTTCGTTAGTTCTACTAACCAAACATAAAAACCAAAACCATGAAAATAGTTCAAAACGCAGTGTTTATAAGTTTACTTACACTTAGTTTAGTAAGTTGTTCTAAAAAAGAAATCGCTTTCGCCGACCCATTATTGACCAATAGAGATACCACTGCCAATCCGGCTGACGATTTTTTTGCTTACGCGAATGGTGGTTGGTTTAAAAAGCATCCAATTCCAGCTTCTGAAAGAAGCAATGGGATTTTCAGAATGATTCAAGATACCATCAATAATCAAGTAAAAAGCATCTGTGAAACTTCGGCGAAAGCCAATGCCGAAAAAGGAAGTAACAAACAAAAGATTGGCGATTTTTATGCATCAGGAATGGACTCTGTTGCCATAAATAAAGCTGGAATTACACCTCTAAAAAGCGAATTAGACAAGATAAACGCTATAAAAGACATCCCGAGTTTACTCAAGACGATGGCTTATTTACATACTATAGGCACGAATTCAAGTTTTTCATTTTATGTGTATCAAGATGATAAAAATAGTGCTAAAAATGCGTTACAATTCGGTCAAGGCGGACTAGGATTAGGACAACGTGATTATTATTTTAATATGGATGCCGAGACGGTTACTATTAGAAAAGAATATGTAAAGCACCTCCAAGCTATGATACAATTGATGGGAGAAAAATTGGATGTTGCTGCTGCAAATGCTACTTCAATTATGAAGTTAGAAACTGAATTAGCCAAAGCATCACGAAAATTAGAAGCACTTCGCGATCCTATAAAAAATTACAATAAGATGTCGGTGGCACAATTTAATGCCTTGACGCCCAATATCGATTGGAATGTAACGTTGAAAGATTTGGGCGTAAAAGTCAAAGCAGATTCGGTGCTTGTTGGCCAACCTGAGTTTTATAAAGCATTGAATACGATGGTAAAAAGTTATTCGTTACCCGATTGGAAAACGTATTTAAAATGGAACTTAGTCAACAGTTATGCTTCCTATTTAGGTAACGATATTGAAGATCAAAATTTTAAATTTTACTCGACCGTTTTAAGTGGAGTTAAAGTACAAAAGCCAAGATGGAAGCGCGTTGTAGAGCAAACCAACAGTTCGCTAGGTGAATTAATTGGTCAAGTGTATGTTGCCGAATATTTACCCAAAGGATCTAAAGAAAAATTGTTAGAAATTGGCAATACAATTCGCGATGTTTATGCCGAACGCATTAAAAAACTCGATTGGATGAGCGAACCCACCAAAGTAAAAGCCTTACATAAATTAAGTAAAATTGTAATGAAAGTAGGTTATCCCGACAAGTGGAAAGACATGAGTTCGATTGCTATAGATAAAAATTCGTACTGTAAAAATGTTATGGCGGTCAACAAATGGTCGTACAACGACATGATTTCGAAATACGGAAAGCCAGTCGATCGAACCGAATGGGGTATGTTTCCACAAACGTATAACGCGTATTATAGTCCGAGTAACAACGAAATCTGTGTCCCAGCTTGCAACATAATTGTTCCAGGTTTTGAGGGAAGAATGCCCGATGACGCTGTTTTGTATGGTATTATCGGAGGTTCTACTTTTGGACATGAAATTACTCACGGATTTGATGATCAGGGCAGTCAGTATGATGACAAAGGAAATCTCAATAATTGGTGGACCGCAGAAGATTTGGCTAAATTTAAAAACAAAACCAAGTTAATCGTTTCGCAATTTAATGGCTACAAAGTGGTCGATGAAAAATATGTAAATGGCGATGCTACTCAGGGTGAAAACATTGCCGATTTAGGAGGCGTTGTTATGGGATACGAAGCGTTCAAAAAAACCAAACAATATAAAAACAATGAAAAAATAAGTGGATTGACTCCCGATCAGCGATTTTTCTTAGCCTATGGTTACGCATGGATGGTCAACACTAACAAAGAAGCTTTGGCACAGCAAGTAATGACCGACGTTCACGCACCTGCAAAATTCAGAATCAATGGACCCTTAAGCAATATTCCCGAATTTTATAAAACATTTAATATAAAAGAAGGTGATGCGATGCACCGACCTGATTCACTTCGGATTGTGATTTGGTAAGGAGATACGCTCACGATGTTCGCTTTGGAAACGCCCTTTGGGCTTTAGAAAAGGCTGCGCCTATGTAAACGCTTCGCTTAGTATAAATATATAGTAAATACAAAAACCTGTTTTCATCAAAAAGCAGGTTTTTGTGTTTTAGACAAAAAAAAATCTAAAGTCCGAAGAGTGTCTCCAAAGCCCAAAGGGCGTTTCCAAAGGATTTGCCGTTTCCAAATCGAAGCGTTTCCAAAGGCGAAGCCGTATCCAATTTATTTAACGTAATTTTTCACTTCTAATGTTTCGATTTTAAGTAAATTTGATGACTAAACATAAGTAAATGAAAATAGCCATTGTTTGCTATCCAACATTTGGAGGAAGCGGCGTAGTAGCCACCGAGCTTGGATTAGAATTAGCGCATCGCGGACACGAAATTCACTTTATTACCTACAGACAACCTGTGCGTTTGGCCTTGTTAAATCCGAATGTACATTACCACGAAGTTAACGTACCTGAATATCCATTGTTTCATTATCAACCTTACGAATTGGCATTGTCAAGCAAATTGGTCGATATGGTAAAACTGTATAAAATTGATTTGTTGCACGTTCATTACGCTATTCCGCACGCTTACGCTGGTTATATGGCAAAGCAAATGTTAAAAGACGAAGGGGTTTTTCTTCCTATGGTAACTACGCTTCACGGCACCGATATTACATTAGTAGGTAATCATCCGTTTTACAAAACAGCAGTGAGTTTTAGCATCAATAAATCGGATATTGTGACTTCGGTTTCACAAAGTTTAAAAGACGACACTTATAATTTATTCAATATTAAGAAGGAAATCCACGTCATTCCGAATTTTATCGAATTGGATAAAATACGCAATGAATCACTAATTTCATGTCAACGCTCGGTTATGGCCGACAAAAGTGAGCGTATTGTAACGCACATTAGTAACTTCAGAAAGGTAAAACGCATTCCCGATATAATTAAAATATTTTACAAAATCCAACAAAAAATTCCCGCTAAATTGATGATGGTTGGTGACGGACCAGAAAAGGAAAAAGCAGAACAATTGTGTTTTGAATTGGGCATTCAAGATAAGGTGATTTTCTTCGGAAACAGCAACGAGATTGACCAAATTTTATCCTATTCGGATTTGTTTTTATTACCCTCAGAAACCGAAAGTTTCGGATTAGCAGCTTTGGAAGCGATGGCGTGGAGTGTGCCTGTTATATCTAGTAACTCTGGTGGTTTGCCTGAAGTAAATTTTGACGGTGAATCGGGTTATTTAAGTAACGTAGGCGACATTGATAGTATGGCAGAAAATGCAATTAAAATACTAAGCAATAATGAAACTTTAAAAACGTTTAAAGAAAATGCATTGGCGGTTGCCAAACAATTTGATATTAAAAATATCTTGCCCTTGTACGAAGAATTGTATCAAAATGCCCTTAACCAAAAAGTATGAAAAGAATAGTAGTTTTAGTTTGTGTTTTAGTCTTAGTTTCTTGCTCATCAACCAAGACCAAAGACAATTCAACTGACTTGTATAAGGTGCTAATCTCTAGTGAATATGGTGGCGGTTCGTTTCAGTTTTATGAAATAATTACCGAGCAAAAAGAATTCAACATGATGTTGGGTGACGATGAATTAAAAAAACTGATTAAGCCCACCGACATTCAAACGGCAAATTTTATTTTGCTCAATTTGGGTGAAAAATCATCTGGAGGTTATAGTGTTGAAGTAGTTAAGGTAGAAGAATTATCGGATAAAATTATGGTGACCGTAAAAGAAATTGCCCCACAATCGGGACAATTGGCTGCAACGGTAATGACCAATCCGTATACAGTGGTAAAGATAAATTCGAAAAAACCGATTGAAATAAAATAAAAAAAGGCTCCTAATTTAGAGCCTTTTTTTATTAAAATTTATATCGAACGCTTAAAGCGACATCGGGACCAAAATTTTCTTCTCTGTAATCATCAGAGTTGAAATAAATTTCTGGTCTAAAATCTAAAGCGATTTGTATCGGAATTTTAAAATTATACTCAATTCCAATATCGCCTGCAGCGAATAAAATAGCACCGTTATCGTTAAAATCATTATTCGGATTGTTGTCATTTCTGTTGTAATCATAACGCCATGAGCCAACACCAGCACCAACACCAGCATACCAGTAAAATCCTCTATCGATATTCCAGTACCATTGATACAATCCGGCTAATTTAACAGCATCAACATTGTTACTGTTCCTCCATCCCAAATCAAACTCCAAACGGTTGTTAGTAAAAATTTTTCTTTGGTAAGAAACTTCACCACCAAAACCATCGTTATCTCCCAATCGCAAACCAATTGCATTTTTTGAAACCACTTCTTGTGCTTCAACACTCACTGTTACTCCAAGTAACAGACAAATACTCAAGATTACTTTTTTCATTATTTTATCATTTTTAGTTTTGACAAATGTCACACTATTACTAACGCTAGTTTTTATATAATAATTATAGATGTTTATATAATTTCTCCTTTGGGAATGCAAATGTGTTTTATGGATTGAAATTTTTTAACCAATACCCACTACCATTTTGTTGAAAACCTTATATTTGTTACCCGAGGTCAAATGACACAACGGATGCAACAAAAATAACAATCAATGGCGGGCAACAGTTACGGAACTCTTTTTAAACTCATCACTTTTGGCGAGTCGCACGGTGAAGCTTTAGGTGGCATAATCGACGGTTGTCCACCCGGAATTACACTCGACCTTCCAGCCATTCAAAACGAAATGCAACGCCGTAAACCCGGACAATCAACTATTGTTACCCAACGAAAAGAAGAAGACGAAGTGCAATTCCTTTCTGGTATCTTCGAGGGTAAAACCACAGGAACACCTATCGGATTTATCATTCCAAATACCAATCAAAAATCAGACGATTACTCGCACATCCAAGATTCGTACCGACCAAGTCATGCCGATTATGTCTACGAAAAAAAATACGGTATTCGTGATTATCGCGGTGGTGGTCGAAGCTCAGCACGTGAAACCGCTTGTCGCGTTGTGGGTGGAGCTATTGCAAAACAACTTTTAAAGGATATAAAAATCAATGCTTTTGTATCGTCTGTCGGAGATATATTTATCGACAAACCTTACCAAGAATTGGATTTCAAATTAACAGAAACCAACGACGTTCGCTGTCCCGACGCAGCAACTGCAGAAAAAATGGAGCAGTACATCAAAGAAATTCGCAAAGAAGGTGATACTGTTGGCGGTACCATTACTTGTGTTTTGCAAAATGTACCCATCGGATTGGGCGAGCCTGTTTTCGATAAATTGCACGCCGAACTCGGTAAGGCCATGTTGTCTATCAACGCCGTCAAAGGCTTTGAGTTTGGAAGCGGTTTTTGTGGCGCGCGCATGAAAGGCAGTGAACACAACGATTTGTACAATGAAGATGGGACGACACAATCGAACTTATCGGGCGGAATTCAAGGTGGTATTTCCAACGGAATGGACATTTATTTTCGCGTAGCTTTCAAACCAGTCGCGACTTTAATTCAAAAACAAGAAGTACTCACAAACGAACATATTCTTATCGAACAACAAGGCAAAGGGCGCCACGATCCGTGTGTGGTTCCAAGAGCGGTTCCCATCGTCGAAGCTATGGCTGCGTTGGTGTTGGCCGATTTTTATCTGATAAATAAAACATATAATCCAAATAATTAGAAGCTAATCCCGCTATCCGTTCCAATCTATTTAATACGTTAAAGAAGCGCATAAAAAAGGATTTTCACTGCACACGAGCGAAGCGAACTGACCGATAACAAAATATAAAATAAGCCTTTTGAGGTAATCGGGGCTAAAAATCAGTACAAACAACAAAAACATTAAAAAAAAAATCCGCGACTATCCGTTTAATCCGAGTTACCTGCCTGCCGGCAGGTCCGCGTCCAATAAATAAAAACATGACCAAACCAGAAAACCACCAAGACCAAAAAAAATCCTTCTTCAGCAACCTAACTGTGCAAATCCTTGTGGCAATGATTGCCGGCGCTTTATTGGGAATTTATATTCACAACAACCTCAATGAAGACGATGCCAAAGGGTTTAGCGATAAAATAAAAATGTTGGCTACCATATTCATTCGTTTAGTGCAAATGATTATCTCGCCTTTAGTGTTTACTACATTGGTAGTCGGAATTGCCAAATTGGGCGACATCAAATCGGTGGGTCGAATAGGAGGAAAGGCCATGCTGTGGTTTTTTTCTGCCTCGTTTATTTCGTTATTAATCGGAATGTTTTGGGTGAATACCTTGCAACCCGGAATTGGTTTAGACTTAGGAACGGTCGATTTATCTACAGCTTCAGAAGTAACTGATAAAACGAAAGTATTTTCTTTTCAAAATTTTGTTGAACATATCATTCCGAAAAGTATCGTTGAAGCGATGGCAACCAATGAAATTTTACAAATCGTAATTTTCTCCATCTTTTTTGGTCTTGCCGCAGCATCAATTGGTGATAATGCAAAACCAGTTGTAAACGCTTTAGACAAAACGTCACACATCATTTTAAAAATGGTGAATTATGTTATGAAGTTCGCTCCAGTTGGGGTATTCGGAGCCATAGCGGGTGTTTTTGCAATCAAAGATGTTAACGATTTATTGTTTACCTACGCCAAATTCTTTAGTTCGTTCATGGTCGGAATTCTGTCACTTTGGGTATTTTTATTGGCTATCGGATTTATTTTCTTACGTGGTCGAATGGCTACATTGTTAAAACGAATCACAGGTCCAATAGTAATTGCCTTCGGAACCACAAGTAGCGAAGCTGTTTTTCCAAAATTGACAGAAGAATTGGAGCGTTTTGGTGTGAAAGATAAAATTGTTTCCTTCATGTTACCGCTCGGGTATTCCTTTAATCTGGATGGAAGCATGATGTACATGACGTTTGCCAGTATTTTCATTGCGCAGGTCTATGGAGTTGAACTCGATACACCAACCCAAATGACAATGCTTTTGGTTTTAATGCTTACAAGTAAAGGAATTGCAGGTGTTCCGAGAGCTAGTTTGGTTGTAGTCGCTGCTACTTGTGGTATGTTTAATATTCCGGTTGAAGGTATCGCGTTAATATTACCAATTGACCATTTTTGTGATATGTTCCGAAGCGGTACTAACGTATTAGGAAACGCGATTGCTACATCGGTAGTAGGAAAATGGGAGAAGGAGTAATTAATGGTGAATTATAAATTGTGAATTGTGACCCCAGCCAAAGGGGAACGGAGCGAAGTTAATTATGAATTAATTTGAATTAATTAATTGGTTACAAAATCATAAAAACTTCGCACTAATTTCGGGAGTAGGCATCATACAGCTTTCTTTTTTACCATACCATTTGTATCTGTTTTTGGCTACAAAATCGTAACCCCAATTCTGAAATGCTTTCGGAAAAATGCTAAAAAGACGTAGAAACGAAATCCATCCGCCGAGTTCGTGAGCAATTTTTAAAGTCGCTTCGAATTTAGTGTAATAGGCGATTTTAGGTTCATACAAAACGACACTATCGGTTTTGGAACAATCAATACCAATATATTTAGTGATTTTTTCTCCCAAATTTGATTGCAAGGCGACAAATCGAAACACGTCTTTTTTGTCGTGCTTGATGATGTATTGCACCGAGGCATCGCACAAATTGCATACGCCATCGAAAAGGATTATTTTTTTGTCAATAGGGAGATTTTCCATTTCCATTTTTTTTATTTTTAACCACAGATTTAAAAGGATTTTAAAAATCTGTGACCAAATTACTTTTTTGGACGTTCAACAAATTCCAGCGCTTCTATACTCACTGTTGATAAGAAAACACCATAGTTTACAATGGCTTTGTTTTTCTCTATTTTTTCGAGTGTTCCGACTGCTTTTCCATCAAACATTCGGACTTTATCGCCCAATTTCAAAACCATTTTCGGAGCTTCGGGTTTTAAAGCCGCTTTAATTTTCTTTTCTTTTTTAACTTGGCGGATTTCGTCGACTTTAACCGTCACTTCTTTGATGATTTCTTTTTTAACAACTTCTTTCTCTTTCATTTCTTTCGCTGTTGCTTTCTTTCGTTTCGAATTTTCTATTTCGACTATTTTCAAAATCTCACCAATCAATACTTTTTTGTCTTTGTTGTTGAAGTACTTTTCGGAAATATCATCGAGTTTCTGACCAATGTATATCAATCGCTGATTGGCATCATACAATTCCTGATACTTCTCTAATTTGTCTTGAATTTTAGCATTGATGGTTTCCATTTTTTTGCTTTCTTCTCGCGCTTTTGATTCTTCTTCTTTTAAGTTTAAAGACGTTTTTTCCATCTTCGAACGTTCTTTTTGCATGGTTGCAATAGTTTTGTCAAAACGCACTTTTCCTCCTTCAATTTTCTTTTTTGCTCGGTTGATTAAACCGTAAGGAATTCCGTTTTTCTGTGCCACTTCAAACGTAAACGAACTTCCAGCTTGACCCAAAACCAACTTGTACATAGGTTCTAACGATTTTTCATCAAACAACATGTTCGCATTGGATGCAAAAGGTAATTCGTTGGCTAAAATTTTTAAATTGGAATAATGCGTAGTGATTATTCCGAAGGCTTCACGATGATAAAATTCTTCCAAAAAGGTTTCGGCTAAAGCGCCACCCAATTCAGGATCAGATCCCGTTCCGAATTCATCTATGAGAAATAAGGTTTTTGCGTTACACTTCTTCAAGAAATAATTCATGTTCTTCAAGCGATAACTATACGTACTTAAATGATTTTCAATCGATTGATTATCGCCAATATCAGTTAAAATGCGATCAAATAAAAAGGTTTCGCTGCGCTCGTGAACCGGAATTAACATCCCACTTTGGAGCATCAATTGTAACAATCCAACGGTTTTTAGAGAAATAGTTTTTCCCCCAGCATTAGGTCCGGATATCACAATAATCCGACTTTTGTTATCGAGTTCAATAGTTTGTGGAAATGTTTTTTCTTGTTTGACAGTGTTGTTCAAATACAAAATAGGATGGAAGGCATCTCTAAAATACAATCGCTTTTCTTGGGTAATTTTTGGCAAAACACCGTTGATTTTATTGGCGTATTTTGCCTTTGCTGCAATGACATCGATATCACTTAAAAAATCTTGGTATTGTTTTAATAAATCCAAATACGGCCGAATGGCATTGGATAATTGCTTTAAAATTCGTGTAATTTCTTCGCGTTCTTCGTATTCTAAATTCGCCAACTCTCGCGAATACTGCAAAGTAGCTTCAGGTTCAACAAAAGCGATGCTTCCAGTTTTTGAACTTCCCAAAATAGAGCCTTTTACTTTTCGACGGTACATGGCCAAAACAGCAAGAACACGACGGTTTTCGACAAAACTTTCTTTAATTTCATCCAAATAGCCTAGCGTATTGTATTGTGTTAATGCGATACCAAAACTCTGATTGACTTTTCCTCGAACGGCATTCATATCCCGGCGAATTTGCACTAAATCGGGTGAGGCATTGTCTCTAATTTCACCATATTTATCTACAACATCTTCAATTTTCTGAATGATGTATTTGGTATATTCTACTTGTGAGGCACTCTCGTTCAATTTGGGATAGTAGTCATTGAATTTCTTCAAGAAAACCAGCAAAGTATTTACAGTTTCAGAAAGCGTCGCTATTTTTTTAAAACTGCCTACTTCCAAAAAACTATCTTCAATGGCCAATAACTTTAGATCGTGCGACAAGTTGTCAAATCCGTGATTGGGAATAGCATTATTATTCGAAAACGACGCAACATATTCAGAGGTTTGCAATAAATTATGCATCAGAGAAGTAGCGTCTTTAAACGGAATAATTTCTAGTGCTTTTTGTTTACCGATTTCAGTATTGCATTTGTCTGAAATGGTTTGCAAAATGATACGAAACTCTAAATCTTGAAGCGTTTTATCGGTAATTGAAATCATTTTAGTTTTTGGGTATTGCTGTTGCAAAAATAAGGATTATTGCACAGAGTTTCACAGCGATTTTCACAGAGTTTCACAGAGTTTTTATTTTTGATTTAAAAAAAATATTTTGTTAATTTAATAGTCCTCTGTGTATCTTTGTAGTGTAAGTAATTCCCATGAATATTAGTATTCGTCCTTCTTGGCATCACTATCTTGGTGAAGAGTTTGAAAAAGACTACTTCAAGCAATTGCTTGTTTCGGTTGTTAAAGAATATCAAAAATACATTTGTTATCCGCCGTCAACATTAATTTTTTCCGCTTTTAATCAGTTTGATGCCGATGATTTGAAAGTCGTTATTATTGGTCAAGATCCCTATCACGGCGAAAGTGAAGCCAATGGATTATGTTTTTCTGTAAATGACGGCGTCAAAATCCCACCTTCCTTACGAAACATTTTTAAAGAAGTCAGTGATGATTTGGATACTATTTTTATGCCTACTTCTGGCAATTTAGAGCGTTGGTCAAAGCAAGGAATTTTACTATTGAATGCTTCGTTGACCGTTAGAAAAGACAGTCCAAACAGTCACAAACACCTCAATTGGGGTCGTTTTACAGATGCTGTAATTCAGAAATTATCTAAAGAAAAAGAAGGGATTGTCTTTTTGCTTTGGGGAAGTTTTGCACAAAAAAAAGGACTTCATATTGATAGACAAAAACATTTGGTTTTAGAAAGTGGACATCCTTCGTTTGCTTCCGTACATAAAAAATGGTTTGGAAATAAACATTTTAGTCAAACCAATGCATATTTGGAAGGCCAATCTAAAAGGCCAATTGATTGGTAATCTATCTTAATTAAAATTAAACCATCAAAAAATTAAGCAAATTAAGTTTTATAATTCTTAATCGATCTTAATCACTTAATGGTTTAAAATAAGGTAATAATTACTGTTTTAAACATCTTATTTGTTAAACTACAAAACAGTAAACGTGTAATATCCTGCCGAGTTTAATAAATTATTCCCTTCATTAGAAATGATATTCACAAAAATATTGTTGTTGATACTTTCCGAACGCAATTCGATAATTTGTGTCGATGTACTGTTGTAGCCGAAACTAATTCGGTAATTTCCAGCAACAAGCAACGGAATTCCCGCTCTAAATTCGTATCCATCACTAGAAGGTGAAAATGCGGCACTTGCATAATAAAAATTTCCACCTATAATCCTTCCCGCTGTAACATCTATGGCACTCGGATTTACATCGACTACTTCCCATTCGTCCGTGTTTATTTGCCGTTCTAACAAGTAGGTAAAATTAAAATTATTGGCGTATCCTGTTGATTGTCGGACATCTAATAAATTGGTTTGACCCGGCACATTGAGTAATCTATCAATATAACAATTCACATAAATTTTATCATTTACGTTGTAGCCAGCTAATGAGGCTTCGATGCGAACCAAATTGGGTGACGTTACAAAAACATCATTGTAAAACGTATTATCGTTGGTGTCGCAACTTGTGAAAAACAAGTTAGCCATAAGAAATGTTGCTAAGAAAACTATTTTTTTCATGTTTGGATGTTTTAAAATCGGTAGCCTAAATTTAATCCAACTCGTGCAATGACATCGGGACTCTTATCACGGTTTGTGAGATTGGACCCAAAACCTGCCATGAATTCGATGACCCACGCTTCTTTGAGGTACATTTTGTAACCCAAACCACCTCCGAGTCCAAAGTCAGAGTATTTAGATACTTCCGTAGTGTAATAGTTGTTGTTATTGGCATCGGTTTTCAATACAATCTCTTTAAAATCACCACCATTTGTCGATGCAAAAATCTCGGCAAAATAAAACCTTGTTTTGCTTTTGGAAAGAGCGTAACGCACATACGGATTGAATTCGTATTTGGGTAAATTGTTGCGTGAGCTTTCATTAAAATCGGACTTGGTTCTGCTGCTATTTAAGAATGTAGCGTTCAATCCTACCGAAAAATCATTACCTAGAAAACGCTCGTAACTCACTCCGAATTTTCCTGAGGTTACAACAGATAAAACATCAAATCGAAATTCATTTTTCTTTGCTTTTAGTTTTGTTTCTTGACCCACAATAGTAAAGGGAACAAGTGTCAAAAGAAAAATTAGTTTTTTCATAAACACTACATTTTTAAAGTAAGCTAATATACTAAAAAGCGAGTACATTTTTAAGCACTATTTGTAAATTAATTTATGGTCAAGGCACCCAAAATAGTTTCACGTAAGAACGGTCCACCGGGATAATGTGCTGTGTAATCTAAATTGAGCCAAATTTGACCGCGTTCATCAATGTGATAATAAATGACTTTTCCTTTGCTTTCGTTGACGAAAAGTTCTTTTTTTATCAAGTAGTTTATGGCCTCAAAATCTTTTTTAGAACCGATTAAAATTTCGGGATAAATATGTCCATCAGTATGAATTAAGCGAGGTGTTCCTCCGATAGACCGAATACAAGCTGCCATTAGAATCGAGTGATCATCGCAATCGCCTGATAAATAACGGAGTGATTCTGTTGCTTTGGCTATGTATTCTTTTCCTTTGGGATCACTTACGTAATTCCACCGCGAATTGATTTCTTTAAAAACGGCAAAACACTGAATAATGGTAAAATAGTCGTTGTATTCTTTTATGCCTTTAAAATGTTTTGTCGTTGCCATGATAGCAAAGTTGCGGACCTTCGGGTTTTCGTATTCAATAGCACTTAACACTTTAGATTTGTTGGGGAAAGGCAACAGTTTGGAAATGATAATGTCTTGCGGATTTGGGTCTTCTGACATCGAATACAGCATGTAACGGTAATCTTCAAAGACACTCCTAAAACCGTATCCTCCAAAAACAGTTCCGACAAACAAAACGATAAGATATAGAA
Source organism: Flavobacteriaceae bacterium (assembly GCA_947491985.1). Lineage (GTDB taxonomy): Bacteria > Bacteroidota > Bacteroidia > Flavobacteriales > Flavobacteriaceae > Flavobacterium. The sequence continues at coordinate 8,326 of CANLLR010000017.1, read as the reverse complement.
AAATAGAAATTAAAGTAAGACGACGTAAAGCTCTAAGAATAAGCTGAATACTTACGATTAAAAAAAGAAATAAAAATACACGATCGATATGGAAATACCAGTTTAAATCGATTAAGTTTTGGTGTGCAATTAAAAAGATAGGAATGGCTAACAAGACATTCAAAACAAATATAATAATCATATCCCAGGGCTTTTTAACCGTGAATTTGTTTTTGAGATATAAGTAATACAGTTTTGTTTTTTCTATCATTTACGTGCAAAAGTGAATAGCTAAATGGCTTTCACTATAGATGCAAAAGTACCTTTTTTATCAGTAATTTGGAGTTCAAACAATTGATTTTGAATTTTGTTTAACATATCTTCTTTTATTTGGCTTTGCGACCAATGGGTGACCGATAGCCAATCGTTTATATCGTTTATTTTTTGATGGTATTTCTCAGCCAAAGTTCGGTCGATACTCGGAATTTCTTTAAACTCTTGCGTTGTAGTATTGATGATTTCTAAAATGGTAGCAATAGTGTTGGGATGTTTCGTTAACACTTCGTCTCGCACAGCAATGACAAAACAAGGCCATGGCGTTGGGCAATCGGCAATGCGGCGAAATATTCCGTTATCAACTAAGGGTTTGGTCATGAACTTTTCCCACATAAAATAATCGGCTTTTTGATGGGTTAAGGCATCGACTGCACCATCGAGTGTATTGACAATTTCAAATTGTAAATCGTTTGCTTTCCAACCTTGGTTTTGTGCATTAACATACGCCATTAATTGCGAACCTGAGCCATAACGCGAAATGGCTACTTTGGTATTTTCGATATCGGATAGCGTTGAGTAGTCAGAATTGGCGGCGACGTGGATTCCCCATATAAGTGGACTCTCAACGTACATTTGTACAATCTTTGACGGATTTCCAGCCACGATATCTTTGACAATTCCTTCGGTTAAAATCACCGCGATATCCGTTTCACCATCACGCAGCATCTGACACATTTTGCCTGTGCCTTCGGGTACGTCGGTCCACTCTAAATCGATATTCGCTTTTTCAAAGTCGCCGTTTTCAATAGCCAAATGCCAAGGAAGATTAAAGTGTTCGGGTACGCCCGCTATTTTTATTGTTTTCATGAAGAAGTTTAGTAGTTTTAGTTTAGAAATTTAGTTTGGATTTTGTAGTTCATACCAATTACATAGCAAATCATCCCAATAAAATTCACCGTTTTGAATCATCCCGATGCGTTGTAGAATAATATTAGAGCCCACATTTTTAATATGAGCAGATGCATACATGGTTTTGATGTTCATCTGATTCAATCCATAATCCAACCAAGCTTTGGCCGCTTCTAATGCATAACCTTTGCGCCAGTGTTTTTCTTGCAAGCGATAGCCTAAGTCGTAAAAGTTAACGTGGTTGTTTTCAGGTTCAGTAATATATTTAATGCCCGCCCAACCAATGATTTCTTTAGTAGCTTTGATTACGACTGCAAAACGTCCAATACCGTTGTCTCGGTATTGCTGTTGAATGTTGTTGATGTAGCCGTATATTTCATCGATGGAAGTCACTGGTTTATTTCCTATATACGCATGTACGTTTGGGTTGTGATCCATTTCGAATAGTGCTTCAGCATCTGTTGCTAGAAACGGTCTAAGTAGGAGACGATGGGTTTCTATTTGTAAGTCCATTTTAATTAGTCAATGTATTAATTAGATAATTAGCCAATTGATACATTGCCATATTATTTTTCTGCCAATTTATCCAATGCATATTCAATTAGTGCATCTACCGCTTTATAAGGATCTTCGCTGAAAGCTCCAGTGGCTCTGTTAGCAATGATAGCGTTGAGCGATAAACATTGATGTCCCATGAGTTTTCCGAGACCATAAATGGCACCCGTTTCCATTTCGAGGTTGGTCATTTTGATACCTTCGTATTCAAATTGATCCATTTTCGAGTTCAGTTCGGGATCTTGAGTATTCAATCGCAAGACTCTTCCTTGTGGTCCATAAAAACCACCAGCTGTTCCTGTAAAACCTTTGAAGATTTTGTCGCTTTCAAATCGTTTTTCTAGTGTTTCGCTTCCTTTAATAACATACGGACGCCCTTTTTTTATGTCCCAATTGGTATGCAAAATGAAGGCATCTTCTATAGCTGTTTCTGAAATGTCGTCAACCAAATAGGAGCGAAGCATATTGTCTAAACCCAATCCGTATTGACTCATCACAAAACTATCGCAGGAAATGTTTTCTTGTAACGAACCCGAAGTTCCGATGCGGACGATGTTAAGTGACGTCAATTCTTCTTTGATTTTTCGTGTTTGAAGATTGATATTGACCAACGCGTCGAGTTCGTTCATGACGATGTCGATGTTATCGGGACCAATTCCGGTTGACATGACCGTGATTCGTTTGCCTTTGTAGATTCCGGTTTGCGTTTTGAACTCGCGTTTTTGTTGCGAATATTCAATTTTTGAAAAATGCTTTGTAATTTTTTCTACCCGATTTTGATCGCCTACAAAAATGATATCGTGGGCAATATGTTCAGGAAGTAAGTTTAAGTGGTAAACACTTCCGTCGGGGTTGAGTATTAATTCGGATGATGGTATCATGTTTACATTTTAATTAAATTATCCGCCTACGCGTTTGGTTTTAAAGCCTTTGTCTTGTAATATTTTCATAATCCGATCACGATAATCTCCTTGAATGATAATTTCGCAGTCTTTGAACGTACCACCAACCGCCAGTTTGTTTTTTAATTCTTTGGCTAAGAGCTTGAAATCTTCGTCATCACCTTCATAACCTGAAATGATTGTCGTTGGTTTTCCTTTTCGCTTTTCGAATTTACAGATCATAGGCTCGGATTGCACCCAAGCATCGGTTTTTTCAATTATTTCTTCTGGTACATCTTCCGAAAGTTGGTGATCGGGGAAGAGGTTTTTGAGTTGTTCTTGTAAGTCCATTTGCGCTTTTTATTGCCACTGATTCACTGATTATTTTTAATTTATTTCATTTAAAATCAGTGAATCAGTGACTATTTTTTAACTAAAAAAAGACATCAAGCTAACCCAATGTCTTTTCTATTGAATTATAAAAGGATATTATTTCTTAATCAAACCCAAATCTACCAGACGCTCGTACAAGAATTCACCTGCAGAGATATCGTCATACAATTTCGGATTTTCAGCATCGACACAATTGTCTAAAACGTCCAAACGCATTTCGCTTACGGGATGCATGAAAAACGGAATAGAATAACGGGAAGTGCCCCACAACTCTCTTGGTGGGTTTACTACTTGGTGAATGGTCGATTTCAGTTTGTTGTTGGTGTGACGCGACAACATATCGCCTACGTTAATCACCAATTCGTCTGGTTCTGCTACTGCATCAATCCATTCGCCATCGTGGTTTTGTACTTGCAATCCTTTGCCTTGTGCACCCATCAATAAGGTAATCAAGTTGATATCACCATGAGCAGCGGCACGAATAGCATTTTCTGGTTCTGTAGTGATTGGCGGATAATGAATCGGTCGTAAAATCGAGTTGCCTTCATAGCCATATTGGTCAAAATAAAATTCATCCAAACCTAGATGTAACGCCAAAGCACGAAGTACATAAATACCTGTTTTTTCAAGCATTTTGTAGGCTTCTTTTCCTACTTCATTAAAGCGAGGAAGTTCTTTAACTTCTACATTGTCAGGATATTCTGCAGCGTATTTTGAGTCAGCGTCCACATATTGACCAAAGTGCCAAAACTCTTTCAAATCTCCTTCTTTTCGACCTTTTGCATGTTCCTTACCAAACGAAACATAACCGCGTTGTCCTCCAATTCCTGGAATCTCATAGCTGTATTTTGTTTCTAACGGTAAGGCAAAGAAATTTCGAATTTCGCCATACAATTCGCCAATCAATTGATCATCTAAAAAATGACCTTTTAATGCTACGAAGCCAATATCTTCGAAAGCTTTTCCGATTTCATTTACAAATTTTTGTTTACGTGCCGGATCACCCGACAGGAAATCACGTAAGTCAACACTAGGAATGTTTTGCATTGTACATACTTTTTTTGTTACTAAATTTATGTTTGGAAAAATTCCAACCGTATCTACAAATGTAAGAAATTATTAATTCGAAAGAAGTAAATTTAGGAACATTTTTAGAAGCTATTCCCGCTATGCGCTTCAATCTTTTTACCGGTTCTTGATAATCGCTTTGCAAGCGAACTCGTACTGATGGTAAAAAGGATTTCCACTTCTATCGGGGCTAGGGCATTCGTAATCATTAGAAATTATACTGATACACAACGTGATATTACGTTTCTAACAACAAATAAATAATAATCCGTTGAATTCCGCAAAATCAGTGTCATCCGCGTGCCATTTTTTTTATATTTTTGCTCTGCTAAAAAAACAACAATGAACTTCGATAAAAAAGACCTTTCCAACGTACAATTACTTGATTTATATAAACGATTGCTAAAACCGAGACTTATAGAAGAAAAAATGCTCATTCTACTCCGTCAAGGAAAAGTCTCCAAATGGTTTTCTGGAATTGGACAAGAGGCAATTTCTGTCGGAATTACCGCTGCATTGGATCAAGATGAATACATATTACCAATGCACCGAAATTTAGGTGTTTTTACAGGTCGTGACATTCCGTTGCACCGCTTGTTTTCGCAATGGCAAGGCAAGAAAACCGGATTTACCAAAGGACGCGATCGCAGTTTTCATTTCGGAACACAAGAGTTTAAGATTATCGGAATGATCTCGCATTTGGGGCCACAAATGGGTGTTGCAGACGGAATCGCTTTGGCTAACAAATTAAAGAAAAATGGCAAAGTAACTGCTGTTTTTACGGGTGAAGGCGCTACCTCTGAAGGTGATTTTCACGAAGCTTTGAACATTGCTGCCGTTTGGGATTTACCTGTTTTATTTGTAATTGAAAATAATGGCTACGGATTATCAACTCCAACCAACGAACAATACCGTTGTGAAAATTTAGCCGACAAGGGCATTGGCTACGGAATGGAAAGCCACATTATTGATGGGAATAATATTCTAGAGGTTTATACCAAAATAACCGAATTGAAAGCATCGTTAGTCGTAAATCCGCGCCCTGTTTTATTGGAATTCAAAACCTTCAGAATGCGTGGTCATGAAGAGGCGAGTGGCACCAAATACGTTCCGCAGGAGTTGATGGATCTATGGGCGATAAAAGATCCAATCGCCAACTATAGAGAGTATTTACTTTCTGTAAGCGTGTTGTCTGAAACATTAGATAATGAATACAAAGCCGCTATCAAAGCAGAAATCGACGAACATTGGGCGATAACACAAGCCGAACCAGACATCATTGCTAACTTAAATGAAGAGTTAGATGATATATTCGAACCGTATGATTTTGAAGACGTTAGTCATTCAAAAGAAGTTGAAAATATACGTGTAGTGGATGCTATTACTCAAGGTTTAAAACAATCAATGGAACGTCATGACAATTTGGTCATTATGGGACAAGATATTGCTGAATATGGTGGCGCGTTTAAAATTACTGAAGGTTTTGTAGAGCAATTCGGAAAAGATAGAGTTCGAAATACACCTATTTGTGAGAGTGCTGTTGTATCGGCGGCGAGTGGGTTATCAATAAATGGATTTAAAGCGATAGTTGAAATGCAATTCGCCGATTTTGTATCTACAGGATTCAATCCGATAGTGAATTTGTTAGCTAAGCAACATTATCGTTGGAATGAAAAAGCTGATGTGGTAGTGCGCATGCCTTGTGGAGGCGGTACTCAAGCAGGGCCGTTTCACTCGCAAACCAATGAAGCGTGGTTTACTAAAACACCTGGATTAAAAGTAGTATATCCTGCGTTTCCATATGATGTAAAAGGATTGTTGAATACCGCAATAAACGATCCAAATCCGGTATTGTTTTTTGAACACAAGCAATTGTACCGTTCGGTATATCAAGATGTGCCAAAGGATTATTATACAATTCCGTTTGGAAAAGCTGCATTGCTTAAAGAAGGAACCGATGTAACCATTATTTCTTTTGGTGCAGGTGTACATTGGGCATTAGAAACCTTGGAGAAACACCCTGATATTAATGCAGATGTCATTGATTTGCGTACTTTACAACCATTGGATGTTGAAACAATTTATCTATCGGTAAAGAAAACAAATAAATGCATCATTTTGCAGGAAGATACACTTTTTGGTGGTATTTCTAGTGATATTTCAGCATTAATCATGGAAAACTGTTTCGAATATTTGGATGCTCCTGTGCAACGTGTGGGCAGTATCGAAAGCGCTATTCCGTTTGTAAAACCGTTAGAAGATCAGTATTTGCCGAAAGTGCGTTTTGAAGAGCAATTATTACTTTTATTGAAGTATTAATTCAGCAACTGATGTCGTTATCCAAAACATATTATCTTAACACATCACAAAAAGAATACTTTGTTGAAAATGGTTTTGTAAAACTACCAAATGCCATTTCACCAAAAGTACTTGATCAATTGAGAGCAGCTCTTGATGAAGTGATTTCTTCGGAATATCAACATTCTGATTGCGCACTATTGGAAACTTCAGGAAAACAATTTGTTGTCGCAATTGATAAAATTATTGCAAAACCAAATCCCATTTTTGCTGAATTACTTGGTAGTCCGTTGTTGTTATCTATTGCCGAATCGTTGTGTGGTGACGATTTTTTTCCGGTTCAAGATTTTATAGTAATTAAAACATTAGGTGATCAAAACGTGGTAAAGTGGCACCAAGATGTTGTAACGGCTTCACACGAAAAGACGTTCATGATTGGATTTTATCTTGATCCTGCTACTAACGAAAACGGAGCATTACGCATAATACCAAACAGCCATAAAAGCAACTTATCCATATGTGAGTTACAAAAAATGGACTATCAATCGTTAGACACGGAAGCGGGCGATATTCTAATTCATAATCTCAAACTGGCACACAGCTCAGGCGAATTAACTACTTTTCCACAACGACGAGTAGTGTACTTCGAATTCATGTCAGCAAGTGAAATAATGAAAGAACAAGTATATCCAGAATCTTTTATAACGTTGCGAACCAGCATCATTCCGAATGCAATTCGTTGTTTTCAAAAGGCCTATCCAAATACCATCCCTTTTGAGTGGAGACATTCTAAAAAAAGCAACTATTCATTAGCAACTGATCCTCATTTATTTATAAGAGAGTTAAGTAAAGAACCTAAAAAAGTAAAACCAGCCAATTATTGCTTTGATTTTATTGCGGGTCAAAGTTTTTAAAAAGGATATTGATTTTGGGAAGTTTGGTTATTCCTTATAATAAATGGAAGTCTTTTTGCATGTTTAAGCAGTTTAGTAACCAACGATACATCGAATAGATTTATTTTTGCAATTTTAGCTGCAAGTGCCTCTTACATTGCAGTTCCCGCAGCTATGAAAATTGCAGTTCCTAAAGCCAATCCTGGATTATTTTTGCCTATGGCTTTAGCAATAACTTTTCCAATAAACATAACTATTGGAATGCCGCTGTACTTTTACATCGCTCAAAATTGCTAATTTTATATTTTATCAAATTCTATGAAATCGAGCTCCCAAACAGCACAACGCTTCAGAGAGGTTATCTTAAATGGAATTTGGATTAGCCAATACCAATTTCAAAAATCAATTGAAAGGATCCAATTGGGAATTAGTTACAACACCAATCTATTCGCTCAATACCATTACTATTTTGGCACAACACATTCACTATTATATTAACGGAATCAATGTTGTTTTTAACGGTGGAAATTTGGATATAAAAGATGCCTACGGTTTTAGTTTTGCATCCATGTCATCACAAGCGCAATGGGACACTTTTTTAGCACAGTTCTGGAAAGACGCAGCAACATTTGCTTCTCACATCGAACAAATGCCGGAAGAAAAGCTACAAGCTGGCTTTGTGGATGAAAAACACGGTTCCTACCAACGCAACATCGATGCGATGATAGAACACAGCTATTACCATCTGGGTCAAATCGTTCTAATCAAAAAGATGGTTTGCAACGCTTAAAATTTACCCAATAAATAATACACAATTATAAAAATGATAATGGTTGAAATGCAACCACCACCTAGTTTTTTTGCTGTAAATCCAGCAATAATGGTTTTGAAAAGGCCGTTCATATGGTTGGGTTTTGATTACTACTAATTTACGAGTCAACGTCTAGGTTTGTTTTTTATAGGAAATGCAAAGTAATTTATTACCCTCTTATTTCATAAAAAAAAATTATTTAAATCGAAGTTCAAATCGTCATCTTCAATAGTATCCTCATCAAGTTCGGGTTGATTCATTGC
>CANLLR010000016.1 GCA_947491985.1 Flavobacteriaceae bacterium | reverse complement strand
AAACAGTGAAGATATAAAAATCTCAGCAAATCAGCAAATCTTAAAATGAACTTCACCAAAACTACCGAGCAATCCTCCAAATACGAACATTTAGAACAAATGTCGGTTGTAGAAGTATTGCACAACATCAACACCGAAGACAAAACCGTTCCGTTAGCAGTAGAAAAAGCCTTGCCTCAAATTGAAGCATTAGTGATACAACTTGTTTCCAAAATGAAATTGGGCGGGCGTCTTTTTTATATTGGCGCTGGGACATCTGGACGATTGGGAATTGTAGATGCTTCCGAATGTCCACCTACATTTGGTGTGCCTTTCGATTTGGTTAACGGCATCATCGCAGGTGGAGACCAAGCCATTCGTCGCGCGGTTGAAAATGCCGAAGACCACAACAGTCAAGCTTGGATTGATTTGCAAGAACACAATATCACGTCGAAAGATGTGGTAATTGGAATTGCAGCGTCTGGAACGACACCTTATGTTATTGGTGGTTTGCAAGCTTGTAACGAAAATAACATCACAACGGGTTGCATTACGTGCAATGAAGGAAGTCCGTTGGCGTTGACTGCTACTTTTCCGATTGTAGTGGTTGTCGGTCCCGAATTTATAACCGGAAGTTCCCGTATGAAAGCTGGCACTGCTCAGAAATTGGTATTGAATATGATTTCGACTACGGCCATGATTCAATTGGGAAAAGTAAAAGGGAACAAAATGGTCGACATGCAACTTAGCAACGACAAATTGGTTGATCGCGGTGTTAAAATGATTATGGGAGAAATTCCCGTCGATTATGAAACCGCATCACAATTGTTAAACCAATTTGGAAGTGTTCGAAAAGCAATAAATAACTGGAATCAATAATTTTAAAATATGAAAAAAAATATCGCAGTCCTATTCTTCTTATTTTCACTGGCTACTTTTTCACAAGGGCCGACTCTTGGTGAAACATCTATGGAAATAAGCAGAGAAAAAGGACGCTTTTACATGAACGGAAAACAACTATCAACCAGAGAAACCAAAGCACTTTTGGCATCGAATTCGGCTGCCTTAGCCACGTTCAAAAAAGGAAAAAGCAGGGAATCGATTGGAGGCTTTTTAATCGGATTTGGAGGCGCGTTAGTAGTTGCAGATGTGGTTGTGGGCTTGGTTTCTGATGTGCAATATCCTACCGTAGCCACTTATGTTGGTGCGGCGGCTGTATTGACTTCAATTCCGATTTTATCAGGCAAAAACAAAAAAATAGATCGCGGTATTGAATTGTACAATGCCGATCAGAAAAAAATAGGACATCATAATTTTAATGTAGAACTCAATGTCATTGCCAATCAAAATGGTTATGGACTTCAACTCCAATTTTAATGAGCACCAACAAAGAACTTTTAGCCAAAGGCGTGAAATATTTATTTGCAGCTTTGCCATTGATGTTCATCGGACCCTCAGTGATGTATAATGCCTTTATGAATAAAAACAACAACTGGCATTACTTGGTATTGGTGGTTGGCTGTGCCATTTGTATTGGCGCAGTATTTTTAGCTTTTAAAGGAATCAAAACGATTACTGACTCAATTTTTAACGATGGAAATTGATCCGTATTTAGAAAGTGAATTTTACATACTAAGAACTTAAAAAGCTGGAATAGCCCCGACCTGCCGGCAGGCAGGCAGGTTGCAGTGGAAATCCTTTTTGACGTTTCTCGATACGTGATTTAAAGTGAACTCGAACTTCAGTCAAAAAGAGTGCAACGAAAAGCAGGATTAGCTTCAAAAAAATCAATAGCAATGTCAATATCAATACTCATGTCAAAAATTAAAATAGCCCTTTTCTTGTTTAGCCTATGCCTCATTTCGTGCTACCACCAAGTGCGCCAATGCACCGACTTTAAAACCGGAACCTTCGAATTTGTTCAAGAAATTGAGGGTAAAAAACACAGCTCGACTTTTATTCGCACCGATAAGTTACAAATCGAAACCTACAACGGAAAGACCGACACGGCCACCGTTCGATGGGTGAACGATTGTGAATTTGTTTTGCAAAAACTACATCCGAAGAACATGCAAGAAAAAAAAGCAATTAGCATGGAAATTGTGGCTACCCAAGGAAAAAGTTATACTTTTGAATATTCCTTTGTGGGCGAAGCACAAAAGCAAATCGGAACCGTAACAAAAATTAACTAATCGCCTACTACCACTTTAATTACATAGCAATGATCGAATTATTTTCCAATCCCAATGCTTGGGTCGCCTTATTAACATTAACTTTTTTAGAAATCATCCTAGGAATTGACAATATTGTTTTTTTGTCGATTGTTTCTGGAAAATTAGAGCCGAAAGACCAACCTAAAGCGCGTCGCATCGGACTTTTATTAGCCATGGCGTTTCGTATTGTTTTGCTTTTCGGTATTACGTGGGTGTTGAGTTTGCAAGACGTTATATTACATCTCGATTGGGGCTTTTTTGAAGCATCCATTACAGGTCAAAGTTTGATTATTTTTGGTGGAGGTTTATTCCTTTTATACAAATCGGTTTCTGAAATTCACCACAAAATGGAAGGTGAAGAAGAAGGTGGTGCCGGAAAAGCAGCTTCGAGTTTGACCAAAGCCATCGTTCAAATTGCTTTATTAAACATTGTTTTTTCGTTTGATAGTATCTTAACCGCCATCGGAATGATCAGTATGAAATCGCCTGCCGAAGGAGGTTTTGGAGCAGCCGGCGCCATTGAAATCATGATTCTTGCAGTGGTTATTTCTATCGTTATCATGATGATTTTTGCGGGTCCAGTTTCGAAATTTGTCAACGAGCATCCCACCATTCAAATATTAGGACTGTCGTTTTTAATCTTAATCGGAGTAATGCTGCTTGCTGAAGGTTCGCACTTGGCACATTTCAAATTTGGTAGTGACGTAGAAATTGGCGTGATTCCAAAAGGGTATTTGTATTTTGCCATTTTCTTCTCGCTTTTTGTAGAGTTTTTGAACATCAAGATGCGCAAAACCAAAAACCCAGTACAGTTAAAAAACAATCAAATTATTGACGATAAATTGAAAGACAGTGATGTGAGCAATTAGTAGCAAAAGGCTTGGGCTTTATCAGTAAAAGTCTTTCCTGCTATTCGTTTCAATAAAAATGCCTCGAACAATGAGGCATTTTTATTTTCTCTACTATCAGGGCTAGATTGAATTTGTATTGTGTGTTTGTGACCTACTCCAAACTCAACGTAATCTGACCATCATCACCTGTTTCTGTTTGAATATCATCCGAAACGTTGTCTTCACCAGTCACTTCCATTTCTTCAGGCGCTTCTTCTTCCACCTCTTCATAAGGCAACGATTCGAGCAAATTGACTTGTTTCAGTTTATCGGTTGTGAGTTGATTCCCTAATGCTTTGATTCCTTTTACCGTAATGAATTGTTCCAAATCGATGGTTTGATTGTCTTTTTGAACGCCTTTGACTTTGGCAAAAACAACCTCAGCAACTGGGCGCCAATCGGTTGAAACTATTTCCAACTGCGACTTTTCATGTTCGGTAATGAAGATTTCTTCCTTGTTTTCGTTTTCGACTAAGAAACGTTTAACAAAATAACGCTCTTTATCGCCATCGTAATAAATGGTAGAAATTGGTTTTTTTGGCTGCCATTTTTCCAATACAATCATGTCTTCGTCGAAATGCGTGGTCAATTCAGGAATAATCGTTTTCAATTTTCCACTTTGGTTGATGATAAGCAAACGATCGTTCGGACGGAATTCGCCCAACAACTCGCCTCTTCCGTCTACATTCAAACGTTGCACCGTATCATCAAACCAAACCTTTCTCGGACGCAAGGTGGAGATTCCTTTTTCTTTCAGTTCAATTTTCTTGATCGGATATTTGGTTACAGTGTTTCCACGAGACGCACGTCCTTTGATGGCAATATCGGTAAAATCGACATCCCATTTTAGTTTTTTAACGCTGCCGACTTGTCGCAATAAAATGGCAACTACTTCAGCCTCACCATTCGGATTGGCCGAAAAATACAATACTTGCGAACCGGCTTTTTCTTGTGTTAAATCGTAAAATTTATCACGGGTAACGCCTGAAACATTAAAACGTTTGATGAATGTGGAACCGTTTTTACCATCGCGGTACATCATGTTGTAAATGGTGCGTTTGTCGTTTTTATCAAATACGGCTATATGAATGATGTCTTTGCCGACAAATTTTTTATCGTCGACTTTGGCAATCATCATTTTTCCGTCACGCAGAAATACAATTACATCATCAATATCGGAACAATCGGCCACGTATTCGTCTTTCTTTAAACCCGTTCCGAAGAAACCTTCTTCGCGGTTAACGTATAATTTGGTATTTCGTAATACTACTTTGGTCGCTTCAATGGTATCGAAACTTTTTAGTTCGGTTTGACGCTCGCGCCCTTTTCCGTATTTCTCTTTTAGTCTAGTGAAATAGTCGATGGCAAAATCAATCAGGTTGTCTAAATGATGTTGCACTTGTTTCATTTCGTCTTCCAAATTGGCAATAAAACCATCGGCTTTGTCCGAATCGAAACGCGTAATACGAATCATCGGAATTTGCGTTAATTTTTGCAAATCGTCTTCTTCAATTTCCCTAACAAACGACTTTTTAAAAGGTTCAAATGCCTTGAACATATAGTCGTAAAGTGATTCTCTGTCGGAATACAATTTGAAATCGATGTACATTTCTTCACGGATGAAAATCTTTTCCAACGTCAAAAAATGCCATTTGTTTTTGAGCTCTTCCAATTGGATTTCCAACTCTTGACGCAATAAATCTACTGTTCTTTCGGTCGAAATTTTGAGCATGTGTGAAACACCCACAAAAAGCGGTTTGTTGTCTTCAATCACACAACCTAAAGGCGCTACCGACGTTTCGCACGCGGTAAATGCATACAAGGCATCAATTGATTTGTCGGTAGAAACACCTGGAAAGAGATGTATTAAAATTTCAACCTCAGCGGCCGTATTGTCTTCGATTTTCTTGATTTTGATTTTCCCTTTTTCGTTGGCTTTCAGAATACTATCAATCAATGTTGATGTATTGGTCGAAAACGGAATCTGAGTAATCACTAACGTCTGCTTATCCAATTGCGATATTTTCGCACGCACGCGTACACGTCCGCCACGCAGACCGTCATTATAATTCGACACATCGGCAATTCCGGCCGTTTGAAAATCGGGATATAAGGTAAACGGTTTCCCTTTTAATATTTTTATAGAGGCATCAATCAATTCGTTAAAATTGTGTGGCAACACTTTCGTGGATAAACCCACTGCAATTCCTTCAGCACCTTGCGCTAAAAGCAACGGAAACTTTACGGGTAAATTATTTGGTTCGGCACGACGACCATCGTACGACATGCCCCAATCGGTGATTTTTGGTGAGTACAATACTTCTAACGCAAATTTCGACAAACGCGCTTCGATATAACGCGAAGCTGCGGCGCTATCTCCAGTTAAGATATTCCCCCAGTTTCCTTGGCAATCGATGAGCAATTCCTTTTGACCAATTTGCACCATGGCATCGCCAATACTCGCATCTCCGTGCGGATGGTATTGCATGGTGTGTCCGACTACATTCGCCACTTTGTTGTAACGACCGTCGTCCAGCTCTTTGAGCGAGTGCATGATACGACGCTGCACGGGTTTGAATCCGTCTTCAATAGCAGGTACGGCACGCTCGAGAATCACATACGAAGCATAATCCAAAAACCAGTCTTTGTACATTCCGGTTACTTTGGTAATAGTATCTTCTGGGTTTTCGTCGTTTTCGTAAAAATGATTGCCACCAGTAGATACGATATCGTCGAAACCTTCGTCCACAATTTCGTCGTTGGGTTGCTCCGCCTGTTCGCTATCGCTCGGGTCGTCTAGTGGAATGTTATCTTCTTCTTCGTCTTTCATTTATGCTGACTATTCAGTATATTTTTTATTTATTTATCTACCAATTCTTTGTCCAATTCCACCTTCAAATTATTGATAATGAACGTCTGTCTATCGGGTGTGTTTTTTCCCATATAAAATTCCAATAACGTTTCAATGGACGTAGCTTTGTCTAACATCACGGGATCCAATCGGATGCTTTCCCCAATAAAATTCTTAAACTCATCCGGTGAAATCTCTCCCAATCCCTTAAATCTGGTGATTTCAGGTTTTGGTTTTAGTTTTTCGATGGCTTCCCTGCGTTCTTCATCCGAATAGCAATAAATGGTTTCCTTTTTATTTCGTACACGGAACAACGGTGTTTGCAAAATATACAAGTGCCCTTCTTTAATCATTTCTGGGAAAAACTGCAAGAAAAATGTAATCAGTAACAAACGAATATGCATCCCATCGACATCGGCATCAGTAGCGATTACGATGTTGTTGTACCGCAAATCTTCGATGCTTTCTTCAATATCTAACGCCGCTTGCAGCAAATTGAATTCTTCGTTTTCGTACACGATTTTCTTCGACATGCCATACGAGTTCAGCGGTTTACCACGCAAACTAAACACCGCTTGGGTATTGACATCGCGCGATTTTGTTATGGAACCTGAAGCCGAATCTCCCTCGGTTATGAAAAGCGTACTTTCTAAACTTCGTGGGTTTTTGGCATCAGTTAAATGCACTCGGCAATCGCGTAATTTTTTATTGTGTAAACTCGATTTTTTGGCTCTGTCTTTGGCGAGTTTCCGAATTCCGGAAAGTTCTTTTCGCTCGCGTTCGGCTTGTAAAATCTTGCGCAATAACTGGTCGGTGATTTCTGGATTTTTATGTAAAAAATTATCGAGTTTGGTGGTGATAAAATCGTGTATGAACGTTCTGACTGTTGGACCATTCGGACCGATATCATTCGACCCCAATTTGGTTTTGGTTTGCGATTCGAAAACAGGTTCTTCTACTTTTATCGAAACAGCGGAAACTATCGATTTACGAATATCCGACGCTTCAAATCCTTTGTTGTAATACTCGCGAATGGTTTTTACAATCGCTTCACGGAAGGCGTTCAAATGCGTTCCTCCTTGCGTGGTATTTTGTCCGTTAACAAACGAATGGTATTCTTCTGAATATTGTGATTTGCTGTGTGTTAAAGCAATTTCGATATCATCGCCCGCCAAATGAATGATTGGATACACCATGTCTTCTTCGGCGATGGTTTCTTCTAATAAATCTTTTAGACCGTAATCGGAATAGTATTTTTCGCCGTTATAATATATTGTCAATCCCGTGTTGAGATAACAATAATTCTTCAACATTTTTATAACGTATTCGTTCCTGTATTTGTAATTTTTGAAAATGGTTTCGTCGGCGATAAAAGCGACTTTGGTTCCTTTTCGTTTGGTGGATTCGGTAATATCTTCTTCGAGCGTTAAATTTCCTTCCGAGAATTCGGCGGCTTTTTGTTGATTGTCACGAACCGATTCTACACGGAAATAATTGGATAACGCATTGACTGCTTTGGTTCCGACTCCGTTCAAACCTACCGATTTTTTAAAGGCTTTCGAATCGTATTTTCCTCCCGTATTCATTTTAGAAACCACGTCGACTACTTTACCTAACGGAATACCACGACCGTAATCGCGCACGGTAACCAATTTATCTTTGATGGTGACTTCGATTACTTTTCCGGCACCCATAACAAATTCATCGATGCAGTTGTCGATGGTTTCTTTTAATAAAATATAAATTCCGTCATCAGGAGACGAACCGTCGCCGAGTTTCCCGATGTACATTCCAGGACGCATACGGATATGTTCTTTCCAGTCGAGCGAGCGTATATTGTCTTCGGTGTATTGGTTTTGGTCTTGCATTTTAAAATGTAGTGAATGTCTGCTAATATAGTGAATGTAGCAGCGCTTTTAAAGCATGCTTTTGAGAAGTTATTAAGAATGTTTTTGACAAAAAAAGCAATTTGCCAAAAGGCAAAAGGCAAAAGGCAATAGTTTGCAAATGTTGCAAAACTTGAAAAATTAAAAAACCGCTAGGTACAAATATACCTGCGGTTTAATTTTAAACTATTGCCTTTTGGCTAATAACTATTGCCTTTTAAACGTTAAAACGGAAATGCATCACATCGCCATCTTTTACAATGTATTCTTTACCTTCGACTTTAAATTTTCCGGCTTCTTTAGCTTTGGTTTCTGAACCATAAAGCACATAATCTTCGTACGCAATTACTTCAGCGCGGATGAATCCTTTTTCGAAATCGGTGTGGATCACTCCGGCTGCTTTTGGTGCGGTATCACCAACGTTTATCGTCCAGGCACGAACTTCTTTGACACCAGCGGTGAAGTAGGTTTGCTGCTTTAATAATTTATAAGCAGCGCGGATTAAAACAGCCGAACCTGGCTCGGTTAATCCCATATCTTCAAGAAAAACTTGACGCTCTTCATAGCTTTCTAATTCGGTGATATCTGCTTCAGCTCCAACAGATAATATAATCACTTCGGCGTCTTCGTCTTTTACCAATTCACGAACCTTATCCACATAATGATTACCCGTTACAGCAGCACTTTCGTCTACATTACAAACGTACAAAACGGGTTTGTTAGTGATGAGTTGAAAGTCTTCTAACAACGCTTCTTCGTCGGTATTTTGCGGCACGACTGTTCGCGCTGATTTGGCTTGTAATAAGTTTTCGCGAATTCGGTCAAGCAATCCTTTTTCAGTTTGTGCTTCTTTGTTACCGGTTTTGGCGGCACGGTTGACTTTTTCAAGGCGTTTTTCAACGGTCTCTAAGTCTTTCAATTGCAATTCGATATCGATGGTTTCTTTGTCGCGAATGGGGTTTACGTTACCATCAACGTGTACAATATTATCGTTATCGAAACAACGCAATACGTGAATAATGGCGTTGCATTCTCTGATATTTCCAAGAAATTGATTCCCCAATCCTTCGCCTTTGCTTGCACCTTTTACCAATCCGGCAATATCAACAATATCAACGGTTGCCATTTGCACACGCTCTGGTTTTACCAATTCTTCCAATTTATTGATTCTCGGATCGGGCACGTTTACCACTCCGATATTCGGTTCAATAGTACAAAACGGAAAGTTAGCACTTTGCGCTTTAGCATTGGATAAACAATTAAATAAGGTCGATTTTCCTACGTTCGGTAATCCTACAATTCCTGCCTTCATTTTTATAAGTTTACAGTTAACAATCTCTGTTAACAGTTAATTTTGTTTTTAAAGTGTGCAAATATACTTCTATTAATTGGAAAAATAAAGTCACAAAAAAACCTGAAAAATTTCAGGTTATTGTTGTTACTCGTTATGCAAAAATGATTGACGATTTAAAAGCGTTTCTTCGCTTTCCACATGATTGTCATCGGGAACGCAACAATCTACTGGGCAAACGGCGGCACATTGTGGTTCGTCGTGAAAGCCTTTACATTCGGTACATTTTCCAGGAACAATGTAATAGATATCGTCTGAAATGGGTGTTTGCGCCGCATCGGAATCGACTTCGGTTCCGTCAGGCAGGATTACTTTTCCTCTTAATTTGGTTCCGTCTTTGTAGCGCCAATCGTCGGCTCCTTCATAAATCGCTGTATTCGGACATTCGGGTTCGCAGGCACCACAGTTGATGCATTCGTCGGTTATAATTATTGCCATCTTTTCTAGGTATGAGAGTGGAGTTATGAGTTATGAGTTGAAACTCTTTTGACTGATAACTTTATATAGCTTATTTTTGTGCAAAATTACAATCAAAACCATTCATATACAAGTTACTCATGTCACAATTAGATAAAAAAAATAGTTTTATTGCATTAGGAAGTTTTTTGAGTCAATTTTCATTGGACGGAAACACTAAAAACGCAACTGTTTTACACAACGATTTGTTTTTTGACGATTTTGTAGCCTTAATTGAATTGTCGCAATCACACAACGGTTGGTTTACCCAGGAGCAAGTGTATTTTGCGTTGCAATCGTGGGCGAAGGCTTTGACAGAAGAGAGTTTGACAAAATGGTTATCCGATTATAATTTAGAAAATGTACAACCAAAGACTGTAGCCATAATTATGGCGGGAAATATTCCGCTTGTGGGATTTCACGATTTTTTATCGGTGGTGATTACAGGCCACAACGCTTTGGTAAAAGCCTCATCGAATGACCAACATCTGATTCAATTTTTAGCTAAATACCTTATTGCTGTTGAAACCTCGATGGCAAATTGCATTACGTTTACCGATGGAAAATTAGAAAATTTTAACGCTGTTATCGCTACTGGAAGTAACAATACAGCGCGGTATTTTGATTTTTATTTTAAAGATAAACCGTCGATTATTAGAAAAAACAGAAACTCGGTTGCTGTTTTAAATGGCGAAGAAACGCACGAGGAATTGGTGAATTTAGGAGAAGATATTTTTCGCTATTTCGGATTGGGATGTCGCAATGTATCGAAGCTTTTTGTTCCGAAAGATTATAATTTTGACGCTTTTTTCAAAGCTATTTATGAGCAGAAAGATGTGATTTATTATGAAAAATACGCCAACAATTACGATTACAACAAAGCGGTTTTTTTAATGAGTAACTTTCAATTGTTGGATAACGAATTTTTAACGATTAAAGAAGATTCGAGTTATGCTTCGCCGATTTCATCTGTTTTTTATGAATATTATGATAGTATAACTGAAATTCAATCGCGATTAGCTAACGACATCAATCAAATACAATGTATCGTTTCCAATACTATTATTCCGAATAGCATCGGATTCGGGCTAACCCAACAACCTCGACTTTGGGATTATGCGGATAATGTGGACACAGTTGCTTTCTTACTTTCGATTTAGTTTAAACGTTTTGGTATTTCACAAATTTTGGCTTAAAAACTTCTAAACTATAACGTTATTGTTAATAACCTCTAACAATTAACGCTTTTTTATAATCGCTTTTTTATTCAGTATTTCCGAAATTTGCACCTTTAATTTATTGGAAATTACATCATGAAAAAACACAACTATAGCGCAGGTCCTTGTATTTTACCACAAGAAGTTTTTGAAAAATCGGCACAAGCCATTTTGAACTTTAACAATTCGGATTTATCTATTTTAGAAATCTCTCACCGAAGTAAAGATTTTATTGCCGTGATGGAAGAAGCGCGTGCGTTAGTTTTAGAACTTCTCGGATTGGAAAACAAAGGATACCAAGCGTTATTTTTACATGGTGGTGCAAGTATGGAATTTTTGATGGTCCCTTATAATGTAATGAAAGTCGATGGAAAAGCGGCGTATTTAGACACCGGAACCTGGGCTAACAACGCTATTAAAGAAGCCAAACATTTTGGTGAAACAGTAGTAGTAGCATCGTCTAAAGAAGATAACTACAATCACATTCCAACAAATTACAGCATTCCGAGTGATGCTGATTATTTTCATTGCACCAGCAACAATACTATTTTTGGAACACAAATGAAATCGTTTCCTACAACGAATATTCCCGTAGTTTGCGATATGAGTTCGGATATTTTTTCACGAATCTTAGACTTTTCACAATTTGATTTGATTTACGCCGGAGCACAAAAAAACATGGGTCCGGCCGGAACCACATTGGTCATTATAAAAGAATCTTTATTAGGTAAAACAGGAAGAACCATTCCGAGTATGTTGGATTATGAAAAACACATTAAAGCGGAAAGCATGTACAATACACCTGCTGTTTTTCCAATATATGCATCACTTTTAACGTTACAATGGTTGAAAAAATTGGGTGGTATTTCGGCCATCGAAAAAATCAATCAAGCCAAAGCCAATCTATTATATTCAGAAATTGATCGAAATTCTTTATTCAAAGGAACTGCAGCTGTAGAAGACCGAAGCAACATGAATGCTACCTTTTTATTACATGATGAATCCAATGCGCCTATTTTTGATAAATTGTGGAAAGAAGCGGGAATTTCTGGATTACCCGGTCATCGTTCTGTTGGAGGTTACCGAGCCTCGATGTACAACGCATTGCCATTAGAAAGTGTGCAAGTATTGGTCGATGTTATGAAAGAATTGGAAGCAGTATGTAGCGTTCCGTCACAATTAGCAGAATAAAAAATACTATTAGCCATCAATATTCTTAAGATAATTTAAAATTCGGCATTTAAAATTTAAAATAATAATGAAAGTATTAGCCAACGACGGAATCTCTAAAAGCGGGATCATAGCCCTAGAAAAAGGTGGATTTGAAGTCATCACTACAAAAGTTGCCCAAGAACAAGTTGCCAATTATATCAATGAGAATAACGTTTCGGTAATTTTAGTGCGCAGTGCCACTAAAGTCCGCCAAGATATTATAGACAATTGCCCAAGTCTTAAAGTAATTGGTCGCGGTGGTGTTGGAATGGATAATATCGATGTGGAATATGCGCGAGCTCAAGGAAAACATGTTATCAATACGCCTGCTTCGTCTTCGGAAAGTGTAGCCGAATTGGTGTTTGCGCATTTATTTACAGGCGTTCGTTTTTTACACGATTCGAATAGAAACATGCCTTTAGAAGGTGATACTAACTTTGAAGGTTTGAAAAAAGCGTATGCCAACGGAATCGAATTGCGTGGTAAAACACTAGGAATTGTTGGTTTCGGACGCATTGGCCAAGCCGTTGCTAAAATGGCACTCGGATTGGGAATGCGCGTTATTGCTGCCGATAAATTTGTAAGTAATGCCGAAATTAGAGTTGACTTTTACACGGGCCAATTTATCAATGTTGACATCATTACCGAACCTTTAGAATACGTTTTTAAACATGCTGATTTTATCACTTTACACGTTCCGGCGCAAGAAAGTTATGTTATCGGAAAAGACGAATTTGCTCAAATGAAAGACAATGTAGGTATCGTAAATTGTGCTCGTGGTGGCGTTATTGATGAAGTTGCTTTAATTGAAGCCTTAGAAAATGACAAAGTTTTATTCGCTGGTTTGGATGTTTTTGAAAACGAACCAACGCCTGAAATTCAGCTTTTAATGCATCCTCGAATTTCGTTAACGCCGCATATTGGTGCTGCAACTTTAGAAGCGCAAGACCGAATCGGGACTGAACTAGCAGAACAAATTATTAGTCTTTTAAAAACCAAAAAATAATACGGTTTTTATTCATCGAAATAAACAATTTTATATCTTTGATTGATAACCCTTTACAGTAAAAAAAATGTTTGATCAATTAACCGACCTTGTTAAACAATACGGAAATGAAGCTGTTGTCAATAACACAGCCGTTCCAAACGAACAAAATGAAGCTGTAATGAACGAAGCAAGTAGTTCGATTCTTGACAGTTTAAAAGGAATGGTAGCGAACGGAAACATCTCTGATTTAGCAGGTTTGTTTAAAGGCAACAATGCTGCTGACAGTTCAAATCCTACTGTACAGCAAATCACTGAGCAATTGACGGGAAGTTTGGGGGAAAAATTTGGTCTAAGTTCTGAAACAGCTTCGGGCGTTGCCGGAAGTCTAATTCCGAAAGTATTAGGTTCTTTAATAGGAAAAGCTAAAGATCCCAACGATTCGAGTTTTCAAATATCGGATATAATTGGTGCGTTGACAGGTGGTGATAGTCAATCTGGTGGTGGACTTATGGATGCCATTTCAAAATACGGTGGTCAGTTTGGTTTGGATCAAGATGGTGATGGACAAGTCAACATGAAGGATGCTGTAGTGGCTGTTTCTGGTAAAAGCGGTGGCTTTTTAGGTGGTTTATTAGGAAAGCTTTTCGGAAAATAATAACATATATTAGTGTGTAGAAAACCATTGCTTTTTAGTGATGGTTTTTTTTTTGACCATTTATAAAAAGTTAAATTAACACGATACGTTATTGCTTTTTAGTACTTTTATATCAAATACAATGAGCATGAAAAAGTTGCTTTTATTAGGTCTATTTTTCGCTTTTTTGATGGGTTGTAGTACTTCAAAAAACACAACTACTAACAATAAAAATGAAGTCGCTGTTCAAAAATCGGATACCATTCGGATTGCTAATGATGAACTAGAATACGAAGTTATCATTATTGAGCCACGATTTAATACTTGGCTAGCGACCACAGCACAACCAAGAGGTTTTTATTCGGAAACATTTTTAGAAAGTAGAAATCAAATTTATGTACAAGAATGGAACAATCGCGTTATGCAACCTTTTCGATTCAATCCGACTTTATACAATATGCAAATTAATTACGATCGAAATATTCATTACGGTTACGAGGTAAACTATTTGATTTACAATTATTTTATATTTTTTCAAATCAATTACAATCAACAATTGGCAGGATTTGTTCCAAGACCATAATTTACCTAAATTTGCATAATTATTGTATTTATGTCAAATTTTAAAAAACGTTGGAATATTACTTCTAATTGGCAAGTTTTTGTGATTTTAGTCGTTTTTGCCATTACGGGCTCAAGTGCTGCTTTATTGTCAAAACCTATTTTGGGACTTTTTGGAATAACCAAACAAGCTACTTCAGCTTGGATATATTATCCGTTATACATCCTTTTAATTTTTCCAGTGTATCAAGTATTATTGGTAAGTTTTGGTTGGATTTTTAGGCAACATGATTTTTTTTGGGCCTTTGAGAAAAAAATGCTGCGAAGCATAAAATTGGGATTCATAGCCGATTGGATTGAAAAATAAAAAAAGCCGTCACAATTTTGAGACGGCTTTTTCAGTTAGTTTTGTTTTTTGATTGTATACGTGTACAACCACATTAAAGTAAATGTTGGAATAAAATCGGTAAACGGAATTACCTCTTCTAAAAAGGCCAACCCACCTGCTACTTTTCCTGAAAATCCTTTGTAAATGCGCATCATTAAAAAGCCTGCGATGGGTGCCCAAATGATGTCGCCGAATTCTCCTAAAGCCGGAATTAAATAAGTAGCCATTCCGATAGCATCGAGCACAAGACTTAATATGAGATTTCTACTTTTATCAGAAGTATTCGAAGTGTTGTTATTGAGTTGTAAGTCGTTTGTCATTTTTTTGTATTTAAAAATTCAAATCTTGATATACAAATCTAATGCCAAATTTCACTACTGGTTTGCGTGAGGGACCTGACTGCCGGCAGGTAGGTTGAGGCTTTCCTTCGGCAGTTCGCTATACTCGTGTGTCTGAGCTCTCCCGATGCATCGGGGGCAAACCATAATTATTCTTTTGCTACCAAATTAAAGAAATCGTTTCGATTTTCTTTTTCATTAAAAATTCCACCGTACTGAATGGTAGAGGTAAAACTCGATTCGTCTTTGATGCCACGACTTGAAACACATAAATGTTTGGCTTCCATGACCACAATTACATTATCGGTTTCTAAAACGGTTTTTAATTCGTTAAAAATTTGCATAATCAAACGCTCTTGCACTTGCGGACGACGGGAGTAATAATCGACAATCCGATTTAATTTCGACAAACCAATCACTTTTCCACTCGACACATAACCGATGTGGGCTTTACCTATAATAGGCAAAAAGTGGTGTTCACAAGTCGAGTTGAAACTGATATTGGCTTCGACCAACATTTTGTCGTAGTGATAACTGTTGTCAAAAACCGATATTTTGGGTTTATTTTGAGGATCTAATCCTGAAAAAATCTCTTGAATAAACATTTTAGCCACACGATGCGGCGTTCCTTTTAAACTGTCGTCGGTCATGTCAAGTCCCATTTCTTTCATAATAGCGTGAAAATGCTTTTGGATGGCTTGCATTTTTTGGTCGTCTGATTTGTCAAAAGCATCGGCACGCATTGGTGTATCGGCAGATGTCATTTGGTGATTATCGCCAATCAATTCGTAAATTTCATTCTCTGTCAAAGTTTTGTTCATGGCAATTTTTTAAATTAATATTGTTTAACAAATTTAGTTAATAATTAGACAGAAATTTCTTTTTAACTTATATTTATAAATCATTCAACGATAAAAAAAAACTATGGTAGCTACTTTTGGAAAATACTTTGTTACTTTGTGAAAAATACACGCATGATTATTGCTAAAAATATCCATAAGTTTTACGAGAAGTTACACGTTTTAAAAGGGGTCGATTTACATATAAAAAAAGGCGAAATTGTTTCGATTGTTGGTGCATCAGGTGCCGGAAAAACAACGCTTTTACAGATTTTGGGAACGTTAGACCAACCGACTTTGGAAAAAGACTCTTCCTTACTTATTAATGGACAAGACGTTTTTAAAATGAACGACAAAACCATTTCAAAATTTCGAAACTTGCATTTGGGATTTATTTTTCAATTTCACCAATTGTTGCCCGAATTTACCGCGTTGGAAAATGTTTGCATTCCGGCCTATATTGCTGGAAAAGAAAAAACTTCCACTGAAATCGAAGCCAAACGCTTGCTCGATTATTTGGGATTATCGGAACGAGCCAACCACAAACCTGGTGAACTTTCAGGCGGTGAACAACAGCGTGTGGCTGTAGCGAGAGCTTTGATTAATAAGCCTGATGTTATTTTTGCTGATGAACCGTCGGGGAATTTAGACACGGCATCGGCTGAAAACTTACACCAATTGTTTTTTCAATTGCGTGATGAATTTGGACAAACCTTTGTCATAGTTACTCACAATGAAGAATTGGCGAATCGTGCCGATAGAAAACTCATTATGGTCGACGGATTGATTTCTAATTAAGAAACCTATGCTACTAATTGCCTTATCTTGGTTGTACATTTTATTTACCACAATTAATTTGGGGCTGGCAACTAACAAACTGTTAGCGTTACGAAATACTGACTTTGTAGTGACGGCTATTTTAGGTTTATTTACTACGACTCTATTGGCAAGTTGTTGGGCGATTTTTGGGCGGATACATTTAGAATTTCACTTGTTTTTACTCCTTATCAATAGTCTTATTGCCATCAAAAGCAAAGCAGCTGTTGTACAAGAATACACCCATTTCATCAACCAAATAAAAAGTTGGTCGTTGGGATTCAAAATTTTCAGTGTCAGTAGTACTTTTCTCATTTTGGCGCAATGTGCGTCGGTTCCTTATGTGATTGACAACGAATCGTATTACATTCAAACCATCAAATGGCTAAACGAATACGGATTTGTAAAAGGCTTGGTGAATTTGCACTTTTTTTTAGGACAAGTCAGCGGTTGGCATCTTACACAGAGCGCTTTTAACTTTTCGTTCTTGTATACAAACTTCAACGATTTGAGTGGATTTTGTTTGCTTTTGGGCAACCTGTTTGCACTTGAAAAACTGCATATGTATTTCAAAAACAATGCTAAAATTTTCCTTATTGTTGGCTTGTTGCCGTTGGCTAATATTTTTTTCTTTCAATTTATTAGCGCGCCTTCGCCTGACATTCCAGTGTATGTTTTTACTTTTGTGTTGTTGTTTTACTTTTTCGAGAACTTTAAAAACTGTACGATTGAAGGGTTTAACTTAATATTGCTTCTGGTGTTGTTTTTACTGTATATAAAAAACACTTCGCTAGCATTAATAGTCATTCCGTTGGTGCTTTTTGTACTGCATTTTAAATTGCTTTCTAAAAACATCTTTCACCCTTTTTTACTTTCGTTATTGGTCTTGAGTCTTTTCATAACCAAAAATATGATTGTTTGTGGTTCGCCTGTTTTTCCGTCGCGATTGTGGGATTTTACTACTTTGGATTATGCCATTCCGAAGCAAATGGAACGATTTTATTATAACGAATTAAAGTTATACGGCTATTTTGTTACTTCCGAACAATACAAATCGATGTCGGCTTGGCAACTTTTTAAACAGTGGCTTTCGCTACCCAAACTCAACGGATTATTCAATAAAGTGAGTATCGCTTTGTTGCTCGTTTGTCCGTTTTTTATTTACAAATTTTACAATAAAAAAGTGCTTTGGACCTTATACTCCATAATGGTCATTCAGTTAATCATTTTGTTTGCTACCTCACCGCAATACCGCTTTTTTATGAACTTTATTTTGTTCTTTTCGTTGTTTTGTTTGAGTTGTATTGTTTTTAGAAAGAGCATCATTGCGTTTTTATTGTACCTCTCTTTGATTCCAACTGTAATAATTTTATTTGTACCCATCGATTTAAATCGGTTTTCCAACTATAAATTCATGTTACAGATTAGTAATTTTTCAATTGAAAACAGTATTTATCCACACAAAAATACCAAATACAATACCAATTTTGAAAAGATAACCAACGGCAATTTAATTTACACCTCACCTATTGACAACGCTTTCTTCTGGGGAAGTGGTGATGGCGATTTACCTTGCGTAAATAAAGTGCAACTTGCTTATTTCGAAACCTATTTTTTCATCAAACCTCAATTGCGAACCGGTCAATTAAAAGACGGATTTTATGCCAAAAAAGTCACACCCAATGAACGCTAGCGAACGCCACTCGTTTTTAGACGAAAAGGTAGCTTTGTACAACCATCCGAAGTTTATCGAAAGTGATCCGATTCAGATTCCACATCAATTTTCAATCAAAGAAGATATCGAAATTGCTGGCTTTTTAACGGCAACCATTTCATGGGGCAACCGCAAAATGATTATTTCCAACAGCCAAAAAATGATGGATTTGATGGGCAATTCGCCTTATGATTTTGTGATGAATCACCAAATGCATCAATTGGAACGGCTTGAAAATTTTGTCCACCGCACTTTTAACAGTATTGATTTGGTCACTTTTATAAAAGGATTGCAACATATTTACACCAAACATGACGGATTGGAAGCTGTTTTTGCTCAACATCAACAACCCAATTCGATGCAAAAAAGCATTTCCGAATTCAAAAAAACATTCTTCGAAATCGAACATTTGTATCGGACACAAAAACACCTTTCCGACCCGATGAACAATTCGGCTGCCAAACGCATCAATATGTTTTTGCGTTGGATGGTACGCAACGACAATAAAAGTGTCGATTTTGGTATCTGGAAAACGATTCCAGCCTCGGCTTTATCCTGTCCACTCGATGTCCATTCAGGAAATGTTGCCCGGAAATTGGGGTTGTTGACACGGAAACAAAACGACGCTAAAGCACTTTCAGAACTTGATATCAACTTGCGTTTACTCGACAAAAACGATCCTGTAAAATACGATTTTGCCTTATTTGGACTGGGAGTTTTTGAGAAATTTTGATTTTCACAATTCCTAAATCATAATTCGTAATTTTTATTTTTTAATTGCTATTTTTGCTACACAAGACTGTAAAGTTGAAAGACATTAAATAAAAACCAAAATACAACACAACAACATGCTTATTATTGGAATCGCTGGCGGAACTGGCTCCGGAAAAACCACTGTCGTTCATCAAATTATGAACGAATTGCCTGAAACAGAAGTCGGCATTATTTCGCAAGATTCCTATTACAAACAAAACGTTGGATTGAGTTATGAAGAGCGAAGCAACATCAACTTTGATCATCCACGCGCCATCGATTTCGAATTATTGGTCGAACATTTAAAAGATTTAAAAGCAGGCAAAACCATCAACCAACCCGTCTATTCGTTTGTAACACACAACCGGACCGACGATACGATTTCGACACATCCACGAAAAGTAATGATTGTAGAAGGTATTTTGATTTTGGCCAATCCAGAATTACGGGAAATGTTCGACATCAAAGTGTTTGTTCATGCCGATTCAGACGAACGATTGATTCGCCGTTTGAAACGCGATATTGCCGAGCGCGGTCGCGATATGGAAGAAGTCCTCAATCGCTACCAAACCACTCTAAAACCAATGCACCAACAGTTCATTGAACCGACCAAAGCCTTTGCCGATATCATCATTCCGAACGACAAATACAATACGGTGGCGATCGACGTAGTGCGCGCGGTAATCAACCAACGACTAACGTAAAGTAGCGAATGAAAACGTGGTACAACAACCTTATCGCCAACTATCCTTTCCTAAAATTTATAGGCAATCGATACGTTATTGTACTGGTTTTTTTCCTAGTGTGGATGCTTTTTTTAGACACTACATCCTACATGGAACACCGCATTTTGAATGAACAAATCAACGAACTTGAAGACAATAAAGAGTATTATCAAGGCGAAATCAAAAAAGACAATAAGAACATCAAAAATCTTAAAAATCCGAGTCAAATAGAACATTATGCCCGCGAAAAATACTATATGAAACGCGACAGTGAAGACATTTATGTCATTGAATACGAAGAAGACGAAGTACGTAAAAAAGATTCTATTGCGAAGTTACAGTAGCAGACGTGTTATACATTTAGTAGACTTTCAGTCCCGCTATCCGTTACAATCTGCCATTGCTAGAAAACCAACGTACTATCATAATTTGTCTTTCGCAATGTCAGGATTTTCACTATTATCGGGGCTAGTTTAGAAACTATAGTAGTTTTAAAGACGTAAGAAAACAGACAACAAAAATAAAACCCGTGGCCAACAACAACTTATTCCAAGATTTCGACCCCGTTTCTTCCAAACAATGGAAGCAACAAATTCAGTACGAACTCAAAGGCGCCGATTACAACGAAACCCTCGTTTGGGAAAGTCCCGAAGGCATCAAAGTAAAGCCATTTTACCATGCTGACGAAGCCGTTTCTAAATACGCAGTAAACACTCCAGCAAACGCTTTTGCCATTGTGCAAAACATCTTTGTTCACGACGTCAAAAAATCAAATGAACGCGCAGTGGATGCTTTGCAACGCGGAGCTGAAAGTATTCGATTTACGATTGAAAACAACACGGTTGCTGTTGACCTTTTAATGCAAAATCTTCCTTTAGAAAAGGTATCCTACACTTTTTATTTGCCATTTCTCGATATCGATTTCGTTACTACATTAAACAATTTTGCAACTAAAAACAACGCCCATTTTATCCTTCAAATGGATCCGATTGGGCAATTGTGCAGCGACGGAAATTGGTTTGAAAGCCTAGAAAAAGACTTCGAAAAACTCCATCAAATTGCAAAAAATACCACAAGCTCATTCCTAACAATACAATCACAAACCTACCAAAATGCCGGTGCCAATATGGTGCAACAATTGGCGTACATCTTGGCGCAGGTGAATGAGTATTTCAACCGAATTCCGTACCTTACCCAGCCCATTACTATCGAAGTAGCCGTGGGAACCAATTACTTTTTTGAAATTGCCAAACTGCGTGCCTTGCGAATACTGTTTTCGGCTTTAGCTGCCGAATACAACGCTAATTTAGATTGCCATATTATCGTTACGCCAACCAAACGCAACAAAACCATTTACGATTACAACGTAAACATGCTGCGCACCACCACCGAATGCATGAGTGCTATTTTGGGTGGCGCCAATGCCATTGCCAATTTACCTTACGATGCTTTGTACCATAAGGACAACGAATTTGGTGACCGAATTGCACGCAACCAATTGCTGGTTTTAAAACACGAAAGCTATTTTGACAAAGTGAATAATCCGGCGGATGGAGCGTATTATATCGAAAATCTTACCGAACAATTGGCCGAAAAAGCGTTATTGCTTTTCAAAGAAATCGAAGCCAATGGCGGATTTATCACGCAATTAATCGAAGGAACCATCCAAAAGAAAATTCAGGAAAGTGCGCAAAAAGAGCAAGAGTTATTCGATAGCGGAAAAGAAACGCTACTCGGAACCAACAAATATCCAAACAAAAACGACCGCATGAAAAACGATTTGGAATTGTATCCGTTCGTAAAACAAAATCCGCGTAAAACATTGATTACTCCTATTATTGAAAAACGATTGGCGGAGAAATTGGAACAAGAACGTTTGTCAGAAGAATAATCGTCATGAGAAAAAACATACAACATATAAAGTTAGAAGTTAAAAGTCAAAAGTCAAAAGTTAAAACCGACAACCAACAACTTACAACCAACAACTTTCATACAGCTGAAGGGATTTCCCTAAAACCGATCTATTCCCAAAACGATATCGAAGGTTTAGAACATCTCGATTTCGGAGCGGGATTTGCACCTAACTTGCGCGGACCGTATGCTACCATGTACGTCCGTCGCCCATGGACGGTGCGTCAGTATGCCGGATTTTCGACAGCCGAAGAAAGCAACGCGTTTTATAGACGAAATTTGGCTGCAGGACAAAAAGGATTGTCAGTAGCTTTTGACTTAGCGACACATAGAGGTTACGACTCCGATCACGAACGCGTGTTTGGCGATGTAGGAAAAGCAGGTGTCGCCATCGATTCGGTGGAAGATATGAAACTTTTGTTCGATCAAATTCCACTCGATGAAATGTCGGTTTCTATGACGATGAACGGTGCTGTTTTACCTATTATGGCGTTTTATATCGTCGCAGCGGAAGAACAAGGCGTGGCACCCGAATTGCTTTCTGGAACCATACAAAATGATATTTTGAAGGAATTCATGGTGCGCAATACCTACATCTATCCGCCTACGCCTTCGATGCAAATCATTGCCGATATTTTTGAATATACGAGTAAAAAAATGCCCAAATTCAACTCGATTTCAATTTCGGGTTACCATATGCAAGAAGCCGGAGCTACTGCCGATATTGAATTGGCGTATACGTTAGCCGACGGATTGGAATACATTCGTACGGGGTTGGCAACCGGAATGAAAATCGATGAGTTCGCTCCTCGCCTATCGTTTTTTTGGGCGATTGGTATGAACCATTTTATGGAAATTGCCAAAATGCGCGCCGGACGAATGTTGTGGGCAAAGTTGCTCAAACAATTTAGTCCGAAAGACGAAAAATCATTGGCATTGCGAACCCATTGTCAAACATCAGGATGGAGTTTAACCGAGCAAGATCCGTTTAATAATGTGGCTCGAACGGCAATTGAAGCAGCAGCAGCAGCATTTGGCGGAACCCAATCGTTGCACACCAACGCATTGGATGAAGCCATTGCTTTACCTACCGATTTCTCCGCTCGAATTGCACGGAACACTCAACTATTTTTACAAGAAGAAACCAAAATTTGCAAAACAGTCGATCCTTGGGCGGGAAGTTATTATGTAGAAAGTTTGACCGATGAAATTGCACAAAACGCGTGGAAGCTCATTGAAGAAGTGGAAGAATTAGGCGGAATGACCAAAGCCATCGAAGCGGGTATTCCGAAATTGCGCATTGAAGAAGCCGCTGCACGTAAGCAAGCACGTATTGACAGCAGTCAAGATATTATTGTAGGCGTTAACAAATACCGACTCGATAAAGAAGATCCGTTACAAATTTTGGATGTTGATAATGATATGGTGCGCAAGCAACAAATTGAACGATTGACTCAAATAAAAGCGACTCGTGATAACATCAAAGTAGCTCAATGTTTAGCAAAATTAACCGATTGTGCTCAAAACCAAAATGATAATTTACTATCTTTAGCGGTAGAAGCTGCCAGAAACCGAGCCACATTAGGTGAAATTAGCGATGCACTCGAGGCAGTTTTCGGACGCTATAAAGCACAAATTAGATCCTTCAGCGGCGTGTACAGTAAAGAAATCAAAAACGACGAAAGCTTTGAAAAAGCAAAACAATTGGCCGATGCCTTCGCTAAAAAAGAAGGTCGTCGCCCACGTATTATGATTGCCAAAATGGGACAAGACGGTCACGACCGTGGTGCCAAAGTAGTCGCTACAGGGTATGCCGATGTAGGTTTTGATGTGGATATTGGTCCGCTTTTTCAAACGCCACACGAAGCTGCGAAGCAAGCGGTTGAAAATGACGTTCACATTTTGGGAGTTTCCTCGTTAGCGGCCGGACATAAAACGCTAGTTCCACAAGTAATCGAAGAATTAAAAAAATACGGACGCGAAGATATTATGGTGATTGTAGGCGGTGTAATTCCTGCACAAGATTATCAATTTTTATTCGATGCTGGTGCCGTTGCTGTTTTTGGCCCCGGGACTAAGATTAGTGAAGCGGCGATTAGTATTTTGAAGGTTTTGATAGAGGACTAAGTTCTTGTAAAATATATTACTTTAAAATTTCAAAGGCGAATGTCTAAACTCTCGCACATTACGAGTAGCATTTTTTCTTCGATGTCGCAAATGGCAAAGGAGTATAATGCTATCAACTTATCGCAGGGTTTTCCAGATTTTCCAGTGGATGAACGTTTGACCGATTTAATTTACAAATGGGCAAAAAGGGATATTCATCAATATTTACCGATGGCGGGATTGCCTTCATTGTTAGAAAAAATTGCTGCTTTAACCCAAAAATCTTACAATCGAAAAATAAATCCTCTTACTGATATTTTAATTACAGCGGGGGCGACGGAAGGAATTTTTGCCACCATTCAAGCGTTAGCAAATCAAAATGAAGAAGTAATTATTCTCGATCCTAGTTATGATTGCTATGAAACTCCGGTTTTATTGTGTAATGCGAAGCCAATCCGAATACATTTAAACGATGATTTTACACCAAATTGGGAACGGATTGGCGATGCAATGAATTCAAAAACAAGGTTGATTATAATAAATAATCCGCACAATCCGTCGGGAAGAATTTGGACCACATACGACTTTGAAAAGCTGGAACATCTCCTTGATTTACACCCAGATGTACTCGTCCTTTCAGATGAAGTGTATGAATACATTACGTTTGAAAACAAACATATTTCGGTCCACCATCGAGTGAAATTGTTAGAAAAAAGTATAATCATTTCATCTTTTGGTAAGTCATTTCACATTACAGGTTGGAAGATTGGGTATTTGATTGCTCCTGAGCACTTAATGAAAACCATTAAGAAAGTGCATCAATTTTTAGTCTTTAGTGTCAATAGTCTCGCTCAATGTGTAATTAACGATTATTTGGATGTGGTTGAAATAGAATCACTTTCATTTTTCTATCAACAAAAAAGAAACTATTTCAGAAATTTACTACAAGAAACAAATTTCGTACTTCTTCCTTGTGAAGGTTCTTATTTTCAATTGGTGTCGTACCAACTTTTGTCAGACGAAACTGACATAGATTTTACTATTCAACTTGTTAAAAAATATGGAGTTGCAGCAATTCCGCTTTCCCCATTTTATTCCAATCAAAAGCAAACACGTTGTGTTAGGTTCTGTTTTGCTAAAGAAAATGATACATTATTTCAATCAGTCGAGCGATTAAAAAGTTTAGCTTTTAACAAGTAAATAAGTTATAACATCGTTTAAATGCATTTTTTAACGATAAAATACATATATTTTAATTTAATTATTATATTTGTATACCCATTTATAAACTATTTAACTATTAATGGAATTCATTTGCTATGAAAAAATGGTTATTTATTTTCTTGATACTCGGATTTACAGTATTACCAAATAGTCTTTTTGGTTTTATACTATCGGTAATACCAACACATGAAACCTGTTCAGGTAATGGTGCATTGACTTTTAGTCCTTCCAATACCAACCCAGCTGGTTCCATTACCTATTTAGTGTATCGCTTACCCAACACATCTACACCATTTGCTACTTTAAATACAACGGTTTTAAATGGTTTGTCAGCAGCAACCTATCGTATAATAGCAACTGAAACAGTTGGCGCTATGTCAACAACGCAACAACTTGATGTGACTGTAAATAATAATATAGTGCCTCTTGTTTACACAATCCAAAGTCTGAATCAAGCTTGTTCCTCAACAAGTAACATTATTGTAAACACCACCACAGGAATTGGTGTATCATACGAAATTTTCCAAGGTCCTGTAACATTTCCATTACAAGCATCCAATACCTTTTCAGGATTACCAGTTGGTGTATATAGAATTAGAGTCTTTAACGCCTGTGGTTCGGGAGTAGTTTCCACATTTACAGTTACTTTGAATCCAACGGGTTTAACAATTGGACCACCTGTATTTTCAAACATTTCTCCTCCTTCTTGTGCCTTTACAAATGTAACTAATACTATTACACCTGCATCTGGTACTGTAATTGGTTATCCATTAGCAATACAATACAGTGTAAATCCTCCAGGCGGAGGTGCTCCTATTATTAGTAATAGTAATATTATTAGCGGAAACGCCACTTCACAAAACATAACCACTATAATTCCAAGCTATCCAAATCAAACCTACGATTATACGGTAACCACAACTGATGCATGTGGTTCTGTTTTTTCTACTAACTTTCCGATTAATCAAAATATTACACTAATAAGTACTGTTGTTCCGATAAGTTGCAATGAAAATTATTTTAATTTAACTGCCACTAATTTTACTCCACCTTTTACACTTAACTTTATTTCTTCTCCTGTTGGGTTTAATCCTATAGATTTCAATTCTAGTTATCCTGGACCCTATAATACTGGCGGAATCATATTTGGTAGTCAAACAAATCCAGCTCCGATAGGGAATTATATAGTTAACATAGTAGATGCTTGTGGAAGAACTTTGACGCAGCCTCTTAATTTTAATATTTTAAATTTACCACCAAATCCATCTGGAGTAGGAACTAATAATGGTTGTTTGACAAATACAGGACAAATTGTAGTTTCGATTCCGAATTACGAAATTGTAACAGCTACTGTAACAGCAGCACCTGCGAGTTATCCGTTTCCGCTTCCTCATGATGTAACTTCATCGATTGATTCAAGTTTTATTTTAACATTAAATCCTGTTCCGCTGGGTGATTACACATTTGTTCTTACTGATGAATGTGGCAGTGTCATTTTACCTTTGAATGTTACTGTCCCTATATATGTTGATCAAGGTCTAACGGCACAATTGCGCCCTGGATGTGAACTAAATAAAGGATCTGTTAGAATTTCAAGTGTAAATGGAAGGTTGACAAATGTTACAATTACTGTTGCTCCACCCGCTTTTGCTTTTCCTATCCCATTCAATGGAAGTTTAAACATTGCATCAGATGGTTTTTTTTATATGAATGGTTTAGAGCCGGGTAGTTATACTATTACTTGTACCGATGAATGTAATTTTACCAATTCGGTAACCTTAAATGTGGTGGGATATGCTATTACTACTAATTCATTTTCGCTTCAACAAAATTGTGGTTCCTTTAATATTCCTTTAAATTATGTTAGTAATGGTACTTCAAATCAGAGATTTTGGTTGCAAAAATTAATTAGCGCAACAACCAATACATGGGGTCATCCAGGTACTAATGTTTTGTATACTGATGGAACAATTCCTACCACCACTAATTCGGTTCAACTCAATAATAATTCCACTAATCTAAATCTTTCCTATAACGGAACTTTTAGAATTGTTCGTAGTTTTTTCTCTTATAACAATGGAAGCGAAATTAATAATGCTACTGTTACTTCTCCAAATAAAAGTTGTCTCGAATATTTAAGTCCAACACTCTCCTTCAACGAATCACTTGAGATTATTGATGTGAATAGAATGCCATGTTCTGCAAGTGGAAGTTTGGATGTAATTGTAACTGCAAACGGAGCCAATCCTTTACGTTATTATATTACTGAACAAAACGGATTGCCATTTTTCTTAGACAATGGAAATTTAAATGTTTTTTCAAATTTACCGCCAGCTATTTACCTATTATCTGTGGAAGATATTTGTGGAAATATTGTAAATAGACAATTTGATGTGGCTAGTTTACTCTCGTTAGTAAGCATTACTCAACCGAATGAC
Organism: Flavobacteriaceae bacterium; assembly: GCA_947491985.1. Lineage (GTDB taxonomy): Bacteria > Bacteroidota > Bacteroidia > Flavobacteriales > Flavobacteriaceae > Flavobacterium. The sequence goes on along the minus strand of CANLLR010000016.1, from coordinate 30,662 downwards.
TTGCTAGAATGTAAAACAATTATTACGGGTTCAGAAGTTTTTGATTTGACCCTTCAAAGCGGCACCATACTTGGTTCACAATCCACTATAGATTATACATTAACGTATCATACGACTTTAAGCGATGCGCAAAATGGAATAAATGCTATTGTTAATTTAACAGCGTTTAATCCGATATCAAATCCGCAAACCCTATTTGCAAGAATTATCTTTAATCAATTACCAACTTGCTATGAAACTACCTCATTTGATTTAATTGTTGGACAAAATCCGAGACTAAATTTAAATCAAGAGTATGTCGATTGCTCCTCTGCGCCAGTTACAATTGATGCTTCTAATGGTAATTTACCAACAACGACCTATCTTTGGTCTGATGGAACTGTAGGTCCGGTGGTAACAGTAAGTCAAATTGGAATTACCAATCTAACCGTTACAGCGACCAATTCTTATGGAACCGGTCAATGTACAACTACCGAAGATACTGTAGTACGTATTTCTCAACTTCCACAAATAGATAAAATTGAAACTACAGATTGGACCGATGAAGAAAATACAATTACCATACTCGCATCAGATCCTTCAGCATTTGATTATGCTTTGGATGGAATTAACTTTCAAGATGAAAATACATTTACCAATCTAACTTCTGGATTGTATACCGTTACCATACGAGATAAATTTGGTTGTGGTGTTATTGTAAAAGACGTTTGGTTACTCAATTATCCAAAATATTTTACTCCTAATGGAGATGGTGTCAATGAAACTTGGTACATTAAAAATCAACAATTAGAACCCGATTTTACGGTTTTCATTTATGATCGCTATGGAAAATTAATGAAAAATTTTAAATCGAATACCATTGGTTGGGATGGCTATTATAATGGCACTCAAAATGTGGCGACCGATTATTGGTTTGTAGTTTACCGACAAGATGGACGAGTTCACAAAGGTCATTTTGCATTAAAGCGCTAATTCGATAATTTTTCTTTACTAAATAATAGTGTCAACTTTTTGTACACCTCTTTTTTAATTAGAACTCACAAAATATTATACTTTTGAAGTATGAATTTTTTGAAAGCTACTTTCTTTATATTTTTTATCCTTATTTCCAATAGCTGCAACGCTGTTCCATCGGACAATATCCTTATGCAAAAAGGTTGGAAGGCATTAGTGAAAGATCAAGAAGCTGCAGCATTTGATTATTTTTGGCAAGCTTATGAAAAGGCACAAAAAAAGAATGTAACTGCCGATAAAGCAGAAGCCTTAATGTATTTAGGAATAAGTTCGTACGGAGCTAGTTTGGAAAAAGGACTTCAATTTGTCACAAAATCACTCAACGAGTACAAAACGCTCGAGAAAACCAATCCGCAACTCGCAAAAATAGGTCGTTACAAATGTTTGCAATTAATTAGCACCATTTACAGTCGCCAAAAAAAATACAACGATGCATTACGACTAAGTCAAGAGGTAGTCAAGGAATTAGAAAACACTAACGACACATCGGGAACTTTGGGATTGGCCTATGCCAGTTTGGGAAATTTGTATGAATTAAAAGAACAAATTACTACAGCAGAAAAGTACCATCAACTAGCGCTTAATGATTTTGAAAAATCAAATGTGTTAGCTTATTTACCTACTTCATATTGTAAACTAGGCAAGATAGCCCAACAAAAAAAACAAAAGGAGATTTGCTTAAGTTATTTCAACAAAGCTATAAAATTAGCACAACAAACAGAAAACAAGCAAGCTCAAGTTGTCGCATTTATAGCACTTGGAAAGTGGCATTTAGAATTTGGAACACTTTCGCAATCGGAAATTTTATTTACAAAAGCAGAACGAATTGCAAGCCCGTTATCGGATAAAATATTTGAAATACAAGCTATTGAAGCGCTAAATGAGGTAAAGAAAAAACAGGGCAAATACCAAGAAGTGAGTCAACTACAAAATAAAGTAATTCAAATTAAAGATGCTTTTTATTCGTTTGAACGCGAGCAGATTGTAAAAAGTTTGGAAGTGCAATTTGAGGTTGCTGAGAAAGATAGAAAGTTACAATTAATTTCGGCTGAAAAAGAAGTGTCGAAACTTACCAATTATCTATTAATTAGTCTGTTGGGATTAGTGTTGGTTATTTTTACTATCTTATATTTTTTTCTAAAAAAAATCAACAAACGCGACAAACAGTTATTAAAAACCAAAGAAGACTTGGTAACTTTAATGGAAGAACAAAAACGACTAAAAGAACTACAATTCCAAAACGATATTGAGCACAAAGAAAGCCAGTTGAGCGCCATTACGATTCAAATGGTAGAAAAAAACGAACTCTTGGATGAAATAAAAACCATTATAAATAAAAAAGAACCCAATACAGAAAACGAGTTAAAAAAAGTGGTCAATAAATATACCATACAAGATAACAATTGGAAGGATTTTGACCACCATTTTGAAAGTGTAAACAAAAATTTTTACACCCGTTTAAAACAAAAATATCCTGAAATAAGTGCCAACGATTTAAAAATTTGTGCCTTAATTAAATTGAACTTATCCATCAAAGAGATGGCTTCTATTTTAAACATTTCGCCCGATAGTGTAAAAACAGCTCGCCATCGATTACGAAAAAAATTACAATTATCCACAGAGGAAAACCTTACCGAGTTTATATTGTCTGTTTAAAACCAACCTTTTACAAGCCACATAATATAAAAATATCATCCTATTACCTACTTATATTAATTGTTTACAAAACAATTATGTAATATATTTGTTACATTATTTAGTCGTACAATTTGTTTTATAAAATTTGCATATGAAAAAAAAATACTTTTTTAACACGCTGCTATTATTCATTTTTACAATAAATGCGACATCTCAAGTGGTTAACGGTAACTTTGAAACCGTAAAACCCAATTTTTTACCCAGCAATTGGGGAATGAACTTTTTACAATCGGTAACCTTTAATCCCACAACAGGGCAAAATTCAGCAGACACTATCGTCTTTACATCAACAATTCCTTCTATGGTTTATGCGACTACAGATGCACATACTGGTCAATACGCTATGGAACTGTCTAATGCTTTTAACCAAACGCAAAATACAGTAATACCTGGAGAAGCTGTAATTTTTAACGATGCTTCACAAGACTCTCCTGGTTGGAATCCTGGTGTACCTGTAAGTCCTGAAGTTTCAATACAACGTCTCGGATTTTATTACAAATTTTTACCTTTAGGAAATGATATTGCCGAGGCTAAAATTAGCGTTGTTAATGCAAATGGAGACGAAATTGGTCAAACACGTATCAACATCACTGGAACCAACAATCAATTTCAATATATATACTCCTATGTATATACAGCATATAATGCCTCACCTGCTTTCATGTTCATTTCCTTTAACATGGCAAAAGCAGGTTCGACTCCCACTTTCGGAAGTCGTTTAATTATTGATAATGTAATTACCAACGCGCAATCGCTTTCGCTAATTGAAAACCAAAGTGATATTGAATTTAAAGTCTATCCGACTCTAGTAGATAACAAAATTACTATCGATTTACCTAGTCAAGCGGAAGGGGAAATCAGCTATAAAATATACAATTCGCTAGGAAATATGGTAAAAGAACATACTGAAATGAATCCATCAGACTACAGCTATAAAATGACTGTAAGTGATTTGAGTGCCGGAATGTATTTCTTGCAAATCGATTCTAATTTAGAAAAAACGACTACCAAGTTCATCAAAAAATAGTGTTTTTTTAGACTAACTATTGAGGTAAATCAGATGGAAACAAATTCTGTCTGGTTTTTTTTATTTACTATGCACGCCTACTAGTATTATTACTATCTTTACGAAAACAAATACAATTTATTATGGATTTTTCAGCAAAAATGCTTCGCGATAATGCTTTAGAAGGCAAAGTCATTGTAGTAACTGGTGGCGGAAGTGGCTTGGGTAAAGCGATGACCCAGTATTTTTTAGAATTGGGTGCCAAAGTCGCTATTACTTCACGTGATATTGAAAAACTAAAAACCACTGCTTCCGAATTGGAGAAAAATACTGGTGGAACATGTCTTCCCGTACAATGTGATGTGCGTCATTACGATCAAGTCGAAGCGATGCTAGCCGAAGTATTGAAAAATTTCGGAAAAGTAGATGTACTGTTGAACAACGCGGCAGGAAATTTTATTGCTCCTACCGAACGATTGTCGGCCAATGCATTTGACACCGTAATTGATATTGTTTTGAAAGGATCAAAAAATTGTACGCTCGCTTTTGGAAAACATTGGATAGCGACCAAACAACCGTCATCGACCATTTTAAATATTGTAACTACCTATGCTTTCACAGGTTCGGCTTATGTGGTGCCAAGCGCTACAGCAAAAGCAGGCGTTTTGGCAATGACAAAAAGTTTGGCGGTAGAATGGGCCAAATACGGGATTCGATCGAATGCAATTGCGCCTGGACCTTTTCCAACGAAAGGAGCTTGGGACCGTTTGTTGCCGGGCGACTTGGCCGATAAATTTGATATGTCGAAAAAAGTGCCTTTAAAACGTGTTGGTGATCATCAAGAATTGGCAAATTTAGCCGCATATTTAGTGTCGGATTTTTCAGCCTATATTAACGGCGAGGTTGTCGTAATTGATGGTGGTGAGTGGTTACAAGGCGCGGGACAGTTTAATATTTTAGAGAAAATTTCGCCTGAAATGTGGGACATGCTCGAAGCAATGATTAAGAATAAAGGTAGTAAATAGTCTTCAGTGTTCAGTGTTCAGTTAAAATAGCTTAAAAAAACAAATGTAAAGTCAGATGGAAGTTTTCATTCTGGCTTTTTTGTATCAAAATAGCAGCGTCAATTCCTCTACTAATGCCCTAGCCCAGACCTGCCTGCCGGCAGGCAGGTAGCAGCGGTTATCCTTTTGCTTTTGTAAAAAGTAAAAGATAATAGCGAATAGCTGGATTAGCTTCAAAAAAATACAACATTGTTAACAAATAACATTTTCAAAACCCATAATAAATTGTATTTTTACCACTCAAAATTTGAATCATATAAATGGGTAAAATCATTGCAATTGCCAATCAAAAAGGCGGTGTAGGAAAAACAACAACGTCGGTTAACTTAGCCGCATCATTAGGAGTTTTAGAAAAGAAAGTGTTACTAATTGATGCCGATCCGCAAGCCAATGCGAGTTCGGGTTTGGGTATTGATGTAGACAAAGTGACTATTGGCACGTATCAGATTATCGAGCAAAGCAATGTACCTGAAGAGGCTATCATGAAAACCACTTCACCTAATGTGGATATTATTCCCGCTCACATTGATTTGGTGGCGATTGAAATCGAATTAGTCGACAAAGAGAACCGTGAATACATGCTCAAACAAGCGCTTGAAAAAATAAAAGACGAGTACGATTATATTTTAATTGATTGTGCGCCGTCACTCGGTTTGTTAACGTTAAATGCGTTGACTGCTGCCGATAGCGTATTAATTCCGATTCAGTGTGAATATTTTGCACTCGAAGGTTTAGGGAAATTATTGAATACGATAAAAAGTGTTCAAAAAATCCACAACCCAAATTTAGACATTGAAGGATTGCTTCTGACCATGTTTGACAGCCGTTTGCGTTTGTCCAACCAAGTGGTCGAAGAAGTGCAAAAACACTTTAACGATATGGTTTTCAAAACCATTATCCAACGCAACGTCAAATTGGCTGAATCACCAAGTTTTGGTGAAAGCATCATTGGCTTTGACGCCACAAGCAAAGGCGCTGCCAATTACATCAGTTTGGCAGAAGAAATTATTACCAAAAACAGCAACTAGTTTATGACAAAGGCTATAAAAAAACAAGCTTTGGGCAGAGGATTGTCTGCGTTATTAAAAGATCCGGACAACGATATCAATTCGGTTAACGATAAAAATGCCGACAAAGTCGTTGGGACTATTATCGAATTGGATTTGGAAGCGATTGAAATCAACCCGTTTCAGCCTCGTAGCAATTTTAATGAAGAAGCGTTACAAGAATTAGCCGCATCGATTAAAGAATTGGGTGTTATACAGCCGATTACCGTTCGTAAATTAGATTTTAATAAATACCAATTAATATCGGGAGAACGCCGTTTACGTGCGTCGAAATTGATTGGATTACCTACCATTCCGTCGTACATCCGAATTGCCAATGACAACGAATCGTTGGTTATGGCATTGGTGGAAAACATTCAGCGTCACGATTTAGATCCGATTGAAATTGCCTTATCATACCAACGTTTGATTGAAGAAATTCAACTTACACAAGAACAAATGAGCGAGCGCGTGGGTAAAAAACGTTCGACCATTACCAATTACTTACGATTATTAAAACTAGATCCGATTATCCAAACCGGAATTCGTGATGGTTTTATCAGCATGGGACACGGACGTGCGATTATCAACATTGAAAATCAAGATGCTCAAGCCGATATTTATCAAAAAATTGTCAGTCAAAATCTATCGGTAAGAGAAACAGAAGTTTTGGTAAAAAACTATCAAGAAGGTGTAAAAGGAACTTCAAAAGCAAAAAAAACAAGTTCTTTTGCAATTGACGCTGAGCAACAAACTGCATTCAAAAACTTCTTTGGTGCTAAGGTGGATGTAAAAGTAGCAGGAAATGGCAAAGGAAAAATCACGATTCCTTTCCACTCAGAAGAAGATTTTAACCGAATCATTAAGTTAATTAATACTTAGTGCGATACCGTATTTACATAACTTTTTTGGCATTCCTTTTTGGAATAGCATCAGTATGCTCGCAAGAGAAATTGACGATTACAGAAAATGTAGTAATTCCGGATACCATAAATAAAACCGCTATAAATCCACTTGCTCCTGCTAGAGCAGCCTTTTATTCGGCTATTTTACCTGGATTGGGACAAGCGTATAATAAAAAGTATTGGAAAATTCCTATCGTGTACGCGGCATTAGGAACCGGAGTGTATTCGTACATGTGGAACAACAAAAAATACAATTCGTATCGCGACGCTTACAAACAGCGTTTGGCTGGAAAAGAAGATGATTTTCAATACTTAGACGATGCGCGACTAATTCAAGGTCAAAAATTTTATCAAAAAAATAGGGATTTATCAGCTATTATTACCGTTGCTTTGTACATCTTAAACATTGTAGAAGCCAACGTAAATGCTCATTTATTGCAGTTTAATGTTAATGACAAACTTACTTTTCGTCCCGAAATGCAGCAAAACGATGGCAATGCCAAACAAAATGTTGGTGTTGCGTTATCGTATCAATTTTAAGCAAAAAACTGTAACACCTTCCTAAATAAACGTACTAATACAATTATGAAAATAGCACTTCTTGGTTACGGTAAAATGGGGAAAGTAATTGAACGTATTGCTTTAGATCGCGGGCATGAAATTGTCTTGCGTAAATCAAGTACCGAATCATTTGACGGGTTACAACATGCTCATGTTGCTATCGAATTTAGTGTGCCAAGCGCTGCATTAACCAATATTTCTAAAAGTTTAAATGCAGGAGTTCCAGTTGTTTCAGGAACCACAGGTTGGTTGGAAGAGTATCATAAAATGGCAGCATTGTGTACCGACAAAGACACGGCATTCATTTATGGTTCCAATTTTAGTTTGGGGGTGAATTTATTCTTCGAATTGAATGACTATTTAGCGAAAATGATGTCAAAATTTGAAGATTACAAAATCTCAATGGAAGAAATTCACCACACTCAAAAATTAGACGCTCCAAGCGGAACAGCGATTTCATTAGCCAACAGTATTATCAATCATTCACACTATGACAATTGGACATTAACGAATCCAAAGGACAACGAACTAAAAATCGACGCCCAACGTATTGAAAATGTGCCTGGAACTCATAGCGTATTTTACACATCCAACGTCGATACTATCGAAATTAAACACACTGCTCACAGTCGCGACGGATTTGCCCTAGGCGCTGTAATTGCTGCCGAGTGGCTGTTGGGTAAGAAAGGAGTTTTCACGATGAAGGATGTTTTGCATTCGGTTACTTTATAATTTGGTTATTCGGTAATCAAAACAAATTTTCAGTAATTAAAAACAAATAAACACATAACCAAATAAACATATTATGACACTATATCAATGGTTTATCTTTTTTCTCGGAGTACAAATAATTCACTATTTAGGAACATGGCGTTTGTATGAAAAAGCGGGAAGAAAAGGTTGGGAAGCGGGAATACCGATTTACAATTCGATTGTACTAATGAAAATTATCAATCGCCCAACATGGTACACTTTTTTGTTGTTTTTGCCAGTCATCAACTTGATTATGTTTCCCATCATTTGGGTAGAAACCTTGCGAAGTTTTGGCAAAAACAAAACTATAGATACGTTCTTAGCTATCATCACACTCGGATTTTACATCTATTACATCAATTACACACAAAATGTAACTTATATCGCTGATAGAAGCTTAAAGCCAACCAACACTGCAGCAGACACAGTGAGTTCATTATTATTTGCTGTGATAGTTGCTACTTTTGTGCATACCTATTTCATTCAACCGTATGTGATTCCGACTTCTTCACTTGAAAAATCATTGCTAGTTGGTGATTTTCTATTTGTGAGTAAAATGAATTACGGCGCGCGTACTCCAATGACGGCTGTTGCTGCGCCAATGGTTCATGATACGCTTCCGATAATCAATAAAAAATCATACAACAGTTGGCCACAAGTACCGTATTTCCGTTTTCCTGGTTTTCAAAAAATTAAAAACAATGATATCGTTGTTTTCAACTGGCCGAGAGATACGCTCTTTAACATGTATTTGCCAGCAGATAAAAGGTACGACAAACCCATTGATAAAAAAACAAATTATGTAAAGCGTTGTGTAGGTATTCCGGGTGACAATTTGCAAATAAAAGACGGTATTGTTTTCATCAACGGAAAAGAATTGATTTTGCCAGAAAGAGCAAAGCCGCAATATGCCTACAAAATAGCTGAAGACACACTTGTAAATATCGATTTTGAAAGTTATCTCAAAGAAATGGAAATTACCGATGGAGCGCGCTTGATTGCAAGAGACACTATTTTTGTAAATGCTATGACTTTTGAAAACGCGGCAAAAATGAAAACTATCTCGGGAATAAAATCAGTAACTCGTTTTATAAGCAAAGGACCTCAAGATGGTATATTTCCAGATTTTGAAGACGGAAAACCTTCCGTAACCAACAATTGGAATGGCGATAATTTTGGTCCGATTTACATCCCTCAAGCTGGTAAAACTGTGGAGTTGAACAAAAAATCGCTTCCACTTTATAAAATAATCATTGCCGAATATGAAGGTAATACCCTGAAAGTCGTTGGTGACGATATTTACATCAACAATAAGAAAGCTACTTCTTATACCTTCAAACAAGATTATTATTGGATGATGGGAGACAACCGTCATCGTTCACTCGATGCCCGTTATTTTGGCTTCACTCCAGAAGATCACATTGTTGGAAAACCCATCTTTTTATGGATGAGTTGGGATAGTAATGGTAAAGGAATCAACAAAGTGCGTTGGGATAGGGTTTTCACAACGGTAAATGGCGATGGGCAACCGCAATCGTATTTTAAATATTTCTTATTTGCTTTGGCTGCATATTTTGTTGGTGAGTATTTTTGGAAGAAAAGGAAAGCAAAGAAAACTACATAAGAGAATAAAATAAAGAGTTAATAATCAAGATTCAAGACAGTTACAAATTATCGTTGTTCTTGATTCTTGAGTCTTTTTTCAATATAAAGGCTTTACATTCAAATGAACGACATTTTAATTCACCCCTCCTATTTCCCTTCAATAAGTCATTTTGTTGCCATCGCTAAAGCGGAAAAAGTAACCTTTGAAATCAACGATAATTTTCAGAAACAAACCAATCGCAATCGGATGTACATTTACAGTCCGAACGGAATTCAACTGCTAAATATTCCAATAAAACATTCGAATAAAGCCCACCAAAACATAAAAGAGGTACAATTAGAAACCGCTTTTGATTGGCAAAAACAGCATTTCAAATCGCTCGAGGCTGCCTATAGAGCATCACCTTTTTTTGAGTATTTTGAAGACGAATTACTTCCTATATTTCAAAAAAAAAATAGGTATTTATTGGATTTAAACTATCAAACCATGGAAATGGTGTCGAAATGTTTACGCCTTGATTTCGCATACGATGAAACAACCGAATACTTTCATGACGTTACCGATAAAAACGATTTACGTGGATTGATTAATGGAAAAAAAGACGTTTTACAATTCGAATCGTATACGCAAGTTTTTGGCGGAAAACACGGTTACTTGAATAATTTAAGTATTTTGGATTTGCTTTTTAACGAAGGAAGATATGCCATAGATTATCTAAAAAAACAACCATTAAAGTTTTAATTCAACTTTAAACGCGTTAAAACAGGATAGTGATCTGAGTTTACAAATCTGAAAAAGTTGGCAAAACTCTTGACTTTTAATCTTTTGTCGACAAAAATATAATCAATTCGCGCCGGATAATATTTAAAATTATACGTTTGCCCAAAACCGGTTCCAGCTTCTTCAAAACAATCATTCAAATCACCTTTGATAGTTCTATACACATACGAAAATGCACTATTATTCATATCGCCACAAATAATAATCGGATAATCACAGTCGTTTTTGTGATTCATTAACAACTCTGCTTGCGATTGTTGTTTTTCGAATGCACTGCTGATTCTTTTAAAAACCAACTGCGATTTTTGCTGATTTATTGCTTCAACATTATCTTGAATTTCATTGACATCAGGTGTTATTTTTATGGATTGAAGGTGCATGTTATAAACTCTAATAGTGTCTTTTCCTTTGCGAATATCAGCAAAAACAACACTATTATCTGACTTTGGCAATTCGATTACACCTTCATTAATTATCGGAAATTTCGAAAAAATAGCTTGTCCTGTTTTTATCTGATTGCCTTGCATGTATATGTATTTGTACTTGTACACACGCAAATCTACTTTTGCCGATTCTGAGAATTCTTGAATGCATAAAATATCAGGATTTTTTTCATTGATGAACGACAATACTTCGTTGCCTACTCCTTCTTTTGGTAACCATTGAAACAAATTAAACAAACGAACATTATAACTCATTACCACAAAATCACCTTCTTCTTTAGGCAGTTCATTAGAAGAAAACTTATAAAATTTATTGATAAACGTAATTCCCATTAACAAAACAAGTCCCGACAAAACCATTTGTCGCTTAATTTGCAATAACCAATACAAAAAGAAAAGTCCATTTAATAACAAAAATAACGGCAAAACGAGAGTCAACACAGACAAAAGCGGAAATAATTTGGGTGCTAAAAAAGGCAAAACATAGGCAACAAAAGTCAATACAGTGAGTACTATATTGAAAAAAAAGATGACTTTGTTAAACGCTGAAAGCTTTTTCATTTTAATTATTTCCCTGCTTTGAATAAAAACTCTTTTTCTTGAGTTGTTAAACTATCATAACCTGACTGACTAATTTTATCGAGTATTTCGTCAATTTGTTGTTGTGATTTGTCTTTCATAATCACTTTACTATCTCTTTTTAAAGCAGTTTTCTTGGGATTCACATGCACTTTTTTAAAGGACGTAGCTTTAGTAGGACGAACCAAATTAGTAAAAAAATCGATGCATTTGGTAACTATTTTGCTCAAATCCGTTCCGCTTTGTAATAATTTGATGTAAACAATACCAAAAAAAGCACCTCCAAAATGCGCAATGTGACCGCCAGTATTGGCTAACCCAATTTGCAATAAGAAAAGCAATAAAGTAACACCCGTTAAGTGCCACAATTTTACATTTCCGATGAGCAACAATCGTATTTCCATTAAAGGTTGATACGTCGTAGTAGCTACTAAAATGGCCATTACAGCACCCGATGCCCCAACTAACGGCAAATTTATTCCCATTAAGAAAAAGCAAAGTACAAATAGTAATCCAGCAAAAATGGCGCTAAGTAAATACAAGCCAAAGAACTGCTTTTCAGTAAAATAAGTAAGAAATAAGCGACTCGAGAAATTCAACACCATCATATTAAAAAACAAATGCCAAAATCCGCCATGCAAAAAAGCATATGACACTACTGTCCATGGAAAATACAACACATTTTTCGGATTGGAAGAGAGCCACAACCAATCAGGATAATCAAAATTACCCAACTTAAATTGGTAAAAAAGAGGTATTGATATCAAAAATATAGCCACATTCCAATAGATAATTCTATTAGAGATGCCGCCAATTTTGTACTGTAATTTTATATCGTCGAGGATGTTCATCTTAGCTCCAACGGTTTTTATTGAACTGATTTTTCTTCCAATACCACATCATAATAAATCCCGTTATGGCGCCGCCAATGTGGGCGAAGTGTGCAATTCCAGTGCTTCCTGCTGCAAATATTGAACTTCCGCGTAATCCTAATATCAAATCGACTACCAATATTCCGGGTACAAAATACTTCGCTTTAATCGGAACTGGAATAAACATCAATCCGAGTTGCGCATTTGGAAACATAAAAGCAAAGGCTACTAAAAGTCCGTATACAGCTCCTGAAGCACCGACAGCCGGTATTTTAAATGAATAATACATCGATTCAATAGTTGACATGGGGAGCAAATCGACAATTTTTCCGTAATTTCCCGATGTTAAAAACGAAGTAATATCTACTTGAGAAATTCCTGCTTCTAATAATGTTTGTGTAGGAAAATAGATTTGAAGATAGCCTACTAGAGTATGCAACAAAGCGGCTCCCAATCCACAAGAAATATAAAAAAACAAAAACTTTTTTCCTCCCCAGAAATGTTCTAAAGCACTTCCAAAAGAGTACAATGCAAACATATTAAAAAAAATATGCATGATGTTAGCGTGCATAAACATATGTGTTAATGGTTGCCACGCTTTGAAAGTTGGACTTTCAAAATAATACAAAGCAAAATAACTGCTGGCAACTTCAGAGCTGAGTATGAGTTGCGCACCAATAAAAAAGATAACATTAATTATCAAAAGTTGTTTTACAACGGGTGTGATGTTCATCATAAGGCGAATTTTTTATCTAAATCGTCAACGCTAATAGTAATAAAAGTGGGTTTCTGAAATGGAGAAACGTTGGGTTCTTTGCAAGCAAATAAATTATTAACGATGTTTTCTTGTTCTCTTTCGGTTAAATAAGTTCCGGTTTTGATAGCCAAACTTTTCGCCATCGACTTGGCAATGGTATCGTTTTGACAAAAACTACTGTTCGGAATTTCCTCTTGTAAATCGTGCAAAACGGCTTCCATAATTTTTCCTACATGACTTTCAGAAACGGCAACAGGAACTCCAGAAATGATTATCGAATTACTTGCTATTGCATCAAAAACAAAACCCGTATTTTCTAACGACTCTTTCAATTCACCAAGCAAAGCCATTTCATTGTATGAAAATTCCAATTGCAATGGAAACAATAAATGTTGACTCGAAGCTTGTTTTACGGTCATGCTTGTCAAAAATTGTTCATACAAAATACGTTCGTGAGCTCTTCGTTGAAAGATGATTACCATGCCCGATTTTATTGGACTGACAATGTACTTCTTCTGAATTTGATAGGTTTGCTTTACCACTTGCTCTTCTTCCTTTTGATCAAAAATCGAAGCCGTGACCTCTTCATTTTCAATAAAAGCAGTTGCAACTTCAAAAGCATCTTGCTTTAAACCTACGTACAAACTCTCCCAATTGGTTTGCGATTCGGTCTTTTTATATGACGCACTAGATGATTTGATTGGTTTCTCTTCTGCAAACGGATTATACGCTCGATCCACCTGAACTAAAGGAGTTTCGGCAATTTTATGTTGGTAATTGTACGGAGTGTCCAAATTCGGATCACGATCAAAATCAAGCGCTGGCACCACATTAAATTGGCCTAAACTGTGTTTTATAGTCGATCGCAAAATAGCGTACAAAGCGTGTTCATCGTCGAATTTAATTTCTGTTTTGGTCGGATGGATGTTAATATCAATGGTGTTTGGCGGTACATTCAAGTAAATAAAATAACTCGGCTGCGCACCATCTTTTAGCAATCCGTCGTAGGCATTCATCACAGCATGATGCAAATACCCACTTTTAATATAGCGGTCGTTGACAAAGAAAAATTGTTCACCACGGTTCTTTTTAGCAAATTCGGGTTTTCCTACAAATCCTTGTACGGTTAGTATTTCGGTGGCTTCATTAATGGGGACTAACTTTTCGTTAGTTTTTCCCGAAAATATGTTCACAATGCGTTGGCGAAAATTGGAATGGGGCAAATTGTATGTTTCACTTCCGTTGTGAAACATGGTGAAATAAATGTTGGGATGTGCCAAAGCCACACGTTGAAATTCGTCAATGATATGGCGGAGTTCGACGGTTTCCGACTTTAAAAAATTACGTCGAGCTGGAATATTAAAAAATAAATTTTTTACCGAAAACGACGTTCCGTTGGGTACCACTGCAGGTGTAGAAGTAACAAATTTACTACCTTCAATGATAATGTGATTTCCTAATTCGTCTTGCACTTGTTTGGTTTTCATTTCGACATGCGCAATGGCAGCAATCGATGCCAATGCTTCACCTCGAAATCCTTTGGTGTGTAACGAAAACAAGTCTTCCGCTTGACGGATTTTAGAAGTCGCATGACGTTCAAAACAGAGTCGCGCATCAGTCACACTCATTCCGACGCCATTGTCAACAACTTGAATTAGTGACTTTCCCGCATCTTTGATGATTAACTTAATATCGGTTGCTTTAGCATCAACGGCGTTTTCCATCAATTCTTTAACAACAGAAGCGGGTCGCTGCACCACTTCACCAGCGGCAATTTGATTGGCAACGTGATCAGGAAGTAATTGAATTATGCTTGACATGGTATAGGATTCGGTTTTCAGTGCTCAGTTTTCAGAAAAAGTAACTGAAAAATCTAAGTTAGCAAATTTAAATAAAAACTATTGTTTATTAGCGTTAAGATGTTCCTAAAAAGAAAAAAACCCATTCAAAAAATGAACAGGTTATACTTTTTTATTTATAGTATGTTATAGACGCTAACTTTCTTGAGAATTTTTTCGCAAATCTGCCATTTTTATCGCTGCGATAGCTGCTTCAGTTCCTTTATTTCCGTGAGCTCCTCCACTTCGATCGATGGATTGTTGTTCGTTATTATCGGTCAGCAAACAAAAAATAACAGGAACATCGGTTTGTACATTCAAATCTTTAATACCTTGGGTTACGCCTTCGCAAACAAATTCAAAATGCATGGTTTCACCTTTTATCACACAACCAATAGTAATTACTACATCGACATTTTGAGTAACAATCATGCGTTGTGCACCGTACACCAATTCGAAACTTCCAGGAACATTCCAACGAATGATATTTTCATTAGTAGCGCCACAGTCTACAAGGGCTGCTAAAGCTCCGTTGTACAAGCCTTCGGTAATGTGATCATTCCATTCAGAAACGACAATCCCAAACCGAAAATCTTTCGCGTTTGGGATTGATTTTTTATCGTAATTGGATAAATTTTTGTTAGCAGTTGCCATTTTAGTAGTGTTTAGTGCTCAGTTTTAAGTGTTCAGAAACTGACTGCTAGCTGAATACTAATTATTGTGCCATTCCAATCAAAGCGTCAATCGTAGCTGCTTCTGGAGTAGTTTCGTATTTCTCTTTAATTTGAGTGAAATATTTTAAAGCATCTGTTTTGTTGCCTAAAGCATACGCAGTTTGACCAGCTTTTAGTAAATAACGAGGCGTTGTCAATTCATTTGGATTCATTTCGGCCGCTTTAACGTAATATTCTAATGCTTTTTGTGGTTGATTTTTTTGTGCGTAGGCATCGCCAATAGCTCCTTTTGCAATTGAACCTAACATTACATCTTTTGAAGAAAATTTCTCTAAATAGTCAATGGCTTCTGTATACTTACCTGTATTTAAATAAGCAATTCCAGCATAATAATTAGCGATATTTCCGGCATCAGTTCCTGAATATTGATTGGCAATTTCAATCGCACCTTGTTTTCCTTCAGCACCTTTAAGTACTAAATTAAAAAGTGAATCTTGCGCTGTAGTTCCGTCAACGGCTTTTTGAAAATTTTGCTGTGCTACAAACAAATCATCTGCTGCATCTTGTTCTTTCGGACCAGCAACAAATTTTTGAAACAATAAATAACCAATAGTCACTAAAGCAATGGCTCCTAAGAAACCTAAAATGTATTTCTGATTTTTTGCAACAAAATCTTCTGTCTTTGAAGCGGTTTGGTCTAAGGCATCAAATGCTTTTGCAGTGGTACTATCTTTAGCATCTACATTTACATCTTCGATAAAATTATTGTCTAATTTTTCTTCTTTTTCTTTTGGTGCTTTAAAACCTCTCTTATTGTAAGTTGCCATTTAATTTTAATTTAGTGTGCGCAAAAATAAAATTTTTATTCAAACCGACATAAAAAAAATCATTTAAATTTTAAATTATTTTTTTTATCAAAGGTTCTTTCTACCTTAGGCAAAATAAATTAAAAAGAAAAAATTTGAAAGTCATTTTGTCGATAATTTTCAATAATTTGCACGCTCTTTAAAAAAAAACACCGTCAAAGTCACTGATTATAGTGTTTTCAAGATATTACAGATGTTTTTAAAAAGGATTTCTTTATTCAATTATAAAAATTTTTCGGAAGTCAACTACGATTTTGATGCGAAGATTAATTGCTTTGTTGGAAAAAACGGCGTGGGTAAGACCAATGTGCTTGATGCGATTTACCACCTGGCCAACGGAAAAAGTTATTTTAATCCGCTTGCCGTTCAAAACATCAAACATGGCGAAGAGTTTTTTGTAATTGATGGCGAATTTGAAAAAGCGTCACGCAGCGAACAAATTTTGTGCAGTTTAAAAAAAGGACAGAAAAAAATTTTAAAACGCAACGGGAAACCCTACGAAAAGTTCTCTGATCATATCGGATTTATTCCATTAGTCATTATCTCGCCCAGCGATAGCGATTTAATTACCGAAGGAAGCGAAACCCGGAGAAAGTTTATTGACAATGTGATTTCGCAATTGGATCGCACTTATTTACAACACCTTATTCACTACCAAAAAATCTTGGTGCAGCGCAATGCATTGCTGAAATATTTTGCCTTAAACCATGTTTTCGAAAAAGACACCTTAAGTATTTATAACGAACAGTTGAATCAATTAGGGCAAGCTATTTTTGAAAAACGACAACAATTTCTATCCGATTTTATTCCGATTTTCAACCAACACCATCAAGAAATTACCAATTCAAACGAAACCGTCCAATTGGTATATGAAAGTCATTTGTTTGAAGGTACGACCTTACAACTTTTAGAAGAAAATTTAGCAAAAGATCGTGCCTTGCACTACACATCTGTTGGAGTTCACAAAGACGATTTGTCTTTTCAAATTGATGGTTTTCCCATCAAAAAATTTGGTTCTCAAGGCCAACAAAAATCGTTTCTCATCGCTTTAAAATTGGCGCAATTTGAATTTGTAAAAAAACAAAGTGGCGAAAAACCCATCTTACTTTTTGATGACATATTTGACAAGCTAGACGAAAGTCGCGTGAGCAAAATTGTGGCTATGGTGAACAATGATGCTTTTGGACAATTGTTTATTACAGACACCCATTCGGAACGTACTGAAAGTATTGTAAAAACCACACATCAAAGCTATAAAATGTTTCATTTTTAGTGTTTTATAAAACATCGAAAATTTATATCTTAGCAAAAAAAATCTCATGCGATTACAATTTATTTACGCACTATTTATTTCGGCACTTTGCAGCAATTGTCAAGGACAACCGTCAAATGCTATTCAGACAGTTGATGTAAAAACCTTTTCAGAAAAATTAAAAACGACAACAAATCCGCAACTTTTAGATGTGCGAACTCCCGAAGAATTTGCTGTTGAACACATCCAAAATGCCAAAAATAGCAATTGGAACGGAACCGATTTTGTTTCAGAAGCCTCAAAATTAGACAAATCAAAACCTGTTTTTGTGTATTGTAAAGTAGGTGGAAGAAGTGGTCAAGCAGCTTCTAAATTAGCCGAATTGGGTTTTAAAGAAATCTATAATCTTGATGGTGGTATTTTAAAATGGAATGCTGCTGGAATGGCAACTCCAAGTAAAGAATGGTTGGGAATTAGTGCTCAGGCATTTGACGAATTAGTTAAAAGCAATCCAAAAACCATAGTGAATTTTTATGCTAAATGGTGCGCACCTTGCAAAAAAATGGAACCTTACATTTTGAAAATGCAAGCCGAATTACAAGGAAAAGCAAGTTTAGTTCGGTTGGATGCTGATGAAAATAAATCCATTCTCGAAGCCATGAAATTAGACGGATTGCCCGTAATTTTGATTTATGAAAATGGAGTAGAAAAATTCAAGCATATTGGATACCTTTCGGAAGAAGAACTCCGAGAAGAATTAAAACGTTAATACCAATTATCCAACTACTATTTTACGTTAATTAGTACCTAGTATGATTTGGTTTTATAGTGCATTTTACCAAGAACGCCCTTTAAAAAGTATTATATTACGTGTGTTATTCATCATGTTACTTCTAGCTATAATTTATGTTGCCTTTATTATTGTTTTTACGGTTTTATTCGTCATAATGAATGGTCCAGAAGCTATTAAGTACTTAAAACCAAATTAAAAGTTGTACCTATTAATCAGAAATAGTTGAAAAAATGATTACAAAAGAAGCCTTACAGTTTTTAGAAGATTTGGTGGCCAACAATAACACCGAATGGATGCATGCCAATAAAAAAAGATACGAAAACTACAAAAAAGATTACCACAATTATATTGCTTCCATCTTGTCAGAAATGAAGTCATTAGACCAATCTCTTGAATCTTTGGAAGTAAAAAACTGTACGTTCCGAATCAATCGTGACATTAGATTTTCTAAAGATAAATCGCCATATAAAACCAATATGGGAGTTTGGTTTACACAAAATAAAAACCGTAAAAACTCCCCCGGTTATTACATTCATTTTGAAAAAGGAAAATCGTTTATCGCTGGTGGTGTTTGGTGTCCAGAGCCATCCGAATTAAAACAAATCCGTAAGGAAATCGAATTTTTTCACGATGATTTAAACGCAATTGTGAACAACAAATCGTTCAAAAACGAGTTTGGCAATTTCGATCGTGATGAAAACAACATGCTTAAAAAAGCACCAAAAGATTTCAATCCGAATCATCCAGCTATCGAATTTTTAAAGTTAAAAAGCTACACCGCTTCTCAAAAAATTGACGACAAACTATTCACATCTCCTGATTTCAGCAAACTGATAGCGCAAAAATTAATCGCGTTAAAACCGATGAACGACTTTTTGAGACGCGCATTAGAAACAGAAGATTAAATTTTAAAAGCAATTGCAAAAATCAATTTCAAAAAAGTTATAATGCAAATTCAAACCAACTTTTCACTAAAAAAATACAACACTTTTGGTATCGAAGCCAAAGCCAAACAATTTGTCGCCGTGCATTCTGTCGAGGAATTACAATTGGTTTTAGCCAATCATACTTCCGATAAAAAATTCGTTTTAGGAGGAGGAAGTAATATGCTATTGACACAAGATATCGATGCTTTGGTTATTCATATCGATTTAAAAGGAAAAAAAATCATCAACCAAGATGACGATTTTGTTTGGGTTGAAAGTTTGGCTGGTGAAAATTGGCACGAATTTGTACTGTGGACGATTGAACATGATTTTGGTGGATTGGAAAACATGTCCCTTATTCCTGGTAATGTTGGCACAACACCCGTTCAAAATATTGGCGCTTATGGAACCGAAATTAAAGACACGATTGTTTCTTGTGAAGCGATGCATATTGCAACTCAAAAATTGCAAACATTTACCAAAGCCGATTGTAATTTCGGCTACCGTGAAAGCATTTTTAAACACGAAATAAAAGACCAATACATCATTACATCAGTAGTTTTTAAACTCACCAAACGCAACCATAAAATAAATGTATCGTATGGTGACATTACCAAAGAATTAGAAAAGCAAAACGTCACAACGCCTTCGCTAAAAGACGTAAGCAACGCGGTTATTGCTATTCGTCAAAGTAAATTGCCCAATCCAAAGGAATTAGGAAACAGCGGAAGTTTCTTTAAAAATCCAATCATTTCGAAAACCGATTTCGAAAAAATACACGCCTTACATCCCGAAATGCCTCATTATGTTGTTTCGGAAACCGAAGTAAAAGTGCCCGCAGGCTGGCTGATCGAAAAAGCAGGTTTTAAAGGGAAACGTTTTGGAGATGCCGGAATTCATAAAAACCAAGCCTTAGTTTTAGTCAATTATGGCAACGCCACTGGACAAGAAATTTTAGTCGTTTCTAAAAACATACAAGCTACGGTTTTAAAGGAATTCGGTATTGCGATTGAAGCGGAAGTAAATGTGATGTAATTTCATAATTTATAATTCGTAATTCCCAATTCAATTCCTTACTTTTACACTCGTTTTTAAAGCATTGAAGTCATTATGTTACTAGTACTTTTCTTTTTATTTTTCGCTGTTATACTCATTCAATTTTTGTATTACGTAGTGTTTTTTGGTAAATTTTCTTTTGCAAAACCACAAACGAGTGCTCAAAAAAGAATTCCAATTTCTATCATTGTTTGTGCTAAAAATGAAGAAGAGAATGTCAAAAATTTCGTTCCGATTTTAGCCAATCAAAACTATCCTGATTTCGAAATTGTGTTGATAGACGATGCCTCTAGCGACGAAACCCTAGAAATTTTTGAAGGATTTGAAAAAAAATACGCCAACATTAAATTGGTAAAAGTGGCAAACATTGAAGCCTTTTGGGGCAATAAAAAATTTGCATTAACCCTCGGAATCAAAGCGGCTAAAAACGAGTATTTACTTTTTACTGACGCCGATTGTTATCCTACCTCAACCGAGTGGATTAAGCAAATGAGTGCACAGTTTACTCAGAAAAAAACGATTGTATTGGGATATGGTGCGTATGAAAAAGTGAAAAATTCATTCCTAAACAAACTTATCCGATACGAAACTTTACTTACTGCAACCCAATATTTTGGTTGGGCAAAATTAGGCAAACCGTATATGGGCGTGGGTCGGAATTTAGCTTACAAACGTGAAGAGTTCTTTAAAACCAACGGCTTTATTGAACACATGAAATTGCGTTCAGGTGACGATGATTTGTTTATTAACGAAGCAGCTTCCGCAAAAAATACTACTATTTGCTACACGCCAGAAAGTTTTACCTATTCCAAAGCAAAAACATCATTTAAAGAGTGGTTTACCCAAAAAAGACGCCACGTTTCAACAGCCAAACATTACAAATCATTTGATAGAAGTCAGTTAGCGCTATTTTTTACGTCGCAATTTTTATTTTTAGTTTTACCCATTGTACTACTCACTTTTCAATACCAATGGATAATTGTTGTTAGTTTAATTGGATTTCGCTATTTATTTGTTTGGATTTCGATGGGATTTGCAGCTGGAAAATTAAAAGAAAAAGATGTAATGTATTGGTTTCCTTTGATTGAATTAGTACTTATCGTTACACAAATCAACGTTTTTATAACCAATACGTTTTCAAAACCAGTGCATTGGAAATAATTCACCACATTAATAAAGCAAAAAAAGGCGATCAAGTAGCATTTACCTATTTGCTCGATCATTATTGGAATGAGGTTTACGGATTCATGCTCAAACGAACCGAAAACGAGACCGATGCTGAAGACATTGCCATCGAAACGTTCTCTAAAGCGTTTGATAAAATTGCTTTATATAATCCTGATTTTCAATTCAATACGTGGCTAATTGCTATTGCTAAAAATGTTCACATCGACATGTTGCGCAAAAAAAAGTCGAGTATTTTTATTGAAATCACCGATGAAGATGATCAACAAGCTTACAATGTCGCCGATAGTTCGCCATCGGCAGAAGATGAATTAATAACGGTTCAAAATCTTTCGCAATTGTTGCAATACATCAAAGAATTAAAACCGCACTATCAAGAAGTCATTCAACTTCGTTATTTTCAAGAAATGAGTTACCAAGAAATTGCCGAACAATTGGAAGAGCCGTTGAGTAATGTCAAAATAAAACTCCTTCGCGCAAAAAAATTATTGGCAGAAATCATTCAGAATAAGCGCTAATATGTTCATTTCAATTTGTTTCCCAGAGATTTTACTATTACTAAGTCATTATTTTTTATAATTTAACTATAAAATTTCACTTGATTAATACTATTTAATATCTTTCGAAAAAATTTAATTTTATAAAAAAAACATTACTTTCAATATTGTTACTTTTGGTAGGTTTTTCAGTGTTCTCGCAGTTAGCTGTCACTACAACCTTCACCCCACAAGAACTGGTACTTAACACATTTGCTGGTCCAAATGTAACTATAAGCAACATTAAATTTAACGGAACTGAATCTAACGCACTCGCCATTCGCGACCAAGTAGCGCGATTCTCCAATGGAGATATAGGCATTGGCGCCAGCCAAGGATTGCTTTTAGCTACTGGAAAAGCGATACTTGCTTCTGGACCAAATAACAGCAGTGGAGCTACCAATGTAACTAGTGCCCCTATTTCAGGAGATAGTGATTTGGCTCTGATTACAACAAATACGGTTCGAAATGTGTGCACTATCGAATTTGATTTTGTTCCAACAGGAAATACAGTGCTTTTTGAATATATTTTTGCTTCTGAAGAGTACCCAGAATTTACTAATTCGAGTTTTAATGATACTTTTGGATTGTTCCTTAGCGGACCCGGTATAGCAGGACCTTTTAGTAACAGTGCTATCAATATTGCAACCATTCCAGGAACCGCAACTCCAGTTACTATCAACAATTTGAATAATGGAATTTCAAATACTGGACCCTGTGAGTATTGCCAATACTATGTCAATAATGGCACTGGGAGTAATCCCGTTTTAAACCCGGAAGTTCAATACGACGGACTTTCTACAGAATTTACAGCTTCCGGCCCAGTGACTTCTGGACAAACCTATCATTTAAAATTTGCTATCGCTAATGTAGGTGACAATGCATTAGATTCGGCCATTTTCTTGACTGCAGGAAGTTTACGCGCAGCTACACTAGGTAACGAAAATTACACTACAGAAAAAGTAACACTATATCCAAATCCAGCAACTGATTTTATTCACATTAATGCAGCCTATAGCATTTCAGAAATTACTATTTATGATGTTCAAGGACGTGCTTTACAACAAACTAAAACTACAGGAACAGATATCGAACTCAATACCCAAGATCTTACAACAGGCACTTACATTATTGAATTCGTATTGGATAACTCCGAAAAAATTATACAAAAATTAGTTATTCGATAATACGCAATTACATAAATTAATGAAGCCGTTGGAAATTGCCAGCGGCTTTTTTTATTTTAATTGTTATGAATCTCTTTCATCTAGTATCTTTTTCATAACTCCCAACAATATTTAAGTCACTATCAGCGTTATAATTACAGATACCAAAACTACGCTTATGTAACATCGATACTTAACCAAAAAACTCTATATCATGTCAAACGTAAGTATCTTTGAAAAAAAATGGATTGACCTTGTTTTTGAAGGAAAAAACAAAGCCTACGGCGCTTATCAATTGCGTCAACAAAGTGCTAGAACAACACTCGCCGCTTTTTTTGTAGGATTGTTCTTTATTGGCTCCATTTCTGGATTTGGATTGCTTTTAAGCTCTTTCGGAAATCATCCTCCTCTTGTTCCGTTGACAGAACCCTATGACACTACTATAGTCGTGGTGAATATTAAACCGCCGGTTGACCTACCAAAAATTGAACCTATTGCACCTGTAAAACATAATCCGTATTCTACTATTAATCCAATTACATCACAAAATTATGTGGTTGTAGCTACAGTTGATTCAGAGCCAAACATTCCGGAAACACTTACCAATCCTACAAACGGAACAACTTCCGGAGGAACAGAAACAGGAACAGGCTCAGAAGGTGAAACAGGATCAAGTGGTGGCAGAATTGAAAATGGAAACAACACACCAACTGGCCCAGAAATTCCTGCATTATTAGACGAACAACCTGAATTCCCAGGTGGAATGGCAAAATTTTACGAGTATGTTGGTAAAAATTTTGAAAAACCGACTATTGATGATATAGCATCGGTTCGAGTAAATGTTTCTTTCGTAATTGAAAAAGACGGTAGTATGACCGATATACAAGTACTGCGAAATCCGGGATATGGATTAGACAAAGAAGCTGTTCGGGTTCTAAAAGCACTGAAAACCAAATGGAAACCAGGTGTCAAAAACGGAAAATATGTTAGAACACAATACACTTTACCTATAAAAATTCAAATGAATTAACTACTTTTTGATAACTATATTTTACTAAAATTCCTGTCTCCTAATTACAAAAGAGATAGGTTTTTTTAGTACTTTTCGCCTGCTATTTTGATATACTATGCGAAAATTTACCTCTAAAGAAAAAGTAAAACACCTATTGGGTTTTCCTGTTATTGTAGCCGCATTAGGCTATTTTGTTGATATTTACGACTTATTACTGTTCGGAATCGTTCGTGTTCCAAGTCTGAACACCTTGGGTTTAGACGTCGATATAGTAGGTACAATAATTATTCGCTATCAAATGTTTGGCTTGCTGCTTGGAGGCATTATATGGGGAATTCTAGGTGACAAAAAAGGACGCTTATCTGTTTTGTTCGGCTCGATTTTGGTGTATTCGTTAGCCAATATCGCGTGTGGATTTTTACCCTATATTCCGATACAAGACAAAGGAATGTTGTATGCTATTTTACGATTTATAGCTGGAGTTGGTCTGGCAGGCGAGTTGGGAGCCGGAATTACATTAGTCGCTGAAAGCTTACCAAAAGAACTCCGTGCAATTGGCACTTCTATCGTGGCAGGATTTGGATTACTCGGTGCAGTAGTGGCGCAATTAACCGTCGAATTGGCTGGTAATTGGACAATAGCGTATTATGTTGGTGGCGGATTGGGATTGCTCTTATTACTGCTTCGGGTTAGTGTTTTAGAAAGCGGAATGTATACCAACTTAGAAAAGCAAACGCATCTTTCAAAAGGCAATTTTTTATCTTTTTTTACTAATAAAATACGATTTATAAAATACATGAAATGCATCGCTATAGGTTTACCTACTTGGTTTTGCATCGGAATTCTAGCTATGATGGCTAATCAATTTGCACCAGAAATGGGTATCACATCTATAGTACCCGGAAAAGCAATCATGTGGGCGTATATTGGAATTTCAGTTGGTGATTTTGCGAGTGGTTTTATATCACATGTTTTGCAATCCCGAAAAAAGGCCATTTTGTACATGATGCTTTTTACAATTGTAGGGGTATTGCTTTTGCTCTTTAGTGGCGAAAAATCAGAGAAGATGTACTATTTTTATTGTGCTTGGGTAGGATTGGGAACTGGTTATTGGGCCATGTTTGTTACTGTAGCTGCCGAACAGTTTGGAACCAATATTCGAAGTACTGCCACGACAACTGTCCCCAATATGGTGCGTGGATTATTACCAGTAATGCTAATTGGTTTCGACTTTTTCAAGCAAAATACTTCGGTTATTATTTCGGCAGCACTTATCGGTATTGTAGCTTTTAGTTTGGGAATTTACGCTACTGTTACCATTGAAGAAACCCATGGCAAAGAACTTGATTTTGTTGAATAATAAAATTCTATTCATCGCGATTTGATTAATAACGCGAGGTATAGACAAGTGGGTATGAGACAATTCCCGAACTCTTGCTAAGCCTCTTTGATTTGCTTTGGATAGTTTACTATAAATTCTTGTGAAATTTTTATATAAAATCTGAATTTTAAAAGCAAAATTCTACCATCTACATTCGTATCTTTGCAGTTCAAAATTGCATCGTATGGAATCTGTTGCTGAAAACATCTTACCAATAGGAAAACCAAAATGGCTAAAAGTGAAATTGCCAATTGGTCAAAAATACACCGAACTTCGGGGCTTAGTTGACAAATACAAACTCAACACAATTTGCACTTCAGGAAGTTGTCCGAATATGGGCGAATGCTGGGGCGAAGGCACTGCAACATTCATGATTTTAGGAAATGTTTGTACGCGTTCGTGTGGTTTTTGCGGCGTAAAAACAGGGCGACCTGAAGATGTAGATTGGGACGAACCTGAAAAAGTGGCGCGTTCCATTAAAATCATGAAAATCAAACACGCCGTAATTACTAGCGTAGATCGTGACGATATTAAAGACATGGGATCCATCATTTGGTACGAAACCATTCAAGCCATTCGACGCATGAATCCAGAAACAACTTTAGAAACATTGATTCCTGATTTTCAAGGCGTAGAACGCAACATCGACCGAATTATTGAAGCCAATCCAGAAGTCGTTTCCCATAATGTTGAAACCGTGCGACGATTAACCCGAGAAGTGCGCATCCAAGCCAAATACGACCGAAGTTTGGCTGTTTTGAAATATTTAAAAGAAAAAGGAATCAAAAGAACGAAATCGGGTATCATGCTTGGACTTGGTGAAACCGAAGAAGAAGTAATACAAACCATGCAAGATTTGCGCCATAACGACGTGGATATTGTGACTATTGGTCAATATTTACAACCGAGCAAAAAACATTTACCAGTTAAATTTTTTGTAACGCCTGAGCAATTTGAGAAGTATGAAAAAATAGGGAAAGAAATGGGATTTCGTCATGTAGAAAGTGGCGCTTTGGTGCGTTCTAGTTATCATGCTCAGAAACATATTTTATAAGTATAATGACCAATAAACCTGCAATAACTCACCAACAAACTGCTATAAACGCTACGTATTTCAGTTTAATTGGAAATACTATTTTAGCGTTGGTTAAAGGTTTGGCTGGTTTTTTTGGAAATTCATATGCATTGATTGCTGATGCGATTGAATCAACTACTGATATTTTTTCTTCCTTTTTAGTCTTATTCGGAATCAAATATTCGAATAAACCTGCCGACGACAATCACCCCTATGGTCATGGTCGTGCCGAGCCACTAATTACTTTTTTGGTTGTTGGTTTTTTAATTACTTCAGCTACTATTATTGCATATGAAAGCATTTTAAATATTCAAACGCCACATGATTTACCAAAAACGTGGACATTAATAGTACTCGGAATTATCATCATTTGGAAAGAAATTTCGTTTCGTTTGGTAATGCAAAAAAGTAAACTCACCAATAGTTCTTCATTGAAAGCCGACGCTTGGCACCATCGCAGTGACGCCATTACTTCGGTAGCTGCATTTATCGGAATATCTATTGCCTTGTTTTTAGGTAAAGGTTACGAATCGGCAGACGACTGGGCAGCGCTTTTTGCATCGGGATTTATTTTGTACAATAGTTATTTAATTTTTCGTCCTGCTTTGGGTGAAATCATGGACGAGCATGTATATGACGACTTAATTATCGAAATTCGTGAAGTTTCCCATCAAGTGAAAGGTGTTATAAATACCGAAAAATGTTTTATTAGAAAAGCTGGAATGGTCTACCATGTTGATCTTCACGCTACAGTTGATGCAACTATTTCAGTTAAAGATGGACACGATATTGCGCACCATTTGAAAGATACTTTACGAGAGAAAATTCCGCAATTAGGTCACGTATTAATTCACATCGAACCCAATGAATAAAACAAGAGTCGCTATAAACGGATTTGGACGAATTGGAAGAAGTGTTTTCCGATTGCTACTCAATCATCCCTCGATTGAAGTAATCGCAATCAATGATATTGCCAACAATCCAACGATGGCACATTTGATAAAATACGACAGCATTCACGGAATTTTAGCAAATGAAGTAAGCTATGACGAGCATTCAATTCGTATTGACAATCATCCATATCTATTTTTTCATGAAAAAGACATTAGTCTTTTAAACTGGTCGAGTTTATATATTGATATTGTAATTGAAGCTACGGGAAAATTCAAAACCTTTGATGAAATCAATCAACATATCGTTGCAGGAGCTAAAAAAGTAATTCTCTCAGCACCTTATGAAGGTGATAACGAACAAGAAGCACAAATCAAAACAGTAGTTTTAGGTGTCAATGAATCGATTTTGGACGGTACAGAAAAAATAATTTCCAACGCCAGTTGCACCACAAACAACGCCGCTCCGATGATAAAGATTATTAACGATTTATGTGGCATTGAACAAGCGTACATTACTACAGTTCATTCGTATACGACAGATCAAAGCTTACACGACCAACCACACAAAGATTTGCGCAGAGCGCGCGGTGCAAGTCAGTCAATAGTTCCCACTACCACTGGAGCTGCAA
The DNA here is from genome assembly GCA_947491985.1 of Flavobacteriaceae bacterium. Taxonomy (GTDB): domain Bacteria; phylum Bacteroidota; class Bacteroidia; order Flavobacteriales; family Flavobacteriaceae; genus Flavobacterium. The sequence continues at coordinate 2,296 of CANLLR010000016.1, read as the reverse complement.
AAGCATTGACTAAAATTTTTCCAGAAATGGAAGGAAAAATCGGCGGTTGTGGCATCAGAGTTCCTGTTCCCGATGGTTCGTTAACGGATATTACCTTTAATGTAAAACGAGAAGTAACCATTGCCGAAATCAACGAGGCATTTCAATTGGCATCGCAAACAAACCTTAAAGGAATTGTTGCTTACACTGAAGATCCCATTGTATCTGTTGATATTATTGGAAATAAAAATTCGTGTTTATTTGATTCGCAACTCACTTCTGTAATTGACAAAATGGTCAAAGTAGTAGGTTGGTATGACAATGAAATTGGTTATTCATCGAGAATAATCGATTTGATAGCTTTAGTTTCTAAATAATTTCTTTACTTTAGATTCGGTAAAGCATATAAATACGAGACATGAAACAGTTTTTGCTGGTTTTTTTTCTTACTCCGATACTTCTTTTTTCGCAGAAATACGTTGTCAAAAAAATTGACAGTGTTGACTATTATATTGAAATAGCAAAATTCAACAAAAAAAACAATGGCTATAGAGAATGTCTTATTTACTCTTAAAAAGCAATTGACTATGCGATAGTTTCGAACAACAAAGAACAGTTGGCCGATAGTTATGCCAATTTGGGAAGTGTTTATTTTGACTTAAAAAAATGTAATGATGCTATAGATAAATACCAAAAAAGCATCGCCTATTATGCTACTATAAAACCTTCAGCAAATCAAGCGTTTACCTTTTATAGTCTGGGTTTGTGTTATATGGAAAAGAATAATTTTAGTATGGCAGAAAGCAATTTCAATAAAGCAAAATCGATTTACCAGACTATCAAAATTCCGAATGCCATTGATTTACTCAACCTTCAAAAAGGAATTGTATAAAAAGAAAAGGGAAAGATCGATTTAGCAATGAAGCTTTTCAATGTCATCATTTCTAAAAAGGACTCTGCTGATTCGTACAAAACTAAAGCCGAAGCTTTGTATCAAGTGGGTGCAATTGAATTGAAAAAAGAGCGTATCAATTTGGCAAAAAATTACTTAGACAAAGCGTACTTTATCAGTAATAGGAATAACAATATTGAAGAGAAATCTAAAATTGTTTTGGCGCTTAGCAAAGTCTACGAAAAACAATTAAATTATAAAAAAACCAACGAATTACTCAAACAACACATCCGCTTAAAAGATTCTATTTCTAAATTAGATGCTTTAAAAATTGGTGTAGAAGATTTTAAAACCTTCAAAAATATAGAACGATTAAAATCGATTGAACAGTTGGATAAAGAAAACTAATCGAAGGAAAAAAACAAAACCTTTTCAAAACTGATAAGCATTTTAGCCATCGCTTTGATTTCGATTTTATCACTATTAAGTTTGGCCTTGTATAAAAACAACATTATCCGAAATCGATCAAATTTTTTATTACAAGAAAAAAATAAAGAACTAGAAATTGCCAAGGAAAAAGCAGAAAAAGCCACTCATTCACGATCTGAATTTTTATCAACTATAAGTCACGAATTGCGTACGCCTTTAAACGCTATTAACGGAATAACACATTTGCTTTTAGAAGAAAATCCGAATGAGAGTCAGTTGAATTACCTAAATTCGCTACAATTTTCGGGTAATTATTTAATTGCATTAATCAACGATATTTTAGAAATAAACCGCATCGAATCACAAAACATTCCGATTGAAAAAATAAATTTCGATTTAAAATTATTACTTCAAAATATTCAAAACTCATTAAAAGAAGTAGCACAAGAAAATAACAACTCTTTTACCATTGACATCGACGATACCATTCCGAATAGTTTAATTGGAGATCCAACCAAACTTTCGCAGATATTTCTGAACTTAATAAATAATTCTCTAAAGTTTACCAAAGATGGTTTTGTAAAAGTAATCGTCCAAATGAATACTGATACTGACAATAAAATTAGTCTTGGATTTAAAGTGGCCGATAACGGAATCGGAATTCCCGAAGATAAATTAGAGACAATTTTTGAAAGTTTTTCACAAGGTTCTATCGAAATCAATCGTAAATATGGTGGGACTGGCTTGGGATTGGCAATCGTAAAAAAACTGATTGACATGCTTGGCGGCAACATTTATTTGAATAGTAAAGTGGGTTTGGGATCGACCTTATCGTTCGATTTACCTTTTGAAGTTTCAGCGGCAATTTTAATTCCAGTTGAGAAAGAGAACTATGATGAAAATACCATCTACAACAAAAAAATTCTTTTGGTAGAAGACAACAAAATCAACCAAATGATTACCAAAAAAATGCTCGAAAACAAAAAAATGCATTGT
>CANLLR010000015.1 GCA_947491985.1 Flavobacteriaceae bacterium | reverse complement strand
AAAAATGCCTGCCCAATCGTTTCAAAAAACAATAAAAAAACCTAAAAAAAATGTTTTAAAATCGGAAACAAAACCCGATTAAAAAAACTACTTTTGTGTGCTAACTCGAGGGCCTTTTTACCCGAACTGAGCGAAGCTAAACAACAACACAATGAGCACAACAAAAACAATACAATCGGCACTTATTTCGGTATTTGATAAAACCGGATTAGCGCCAATTGTGAGACAATTACACCAACAAAACGCCATTATTTATTCGACAGGTGGCACCGAAGATTTTATAAAAAATTTAGGCATTCCGGTAGTAGCAGTTGAAGATGTTACTTCGTATCCTTCTATTCTTGGCGGAAGAGTAAAAACCCTACACCCAAAAGTATTTGGCGGTATATTAAACCGTCAAGATCATCCGACAGATGTTGAACAAATGAAGGAGTTCGACATTCCACAAATTGATTTAGTGATTGTCGATTTATATCCTTTTGAAAAAACGGTGGCTTCGGGCGCAAACGAAGAAGACATCATCGAAAAAATTGACATTGGTGGTATTTCCTTAATTCGGGCGGCTGCTAAAAATTTTAAGGATACCGTAATTGTTCCTTCGGTTGACGAATATGACGTTTTTTTACAAATGGTATTGGACGGAAATGGCGCCACAACTTTAGAGCAAAGAAAGTATTTAGCTACGAAAGCGTTTCATGTGTCGTCGCATTACGACTCGGCCATTTTTAATTACTTCAATACTGACGATACTATTTTTAAATCGAGTATTGCTAACGGACACGTATTGCGTTATGGCGAAAACCCACATCAAAAAGGCTTTTTCTTTGGCGATTTTGATGCGATGTTTACCAAATTGCACGGCAAAGAATTATCGTATAACAATTTGCTAGATGTGGATGCTGCTGTAAATTTGATTTTAGAATTCAAAGATAACGATCCAACGTTTGCCATTTTAAAACACAACAATGCCTGTGGATTGGCGACAAAAAGCACCATGAAGGAAGCGTATTTAGCGGCTTTGGCTGGCGATCCAACTTCGGCTTTTGGTGGCGTTTTGATTGCCAACGGCAACATTGATGTGGCCACAGCAAAAGAAATCACCTCCTTGTTTTGTGAAGTAGTGATAGCTCCAAGTTATGATGAAGAAGCTGTTACCATCCTACAAGAAAAGAAAAACCGCATTATTTTAGTACTTAATGATGTGCCTTTGCCGCAACGTCAAGTACGAACTTGTCTCAATGGATTATTAGTTCAAGATAAAAACAACATCACCGATACTAAAAGTGCCTTAAAAACCGTTACTACTACAACGCCAACTGACCAACAAATAGCCGATTTATTATTTGCTTCAAAAATTTGCAAAAACACCAAATCGAATACGATTGTTTTGGCAAAAAACGGCACATTAATTGCTGCTGGAACCGGACAAACCTCGCGAGTAGATGCTTTGAAACAAGCAATTGAAAAAGCAAACAATTTCGATTTCGATTTAAATGGCGCTGTAATGGCAAGCGATGCTTTCTTTCCGTTTCCGGATTGTGTAGCCATTGCGCATGAAGCTGGAATAAGCGCTGTGATTCAACCCGGAGGCTCAATAAAAGACGAATTGAGCATCGATTATTGCAATGAAAATAAAGTTGCAATGGTATTTACAGGTACACGTCATTTTAAACATTAATTTTATTATTTTTGTATATAATTTTTTATTATTAAACTAATACCCTTTTTACACCTATGGGATTTTTTGATTTCATGACCGAGGACATTGCCATTGACCTTGGAACCGCAAATACGCTAATCATTCACAACGACAAAGTAGTGATCGATAGTCCATCTATTGTTGCCAGAGACAGAATCACTGGAAAAATTATTGCCGTTGGTAAAGAGGCAAACATGATGCAAGGTAAAACTCATGAAAACATTAAAACCATTCGACCATTAAAAGATGGTGTAATTGCCGATTTCGATGCTTCGGAAAAGATGATTAGCATGTTTATCAAAAGCATTCCCGCTTTAAAGAAAAAAATGTTTACGCCCGCTTTGCGCATGGTTGTATGCATTCCGTCTGGAATTACCGAAGTGGAAATGCGTGCCGTAAAAGAAAGTTGCGAACGTGTAAACGGAAAAGAAGTTTACTTAATTCACGAACCTATGGCAGCTGCTATCGGTATCGGTATTGACATCATGCAGCCAAAAGGTAACATGATTGTGGATATTGGTGGTGGAACTACCGAAATTGCCGTAATTGCTTTGGGTGGAATTGTTTGCGATAAATCGGTTAAAATTGCCGGTGATGTTTTTACTAATGACATCATTTATTACATGCGTACCCAACACAATTTATTTGTGGGAGAAACTACCGCAGAAAAAATTAAAATTACGGTTGGAGCAGCAACTGATGCATTGGAAACGCCTCCAGATGATATGTCGGTACAAGGACGAGATTTACTTACCGGAAAGCCAAAACAAGTTGAAGTTACTTTTAGAGAAATTGCCAAAGCCTTAGATAAATCGATTCAACGAATTGAAGATGCCATTATGGAAACGTTATCGCAAACGCCACCTGAATTGGCAGCGGATATATACAACACAGGAATTTATCTTGCTGGCGGTGGTTCTATGTTACGTGGATTAGACAAGCGTATATCGTTAAAAACTGATTTACCGGTTTACATTGCTGAAGATCCATTGAAAGCGGTTGTTAGAGGAACCGGAATGGCGTTAAAAAACATTCCGAAATTTAGAAGTATCCTTATCAAATAAGTTGGCTTACCTGAGTTTCTAACGAAACACTGATTACTTAATACGGACCACTGAACACTATAAAAAATGCAGCAGATATTTAATTTTATATTTAAAAACAGCTACCGTATGCTGTTTTTGTTGCTTATAATCATATCACTTTCCTTAACCATACAATCGCATTCTTTTCATAAAAGCAAAGTGATTAGTTCGGCTAATTTCTTGTCTGGTGGTGTGTATGAAAAAATGAATAATGTCAACGAATATTTTAATCTGAAAATTCAAAACGATGAGTTGGCTAGAGAAAATGCACGCCTTAAAAGTTTACTTTTCAATTTAAAAGATACGACCAAACTTCCTGAAGTAGACAGTATTTATGGTGTTAAGAAAATCGACATTATTATTTCCAAAGTCATCAAAAACTCGTATAACGTTCATGAGAATTACCTCACCTTGAATAGCGGAAGTAAGCAAGGCATCAAACAAGATATGGGTGTTATTAACAGTTTGGGGATTGTGGGCGTTATCGAAAACACCTCGGCAAATTATTCTACCGTGTTGAGTATTTTAAATACAACCCGTCCGTTGAATGCAAAAATCAAAAAATCGGGACATTATGGTTCATTGTCATGGAATGGCAAAAGCACTGGATTTGTACAATTAACAGACGTTCCAAGACTAGCATCAGTTCGTAAAGGCGACACCATTGTAACGGGTGGATTGTCAGAAATTTTTCCAGAAAACATTAATATTGGTACCATTGAAAAAGTGTTGACCGATAACGAAACCAATTTTTACACTTTGGATATTAAATTATTCAACGACATGACCAGTTTGGGTTATGTATACGTAATCAAAAACAAAGACACTGCCGAAATTATAGATCTTAAGAAAAAGTCACTAAAAAATGAATAGTGCCTTACTAAATAATATCGCCCGTTTTGTTTTGTTGCTGGCTGCGCAGATTTTGTTGTTCAATAACATCAATTTTTTGGGTTACATCAATCCGTTTCCTTATATTTTATTCATCATTTTATATCCTGTAAACGGAAACAAATACGGTTTATTAATGGCCAGTTTTTTTCTTGGTTTGTTAATGGATATGTTTTTAAATTCGGGGGGCGTTCATACCACATCCTGTTTGGTTTTGGCTTTTTTTCGTCCCGCATTTTTTAAATTTTCGTTCGGATTGAGCTATGAATATCAAACCGTAAAACTGAACGAAGTACTCACACCAGAACGATTTTCTTTTCTGTTACTCGCTGTGGTATTGCATCACCTCATTCTTTTTATTTTAGAAATTTTTACCATTAATTTCTTTCTAAATATTATTATTCGTATATTAGTTAGTACACTTTTTACCTTAATCATAAGCATATTAATTATTTATTTAATTAAGCCAAATAAACGATGAGAAAGACATTGCTACCAGCTCTTGTTATCATAACAGCTTCTTTGTTATTGATACGTCTTTTTTATTTACAAGTCATTGACGATTCGTTGCGATTAAAATCAGAAAACAATGCTATTAAAATCAAGTATATCTATCCCGAGCGTGGTTACATTTACGACCGAAATGGCAAACTTTTAGTTGCCAATCAGCCTTCGTATGATATCATGGTTATCCCAAGAGATGTTAAAGAAATAGACACGGTGCAATTTTGCAATTTATTGGGAATTACAAAAATCGATTTTATAAAAAAAATTGAAAAAGCCAGAATATATAGTCCACTACTTCCCTCGGTTTTTTTACCACAATTGAACAAAGAAGAATATGCTGCCTTTCAAGAAAAAATGCGACGCTTTAACGGATTTTATATCCAAAAACGTTCGCTACGAGATTATCAAGTAGATTATGCAGCCAATGTTTTCGGCTTCATTACCCAAGTAAATGAAAAAATTATCGAAAAAAACAAGTATTATGTTGGAGGTGATTTGATTGGAAAACAAGGTGTTGAAGAAAGTTACGAAGAAATTTTACGCGGACAAAAAGGCGTACAATATGTTCAAAAAGACAAATTCAATAGAGAAATTGGTTCGTATAAAGAAGGGAAATTTGACACTATTGCCAAACAAGGTGAAGATGTAACGCTTACTATTGACGCTGAATTGCAAAAATATGGCGAAGAATTAATGATTAATAAACGTGGCGGAATCGTTGCCATCGAACCCAAAACAGGTGAAATTTTAGCTTTAGTAACAGCGCCCTCCTACGATCCTACGATTTTAGTGGGACGAAAACGCTCGGTAAATTACACCAAATTGTACCGTGATTCGATTGCAAAACCATTGTACGACCGTGGATTACTAGCCGAATATCCGCCGGGTTCTCCTTTTAAAATTTTAACTGGATTAATTGCTTTGCAAGAAGGCGTTATCGATCAAACTACAACTTTCAATTGCCGTCACGGATTTAGTTATGCCCGTGGTCGATTTATGAAATGCCACTGTCATGGTGGCGCTGTTGAATTGCACCGCGCTATTTTCGAATCGTGCAATACATTTTTCTCAAGTTCGTACATTCGAACCGTAAACAAATATAAAGACCGAGGTTATGGAGTTGATGTTTGGGCGAAACACCTTAAAAGTTTTGGACTTGGCGATTTTATGGGTTATGATTTGCCAACAGGAAGAAAAGGAAACATTCCGACATCCAAACTCTATGATAAAACCTATAAAGGTTGGAAATGGGACGGAAAAACAATTGTATCTAACGCCATCGGACAAGGTGAAGTATTAATGACTCCCATTCAATTAGCCAATTTTATGGCAACCATCGCCAACCGTGGGTATTATTACACGCCTCATATCATTAAAAAAATTGAAGGTAAAATGATTGACCAAAAATACCGAACCAAACACGTAACAACTATCGACAGAAAGTATTTTGACCCTATTGTAGAGGGTATGTTTGACGTGTATAATCGCGGAACCGCTTCGGGATTGGGTGCTGTAGGTATTGAAATCTGCGGAAAAACAGGAACCGCTGAAAATTTTGCAAAAGTCAACGGAAAACGTGTCAAACTGCAAGATCACTCGATATTTGTCGCTTTCGCACCTAAAGACAATCCGAAAATAGCCATAGCCGTTTTTGTAGAAAATGGATATTGGGGAGCGCGTTGGGCGGGACCAATAACAACTTTGATGATCGAGAAATACCTCAACAAAAAAATCTCTCGTACTGACTTTGAAGTTCGAATGCTTAATGGAAGTTTAAAATCGCAATATGACAAACTGCTTCCCGTAAAACAACAAGACAGTATTTTTAGAATACGCGACAGCATCACATTTGCAAAACAAAAATTAGATTCGATTACCAAGCAAAAAGCAGCCAAAAAAACAATACTCAAAGACAGTACTAAAGCATTATAAAATGAAAGATCAAGGTGTTTCACAAAATATTGATTGGATAAGTATTGCCATCTATGCTACATTAGTGATAATGGGATGGTTAAATATTTATTCCTCCTCTTTATCAACGACCAGCGATGATACCTTCATTTTTGATTCCAGTCAAATTTATGGTAAACAATTTTTATTCATTTTGTTTACCATTCCGCTCATTTTCATTGTCCTTTTTATAGAAGCTAAGTTTTACGAAAAGTTCTCCATTGTCATTTTTGCCATTGCCATACTGTCGTTGATGGGACTCTTTGTTTTTGGTAAAACCATCGCAGGACAACGCTGTTGGTACGCCATTGGAAGTTTTACTTTACAACCTTCCGAGTTTGCTAAAGCCGCGACATCCTTAGCACTCGCAAAGTATTTAAGTGATGTGCAAATCAATTTAAAAAATGTAAATCGGCAAATACAAGTATTGCTCATTGTATTTTTACCCGTAATGCTCATCTTACCGCAACCCGATCCTGGAAGTGCTTTAATCTACTTTGTATTCTTTATTGTTTTGTATAGAGAAGGCTTACCGGGTTGGTATTTGCTCACGGGTTTTATAGCAATTGTTCTATTTGTACTAACTCTTGCTTTTAACAATCCGTTTATCGTTATCGGAATCACCGCCTTGGTTTTGGTGCTCAATTATTTCAGAAGTCGTTACGTTGATAGAAACATTATCGCCAGTATAATATTATTAGTTTTAATTTCCGGATTTTCATTTTCAGTAAATTATGTATTCAACAACGTATTCAAACAGCACCATCGCGACCGTTTTAATATCCTTTTAGGGAAAGAAGTCGACATGAAAGGTATTGGTTACAATACCAACCAATCAGAAATTGCCGTTGGTTCTGGAGGCTTTTTCGGAAAAGGTTATCTCGAAGGTACGCAAACCAAAGGAGGTTTCGTTCCCGCACAACATACCGATTATATCTTTACCACTGTGGCTGAAGAGTGGGGCTTTTTGGGATGTATTGTGGTGATTGGATTGTTTATCGGACTCATATTGCGAATTATCTATCTCGCCGAAAGGCAGAAAACTAAGTTCAGTCGGGTATACGGCTATTGTGTCGCAGGCATTTTATTCATTCACTTTTTTGTGAACATCGCAATGGTTTTAGGCATTTTTCCAACCATAGGTGTACCGCTGCCGTTCTTTTCGTATGGTGGTTCCGGACTTTGGGGCTTCACTATCCTGGTTTTCATTTTCTTAAAAATGGATGCGAATAAAGTAAATGAGTGGTAGTTAAAAAAGTGATCAGCAATCAGTATTCAGGTTTGTAAAGTTAAAGTGTCATTGTGAGCGAATCGAAGCAATTTCCAGCACTCCATTCCAAAAATTACAACCAACAACCGTTTTTGTAAAAAGCAAAAAAGCTTCTGTTGTCGCTTTTTTTCTTCAACAAAACAAGGCTATTGCTGTATAATTGTTTTCATTCCGGTCTGGGCTAGTTAAAACTCCAATTTTTATAGTCACTACTTTTTTCCAAACGTTTCTCAATTTTATCGTCCAATTTTGGAAAGAAATTGATGCCAGTTCGTCGTTCTATCTCATCCACCGAAACCACAAACTCATACAAAGGCCTATCGCTATCATCAGCTGGAACTAAAAAACCAATCATTTTAAATTCGCCACGACTATCATCCAATAACACTTTATAAAAGTATTTGGGTACTGCAACTTCTTCTTTACCAATAGTAAGTAAACCTGCTTCTAAAACTCCACCTGTTATCACATAAACACCATCATACTTCGATGCCCAATAGCGCACTTTTTGTTCCAAACGATTCCAAACTCCATCGTTAAAATCGTGCTTTTGAGGTGAAATATTCGATGTTAAAAACGTTTCATCAAAAGCTTTCTTACTAAACTTTCGGTCGCCAGCCGGACAAAGATGTCCTTTGTCATAACCCGATTTTTTGTAATTACGCCAATCAGCAGAACGCGTTTTAACTTTGGTATCCTCAATAAAAAAAGGGCGTTTAAAATTGGCTGTAGACATGTCGCTTTTCTTCAGTTCATACGCTACCCATTCGGCTTGTTCAAATTTTTCGACATACGACAAAGTATACGTATCATGAACTATTATTTGATTGGCTGTTGCTGTGGGTAAAAAATCGAATGGCTTCTTTGCATTTGTTGTATTTGAAAATGCATCTGATTTACAAGCAATTTCAATCGAACTATCGCTTTGCTTACAGGAAGTAAAAAACATACTAAACCCAAAAAAGAAACAGGCGACGAAATACTTAGTCATAATTACATTTTTTTATTCGTAAATTAAATATACTTTAAAAAACAAAGCAGCCTAAAAAGCTGCCTTGTAGTATAGCATAAAAGAAAATAAAACTATGACTTAATTAATTTTTCTTTTTTAACTTTAGTCGTCAATCCTTTCTTTACATCGGTTCCACCTTTTAAATCATCTAATATATTTAAGGCTTCTTCTACGTAGATATCTTTGGTTAAACTTTCAAACCAACTCTCTCTTTTTTCTTTTAAATTCGAATCCTTATTCATCAATTCGGTTTCATAAGGCAACGCTGCAAAAGGTAAATTATTGGTATAATCAGCAATGGATTTGTACTTCTTATTGGTTTCTTCCAACTTCTTTTGTTCGTTTTTGAATTTATCGATTTGCAAACTGTACACATTTACTTTGTTTCGTTCGTCTACCCATTTTGCATTTTCATCAATCAATTTCATTTGCGGATTAGTCTCAATTCGTTTTTTACTATTGGTTACAGCTTTATCAAAATTATTAGATTTGCTCCATAAAGTATATGATGCGGCTTCAATTTTATCCCATGGCATTGCATTTTCGGTGTCTTTTTCTCCCATTTTTAAATAAGCATAACGATCGGGCATCACAATATCACTAGCTACACCTTCTAATTGTGTCGAACCACCATTAATTCTGTAGAATTTTTGAGTCGTTGTTTTTAATGCTCCCAAATCGCCTACATCGCTTCCTCTCACAAACTGATTCAAATCATAAATATTTTGAACAGTACCTTTTCCGAAAGTTTGTTTACTTCCTACAACAATAGCTCTTTTGTAATCTTGCATAGCAGCAGCTAAAATCTCGGAAGCTGAAGCAGAAAACTCATTAACCATAATAACTAATGGTCCGTCCCACTTTACTTGCTCATCGGTATCGTATAAAACTTCTTTTTTTCCAGTAGCTGATTTAACTTGAACAATAGGTCCTTTTTCGATAAATAATCCAGCAATATCAACAACGGTTTTTAAAGAACCACCACCATTATCACGAACGTCCATAATAATACCTTGAACGCCAGCATTTTTTAAACGTTCCACTTCAAGCGCAACGTCTTTTCCTGCATCTCTACTGTTCTTATCTTCAAAATCGATATAAAATTTAGGCAGATAAATGATACCATATTTACCACCTTCACGTTCAATAATACTTGATTTGGCATAAGTTTCTTCGATTTCTACCTCATCTCTAATAATTGAAATAACTTTTATAGTACCATCTGCTTTTTTAACAGTTAAACGGACTTCAGTTCCTTTAGGTCCTTTTATTTTCTTAACTACATCGTCCAAACGCATACCTACTACTTCAATTGGCTCACCATCTGCTTGTGCTACTTTTAAGACCACATCACCTGCTTCTAAATCTTTACCTCTCCACGCTGGTCCGCCAGAGATTAATTCGGTAATTTCAGTGAAATCATTTTTCTTTTGTAAACGGGCGCCAATTCCTTCCAATTTACCGCTCATACTCACATCAAAACGCTCTTTTTCTTCGGGTGCAAAATAAGAAGTGTGAGGATCGAAACGTGATGCAATAGCGTTGATGTACACCGAAAACCAATCGGATCTATCCAAATCTTTGATAAACCCAAAATATTCATTCAACGATTTCAAACTGCTTTCGCGGCTTTCTTTTTCAAGTTGTTCCCCTGATTTAATAGGCTCATTTTCTACCTTAGCGATACTTTCTAAATACTTTTTCTCAAGTTCGGGTGTTATTTTATTACCCATTTTAGTGCGGTATTCACTTAGTTTTTCTTCGGTAGTTTTACTTTTATTTTTGACTTTGTCTTCTTCGTACTTTTGTTTATCAACGAAGGTAGCTAATGTAGAAAGCTTAACTTGTTTGCGCCATTTTTCCTTTAATTCGGTAACTGATTTAGCATATGGTAACTTTTCATAATCGGTATTGAAATCCTCATCAACAGTAAAATCAAATGGCTTGTCTAAAATACTTGCATAAAACGATTTGGCATCATCCATCCTCTTCATCAACCTAGTGAAGGTCAAATCGAAAAAAGTTAGTTCCTTTTTATTAATTTGATCATCAATTTGAAATTCGTATTTAGAAAATTCATCGATATCCGATTGCAAAAAGAAACGTTTAGAAGGATCAAGTGCATCAATATAATCTTTATAAATACCCTTTGATAATTCATCATCAATAACAGCAGGGTTATAATGTCCTTTTTCTAAAACATACGCCAAAAGTTCGAGCAATAGTCTGTCTTTTTCAGGATCACTTTTATCAGCTTTCGGAATAAAACTCCACAATCCAACTGATAATGCGATTACTACTAATAACACTTTATAATTCCTCTTCATAAAAATAAGTATTGTATTCATTAATTTTTCATCTAAATTACGTAAAAAACTATGCCACACTAACTGTAGTCTGCATAATTTTTTGTTAAAACAAAATTATAGTAGGTGTAACATAGCTACTGAAACATCAAAGTTAACTATTTTGTAACGGAATAAGTATGAAAATAAGTACTTTTGTTACAATCTAATCCGAAGTTACATGTCGAAAAAACCATTAATTTTAGTCACAAATGATGACAGCATAACTGCCCCAGGAATACGGGCTTTAATTGAAGTTATGTCGCAATTAGGAACTGTAGTTGTAGTAGCGCCCGACAGTCCACAAAGCGCCATGGGACACGCTATCACCATAAACAGCACTTTACAAATTAATAAAACTTCAAAGGATAACGCTCCGATTTTAGAATACAGTTGCTCGGGAACTCCTGTTGATTGTGTCAAAATTGCCGTACATGAAATTTTAAAACAAAAACCCGATTTATGTGTTTCTGGTATTAATCACGGTTCCAATTCTTCTATAAATGTTATTTACTCTGGCACAATGAGTGCCGCAGTAGAAGCCGGAATTGAAGGCATTCCTGCCATTGGCTTCTCGTTATTAGATTACAATTGGAACGCCAATTTTGAAGAAGTAAAATCATTTGTAAAAAAAATCACAACAGAAGTTTTGAAGAATGGTTTGCCAAATGGAGTTGTATTGAATGTGAATTTTCCAAAACTTTTAGAAAACGAAATCAAAGGAATTAAAATATGCCGTCAAGCAAAAGCCATTTGGGAAGAGAAATTTGACAAGCGTCAAACACCAATGGGAAAAGATTATTATTGGCTTTCTGGAGAATTTGTGAATTTAGACAAAGGCGAAGATACTGACGAATGGGCGTTGGCTCATGGATATGTTTCTATTGTACCAGTCCAATTTGATTTGACAGCGCATCATGCAATACAACAATTAAACACATGGAATTTATGATTAATAAAGAAGTAATTTTCGGATTTTTTCTTGGTTTAATTTTAGCATTTGTTGGAAGTTTTCTTTACCTACAAATCGTTACAGATTATGATTTATTTCGTGATTTTGATTTATTAGACCGATACGGAATATTGAGTAAAGTAATTACACTTGGAACCATGCTTAGTGTTACTGCATTTCTACTTTTCTTTTACAAAAAGAAAGATTCGATTGCGCGTGGTATTTTATTTTCAATTATCACCTTATTAATTGTAACATTTTTATATTAAAAAATTTAAAATGAAATATTACATCATTGCAGGCGAAGCCTCGGGTGACTTACACGGTTCCAATTTAATGAAGGCATTATTTCAAGAAGATCCCAATGCGAACATCCGTTTTTGGGGTGGTGATTTGATGCAAGCTGTTGGTGGGACTTTGGTCAAACATTACCGCGACTTAGCTTTTATGGGTTTTGCCGAAGTAGTATTGAATTTAAAAACCATTTTTAACAATATTAATAATTGCAAAACCGACATTGAGCAATTTCATCCTGACGTGATTATTTTTATCGATTATCCGGGATTTAATATGCGTATTGCCAAATGGGCAAAGCAAAGAGGCATTGCAACACATTTCTATATTTCGCCTCAAATTTGGGCATGGAAAGAAAGTCGGATTACGTCTATCAAACGCGATTTCGACAAATTGTATGTCATTCTACCTTTTGAAAAAGATTTTTATGAAAAGAAACATCATTTTCCAGTAGAATTTGTTGGTCATCCTTTGATTGATGCCATTCACAACAGAAAAGCAATTGATACCACTGCTTTCAGAAAAGAAAACAATCTGGATGACAAACCAATTATTGCCATTTTACCTGGAAGTCGAAAACAAGAAATTTCGAAAATGCTTGCTGTCATGCTCAGTGTGGCGAACGATTTTGCTGATTATCAGTTTGTAATTGCTGGAGCGCCGAGTCAAGAATTGGCGTTTTACGCCCCGTTTTTAACCAATCCGAATGTGAAATTTATATCTAATAAAACCTATGATTTACTTAGCAATGCTACGGCTGCTTTAGTCACATCGGGAACGGCAACCTTAGAAACCGCGCTGTTTAAAGTCCCAGAAGTAGTGTGCTACAAAGGCAACTGGATTTCCTACCAAATTGCCAAACGCATTATCACTTTGAAATACATTTCATTGGTAAATTTGATTATGGATGAAGAAGTGGTAACCGAATTAATACAAGGCGATTGTTCGAAAAAGCGCATTAAAGAAGAACTTACCAAAATTTTGGACGCGAATTCACGAAACACCATGTTGGCAAAATACGACGAATTAGAGCAAAAGTTAGGCGGAATTGGCGCCAGTCAAAAAACAGCTCGTTTGATTGTAGAAAATATAAAATAGTTTTTCACTTTACTAAAAATTTGTAGTACTTTTATAATTAGTAAACGCCATATCTAATTTTAAACGCCACAAAGTGAAAGTAGTACAGTTTCCCTTAATTAGGATTACGCTTTTTTTTATTTCCGGAATCCTTTTTGCTCAGCATATAAAACCCAACTTCAATTGGATACTTCTAGCCTTGTTAGTTGGATTTTTACTTGTATTTTTAAGTTTTCTTTTTTTTCTAAAACGTCTTAAAAAGCCATTTCTATTTGGTGTATTTGCAGTACTCCTTTCTTTTTTCATTGGTGTTTTCGCATTTGTTTCTTCTAATCCGATTCACAATCACGAGCATTATTTTCATCAATTAAATAAAGTGAATGACTACAATTTATTTGAAATTACAATTAAAGAAAAACTCAAAACCACTGCCTATTTTGAACGATATGTAGCACAAGTGAATCAAATAAACGAAATCAAAAGCAAAGGAAAAATAGTCGTCAACATCAAAAAAGATAGTAGCTCGCATTTAATTCCCATTGGAACTCGCATTAGTTTAAACGGCACGTTGCATAAAAATAAAAAACCAAACAATCCCAATCAGTTTGATTATGGTCGGTACTTGGAAAACCAACACATTTACGGTCAAATTTACAGCGATTATACCACACTAAAAACGAGTACTTTACCCGAAAAATCAGTTTCCTATTATGCGAGCAAATTGCGTAATCGCATCATTCATAACTTAGAAAAAAACAATTTTAGCAAAACTGAGTTACATGTAGTCGTAGCGCTAATTTTGGGTCAACAACAAGACATTTCCCCTGATGTTATTCGCGATTATCAATACGCAGGAGCGATACATATTTTATCGGTTTCGGGTTTACACGTGGGTTTGATTTTAGTGTTTGTTACTTTTTTATTGAGGCCGATTCCGAATACCAAAAAAAATGCACTACTAAAACTTAGTCTTGTGCTTTTATCGCTTTGGGGATTTGGCATTTTAGCTGGATTGGCGCCGTCAGTTGTGCGTTCGGTTACAATGTTTTCGTTTGTGGCTGTCGGTATGTTTTTACGACGTAGTGTAAATATTTATCATACTTTATTGGTGTCGGCCATGCTAATTTTGCTTGTAAGACCTTCGTTTTTATTTGATGTCGGATTTCAATTGAGTTATATTGCACTTTTTTTTATTGTTTGGTTACAACCCTTGTTGACATCCATTTGGACACCTAAAAATAAAATTGTCAACTATTTTTGGGAAATCATTACAGTATCTTTTGCGGCACAATTGGGCACTTTTCCGTTGAGTATTTATTATTTTCATCAGTTTCCCGGATTGTTCTTTATTACCAATTTAATCGTTATTCCGATGTTGAGTCTTATTCTTGCAACAGGAGTAGTTGTTATGTTTTTTGCAGCATTTGATTGGGTTTGGATACCGATGTTACAATTTTTAGAATGGAGTATTTATTGGTTAAATACAATTATAAGTTGGGTTGCTTCTTTTGAAAATTTTATTCTAAAAGACATTTCCTTCAGTTGGTCGCTAATGATAGCGAGTTATCTATTGCTCTTTTCATGTATAATTTGGTTAAAACAACCGAATTTCAAAAAACTACTTTATACTTTCACGGCAATAATAGTTGTGCAATTAACAGTATTTCAAAACAAATATGAGAGCCAAAAGCAGCAAGAATTTATAGTTTTTCATCAGAAGAAAAAAACACTACTTACCGAAAGAAACGGAACAAAACTGACTGTGTATACCAATGAAAAGACAATTGATATTCCTGTTCTAAAATCGTATGTAGTAGCTAATTCTTGTCACATTTCAAGTATGAAATCACTTTCAAATTTGTATTATTTTAAGAATACTAAAATGCTTTTACTTGATAGTTTGGGAGGCTACACAACTAATGATAAGCCAGATATTTTGCTCTTAACTCATTCGCCAAAAATAAATTTAGATCGCCTTTTTATACAATGGAAACCTAAACAAGTTGTAGTCGACGGTTCTAATTTTAAATCGTATGTTACCCGTTGGAAAACAACCTGTGATAAAGAAAAAATCCCTTTTCACGATACTTCTGAAAAGGGATTTTATAAGTTATAGTTACGACTTTTTAGTCGTCACTTTTTTTGTTTTGGTTGTTGTCTTCTTTACCGCAACTGGTTTAGGGTCTGGAACAAAATTAGCCAAACTCTGATCGGCATTTGCTATCCATACGCTAGGACCACCAGCCATATAACTTGATTTACCTATCTCTTCAAAATTGGTTTTACCATCTGCTTTAACTGTTGGTTTCACAAAACGAATTGATGGGTAACCTTGAATAGCAAACAATTGTTGCATTTGATTGTTTTGCAACTTGATTTCTGCCGATTGTGGCGTTCTTCTTGGAAAATCAAGTTCTACCAAAACCACTTTTTCTTTAGCCCAAGTTACAAACTCCGGTTTTTTGAAAACTTCATTTTGCAAACGGATGCACCATCCGCACCAATCGCTTCCGGTAAAAAATAAAAATAATGGTTTTTGTTCTTGTCGTGCAATTTCAGTTGCTTTGTTTAAATCGGTATGCCACGTTAATTCTTCTTGTGCTTGGATAGTTACACTGGCAAAAACTAACAATAGGATAATTAATATCTTTTTCATTTTTTTTAAAATTTTTAATAATCTGTTTTCAAAAATAGTGCCGAAATTTAAGTAATTTATTTTACTTCTTGCATTAATTTTTTAATTAATGGCGAAATAGCAATCATAACAACTCCAGCGATTAAAGCATACAATCCCAATTGTTGGTAGCCATCAGCATATACGTTTAGCTTTTCTAAGTTGGTTGCATTTTCAGAAGCTTCAGCGATATTGGCTCCAAGTAAACCCGCAAAATATTGACCATAAGCACTCGCCAAAAACCACATTCCCATAATTACGGCTTGTATTTTTTGGGGTGATAATTTGGTCATTACTGACATCCCAATTGGCGACAAACACAATTCGCCAAAGGTGATTACAAACCAACCAAAAGTGAATAAATTTAGTGATGTTTTTCCGTCTGGACCCGCAAAGAATTTAGTGTAATAAAACAACCAAAAACCTCCAGCAAGGAATAAAAATCCCAATCCGAATTTCACAACAGTATTGGGTTCTATTTTTCGTTTCGCCATCCAAATCCATACCATTCCGAGTAAGGCTGCAAAAATAATGACGAATAATGCGCCAGAAGAATTATTAACTCCATTGGGGTCCAGCTCAACTCCTAGTAGTTTGTTGTTTAAATTATTGGCAGCAAACAAACTCAACGAACCACCACTTTGTTCATAAAATGCCCAAAAGAAAATAGAGAAAATAATAAAAATCAAAGCTGCTACTAATTTTTTGTTTTCGGCTAGTGAGAAATTTCGCATTTCATAAAACAAATACAGTATTGATGCGGGACCAATAATCATCATAAAATAATCGGTATACACAGTATTGGCTACCATCAAAATAATGATTGGAATTAGAGCTAAAGAACCGATATACGTTATTACTTCATAGATTTTACGTTTTGATTTTTCGACATTCACTAATGGCGACAATCCGATTTCACCTAGGCTTTTTTGAGTTTGCGTAAACGTCAGTAAGCTGATAACCATAACAATAGCTGCAAATCCGAAGGCGTAATTCCATCGCAGGTTTTCGGGCACAAAGCCTTCCCATAAGGTTCCATTAGCAACTGCAATACAAACATAACCACCAAGCAAGGCTCCTAAATTAATTCCGGCATAGAAAAGCGAAAAGCCTGCATCACGTCTAATATCGCCTTCTTTGTACAATTGCCCCACCATAGATGATATGTTGGGTTTGAAAAAACCGGTTCCAACAATCGTAAATCCAATTCCGGTGAAAAACAAGTCTTTTGGACTAAAAGCTAAAATCACACTTCCAATTATCATTAAAATGCCTCCCCAAAAAAGCGATTTTCGTAAGCCTAGAATTTTATCTGCAAACAATCCCCCAATAAAGGTAAAGGCATACACCCAAGCTTGTGTGGCGCCATATTGTAAATTGGCGGTGGTTTCATCCATGTTGAGTTGGCTCACCATAAAAACAGCCAACATACCTCGCATGCCATAAAAACTAAAACGCTCCCACATTTCACTAAAGAACAAATACCACAATTGTTTTGGGTATTTGCCTTTAAAATTCTGAATTTGATCTGACGTTAAATTGGCTTCCATTTAGTTAATCCCTTTTTCTTTCATTACTTTATTGAGTTGTTTTAGTAAACCAAACATCAATAAAGTAGCAAACATTAACAAACCAAAATTGATCCAAAAGAAATCGGCTTTGTCTTCATACGTATCCCATAAACTGGCCAAAACGCCACTTAATTTATTTCCGATGGAGGTCGATAAAAACCAACCGCCCATCATTAATGAAGTGATATTTTTCGGACTCAATTTAGACACGACCGACAATCCCATCGGACTGAGGAATAGTTCCCCAATGGTAATTACTCCGTAATTCGCGACCAACCACCAAACGCTTACTTTTTCGGCACCATTGTTTCCAATATGTACCGCGGCAACCATTACTAAAACAGATAAGGCTGAAATCAGTAACCCGAAAGCAATTTTGGTCGGTGTGGACGGTTCTTTTTTTCTACTTCGTAAGAACGTAAAAAAGGCGACTACTAATGGTGTTAAGATAATTACCCAACCCGGATTGATTGACTGACTTAAATTGGTTGCCCAAAGGGTAACAGTCGAACCTTCTGTTGGTTTTTTACTTTCTTTTACATTTCGGAAATAAACCGGATAATTGACTTCTTTTTTTACAACGCCATTTTCTTTTTGGAGTCGGAAACTGGCATCGTATAATTCGGTAGAGTCTTTTTTAAATTCGACATCTTTGGCAAGTTTTAAACTGCTAAAAACCGCCTGTGTATTTCCTGTAATTTCTCTGTCGGTATAACGATCGGCCCACGTATTTAAAGCAGAACCATTCAATTTAAAGACCGCCCAAAACAAAATTACTACGGCAAAAATGGACAATAAGGCTCCGATGGGACGCTTGTCTTCGACTTTGGCTTTGGCATACAAACTTCCGTAGAAGAAAATCACTGGAATACAAGCAAAAATGAAAGCATCGGTACTATCCGAACCAAAAATATAACTGTTCAAATTCGTATCCGATTGAACGCCTTTAATCAACCAACCAATGACTCCAAAAATAACAGAAGGCAACAGAATGAACAATACGATTTTGTAAAAAGGCATGTCTCCCTCTTGCGTACCTTTTTTAGCAGTTTTATCTCCGTAATGTTTGGTTCCGAGTAAAAACACCACTACACCAATAAACATTCCGACACCTGCGGCCATGAAGGCATATTGCCAACCCAATAGGATTTGTAGCGCTGCTCCGAAGAAGTTACAAATAAAAGCGCCGACATTAATTCCCATATAGAAAATATTATAGCCTTCGTCTTTTTTGTCTTTGTACTGTTCGTCGTTGTAAAAATTTCCTAATAAGGTTGAGATGTTGGGTTTGAAAAATCCGTTACCTACAATTACGAGTGTCATGGCAACATACAACATGGTGATGCTGTGAATTCCCATCATGAAATAACCGGCGCCCATCATGAGTCCGCCAATCACAATCGACATGCGATAGCCCAAATACCTATCGGCTACCAAACCACCTATAAAAGGCGTTAAGAACACCAAGGCGATAAAAGTACCATACAAGTCGGAGGCTTCTTTTTCGGTCATGGCAAATCCCGCTTCGACATCTTTAAGGTATAACGTAAAAATACCAATCATTAAATAGTATCCAAAACGTTCCCACATTTCGGATAAAAACAAATAAGGCAGTGCTTTTGGATGACTTTTCCACATAAGTAAAAGGTTTTAAAAAATAAACCTACAAAACGCCGAAACGATTATAGGTTTGAAAAATATTACAACTATTTTTAAAAAATTATCTGTCTAATTCTGGTTGCGCTTCAACGTGATCGTTGTGCATTCTTTTTTCTAACCAAGAACTTAGCACAAAAAGAATAGCAGCAGCAGCTCCAGACATAATTATGAATAAGATAAAAAACTCATATAAATTGGTAATTTGGAAACCTAAAAAAGATGTCGCGCCGCCTGAGCCGTCTTCACCACCGGGAATTAAAGCGCTTAACGTTCCTGCAAATTTATTTGCTGCAGCATTAGCCAAGAACCAAGTTCCCATCATTAAAGAAGACAAACGCAATGGCGCTAATTTTGACACCATTGACAATCCAATTGGTGACAAACACAATTCGCCAATAGTATGAATTACGTATAAACCGATTAACCACCACATAGATACTTTATCACCCATTCCTAGACCTTTTACAGCAATTGCAATTACAACATATCCCATTGCTACCAATCCTAATCCAATTGCCATTTTTTTAGGAGATGATGGCTCTAATTTTCTTGCATATAAAAAACCCCAAACTATTGTCATAATCGGCGCAAGAGCAATAACTGCTAATGGATTTACGGACTGAAAATAAGAAGCAGGCATTTCCCATCCGAACAATGTTCTTTCTGTTTGTCTATCA
The DNA here is from genome assembly GCA_947491985.1 of Flavobacteriaceae bacterium. GTDB lineage: Bacteria > Bacteroidota > Bacteroidia > Flavobacteriales > Flavobacteriaceae > Flavobacterium. The sequence goes on along the minus strand of CANLLR010000015.1, from coordinate 45,417 downwards.
GCAAATAAAGTTAACGAAGCACCCGCTTGCTCAAACGCACCCCAAAAGAAGATGACGAAGAAAGCTAGAATGAAAATTACTGTAATACGTTGTGTTTCAATTTTAGATAAACTTTTATCACTAAAAATCAGAATTGGCATCAATACCATAGCGCCATAAATGAAGTAGCTGATGATATCCACTTCACTTTTAAACATTTGTTTGAAGTTCAACATAAAAAAGATAATAGCGATTGAGCCAATTATCATTCCGATACTTTTAGCATCTAATTTTTTTACTGGTAAACCAATGTGTTTTCCTTCTTCAGATATAAGGTATTTTTTTTGTCCAAGAACAAAAGCAACAAGACCAATCAACATTCCGATTCCCGCTGCTAAAAATCCCCATTTGAAATCCATAGATCCACAAACTAACGGTGAAAAAAAGGCTCCTAAATTAATTCCCATATAAAAAATGGTGAAAGCACTATCAATTCTTCTATCGTTGGCTGGATACAATTGTCCGACCATGGTAGAAATATTTGGTTTAAAAAAACCATTTCCAATAATAATAGCTGTTAATCCCATCCACATTAGTGAAACTCCTCCATTGGCACCCGCTGAAGCGCTAAAAAACATAAAAAACTGACCAATTGCCATGAGCAATCCACCGATTACAATACTTCGTCGATTTCCTAAGAATTTATCACACAAATAACCTCCTAAAAGTGGCGTTAAATATACCAATCCGGTATAACTACCGTAGATTTCAGAAGCATCTGCATCTTTCATTAATAACACTTTTGTCATAAACAAAATGAAGATCGCTCTCATTCCGTAATAACTAAATCGCTCCCACATTTCTGTGAAGAATAGGAAGTACAATCCCTTTGGATGTCCTGATTTTACTGTTTCACTCATAATCGTTGTTTTAGTTTTTGTTTTGGTTAATTATAGTTTTTCTTTTATAAAATTGGTCATTTTGTTGTACAATTGAATTCGGGTTTTTCCACCAAAAATACCGTGATTTTTATCCGGATAAATCGCCCAATCAAACTGTTTGTTCGCTTGTACTAAGGCTTCTACCATTTGCATAGTATTTTGGACATGCACGTTATCATCGGCTGTTCCGTGAATGAGTAGAAAATTGCCTTTCAATTTACTCACGTGATTAATGGGTGAATTCTCGTCATAACCACTTGCATTTTCTTGAGGCGTTTGCATGTAGCGTTCGGTGTAAATACTGTCATAAAAACGCCAGTTGGTTACCGGAGCCACCGCAATTGCCATTTTGAAAACGTCTGCCCCTTTGAACAAACAGTTGCTCGACATGAATCCGCCATACGACCAACCAAATATACCAATTCTTGCCTTATCCACGTAAGAATAATTTCCGATAACTTTTGCCGCGTCGATTTGGTCTTCTACTTCGTATTTACCGAGTTCTTTTTGGGTGACTTTCTTGAAAGCTGCACCTTTAAAACCGGTTCCTCTTCCGTCAACGCAAGCAATTATATAGCCTTGTTGCGACAACATCATGAACCACATATCGTTGGTGTCTAGCCAATTATTAGCCACTTCTTGCGAACCTGGACCCGAATACTGAAACATAAAAACAGGATATTTTTTTGTTGCATCAAAATCTTTTGGTTTGATCATCCAAGCGTTTAGTTTGTAGCCTTTTTCAGTAGTCAATTCGAAAAATTCTTTGTTGGGTAGGTTGTATTTTTTTAGTTTTTCGGCCAAATCGGTATTAGCTACAATTGTTTGCACTTCTTTTCCGTCTTTGGCATTGTTCAAAGTATAGGCAGTTGGACTCGTAGCACTCGAATACGTATTGATGAAATAGGTGTAATCCGGACTAAAAGTAGCAGCATTTGTTCCAAATTGTTGTGATAATTTGACTTTATTTTTTCCGTCAAGCGAGATTTTATACACATCTCTGATGGTCGAACCGTTTTCTACCGATTGGTAAAAAACCGTTTTTGTTTTTGCATCAAAACCATAATAAGCCGTTACTTCCCAATTACCTTTGGTAATTTGATTTTTGAGCTTCCCGTTTTTATCGTACAAGTAAATGTGATTGAAACCGTCTTTTTCAGAAGTCCAGATAAAACTATTGTCATTCAGAAACGTCAAGTTATCAGTAACGTCAACATAGGCTTTGTCTTTTTCGTTTAGAGCCACTTTTGTAACACCTGTGCTTCCATCAATAAACAGTAAATCAAGATTGTCTTGGTGTCGGTTCAAAACTTGAGCGCTCAAAACGTTAGCATCAGTGGTCCATTTCATACGTGCAATATAGAAATCACTGTAATTGGTCATCGAAACCTGTTTTGTCGTTTTAGCATTGGCATCGAAAATATGTAACGATACGAGCGCATTTTTCTCGCCTGCTTTCGGATATTTGAATGTTTCCACCGAAGGATACAATTCTTTTCTAAAAATATTCATTGAAAACTCAGGCACTTCACTTTCATCAAATTTGATGTAAGCTAACATGTCGCTGTTGGCATTCCAATCGAAGGCGCGCACAAAAGCAAATTCTTCTTCATATACCCAATCGGTAATTCCATTGATGATGCTGTTTTTCTTTCCATCATTAGTAACTTGAAACGTTTGTGCATTGTTCAAGTTATAAATGTATAAGTTGTTTGCTTTGGCATAAGCAATTTTTGCTCCATCTGGTGAAAACGTAGCTTCCTGAACTTGTTCAGATAACTTGGTCAATTTTTTAGAAAACGTATTGTAAACATAGTAATCTGCCGAAAACGAACGACGAAAAATAGGATTGGTATTGTTGGCAATTAAAATTTGCTTTTCATCTGTACTGAAAGAATAACTATCAATTCCGTCTTTCAATTCAGGAAAGTCTTTAGTATCGATAAGTGTCGCAACTTTATTTAACGTAGCATAATCATACAAATCGATTTGCATGGTTCTTGACGAGCGATTGGCATTTAAAACCGTATATTGATTGGTGTTTTTCATGGCTTGTAATTCGTCCATACCTTTGGCACGAAAAGCACCCGAATAAATCTCTTCCACTGTTATTTTTTGCTGAGAAAGAGCCGAAAAACAAACGAATAGAATGAGCGTGAAAAGTTTTTTTGATTGCATGTTTGTGATTGATTTTAAAACGACTCCAATTTTAGTGAAAAATTTGCAAATAATGGCATGTTTTTCTGTTAAAAGCTACATTTTAGCAATTGATAGCATAGAATTCAATACTTACAATCACAAAATTGAGAGGCATTTTTTATTTATCTTTGCAACTAATAAGACACTAATTATTTGAAAATGAATAACGCAGTTGCCGGGTTTTCTAAATTATCGAAAGAAGAAAAAATCAATTGGATTGCCAACGAGTTTTTTTCCAATCCAAACGAAGCCATAACCATCATCAAACAATATTGGAATCGCGATGAAAAACTGCAACAATTGCACGATGAATTCATAGAAAATACGATTTCCAATTTTTATTTACCCATTGGAATTGCTCCCAACTTTTTAATCAACAACAAGTATTATTCGGTTCCAATGGTAATTGAAGAAAGTTCGGTAGTCGCTGCCGCTGCTAAATCAGCTAAATATTGGAGCACGCGTGGCGGATTTAAAGCGACTGTTTTGAGTTCTGAAAAAATTGGTCAAGTGCATTTTATGTACAAAGGCGATGGGAATAAATTGGCCCAATTCTTCTCCCAAAACAAATCGAAATTCTTTGAAGCTACCGAAAGCATTACCAAAAACATGCAAAAACGCGGTGGCGGAATCACCGATATTGAACTCCGAAACAAAACCACAGAATTAGAAAATTACTATCAATTGCACGCTACTTTTGAAACGAAAGACAGCATGGGAGCCAATTTTATCAACTCGTGTTTGGAACAATTTGCACGAACGTTAAAAGACGAAGCGCAACAGTATGCAGACTTTACTGATGAAGAAAAAAACCTTCAAGTCGTGATGAGCATTTTGTCGAATTACATTCCCAATTGCATTGTTCGTGCCGGAGTTTCTTGTCATGTAAGCGAACTTGCTGACAAAACCATTACGCAACCCAACGAATTTGCAGAGAAATTTATCCAAGCCATCCAAATTGCCGAAATCGAACCGTATCGCGCGGTAACACACAACAAAGGCATTATGAACGGTGTTGATGCAGTCGTTTTAGCCACAGGAAATGATTTTCGCGCAGTAGAAGCGGGCGTTCATGCGTATGCGTCCCGTAATGGTTCGTATTCGAGCTTGTCGCACGCCAAAATTGAAAAGGATATCTTTACCTATTGGATAGAAATTCCACTGGCTTTGGGAACTGTAGGCGGATTGACCTCGTTACATCCTATGGTAAAAATTGCGCTTGAAATTCTCCAAAATCCAAGTGCACAAGAGCTCATGCAAATTGTAGCTTGCGTTGGATTGGCGCAAAATTTTGCTGCTTTGCGTTCCTTAACCACCACCGGAATTCAGGAAGGACACATGAAAATGCACATCAACAACATCTTAAATCAATACCAAGCAACGACCGAAGAGCGAAAAGTGATTGCAAAACATTTTAAAAACAACACCATTTCGCACTCGGCTGTAGTCGATTTTATCAAACAGATTCGAAATTAATTGAAGTAGCTAATCCCGCTGCAACTTGCCTGCCGATAGGCTGGTCGGGGCTAAAAACATCCACTTTGAAAAAGACATTTTACAGTAACGGAAAACTATTAATTACAGGCGAATATGTCGTTTTGGATGGAGCCATTGCTTTGGCATTACCCACCAAATTTGGTCAGAATTTAACCATCAGCGAATGGAAAAATAAAGCTATCGAATGGAAAAGTTACGATCATGATGAAAGCATTTGGTTTGAAGACAGCATTCCGTTTGAAGCGATTATTAACCAAGAGCGTTACGATAACAAAATCAAAAATACATTAATTGAGATTTTACACGAAGCGTATGTTTTGCGACCTGATTTCATTACCAATTCGGAAGGATATCAAATTCAAACCAAATTGACGTTTCCAAAATTTTGGGGCTTAGGCACTTCGTCTACGTTAATTAACAATATTGCCCAATGGCTACAAATCGATGCTTACGAATTACTAAAACGTAGTTTTGGAGGTAGTGGTTATGATTTGGCGTGTGCTCAAAATGATTCGGCTATAGTGTATCAACTGGTAAATGAAAAACCATTGGTAAAAACGATTGCTTTTGACCCAAGTTTTTCAGAGAAAATACATTTTGTATACCTGAATCAAAAACAAAGTAGTAAAGCCGCGATTGCATCTTATATGGCTAAACAAGGAGATCTTAAAAAAACCATTGAAAAGATCAATGCACTTACGCAAATTGTAATTAACGCCAAAGAACCGAAAGAATTTGCCATTGCGTTGCAACAACATGAAATTGCGATGAGTGGCGTTTTAGAGATTCAAACTGTGCAAGAAGCCTTGTTTGATGATTTCAATGGAGTTGTAAAGAGTCTTGGAGCTTGGGGTGGTGATTTTGTTTTGGCGATTTCAAAAGAAGATCCGACTCATTATTTCAAAGAAAAAGGCTATCCAATTGTGATACCGTATCACGAAATGATATTGTAGATAACCTGCTATACGGGAAAGACGCATAAAGCATAAAAAAATCCCAACCTGTTCAACAAGTTGGGATTTTTCATATTCGGTTTTAGTAGCTTAAAAGAAATCTACTCTATTGTCTTCAATTTTAGCATCTGTTTTTAAAGCACCCACTACTCTTCCAGCAGCTTGAGATGCTGGTCCTTTTAATTTATTTACATAATCTGTATACTTAGCAATTTTTGGAGCTTTTGTAACTGATTTTGTTTTTACAACATACACACCCATTGCGCCTTCAATTGTCGCAGATGTTTTATTTGGCGCTAGACCAAATGCTGTACCAACTACTTTTAATTCTGCTCCTACTGCACCCAATACTGGATTATCGATAGTAGCATCAGCAGCTTGTTGTACAGTTGTTTTATTTGCTTTTGCAATAGCTTCTAATGAACCACCTTTCATTTTAGCCATAATTTTTTCAGCTTTCTTTTGATTTTTAAGAATGTTCTCAATCATCGGTTTTGCCTCTTCAACAGACATCAATCCTTTCTCATTGATTTTAGACAATTTGGCAATAACATGTCCGACATTAATTACTTCAAAACGTTTCACATCGCCAATATTGGTATCATTTGCATATGCCCATTTAATAATTTGTCTTTGGTTTCCAACTGTACCAAAATATTCATCCATAGGTTTGGCTTTTATAGCTGGATTTACTGTAAGTTTTGCTTCTTTTGCTACTACAGCGAAATCTTTTTCATTCGCTTTCATTTCAAAGTCGGTTGCTTTAGTATATGTTGTATTAGTTGTAATCTCAGAAGGTTCAATTTTTTGACCTAAAGTGGCTAAACTAATCGCGTCTTGTTTATCGGTTACATTGATAATGTGGAATCCGAAATCGGTTTCTACTAAGCCAATCTTCCCAACTGGATTATTAAATACAAAATCATTGAAAGGTTTTACCATTTGCCCTGGAGCAAAGTAACCTAAATCACCACCTTGTTGTGCCGATGAATCGTCAGAGTTAGTCAAAGCTACCACAAAAAAGTTTGATGGATTTGCTAGTACTTCTGCTAATAATTGTTCTGCTTTAGCTTTGGCTTGTTCTTTGGTTCTTTTTTCTTTTTTATTTGGAACTTGAGTTCCTTCGTAACTAATTAAAATATGACTTGCTTTTGATTTTGCTCCCGATTTTCTTGCTGTTACTTTAGAGATACAGTACAACTTACCATTCATATAAGGACCATATATTTCACCTGTTGGAGTAGCAAAAATCTTTTCAGCATGATCTGCAGGCAAATCTTGTTTTGATTTGAAAATAGTATCGTAAGGAACATCCGAATTAGCAGCTATAAATTCGGCTATAGCAGGAGTTGTTCTAAAACTTGTTGAATCAGTTGCTGTAAGAAACGCATTGATTTTTGTTTTAACTTCTTCTTCGTCTTTAGCTGATGGTTTATCTTCTATTAAAACATATTCTATTTCACGAGTTCCTTCTGATTTGAATCTTTTTTCATGTTTTTTCATGTAATCGATATAATCAGCATCTGTAATTTTAATATCGCTGTCTTTAATAGTCGAGTACAATACAGCTACGTAATCAAAAGCTACTTTATTTGCTTCTTGCTCGTATTTGAATTTACCTTCTGCCGTGGTGGTATACATCCCTGCTTTCACCATTGTCGAATAAATTTGGAATTTCGAGTTTAATTCGGCGTCTTTCTCTCTTTGCTCAAATTGTGTAGCCAATTCTGGATTTGATTTAAAATATTCTTTAAACTTATTCAAATCAAATTTTCCTAATTCATTTTGAAACATTGGGTTTTGACCAATATTAGGATCGTTTTTTAGATTCTCTACAATATGTTTTTCGCCAATACGAATACCTAACTTCTCAAATTCTGACGTAAGTAACGCAATAGCAATTTCTTGTTCCCAAAGTTGGTTTGCGGCTTGAATCGAAGTCATTCCTTGACCTTGATTGCCATTTTTTTCAAGGTTACCAACTTTAACTCTAAAGTCTTCGTAAGCTATGTCCTTTCCATTAATGTTACCCACATTAGTAGATTGTTGCCCAAAAGTTCCGCCTTGGATAAAATCACCAACAACAAAAGCTAATAATGAGAAACCGATAACTATTAAAAGTAATGCTGAACGTTGTCTAATTTTTTGTAAAACTGCCATCTCTATATCTGTTAATTTTTAATTCAGTTTGCGAAAATACAATTATCTGTGAAATAATAATAAAAGTGACCTTATATTTTGCAATAAAAAGTGATTTTTTTTTGTTTTTAGTCTGTGATGGTCATTTTTACCAAATCGATTTTCGTATTTGAGGCTTCTTCGATACTAAAATGGAAATTTTCAATAGCTATTTGATCGCCTTTTTGGGGAATTTCTTTCGAAAAATTCACAATAAATCCACCCAAAGTTCCGTAGGAATCATTTTCAGGAATATTGAGTTTATACTCTTCATTAAGATAGGCTACGTCCAGTCGAGCTGAGAATAAATAAGATGTATCATCAAGTTTCGTTTCGACTAAAGTTTCTACTTCATCATGTTCATCTTCAATTTCTCCGAAAAGTTCTTCAATTATATCTTCCACAGTAATTATTCCTGAAGTTCCTCCGTATTCGTCTAATATTATGGCGACGCTTTTTCGTTTTTTGGTTAACAAATTCAAAACATCTTTTACAAAAATAGTTTCAGGAACAAATTCAACCGGAATCATAATGGTTTTGATACTTTTTGGTTTTTTAAACAATTCAAAAGAATGTACGTATCCAATTATATCATCGAGTGAATTTTGATAAATAAGTATTTTAGAATATCCAGTTTGTATGAATAATTCTCTTAATTGTGTGACTGAATTATGTAATTCGACGGCAACCAATTCGGTACGTGGCGTCATAATATCACGTGCTTTTACACCTGAAAATTCCAAAGCGTTTTGAAAAATTTGAATTTCTGAGTCGAGATTATCGTGGTCTTCTACCGCGCTCATTTGTTCATTGATGTAATTTCCTAATTCTACTTTACTAAAAAAAGAAGGCAGGTAATCGCCTTGGGTATTAAAAAATTTTTTTAATATAAAATCAGAAATCCAAATAATAAAAGAGGTGACATAAAAGAGTATCACATAAAAAAAATAACTCGGAACAGCAAAAGCCTTCATTAAGCTGTTGGCGTAAATTTGAAAAAAAACTTTCGGTAAAAATTCGGAAGTAACTAAAACAATCAGGGTCGAAATACCGATTTGTAGTAATGCATTTGAAAAACCTGTAAGTGGATAGGTAAATTCATGCATCCATTTCATGATCAAATCACCCATAAAAAAACCGTAAACCACTAATGAAACATTGTTTCCAACTAGCATTGTTACAATAAATTTTGATGGATTCTCGGTAATTTTTGTAAGTATTTTGGAAAGAAAAGTATCCTGTTTTTTTTCGATTTCCAAATAAATTTTATTGGAAGAAACATAGGCTATTTCCATTCCAGCAAAGAAAGCACATAACAATAAGCAACCTATTATTATTGCTATTTCCATTTAAGGATTGTTAGGTTTAGCTCCGTTTTGGTTATTGGGATTTCTGCGGTCTTCAAATTTTTTCGCAAATTTACTTCTAAAGAAGAACGTAAAAAAAGCCAAACCAGCAAGAACGACACTTAACCAAGGTTTTGGATTTTCATTCCATTTGGTTGCAGCATCATATACCATTATAAATCCTATGGCTAAATAAATGTATTTTGTAATTTTAAGGTAGTTCATAGTTATGGATTTTCAAAAAGTTGTCCTGAAATTTTTTGTGAGTTTATGATTTTAAAGTCCTTGCTAAAATCAATTCCTTCGCCAAAAGAAACGCCTTTTGGGTCTGTAAATTTATATCTTTTTTCGGTATAAAACCACTCGTTTTTTTGATCAAAATACAACTGTTCTGTTTCAAGTAATTGTCCCGATTCGTTGGTGATTTTTACATTTCCTTGCAAATCAATAATATCAGTTTGTTTATAAGTTACAGCATATTTGGAGGTGACGTATGTTTTTTTTGCATTTTCGTCAAAAAGTGTTACGTTGATACCTTTTGGAAATTCGGTAAACGGAAAACTAACTGCTGCATAATCGAGCATTCTTGGACTCACTAAAATTGCTTTGATTTTTCCTGAGTCGGTATATTTTAAATTAATAGAATCGGCTTCACCACTTGGAGTAAACTCGGACAAATTTGACTTTTGAACGTCTTTAAAATTGCTTTCACACGAAAACAAAGCTACCATTATTGCAGAAATAAATAGGTAAAAAAAAGTCGTGTTTACTTTAAATTTCATCAATTAAATTGTACCGATTCGTTTATCCAACAACCAATTTTAACTTTTCCGCCTAATTTTTTGATTTGGTCTAATTCCGAATTTGTTAGATTACTTGCATTGTAACCAGTTATCAATTGTTCGGCTGTTTTTTTCAATCTCGATTCGGTTTGCGCCGCTTTTTGTGCCGATTGTGTTGCCAATTGATAAATAGCTTTTTTCTCTAATTCAGTTGTGGTACACTCTGTTAAAGAATTTACATACATGTTGGCTAATAATATAAAATAAGCTCCGTTTTTTGGATTATTTTCGGCTGCTAACTGAATCAGTTTTCTAGCTTCTTCTTTGTCTGAACTCGAAAGCATCGTTGCTAGATTGAAGTAGATAGCCGCTTTTTCAGTTGGATTTGTATTTAGTGTTGCTGATTCTTTAAAATATTGATATGCTGCTTTTTGATTTTTATTTTTCAAATTAAAATTTGCCAAATGGAAGGCTGATGCGGCTGTAGGTTCCAATTGATGCAATTGTGTGGCTACTTTCCCGAAAATAGGTGATGCCGCTGATTTTGCTGAAAGTAAATTGGCACTATTGGCTAACCATGCTACGTTTTGGTTATTCGCTTCATAGTTTTTTTCAACCATTGCAATTAAATTCTCGGGAACTAAGAATTCTTTAACCAAAAACTTGCAGGCACGACTCGCATTAATACATTCGGTTGCTTTTTGTGGGTAAGCGACTTTGGTCTTTTCAATTTGAAGAAGCACATCGTTAAATTTTTCTAGCAATTGTTCTAGAGAAATACCGTCTTTTTTGTTTTTATAGTTTTCATTATACATTTTAAAATAAATGTACAATGCATTTGGATGTGTAAATTGTTCTCTGCTTTTTGTAAATGCTTTATTTAAAATAGTGAAAACTTCAGCATCAGTAGCTTTTTTGGTATCATACAAAAGCATTGCTTTTATAATCAAATTCCCGTTTTTATTGTCCGGAAAATTAGCATCATATTGATCTAATAATTTTACTAAATCACTTACAGTTGAGGCTTTATTTGGTTCAGAAGCTGCTTCAACATTGCGTTGTAATATCACAACTCCTGTTTTGTAAATGTCTTCATTTTGGGAAGAACATTTTTTTCGTAAAAGAGTCAAAAGATCAGTTGCTTCTTGGTATCTATTTTCGGAGACCAGCAACGAAAGTTCTTTTTGTTTTTCAACACAGTTTATTTCTTGTGAATACACCAAACCGAAGCTCAATAGGCTCAGTAAAAAAAACAAAGTAGCTTTCATTTTGAATAGTTTTAAATTAATCGTATTTTCTTTTAATAAACCAACGGTCGTTAAAGGAAATTCCAATACTAATATTAGTATAATTTTCTTGAATTAGACCCGCTTTTGTTGTGCCTCTTTGACCAAATTCAGCACCTATATTAACATTAGAAAATGAATTTCCAATTGGAAAACCAAACCCTACTGTAGCAGCTGCATCTTTTATTGACTGGTTGTTTACCACTAATCCTGTGTTTTCATAACGAAGTCCACCTCTGTACGTTATTTTCTTCCAATATTGAGAAAACGCATTGAATTTGGGTATAAAAAAACCACCAAGACTTACTTTAGTTGCATTTTGAAAAGTTACATTATCAATATCGGCAAATCGGTTTCCAAAATCACTATTATTTTGATGTGTAACTTCGGCACCAACAAACCATTTTTTTAAGTTCCCTATACCAGAACCTAAACTCAATTTAGAAGGTAACTTCAATTTTGTATCTGATAACGGCACATTAAATGGATCTCCATATTCTACTTCACCTCCGGGTAATGCTTGAACTGTAGCGATAACTCTTTCATTATTTAATGTTAAATTGGCTTGTGGGGCAAAAGTTAATCCGCTGTAGAGATTGAATTTGTTGTTTATTTTTTTAGCATACGAAAGTCCAAAATTCATACTCAATCCATTAATACCAGAAGTATTTATTTCTCTAGTTCCCAATTGAACATCATCTTGTAGTGTCACTTTTTTTGTTTCGATTGTTCCGAAATTGTATTGCAAATCGGCACCAACACTAAAACTACTGTTTATTTTATAACTTAGCGTAGTATATACTCTATTAATTCCTCCATTTCCTTCGAATCTATTGTTTTGTAATAGATTAGGATTAGAATTTCTTACAAAATAACCTACTGATGAAAATGGAATTAATCCAAAACCAACATTAAATTTATTTACAGGTATGGCTATAGCCAAGTAATCAAGTGATGTGCGTTGCGCTTTTTCATTTTGAGTAGTGGTTTTAAGTTGTACGGGTGAAAAAGTACCTCCAACAGAAAATGCAGTAAGTTTAAGACTGGATAAAAGTGCTGGGTTTTGAATATTTATGTGAATACTATCGGGAACAAAAGATAAACCTCCAAGGGCTCTATTTTCGTTTGTACCTTTAAATCTTACATCTCCAATACCATAAAAAGAATAAGGCGAAGAAGTTCCTTGTTGAGCGAAGGTTAACAGAGAGAACAGCAAAAACAAGCTGCAAAAAAAATTTTTAATCATTTTTAGTGTATTGATATAGTTGATTCAAACTTTCTAAAAGAAAATTTTGATTGGCAAAGATGGTATTTTTTAATCGTTTAGCCAAAAAATCTGCATCGCCGCCCGTTAAAATTATGATAAAGTTTTGATATTTATTCGAATAGGTATTTATAAATCCATCTATTTCATAGGTTAAGCCGTTGATTACCCCTGTGTGAATGGATTGATTGGTTGAATTGCCAATAAAATGATCAGGTTCTTCTTTGCTTATTAACGGCAAATTAGCGGTATAATTATGTAAGGCTTCGTAACGCAATCGAATCCCTGGAGAAATGGCACCACCCCGATAACCATCGTTTTCATCAATAAAATCATAAGTAACGCAGGTTCCAGCATCAATAATTAAACGGTTGTGCTTTGGATAAAATAGTACAGCTCCTGCAGACAAGACCATTCTGTCGATTCCTAGAGTTTTTGGTGTACTGTATAAATTTTGAAAAGGAAATCGATTGTCATTGCTTATGAAGTGAACTTTCAATGTGGTTTTAAAATGCAAAAAGTCGCTTTTATCCATTTTTCCTACTGAAGCTACTATCATAGAGGTAATCAGCGGATACTTTTTTATTATTTTTTCAACGGTTGGGATAAATTCACTACGGTTAAAAACTTCCTTAGTTAAAAATGTATTGTTCTCAAATACAGCCGCTTTGACTTTAGTATTTCCGACATCTATGGCTAAAAGCATAACAATTGATTTAAAAATACAAAGTTACAATAGATTTTTTTGAATAAATGTTTTGAATAAAGTAAAAATGATTCTATATTTGCACCCGCATTAGCGAGGTACCTTAGCTCAGATGGTAGAGCAATGGACTGAAAATCCATGTGTCCCTGGTTCGATCCCTGGAGGTACCACAAAAACCCGAATAGTAGTATTCGGGTTTTTTGTTGCTATATACTTTCAAAAAATAAAAGACCTTTTAAAATTAAAAGGTCTTTTTTGCAATCTATTATAACTAATTCAACAAAAATTTATTGTTTGATTAATCGCATCGTTTTTTCGTTGTTGTTATTGTCAAAAATTTTAACAAGATAAACGCCTTGATTAAGTGCCGAAATATCGAATTGTTGGCTCACATTAGAATCTTTGTAAGAGCTTACCAATTGACCTGTGACAGAATACACTTCTACTTTTGAGGTATTAATATTAAGTGAAAAATGATTCATCGCAGGATTTGGTGATAAAGCCACAAAATCCAATACTGAAAATTGATTGGTATTTAAACTCGATGGTTGATTAGCAAACACTCTAAATCCACCTGTTTCAATAGCAATATTCATATTAGTATCTGTAACGTTTATCAATGAATTATCCATTATGTTGTACCATGTTCCTGTAAATGGAAAACCAGCACCTATGTTCAATGTATTGTCTGAAAAATTAGTTCTAACAAAAACATAGCTTAAAGAAGATGTTGGAGAAGTACTCGTCCAAATGTCTAGTCTTGGACTACCTGTTTGACTAAAATTCCAATTGAAATCGCCATTTTCAAAAACAGCTTCTGCTTGTTTAAAGGCATTCAATTTTGCCCATGTATTGTAAACAGCTGTTCTATTTGCGTCTGCCAACCAATTTTCACTCCACTGCGGTTGCGGTTTGGTGTCTAACTTACAATCTGGATTTGAAAAAGAAACCACACCATTATTGCATGTCCACAATGATTTTTCCCAACCCAATTCACCAAAGTGCCAAATCATTTTAGGACCAGGAACTAACAAATGCAATGCTCCCATAGCTCCAAGACGTTGATGTACTTTGAATAAATTACCTTGTGTTTGTCCGGCTTCGTTTAATGCTTTGTAGACCACTCTCTCTTCATCATGACTTTCGGCATATCCAATAAAACGATATTTCATATTGCCTAATCCGTTACTTGTACCTTTTTCAGTTACTGCTGAAATATCAGCATAATTACCTTTAAGCAAATTAGCATAAGGATCGGTTACTTTTCGCCATTGCATAATTCCTTTAGTATCTCCAGATCTTAGGTAATCTGCCCATTCCAATTCTTCGGCTGCAGATCCTCCTGTTCCTAGATGTTCAAAAATAACTAAGAAATTTGGATCAGACAACCATTGTGTGTCGGCATATTCTTTCAATTTAGCGACTCTATCAGTTCTGTAACCGTTAGTACAACCTTCATCTCCTGATGCACATTGATTGGTAAATCCTTTGGTTAAATCCCAACGAAAACCGTCAATTTTATAATCATCTATCCAAGTTTTAATAGTTCGATTCACATAGGTTCTTGTCATATTTCCACCTGGACCGGCAGTTAGAAAATGATTGATATCACTTCCTACACCATAAGCGTGTGTGGCAGTTTGATTAATATATGGGTTTTCAGTAGAAGTTCTGAAACCCGTAACATTTGCCCAACCGTCATTATCGGTATCCAACATCCACATTCTTTCGAGTGGTGAACGTCCGAAAACATGATTTAAAGCTATATCTAAAAGTACAGCAATACCATTTTGATGACAAACATCAATAAATTCTTTTAATTTTGCAGGAGGTCCATATCGCTTGTCTGGAGCCATATGGTAAACTGTATTGTAACCCCAACTCATATTACCTTCAAACTCCATAACTGGCATCAATTGAATGGCATTTATTTTTAAATCTTTGAAGTAATTAATTTTATTAATTAAATCTTGATACGTTCTTGTGGCATCAAAATCACGAACCAGTGCTTCGTATATAACCAAATCTTTTTTCTTTGGCTTTACAAAATTTGTAGTTGCGTTACTCCATGTATAATTCCAAAAAGCAGTTGGACCCGTTTGTATCACCGATACTTCTCTTTCTTGACCTATTGGATAGGCTGGCAAGTTAGGATAAACTCCTAAAGTTGCAATTTCGGGATCGTCAAAAGGCGAAAGCACCAAATTTGAAAATGGATCGGCTGTTTTTACCAAAGCTGGAGAATTTGTTGGTCTAGAAGTTTGGTCACATACCCAGTATTGGTAGGTGTAAACTTCTCCGGGAGTTAATCCTGTTAATTCTAACCAGAATCGGGTTCCATCCTTTCTCATTGCATACGCTGAGGTAGGTTGCCAGTTGTTAAAACTTCCTGCTAAATAGACAAAGTCTTTGAATGGCGCATTCAAAACCACCGTGGCTTTGGTGGGGTCTGTTGCGTTGTAATTTACACCGTCTACCATTCCTGTTGGTAGCGTTTGTGTCGTTGAACCTGGATTTATAATAACTGTAAACCTAGCGGTAAATGTTGTAATACCTTGTGTAATTTGTAAACTATATACTTGATTGGAAGTGATATTAGTATGCGTGTACGAATAATTAGCAGTAGTTAGTGTGTTAATTGACGCTCCATTTGCAAGTAAATTATAAGTAGCAGTACCATTGGTGTTGTTACTTGTAATGGTAAAATCGCTTCCTGAAGTCAGAAAACTATAACTGTTTAAAGCGGGGGCTGTCAAAGTATATTGAAAAGCTCCTACAGGTATAAACGCATCGGATGTTTGCATTGAGGCATCCGAACTTCTAAAAATTATACAAATTTGTGTAATTGAATTTGACGTTGATACGCCAAAATAGGAATATAAATCGGGTGAGATGGTCAGCGAATAGGTGTTCGCTGTTACAGGCGTCATTGCAGGTTGAACGTTATTTCCCCATACTGGACTTCCTTTTATATTTTGCCATTGCACGCCATTTACGGTAACGCCAACATAAGCATAAATTGTACCTGTGTAGGCTGCCAAGGGAGTTCCGGTTTTATTAAAGGTAATTACTGCTGATTGATCTGCCAAGACTGGTGAAGGAGCAGTTGTAATTTGAGCAAAAGTTAAGTAAGTGCTCAATAAAACAAGTAAACAAATAAAATACTTTTTTTTCATAGCAAATGATATAAAATGGACTGGAAGTTAACTTCCAGCCCATTATTAATTTAAATTTTATTGTATTAATCTACTGAGATTACTTTCGCAACTGAGTCAATTTTAAACATTCTCATTGCTGTTGGTCCAGTATATCTAAAGTTACTATCACCATCTAAAGCATTGATTAATTCTGAATCGATTGTATAGCCATTTGAAACATAATATGGGAAGTTTCTGTCTCCAAGACCCCAACTATCGCCACCATTATTTCCTAAGAAAACTCTGAATGTTTCACCAGAATTCATTGTTAATGGCACTTCATAAATTCCATTAGTAATTAATGGCAATTCTGTTTCATTGTTTCCTGACCATGACCATCCGCCTGGTGTTGCAGCTCCAACCAACCATGTTGATGTTGGCTCAAAACCACTAGTAACTGTACTTTGGGCTAGGGTAACTGTTTTGATGTTTTCGTCAATTTTAATACGATAGGTTCCAGGAGTTCCATTGAATTTAAAGTTTTGATCACCATCATTAGCATTCTCTAATGAAGTACTTATTTTGTATCCGTTAGTTACATAATACGGATAGTTTCTTCCTGAATTCCAATCACCGCTAACCGTAAAGAAACGGAATGTACCGTTAATTAAATTGGTTCTAGACGTTAAAATGTTATCATCACAAATTAAGCTTAATGGTGAATCCCAGTTCCATCCTGCAGAAGGAATACCCGCACCAACTGCATACTGACCTAAACAACCGTATGCTGTAATCAAATAAGTTATGGTATCAGAATACGTTGATTGGGCACCAACTGCACCAGAAGTAGCTTTGATTCTGATGTCAACTGCGCTTTGTACAAACGGAGTGGCACCAGCTGTTAATGCAGCTAAATTTAGTTGAGCGGATTGAATTGTTGCATTGGTACTAGTAGTAGTTGCCAAATCTTGTGCATTAGAAAAATCAGACCCATTTGGCGCTAATTGTACCGTGTAAGTAATAACCGATGGGGTCGTATAATCCATGGGTGTCCATGTCAAGGCAATACCAGGATTGGTTGGAGTCAATTCATTTAAAACAATAGACTCCCCGCTTAAAGGTGTCACGATTCTGTAGGTTCCTACTGGTTCAGATAATTCATAATTATCTTCGCTTTCACAAGATGAAAATCCAACGAAAGCGAATAATGCGAGTACTATATTAAATTTATTTTTCATTTTTATTTTATTTTAAATTAATAACCTGTGTTTTGAATTAAATTAGGATTAGCAGCTATAGATCTTGCTGGAATTGGGAACAATCTACGAAATGTTGGAATGGCGATACCATTTTGACCGTTACCTTTCCATGCCCAATTGTAAACACCTCCAGTGTACAAGCCAAAACGAATCAAATCTTGTCTACGATGCCCTTCCCAATGCAATTCTCTGGATCGTTCATCGATAAGAAACTGAAGCGTAACTTGATTTTGATTAAAATCAGGAAAATCGTATCCATTAGCTCTATCACGTATTGCATTCAAATAGCCCAATGAAGAAGCATTGGCATTCGCAGTAGTGCTTCCATTGGTTGCACCATCTTTACGCATTTGTGCTTCTACATACATCAAATGAGCATCTGCCAATCGGAATAATGGAAAATCAGTATTCACAAATGTAGAGCTAGGCCCAGGAATTCCTCCTGATGAAATATTAGAATATTTACCTAAAATGTAGCCTTGATTTCTGTTGGATACATCGTTAATATCTATTGATCGAGGTCCACCTCCCATTTGAGTTTTTCTGCTATCGAAATCAAAATCAACTCCGTCAAACTTTTGCACAAACTGTTTTCGCAAGCGAAGCGCTCCTCCCCAGCCTCCTACGCCAAATGAAGATCCGTTGTTTTCAAGTGAACCCACTTGACCATTGCACATTACAGTAGTTGCACCATAATTTTGAGTGGTTATCCCATCGGCTTGTAAGGTAAAAATCATTTCTGGTGAAGTATGATTGTCTGCTTTAAAATTATTTAAATAATCACCGTTTAAAGTGTAGCCGCTTGCAATAACCTGAGCACACTGTGTCATGCAATCATTGTAACGGTTTTGTCCGATGTACACCTCAGCATTCAAATAGATTTTAGCCAAAACCATTCTCGCAAAAGCTTGATCCAATCGACCATATTCGTTAGTTCTTGGTGCTTTTAAATTTGGAAAAACAGCATTCATTTCACTTTCAATAAAGGCAAACAACTGAGATCTCTCATACTGAGGCCCTTGAAAGTTCAATGGGTCATTTTCACCAACAAACGGCGCTTTACCAAACAAATCCATCATATTATAGTAGGCATAAGCTCTTAAAGCACGTACCTCATTTCTATACGTTTCAATATTGGCGATATCTGTTGGATTTGTAATCCCTCTAGCACTTAACTTTTCTGGAGTGGATTGTCTTAAAAACTCATTTACAAATGCCACTTGAACCATGGTTCTGCTATACATTCCCAATAAAAGCGGGTTGCTAGAATTCCATGTATTCCGATTTAATTCGGCTGTTCCAGGGTCGTTTGCACCTTCATAACTCCAAATAACCTCATCGGTTGTTAATTCTTGTAAATACCATAAACATCTACCAAATTGACTCGTTCCAGCATCAATTCCTTGAAGGAATGACGAACCTGCATCTCCAGTTCCCGTAAGGGAAAGGTTACCATAAACACCTGCTAGTGCCTGCTTATATCCTGCAGGTGAAGAATAAAGCTCATCGGCAGATAACACTCTAGGGTCTTCAGAAACAACATCCATATCGCTTGTGCATGACTGTAATCCTGCAAAGGCAAAAAGGACATAAATTAAATTTAATTTTTTCATAATTTTTTTTTTAAAATTTCACATTAGCTCCAAACAAGAATGAACGTTGTCTTGGATATATTGTTCCATCCACACCATTATTAGTGATTTCAGGATCTATCCCCTTGTATTTTGTAAGCACAAAAGCATTTTGAACGCCCGTAAAAAATCGCACTGAAGCTTTACCATCTAACCATTTTGGAAAAGTGTATCCCAAAGATATATTATCCATCCTTAAAAAGGAAGCATTTTCTACATAAACATCAGACAAAGCAACATTAGTTGTAGTTCCAAAATTAGTCTCAGCTACTGTAATTGGAATATTACCCAAACCTGCTCCTCCAGCCTGTCCTAGCTGACCATATTGTGCGTTTCTGGCTTCAAAAGCATTCAATATATGATTACCAATACTTGCTCTTAAATTGAATGAAAAATCCAAATTTTTGTAATTCATATTGGTTGCAAATCCTAAAGTAACATCCGGATCAGGATTTTTGTATATGTATTTATCTGACGAATTAATAATTCCGTCACCATTTAAATCTGCATAAGCTCCTTCAATTGGGTTTCCAGCAGCATCATACAATTGTTTGTATAAAAAATAAGAATAAGGGGTAAATCCTTCGCTGAAAACTTGTGCTTGATTACCAGTTCCTACAATATTATCTCCAACAGCAATATCTACATCATAAATTAGTTCAGTAATCCTTCTTTGAAATGTAGTTGCGTTAAAATTAACATTCCAATTAAAATTAGCTGCTCTTACAACATCAGCATTAACACTAAATTCGATTCCTTTGGTTGTAAAATTTCCAACATTTTGCCATGCTGTGTTTGCAAAATTACTACCGTCTGAAATAGCCCCTTCAACCAATAAATCTTTTGATTCTTTATAGAAAAAATCAACGGACCCAGTAATTCTATTATTAAAAAAACCATAATCTATTGCCACATTGTAAGTACTTGTTTCTTCCCACTTCAAATCTGGGCTTAAACGATTAGAAACTGCAATTGGTGTTGCCAATGGTCCAAAAAAGTATTGCGACGAACCACTACCAATATTATACTGTTGCAAATAATCATTGGCTGCTGGAATATCTTGTTGTCCCGTGATACCCCATCCTAATCGAATTTTTAAATCAGAAACCGATTTACTATCTTTAAAAAAATTGTTTTTAAGCTTCCATCCAAATGCAGCGGCAGGAAAATTACCAAAACGATTGTCTTTAGAAAATCGAGAGGAACCATCTCTACGATAGGATAATGATAATAAATATGTATCGCTTAAATTTAAATTAGTTTTAGCAAAAAAACCAACCAAAACAACATCTGTCTCAAAAGATGATCTAGGAAAACCTGTTGGTCCTCCTGGTAAATTTGGATCAAAAACATTTCCTGTTTCAAATTTATTAGCTTCAAATTTTTGATACGAATAACCTGATGTAAAATCAAACACTAATTTGTTGAATGTTTTATTGTATACCAAGTAAGCGTCCAATAATTTATTTCTTCTTAAACTTGACGTAAACTCATTAGTCCCATAAGGTATATTATTATTAGACCCCGATGATGCAGCATCTCTACCTACTCTTTTCGCTCTCTCTCCTTTAGCCTCATCAAACCCTAAGTTTACTACCCCTCTGACGTCAGGAAAAAAATGTAATTTGTAATCCAATTCAAAATTTCCATAGAATCTATTATTTATACCTTTATCGTTTGTTTGTAACAATTGAGCTACTGGATTTCGCAAACGTTGTGGGGTTAACTGTCCGTTACTTGGGCTATAATATTCAAAAAAGCCTCCATAAATTGAGTTGTCATCATAAACTGGTTGGGTTGGATCAAAACGTAAAGCTGAATTTTCAACACCATCAGCAAAACGACTTCTTTCGTTAGAATAATTTGCGTTAAGTTTTATTTTCAAGTGATCTTTCAATAAGCTTGGATTTAATGCAACTGAAGCTGAATTTCTATTAAAATAATTCGTCAAACGCAATCCTTCTTGGTAGGTATTACCAATGGTAACTCGAGATGGAATAACATTAAAAAGGTTTCCTCTTACCGACAAACTATTGTCAACGTAATCTGTTCTTCTGTAAATTTCTCTTTGCCAATCGGTATTTGCTGTACCTAGTTCGCCTACTCTACCTGGAAAACGATCAGCTACAAGTTGTCTAAATTCATCAGCACTATATACATCCAATGTTTTTACTAATTTACCCGAACCATATTGAAAATTATAGTCAACAGCTAATTTCTTACCCCCTTTTTTTGTTGTTATGATAATAACTCCGTTGGAAGCACGTGAACCATAAATAGCCGTTGCTGATGCGTCTTTCAAAATAGAGAATGACTCTATTGTACTCGGATTTATGGAAGACAATATTGATGTTGCACCCGTATTAGTGTTGTTTTCAATAGGCAAACCATCAATAACAATTAATGGATCGTTTTTCGCAAATAACGAAGCACCACCACGAATTCTGATTTCAGAACCCGAGCCCGGAGCACCACTGGTGTTTATTGTTAAACCCGCAACGCGACCATTTAACAAATTTTCTGCGGTCACATTCGCTCCTTTATTAAAATCTTTAGCCGTTAACAAAGTAACCGATCCTGTAGCGTCTTTTTTCTTCACATTTCCATATCCAACTTGAACTACAACTTCTTGCAATTGATCGGATGCTTCTTCAAGTGAAACGGAGATGCTTTTTTGACCGTTATAGGTTACAATTTGTTCACTATATCCAATAAATGAAAAAACGATTTTATCGCCATTTTTCACGTTTGAAATTTTAAATTTACCATCTAAATCGGTTGATGTACCATTTGTGGTACCTTGGACATTTACATTTACTCCGGGTAGTGATTGACTTGTTTTAGCATCTAAAACAGTACCTTCTAAAGTACTTTGCGCTAGCACACTAAAGGGGAGTAAGAGTAATAAAAATAACAACTTTTTGTAAATTGTTTTCATACATTTTGTTTAGGTTAATAATTGGTTTTTTTGCTTATACTTTAGCTTCGAATGTTAAATTTATGTAAAAATTACGAACTAAAAAATAAACAAACGTTAATGGGTCTCCGAAAACGTTTTCGTGTTGAAAACTTTCTTGTTTTCCTATATTTTTAGCACTAAAATTGGCGTTAATGAAAATAAAAATTATCTTTATTAAATAATCAGTATTTATCACTTTAACAATGAAGAGAAAAGTTACCTTAAAGCAAATTGCAAAAGAACTTGATGTTTCGATTTCTACCGTTTCAAAATCGTTGCGAAATAGTTTAGAAATTAGTGAAGATACTCGACAAAAAGTACAAGCTTTTGCTAAACTTTACAACTACAAACCCAACAACATTGCTTTAAGCTTAAAAAACAAAAAAACAAAAACCATTTGTATTATAA
Organism: Flavobacteriaceae bacterium; assembly: GCA_947491985.1. Taxonomy (GTDB): domain Bacteria; phylum Bacteroidota; class Bacteroidia; order Flavobacteriales; family Flavobacteriaceae; genus Flavobacterium. The sequence continues at coordinate 22,892 of CANLLR010000015.1, read as the reverse complement.
TCCCAGAAATTATTCACCATTTTTTTGCCACTGTTATTAGCGGTGTAGAACATGTTGCTAACGAAAAAGGATACAATGTTTTGATTTGTCTTTCCGACGAATCTTTTGACAAAGAAGTCATTAATATGGAAATGCTTGCCAACGGAAGTATTGATGGATTTATCATGTCGCTTTCTAAAGAAACCCAACAAAAAAAAGACTTTCATCACATTTCTGAAGTCATCAATCAAGGAATGCCTGTAGTTATGTTTGACCGCGTGACCAACGAAATTTTGTGTGACAAAGTAATTATCGACGATAATCTTGCCGCTTTTAACGCTACGCAATATTTGATAGACAAAGGACATGCAAAAATTGCTATAATTTCAACTATTGATTATGTAAGTGTGGGCAAATTACGCACTGAAGGTTATATCAAAGCGCTTAAAAATAATGACATTCCTCTGGATGAGAATTTAATTCTAAAAATTGAAGATATCGACAACTTTGAAGAAGCGATCCAAAATTTAATTGCAACAAACGACATCGATGCTATTTTTGCAGTTAACGAATTGTTTGCCGTTACTGCAATTAAATTAGCTACTAAAATGGGTAAAAAAGTCCCCGAAGATTTATCGGTAATTGGTTTTACAGATGGCATCATTTCTAAATTTTCGTCTCCATGCATTACAACAGTAAGTCAAAACGGTGTAAAAATGGGAGCAAAAGCAGCCAAAATGCTTATCGAACGTTTGGATTCTGAAGAAGACGATGAAGAAGAAAAATACAGAACCGAAGTCATCGAAACCGAATTGGTAGAACGAGAATCGACAATATAACTACCGCACTACTTTTGAAATTTTGTTAAAAAAAGTACGTTTTTCCAAAAAATCTAAAATCTAAAATCTAAAATCTAAAATCTTTTATATATTTACAACCAATTATCAAAGCTTGTACTTTACTTCGAAAATAAAATAAGTTTTGATAAGCATCGCGCTTATCGTAGTAGTAACCATTAAATTACGATAATGGAAAAGCGTAAATTAGGTTTCTGGGAAATTTGGAACATGAGTTTCGGTTTCTTAGGAATACAGTTTGGATTTGCCTTGCAAGGAGGCTTTATGTCCAGAATATTTCAAACACTTGGCGCCGAAGTTGACAGCATTCCTGGCTTATGGATTGCAGCCCCTTTAACGGGACTTATAGTGCAACCAATTATTGGTTATTTATCGGATAATACGTGGAGTCCAAAATTTGGTAGAAGAAAACCATTTTTCCTTATTGGAGCCATTTTAGCATCCATTACATTGTTTTTCATGCCGCATTCGCCTGTTTTATGGATGGCGGCTGGGTTGTTATGGGTGTTGGATTCTTCGATAAACATCAGTATGGAGCCATTTCGTGCTTTGGTTGCCGATAAATTACCCGAATCACAATGCTCTAACGGGTTTATTATTCAAACCTTGATTATCGGAATTGGAACATGGATTGCCAGTAATTTACCTTGGTTAGTTACCAAAATGGGAGTTACCAATGAGGCAGAAGCTGGAGTCATTCCACCTTCGGTTGTCGTCGCTTTTTCTATTGGAGCTTTTGTGTTTTTGACGAGTATTTTGTTTACTATTTTTACCACAAAAGAAGATCCTCCAGCCGATTTAGAAGTGTTTCGTACAGAAAAAAAAGAATCTCGATTTTTTCCCGATTTGATTTCGAGTTTGAAAGAGATGCCTTCCACAATGAAAAAACTAGGATTAATTCAATTTTTTAGTTGGTTTGCCTTTTTTACTATGTGGAGTTTATCTACTCCCGCTTTGACAGAACATGTATTTAATTCTCCAAAACCTGACGTTAAAGAATTCGCTCAATTAGATTCAGAAGGAAGAGAATTGAAAGACGAAGCTAAAAAAGTTATCTTTTTAAATGAGGCTAAAGAACGAGATTACAAGGTAAAAGACAAGGTGTACAATGATGCCGCCGATTTAGTTGGTTCTGCCACTGGAGTTTACGGATTGTCATCGATGGCTTTTGCCCTATTGCTGACCTTCTATACCATGAAAAATAAAATCAACCGAAAATACATTCATATGCTATCCTTAATTCTCGGTGGTTTAGGTTTTATTTTTATGTTGTATGCTACACCTTCCACATTAGTCTATTGTTTTGTGTTAATTGGCTTTTCATGGGGAAGTATTTTATCAATGCCTTATGCGATGCTTTCTAGCGCAGTAAATCCAAAAAAAATGGGAATGATGATGGGATTGTTCAATATGTTTATTGTAATTCCACAAATTATTGCTGCACTTGGAGGAATTAATTTCTTATACAAATTAATTGGAGAAGCACACATTAATGCCATGATTTTAGCAGGACTTTCATTAATTATTGCGGGACTTGGTAATTTCTTAATTACGGATAAAAACGCAATTTCAGGATAAATAAAAACCTATGTCAAATAAAAAAGCATTCCTATTCGATCTCGACGGTGTAATTGTCGACACCGCCAAATATCATTTCTTGGCGTGGCAAAAAATTGCGCAACAATTAGGTATCGAATTTACACCCGAACACAACGAAGAATTAAAAGGTGTGAGCCGTGTTCGATCACTCGATATTATTTTAAATTTGGGTAACATCCAAGCTACTCAAGAGCAAAAAAACAAATGGCTCATTCAAAAAAATGACGATTATTTGTCTTATTTAGTAACCATGGATGAACGTGAACTTCTACCAGGCGTACTTCTTGTTTTACAGTTTTTAAAAGAAAATAATCAGCCTATTGCTCTAGGATCGGCCAGTAAAAATGCACGTCCCATTTTAGAAAAAACAAAAACGATACATTATTTTGATGCGATCGTCGACGGAAATGATGTTACCAATGCCAAACCCGATCCGGAAGTATTTTTAAGAGCTGCAAAATTGCTTAATGTAGCAAATGAAAACGCTTATGTTTTTGAAGATTCTGTTGCTGGAATACAAGCAGCAAACATCGCCAATATGAACAGTATCGGAATTGGAGATGCCAAAATATTACACGAAGCAAAATACTTATTTAAAGATTTTACATTTATAGACGTTTCTTTTATTGAAGCGTTGATAAATTAATTTTAGTTTCAAGTTTGACTTAACCTGAACTTGAAACCTGAAACTTTTTTAAACAAAAATAAAAATGAATCAAGACTATATAAAACCAGACAATTGGTCCATTATTGAAGAAGGATTTGATGCCGAAAGCGTAAAATCATCGGAAAGTCTTTTTAGTATCGGAAACGGAGCTATGGGACAACGTGCTAATTTTGAAGAAACCTACTCGGGCGAAACTTTTCAAGGAAGTTATATCGCTGGTGTTTACTATCCCGATAAAACAAAAGTAGGCTGGTGGAAAAACGGCTATCCAGAATATTTTGCCAAAGTACTCAACGCACCCAATTGGATTGGAATTGACATTGAAATTAATGGCGAAAATCTAGATTTAGCAAAATGTAAATCGGTTTCCAATTTTAAACGCGAATTGAACATGAAAGAAGGTGTTTATTTCCGTTCTTTCAGTGCAATTTTGCAAAATAATACCGAAATTTCAGTAAGTATTTGCCGTTTTCTATGCATGAAATTGGATGAAGTCGGTGTGATTAATTATGAAGTTTCGCCAATTAATAACGATGCTAAAATTATTTTCAAACCCTACGTTGATGCCGGAATTTCAAATGAAGACACCAATTGGGAAGAAAAATTCTGGGAAATTCAAGACATTCAAAAACAGGAAAATAGTGCTTTTGTAACGGCTCGCACTTTAAAAACGCATTTTATTGCGACCACGTTCATGCACAATACCATTTTGCTGAATCATCAAAATTTAAATCTGTCACCAAACAATAGCGCAATTTCGAAAGATAAAATTGAATTGCATTACGAAGTTCAAACGGCCAAAGGAACCACCGCGTCCATTCAAAAAATTGGTGGTTATACCGTATCATTAAATCACGACAACACCTTAATTGCGGCTAAAAATGGTATACAATCTGCACTGCAACTCGGTTACGATAATTTGCTAATCGAACAAAGTAACGAATGGGCTAAAATCTGGGAAATGTCTGATATCACCATCGATGGCGACGTAAAAGCCCAACAAGGTATTCGTTTCAATATATTCCAACTCAATCAAACCTACTTAGGTAAAGACAGCCGATTGAATATTGGTCCAAAAGGATTTACAGGCGAAAAATACGGAGGCTCAACCTATTGGGACACCGAAGCGTATTGTATTCCGTTTTACATGGCAACTAAAGACCAAGAAGTGGCTCGAAATCTGCTTACCTACCGCTACAATCAATTGGATAAAGCGATTGAAAATGCGGAGAAATTAGGATTTAAAAACGGCGCCGCGCTATATCCAATGGTAACCATGAATGGCGAAGAATGTCACAACGAATGGGAAATTACGTTTGAAGAAATTCACCGAAATGGCGCCATTGCGTTTGCAATTTTTAACTACTATCGTTACACTGGAGATTATTCATACATCCCCGAAAAAGGATTGGAAGTGCTCATTGGAATTGCACGATTTTGGCACCAAAGAGCCACGTTTTCGGCAGATAAAGACCGTTTTGTGATTCTGGGAGTCACTGGTCCGAACGAGTATGAAAACAACGTCAACAATAATTTTTACACCAATTATATAGCCAAATGGTGCATCGATTATACGTTAGAACAAATTCAAAAAGTGTCTAATGTCTATGCATCTGATTACACTCGAATTATGAATAAAGCCAAGTTATCCAACGCCGAAATGGTGCAATGGAAAGCCGTGGCAGACAAAATGTATTTCCCTTATTCTGAAAAATACAACGTATACTTACAACAAGATGGGTTTTTAGACAAAGAATTGGTTAAAGTAGCTGATTTGGACAAGAGTCAACGACCAATCAATCAAAAATGGTCTTGGGACCGTATTTTGCGTTCGCCATACATTAAACAAGCCGATGTGTTGCAATGCTTTTATTTCTTTGAAGAACATTTTTCAAAAGACGAATTGCTTCACAATTTCGAATTTTACGAAGCATTTACAGTTCATGAAAGTTCACTATCGCCCTGCGTTCACTCGATTCAAGCAGCCGTTTTAGATAAAATGGACATGGCGTATACGTTTTATTTACGCACGTCGCGTTTGGATTTAGATGATTATAACAAAGAAGTGGAAGAAGGTTGCCATATCACATCGATGGCTGGAACTTGGATGAGCATTGTAGAAGGTTTTGGCGGTATGCGTGTTAAAAACGACAGCTTGCATTTTGCTCCTAAAATTCCAAAAGAATGGAAAGGATATTCGTTTAAAATCAATTTCAGAAACCAAATTCTTAAAGTGGCCGTCAACCAAAATGAAACGGTTTTTTCATTGGAAGGCGACAAAGAAATCACTGTTTTTGTTAATGGAAAATCCATTTTAGTAGAACCTAACGGTTTGGTGACAATTTAGCTAAACTAAATGCTCCCTAATTTGTAATTAAGAATTCTATTTGGAAATCGTAATGAACCTTAATCCCTTAATGGTTTAAAAATGAAAAAATATCTAATTTTAGTATTGTCCTCCATCTCTGCTTTTTCTCAAATAGATAAAGTAGAACCTCCATTTTGGTGGAGTGGGATGCAACACACGGATGTACAAATTATGTTTTATGGAAAAAACATAGCACAAAACGAGGTAACCGTTTCAAATACAACTATCAAAGGGATTCAAAAAACCGAAAATCCCAATTACATTTTCGTAACTATCGATACCAAAAACACTTCAACACAAGAGCTTGTTTTTACTTTCAAAAATAAAAATAAGTCGTTTACACACCCGTATTCGTTAAAATTGCGCAAAGAAAATTCTAAAAATCGCAAAGGCTACGATGCCTCGGATGTGATTTATCTTATCATGCCGGATCGTTTTGCCAATGGAAATTCAGCCAACGATAGTCATGTATCAGTAACTGAAAAATACAGTCGTGATTTGCCTGGAGGGCGGCACGGAGGCGATATTGAAGGTATTGTTAAAAATTTAGATTACCTGAATCAATTGGGTGTAACTGCAGTTTGGTCGACACCACTTTGCGAAGATAACGACGAAAAATATTCGTACCATACCTACGGGCAATCCGACGTTTATAAAATCGATCCGCGTTACGGCACCAACGAAGACTACCTTAAAATGAGTCAACAATTGCACACCCGCAACATGAAAAACATCATGGATTATGTGACCAATCACTGGGGTTGGAAGCATTGGATGATAAACGATTTACCTACACACGATTGGATACATCAGTTTCCTGAATTTACGAATTCGAATTACCGAATGACCACACAATTTGATGAAAATGCAGCTGAAATTGACGCCAAATATTGCATGGACGGTTGGTTTGTAAAATCGATGCCCGATTTAAATCAGGCCAATCCTCTAGTTAATAATTACTTAATTCAAAATGCACTTTGGTGGATTGAATACGCGGATTTAGACGGATTTCGTGTTGACACGTATTCGTATTGTGATAAAAAAGGGATCGCCGAATGGACCAAAGCCATCACCGACGAATATCCGTATTTTAATATCGTAGGCGAAGTGTGGATGCATGATCAAGCGCAAATGGCCTATTGGCAGAAAGACAGCAAAATTGGCGCGATTCAAAGTTACAATTCCAATTTACCATCAGTAATGGATTTTACTTTGCACGATGCCATCGGAACTGTTTTCAATGAAGACAAACCGGGCTGGGACAAAGGAATGATAAAAATTTATGAGAATTTTACCAACGATTTCTTGTATCCAAATCCGAATAACTTGCTTGTTTTTCTAGAAAATCACGACACACAACGATTCAATCAATTGTATCCCGATTTTAAGAAATACCAAATGGGACTCACATTAATTGGCACCATTCGTGGGATTCCACAATTGTATTATGGCACCGAAATTGGCATGGCGGGAAACAAAGACAAAGGTGATGCCGATATTCGTCAGGATTTTCCTGGTGGTTGGATTGGTGACACCAATAATGCTTTTACTAAATCCGGAAGAACAGAAACGCAAAACAAGTATTTCGACTTTACTTCAAAACTGTTGAATTGGCGAAAAAATAAAATTGTAATTCACTCAGGTAAAACCACACATTACATTCCGGAAAACAATGTCTACGTGTATTTTCGTCACAACGATACAGAAAGTGTTATGGTAATTATCAATAATAGTACCGAAAAACAAAGCTTCAAAACCAAACGTTTTCAAGAAAATATCGCTAGTTATACCAAAGGCAATGACGTCATTTCAGCTACTGATTTCAATTTAAAAAATGACATTACCATCGATGCAAAATCGGTTTTACTATTAGAATTAAAATAAAGATAAAGTTGTCATTTCGACGAAGGATAAATCTTTACATTATGTGTCATTTTATGTGATTTCTCCTTCGTCGAAATGAAAAAAAATAAAATACAAATGAAGCAAATTACTATCTTCTTACTTTTCATCACCTCGTTTTGTGTTGCTCAAAATACCAACCGAAAGTACCTCTCACATACCTTCAAAAAAGAGGTTCTTGCGATTAAAACGACTGATGGCGCATATCAAATAAAAGCAATATCAAATAATATTATCGAAACAACTTTTGTGCCAACAGCTGAGACTTTGAATCCCAATTCACATGCCGTAATACCATCAGAAATAAAGAAATTACACCTCACCAAACATGCCAATTTACCTAATCTAATCGTACTTTCATGCGAAAATATTGCCGTTAGGATTACCAAATCGCCTTTTAAAATTTCGTACTTATACACCGACAGTGAAATACTCTCCGAAAAAAATGGCTATGTAAGAAAAGACGGAATGGAAACCATCGATTTCACTATTTCGGAAGATGAAAATTTATACGGTGGCGGCGCAAGAGCTTTTGGCAACATGAACCGTCGTGGCAACCGTTTGCAATTGTACAATCGCGCCAGTTATGGGTATGAAACCAAAGCCGATTTGATGAATTTTTGTATTCCGCTTGTTATTTCCTCTAAAAATTACGCCATTCATTTTGACAATCCTGCTATTGGTTTTTTGGATTTGGATTCGAAAAAAGACAACACTTTAACCTACGAAACCATTTCGGGAAGAAAAACGTATCAAGTCATTGTGGGCGATTTGGTTAGCAATTATACCGAACTCACAGGAAGACAGCCGTTACCACCACGATGGGCATTTGGTAATTTTTCGTCGCGATTTGGATATCATTCACAAGAAGAAGTCGAAAAAACCGTCACTAAATTTGAAGAAAGTAAAATTCCGGTGGATGCGATAATTCTCGATTTATATTGGTTTGGAAAAACCATCAAAGGAACTATGGGAAATCTGGATTGGGACAAAGACAACTTCCCAGATCCCGATAAAATGATTGCCAATTTGAATAAAAAAAATATTAAAACGATACTCATCACCGAGCCATTTATTTTAACGACCTCCTCCAAATGGGAAGAAACAGCGTCAAAAAAAATACTCGCAACAAATACTGATGGAGGTCCCGCTACTTGGGAGTTTTATTTTGGAAATACTAGTATTATTGATGTTTTTAAACCCGAAGGAAAACAATGGTTTTGGGAAGTTTACAAACGATTGATTCAACAAGGTGTCAGCGGTCATTGGGGAGATTTGGGTGAACCCGAAGTGTTCCCATCCTCGGCAATAACCTCAGGTGGAAAAGCCGATGAAGTGCATAATATTTACGGTCATAATTGGGCGAAACTACTTGCCGAAGGCTACAAAAAAGATTTCCCAAATCAACGTCCTTTTATTTTAATGCGTGCAGGATATTCCGGAAGCCAACGTTTTGGAATGATTCCATGGAGTGGAGATGTAAACAGAAGTTGGGGCGGATTGCAAAGTCAAGTCGAAATTGCAGTTCAAATGGGAATGCAAGGCATGGCGTATATGCATTCCGATTTGGGTGGTTTTGCAGGAGACTATTTTGACAACGAATTGTATCTACGTTGGTTGCAATTTGGCGTATTTACTCCTATTTTTAGACCTCATGCTCAAGAAGAAGTGGCTTCGGAAGTGGCTTGTAAAGACATTGTCACTAAAGAAAAAGCAAAAAAACAAGTCGAATTGCGGTATCAGTTATTGCCTTACAATTACACTTTAGCTTTTAAAAACAACCAAAAGGGTGCTGCCTTGATGAACCCATATTATGAAAGAAACGAATCCAATTCGATGAAATATGATATAAAAACGGATCAGTATTTGTGGGGAAGTAATTTTTTAGTAAAACCCATTACCAGTCCAAACGTAACAGAAACATTAGTTAGTTTTCCTGAAGCAAGTGGCAACTGGTTTGATTTTTATACCGACAAAGAATACAAAGCCAACTCATCAGAAATTGTATCTGTAGCCGAAGATCATATTCCGGTTTTTGTCAACGGAGGAAGTTTTATCCCGATGATAAAAACCATACAAAACACCGCCGAGTATTCGTTAGATACATTTGATTTGCATTATTATTTTGATGAAACAATACCTGCTTCCACAGGAGAATTATACAATGACGATGGCAATACTCCCAACGCTTTTGAAAATGAAGCTTACGAATTATTAACCTTCAATAGTAGAATTTCAAACAATGCATTAGTTATCAATTTATACAATCAAGTTGGAAAAAAATTCCTTTCAAAAAGTAAGAATGTAATATTGATATTGCACAACATCAAACCAAAAAAAGTATTTTTAAAAGGTAAAGAACATCCTTTTCAAGCGTTAGAAAATACAATAGAAATTCCAATAACTTGGGAAAAAGGAACGTATTCTGAAATAAAAATTGAATACTAATACCATGAAAAAGATACTCCTACTTATCGCACTAACAGTTAGTATTTGCAGCAATTCGTTGGCTCAAAAAAAGAAAATGCCAATCAGTAAAGCACCATTCGTTTGGGAAAATGCCAATGTTTATTTTTTATTAACAGACCGATTTAACAATGGTGACACTTCTAACGACCACAATTACAATCGCAACAAACCAACAGGCAAATTGCGTGGATTTGAAGGCGGTGATCTTCGAGGCGTTATTCAAAAATTGGATGAAGGTTATTTTGAAAAACTTGGTATTACTGCACTCTGGCTGACACCAGTTGTAGAACAAATTCACGATGGCGTTGATGAAGGAACTGGACTTACTTATGGTTTTCATGGCTATTGGACACGAGATTGGACCTCTTTAGATCCGAACTTTGGAACTAAAAAAGAGTTAGCAGAATTGGTTCAAAAAGCACACGTCAAAGGAATTCGAATTATGTTGGATGCTGTCATAAACCACACAGGACCTGTTACAGCAGAAGATTCTGTTTATCCAAATGATTGGGTGCGTACCAATCCGAAATGTCAATATAGTAATTATGAAAACACCATCGCTTGTACTTTGGTTGAAAATCTTCCCGATGTAAAAACCGAGAGTAATGAAACGGTAGCTTTACCTCCTTTTTTAGTGGAAAAGTGGAAAAAAGAAGGTCGCTATGAGCAAGAGGTAAATGAATTAGAAGCATTCTTTACCAAAACGGGTTATCCGCGTGCTCCAAAATATTACATTATGAAATGGTTGGCTGATTACATTACCGACTACGGAATTGATGGTTACCGTGTGGATACCGTAAAACACACCACCGAAGATGTTTGGGCCGATTTTAAAAAAGTTTGTGAAAGCGCTTTTGCTGATTTTAAGAAAATAAATCCAAAAAAAGTCCTCGATAACAATCCGTTTTTTATGGTTGGTGAAGTATACGGTTACAACATTGGAAGTAAAAGAATGTATGATTTTAGTGATAAAAAAGTTGATTACTTCGCCAACGGATTCAATGGATTAATCAATTTTGATTTTAGAAATGAAGCCAAATTAAACTACGAAGCTTTGTATTCGAAGTATTCCAACATCTTACAAAAGGATTTAAATGGATTCACAGTCATGAATTATGTTTCGTCACACGATGATGGTTATCCGTTTGACAAAAAACGTGAAAAACCTTATGAAAGTGGCACAAAATTACTATTGGCTCCAGGAATTTCACAAGTATATTATGGTGACGAAAGCGCGCGATCATTAGACATTGAAGGCACTCAAGGCGATGCTACTTTGCGTTCATTTATGAATTGGGAAGCCATCGAAAAAAACACTTCCACTAAAGAGATTTTAAACCATTGGCAAAAATTGGGCACGTTTAGAAAAAACCACACCGCTGTTGGCGCAGGCATTCACCAACAAATATCGGCAAGTCCGTATGTTTTTAGTCGCACTTATAAAAAAGATAAAATCAACGACCGCATACTTGTTGGTTTGGATTTACCGCTTGGAAAAAAGGAAATTTCTGTCGGAAATCTATTCCAAAACGGCACCAAAGTCAAAGACGCTTATTCTGGGAAAACAGCCGTTGTATCCAACGGAAAAATTACTATAACGACCAACTACTCTATATTATTAATTGAAAAAATGAAAAAATGAAAAAAATCTTAGTAACCGCATTACTGCTATCAACATTGATAAGTTGTAAAAAAGAATCGGAAGAAAAAGCAACAGACAGCAGTTCTAAAATAGCTGCAGTTACTCCCGAATTAGCCGAAAATGCAGTGATTTACGAAGCTAATATTCGTCAGTATTCACCCGAAGGAACCTTCAACGAATTCACCAAAGACATTCCCAAACTCAAAAAATTAGGTGTGAAAATCATTTGGCTAATGCCCATTCATGAAGTGGGGATGAAGAATCGTAAAGCAAAAGGCGATGTTTCTATTGAAACAATTACCAACCCAAAAGAGAAAGAAAAATATTTCGGAAGCCATTATTCCGTAAAAGATTACCGTAGCATCACACCTAATTACGGTACCAAAGAAGATTTTGCCAAATTGATTCAAACCGCACACGACAATGGTATTTATGTAATTTTGGATTGGGTAGCTAATCACACCGCTTGGGATCACGCTTGGATAACCCAGCACAACGATTATTACACCCGTGACAAAAACGGAAAAATGATTGCACCTTTCGATTGGACCGATGTTGCTGAACTTGACTTTACCAATCCAAACCTTCGTAAAGCAATGATTGCCGATATGAAATATTGGTTGACCGAATTTGACGTTGATGGTTTCCGTTGCGACGTGGCTATGGAAGTGCCACTTGATTTTTGGGAGGACGCTTCTATACAACTGAACAAAGTGAAACCTGTTTTTATGTTAATGGAAGCCGAACAACCCAACTTAATGAAGAAAGCTTTTGATATGCAATACGGCTGGGAAGTGCATCATGTGTTTAACGGCATTGCCAAAGGTGAAAAAACGGTGTCCGATTTTGACAAGTACATAAAAAAGGTCGATTCACTATACGAAAAGAACGACATTCACATGAACTTCACTTCCAATCACGATGAAAATTCATGGAACGGAACCGAATACGAACGTATGGGAGATGCCGTTGAAACTTTTGCAGCTTTGAGTTATACCATACCTGGAATGCCACTTATTTATAACGGTCAAGAATATGATTTAAAGAAAAGATTGCGCTTTTTTGAAAAAGACACTATTCCGCATACTACTGAAAAAATGATGCCAATCTATGAGAAATTAGGCAAATTAAAGACAGAAAACGCAGCGTTACATGGAGGAAAAAACAAAGCCTCTTACCAACGATTAACTACCTCTGATAATGCTAAAATACTGGCGTTTGAAAGAGCTAAAGACGGTAAAAAAGTAATTTACGTAAGTAACTTGACCAAGTCTCCTCAAACTTTTACAACTACTATTGAAGGCAACTTCACCGATTATATGTCGGGTGCCAAAATCAATTTTACCAAAGACCAAAAAACCACTTTTAAACCGTGGGAATATAAAATTTTAGTGGCGGAATAATCTATCAAAAGAATACTTTAAAGCACAAATCATCTTGGTTTGTGCTTTTTTATTTTGGTTAACTTTACCAAAAAAATCAAATGTTGAAAATTGGTCATCGCGGTGCAATAGGCTATGTTGCCGAAAATACCTTAGCATCGTTTCAAAAAGCAATGGATTTGGGTTGTGACGGAGTTGAACTGGACGTTCATTTGAGTGCCGACAACGAAATCATGGTCATTCACGATGATACAATTGATCGAACGACTCTTGAAAAAGGATTTGTCAATACAATTGCTACTACAAAATTACAGCAATTGGGAGTGCCAACTTTAAGTGAAGTTTTAGATTTGGTAAATAAAAGATGTTTGGTAAATATCGAAATCAAAGACACAAAAGCAACGGATTTTGTGGTGAAACTAATTCAAAACTACATTTCAGAAAACAATTGGACCTATTCCGATTTTATAATTTCAAGTTTTGATTGGTCGGTTTTGGAATCTATACATAGTACAAACAGCCAAATAGCACTTGGTGTTTTGACTGAAAATACTTTAGAAGAAGCGCTCATTTTTGCGCAAAAAATCAATGCCTATTCGATTCATCCCTATTATCAATTACTAACCAAAGAAAAAGTAACTTTGTACCAAGATAATGGGTTTTTACTTTTTCCATGGACGGTAAATGAAACACACGAAATAGAAAAGCTGAAAACTTTTACTGTAAACGGAATAATTTCTGATTTTCCTGATCGACTATGAATTCAAAATATGACATACTTATTGTAGGTGGAGGCGCAGCTGGATTTTTTACAGCAATCAACCTTGTAGAAAAAAATCCACATTTAAAAGTCGCCATTCTCGAACGCGGCAAAGAAGTACTTTCAAAAGTCAGAATTTCTGGGGGCGGACGCTGTAATGTAACCCACGCCTGTTTTATTCCGAATGAGTTGGTAAAATATTACCCTCGTGGTGAAAAAGAACTCCGCGGTCCTTTTCACCAATTTTGCTCAGGAGATACGATTGATTGGTTTGAGAAACACGGCGTCGAATTAAAAATTGAAGACGACGGACGCATGTTTCCAGTTTCCGATTCATCGCAAACTATCATCGATTGTTTTATTTCGGCTACAAAAAAATTGGGCATCGACGTTTTAACCGGACAAAGTGTAAAGTCCATTTACAAAGGAGATTCGTATTGGAAAGTAGATACGAATATCGAAACTTTTAGTTGTCAAAAACTAATTTTAACCACAGGAAGCAATTCGAAAATATGGGAATTACTTACAGAAATGGGACACTCTATTGTTCCGCCAGTTCCGTCTTTATTCACATTTAATATCAGCGACAAACGCACAAAAGACTTAATGGGCGTTTCGGCTTTGGCATTAGTAAAGGTTAAAAATTCTAAATTGGAAGCTTCAGGACCCTTATTGATTACCCATTGGGGAATGAGTGGTCCTGCTATTTTGAGACTTTCAGCTTGGGGTGCTCGCGAATTGTTCGACAAAAAATATCAGTTTGCCATAGAAGTGAATTGGTTGCATGAAGTAACCACTTCTGAAGCCGAGCAACAGTTAAAAGAACTCAAATTAGAACACGCTAAAAAAGTGGTGGCAAAAAAATCGCCTTTCAACTTTCCGAATCGATTGTGGGAAAGTTTGGTGTTGGCATCTGAAATTTCATCCGAAAACAAATGGGCCGATTTGACTAAAAACCAACTTCAACATTTGGCAGAACAACTGACTAAAGGTGCATTTCAAGTCAATGGAAAAAGCACATTTAAAGAAGAATTTGTTACGGCTGGCGGTGTTGATTTAAAAGAAATCAACTTCAAAACCATGCAAAGCAAACTACATGAAAATTTATATTTTGCTGGCGAAATTGTAAATGTAGATGCGATTACGGGTGGATTTAATTTTCAAAATGCATGGACAAGTGGGTTCATCATAGCAAACTGTATCGATTAAATAGAATATTTTTTGTTTTCTCTTAAAAATGATAAAAATCTCCTACATACATTAATTCCTACATAAAATTAGGATAGGTAGGGTTTGTTTGTTTTAAAAATAGGGATTCACAAAAGAAACCACAAAAAAGTACAGTTTTTTTTATTTAAAATGTTAAAAATCAATTATATTTGGTTTTACAAAAAACAATCAAAATGAAAAAAATAGTACTATTTGCACTACTATTTGGTGCTTTTTTAACAACATTTGCCCAAACACAAACACTCACGATTTGCGGTGGTGTTTTTACAGACCCTGCTGGACCCGATGCCAATTACGCAGCCGATACCGATTATATAGTAACCCTTTTGCCGGCCATTCCTGGACAACAAGTAACTGTTACATTTACTTCTTTTGCTGTGGAAGCAGATTGGGATGCTTTGTATGTTTATAATGGTGATACTACAGCTGCGCCTCAAATTGCAAGTGCCAATCCAGCAGCAAATGTTCCTGGTGGACTTGCAGGAGGATTTTGGGGAACCGTAAACCCAGGTCCATTTACTTCTACTCACCCAAGTGGGGCCTTAACTTTCAGATTTAGAAGTGACAATATAATAGAACTATCGGGTTGGACTGCGAATGTTACGTGTACTCCTCCCCCAACCTGTCCAAAACCAACAGGATTGATTGCTACTACAGTCACTACAAATTCGGCTCTTTTAACATGGACAAATAACAGTGCCGCTTCCTTGTTTGAAGTGGTTGCTTTACCATGTGGAATTACTCCAACTGCTGCAACTGCGGGAATAGAGACCTCTTTAAATCCGTTTACTGTGAATGGATTAACTCAAGGCGTGTGTTATACATTGTATGTAAAAGCGATTTGTACAGGTACTGATGAAAGTGATTGGTCGTCGGGTGTTACCATCACAACGATACCAACATGCCCTCCGCTTACTCAAGTATCCGTTACGAATCTTACAACCAATTCTGCAGTGGTCGGATGGCCAAGCACAACTGCCTCAACATGGCAAGTTATAGCACTTCCCTGTGGTAGTCCAGCTCCAACAGCTTCAACAACAGGTTGGCAACAAACCACAGTAAACCCATACGTAATAAATGGTTTGAGTTCGTTAACTTGTTACAATTTTTATGTAAGAGTAATTTGTTCTGTTTCAGATAGTAGTTCATGGTCTTTACCAACTACAGCAACCACCTTAGCTGTTCCTCCAATTTGTGGTGGTAATTTTACAGATCCAGGTGGACCCAATGCGAATTATGCAGACAATACCGACTCTACTGTTACTATTTGTCCTACCATTGCTGGAGAAATTGTAACGGTTACTTTCACTGTATTTAACACCGAAGCGAATTGGGATGCCTTGTATGTTTTTGATGGGAATACCATTTCTTCTCCACAAATTGCTAGTACCAATACAGCAGGAAATGTTCCTGGAGGACTTGCCGGTGGTTATTGGGGAACAGTAGTTCCGGGACCATTTACTTCAACTGATCCAACTGGTTGTTTGACTTTTAGATTTAGAAGTGACACTACTATTAATCGTCCGGGTTGGATTGCCAATGTTACGTGTAGTCCTCCTCCAACGTGTCCAAAACCAACTAATTTAGTAACTACAGGAGCGACTATCAATTCGGTTGTTTTAGCATGGACTAATAACAGTACCGCTTCATCATTTGAAGTAGTGGCGTTACCCTGTGGTACTTTACCATCAGGTTCAACAACAGGAACAGTAACTAGTTTGAATCCGTTCACGATTCCCAATTTATCTCCCTCAACTTGTTATAATTTATTTGTAAGAGCTATTTGTTCGGCTACCGATGCAAGCCTTTGGTCAGTGGGCCTTACTTTTACAACATTATCTATTCCTCCTGTTTGCGGTGGTAATTTCATTGATAATGGTGGAAATGGCGCCAATTACTTACCTAATTCCGATTCTACTGTTACGATTTGCCCAACAACTCCAGGAGAAGTTGTTACTGTAACTTTTAGTTCATTTAATGTCCAAGCCAATTCAGATGCTTTGTATGTATATGATGGAAGTACGTTAGATGCCCCACAAATAGTAAGCCCTAATAATGGCGCCAATGTTCCCGGTGGAGTGGCTGGTGGTTTTTGGGGAACAATAAATCCCGGACCGTTTTCATCAACTGATCCAAGTGGTTGTTTAACATTCCGTTTTAGAAGTAACGGCACTATAAATAATGGCGGTTGGTTGGCAACAATTGCTTGTGGTCCGGCAACTGATAAAATACAATTAATTGCTTTTGTTGATCAAAATAATAATGGTGCAAAAGAAAGTAACGAGAGTTTGTATACTAATGGGTCATTTATTTATCAGCAAAATAATACCGGCCCGAATGTAAACGCCTATTCACCTTCAGGTCGTTATATATTATCTGACGCCAATCCAACTAATACGTATGATTTTAGTTACGCAATTCAACCTGAGTTTTCAGCTTATTACAGTGCAGGCACAACAACCTTTAATGATGTCTCAATTCCTGTTGGAAGTGGAACAAATAATTTATATTTCCCAATAACACTAACACAAGCGTATAATGATGTTACCGTTTCTATTGTTCCATTAGGGCCACCTAGACCAGGATTAACATATACTAATAAAGTAATTTATAAAAATAATGGAGTTGCAGCTTCATCGGGTACACTTAGCTTTAATAAGCCAACACCAGTTGCCATACTTTCAGTAGATCAGCTAGGAACGGCTACAACTACCACAGGTTTTACATACACCTTTACCAATTTACTCCCAAATGAAACGCGAATTATTAATGTTGTAATGACTGTTCCAAGTAGCCCTACAGTTGTAATAAATCAATTGTTAACAGCTACCGCGTCTATTACTGCACCATCTAACGACATTGATTTGACTAATAATTCAAGTACGTTATCACAAATAGTAGTGAATTCATATGATCCTAATGACAAGATGGAAGCTCATGGTGATAAAATACCATTCAATCAATTCACAGTAAACGATTATTTATTTTATACTATCCGTTTTCAAAACTTAGGAACTGCCAATGCTATTGATGTTGAAATACAAGACATCTTAAATGCTAAAATTGATGAAACAAGTATCCGCATGGTTAGCGCTAGTCATCATTATACTATGGATCGTTTAGGTAACAACATCACTTGGAATTTCAATGATATTCAATTGGTACCAGCATCAGTTAGTCCTGAATTAAGCATGGGCTTCATTAGCTTTAAAGTAAAACTTAAACCAGGTTTTGCCGTTGGTGATATCATTCCAAATACCGCATCGATATTTTTTGATTCTAACCCAGCAATTGTCACCAATACTTTTAACACTAAATTCATTGCTGCTTTAAATACACAAAGTTATGAATTGGAAACTCTTATAATGTATCCTAATCCAGCGTATGAAAATGTAACTTTTAGCATGACGGATACTAATGAAAACATTCAAACTATTTCATTTACAGATGTGTTAGGTAAAACAATTAAAACAATTAAAAACAGCGCTTCAAATGAAGTAAGTGTTGGCGTTTCAGATTTATCTGCAGGTATTTATTTTGTTGAAGTTACAACCATCAGCAATCTAAAAACGACCAAGAAATTAATTGTAAAATAATACCATTCTATTTTAACAAAAAATCCCGAGAGCAAACTCTCGGGATTTTTTTATTTATTCAACCACCATATGCTCGCGTTCAAAACCGTGGCAAAACTTACCCAAGCTAAATACGGAATCAAAAGCCATCCTGCCAATTTGTTAATACTTTTGAATTGCACATACGTTTCAAATATCATTAACCATAATATGATAATTTCTAGCAAGGCCAAAAGTGGGTTGTGCAATCCGAAGAACAAATACGACCATAATGCATTTAACGCCAATTGAATAATAAAAAAAGTAAACGCTTTTTTTACTTGTTCTTTATTTGTTTCCAAATGATTCCAAATAATTCCACCTGCAACACCCATCATCGCATAAAGTAGTGTCCACACGGGGGCGAAAATCCAATTGGGTGGATTAAAAATAGGTTTTAACAAAGTGGGATACCAAGTTGTGATACTTTCTCTGGTAACAGTTCCCGACAAATAACCAATCACCAAACAAGAGGTAACAACCAGAACGATACGCGCTATTTTTTGCATTGTATTAGAATTTTATACAAATATAGCAAACCAAATACGATAGTTTTTTTAAATAAGTATCTTTGTAAAAATTTTCATCCTATGAGATCTGAAATAGATTTTATTTTTAAAACCGAAACAACTCCAATTGTATCAGGAAGTTTTGAATGGAGTGCACCGAGTAATATAGCGTTAGTTAAATATTGGGGAAAAAAAGAAAATCAGATTCCAGCTAATCCTTCCATAAGTTTTACTTTAAACAAGTGTAAAACAATTACTAGATTAGATTTTATTACAAAGAAAGAAAACGACAACTTCTCTTTTGATTTGCTTTTTGAAGGACAACCTAAACCAGATTTTAAACCAAAAATTCGAAAATTTTTCGAGCGAATAGATTCTTACTGTCCTTATTTGAAACAGTATCATTTTACAATCAATACCCAAAATACCTTTCCACACAGTTCCGGAATTGCTTCTTCTGCCTCAGGAATGGCTGCATTAGCTATGAATATTATGAGCTTAGAAAAGCAACTTCATCCTGAAATGTCTGAGGACTATTTTTATCAAAAAGCTTCTTTTATAGCACGATTGGGTTCAGGAAGTGCATGCAGAAGTATAAAAGGAAATGTTGTCGTTTGGGGAAAAAACGAATGTATTGAAGGTAGTTCTGATGAATATGGTGTGCAATTTACTTCTGAAATTCATCCCAATTTCCAAAAGTATCAAGACACTATTTTACTAGTTGATAAAGGTGAAAAACAAGTTTCGAGTACGATTGGACATGATTTAATGCACGGCCATCCTTTTGCAGAACAACGTTTTTTACAAGCGAATCACAATTTGTCGGCAATGAAAAGCGTTTTAGAAAATGGTAATATAGCCGATTTTATTAAGATTGTCGAAAGCGAAGCGCTGACGTTACACGCCATGATGATGACTTCGCTACCTTATTTTATTTTAATGAAACCCAAAACTTTGTCGATTATCAACGCCATTTGGAAGTTTAGAACCGAAACCAATATTCCCGTTTGTTTCACCTTAGATGCTGGTGCTAACGTGCATATTTTATATCCCGAAAACGTTTTAGTTGAAACTTTGCAATTTATTAAGACCGAATTAGTTGGCTATTGTCAAAATGGTCAGTATATTTGTGATGAAATTGGTTTTGGTTCACAACAAGTTTTACTTTAACAAGCTCAAATCTTACTATGAAAGGACCCTTATTTTACTCAAAGATTTTACTTTTCGGAGAATACGGAATCATCAAAGATTCAAAAGGTTTATCCATTCCCTATAATTTTTATAACGGCGCACTCAAGGTAGATGAAAATCCGTCTGAAGAAGCCATTAAGTCAAACACCAACTTGCGAAAATTTGTTACGTATTTAGAACAATTACAGCAAGAGCAAACACAATTGGTGACTTTTAATTTAGACGTACTAAATACTGATGTTGAACGCGGAATGTATTTTGATTCTAGCATTCCACAAGGATATGGTGTTGGAAGTAGCGGCGCACTAGTGGCTGCAATTTACGATAAATATGCTAACGATAAAATTACCGTTTTAGAGAATTTAACACGTGAAAAATTACTACAATTAAAAACGATATTTGCTCAAATGGAATCGTTTTTTCACGGTAAAAGTTCGGGACTTGATCCATTAAACAGTTATTTAAGCATTCCAATTTTAATCAATTCAAAAGACAATATTGAAGCAACGGGTATTCCAACTCAGAGTACAAGTGGAAAAGGTGCTGTATTTTTATTAGACTCAGGTATTGTGGGTGAAACTGCCCCAATGGTCAATATTTTCATGGAAAATTTGAAAGATCAAGGCTTCCGTACCATGTTAAAAAATCAATTTGTCAAATATACCGATGCTTGCGTCGAAAACTTTTTGGGAGGCGATATGAAATCGTTATTCTCGAACACAAAAAAACTATCTAAAGTGGTGTTGAACAACTTTAAACCAATGATTCCTGAACAGTTTCACGGCATTTGGCAAAAAGGAATTGACACTAACGATTATTACTTAAAACTTTGCGGTTCTGGCGGAGGCGGCTATATTCTTGGCTTTACTGAAGATTTAGAAAAAGCTAAATTATCGCTAAAAGACTATAAATTAGAAGTAGTTTATCATTTTTAATGTTTCCTTTTGTCATCCTGAGCGAAGTCGAAGAACTAATTGTTTCCTATGCTTAGCCGAAAAACCAAATTAACATTGCTGAAGATTATCAGTATGTTCTCTGTGGTTCGGGGATATAACATTCCTGTTATTGCATTAGCACAATATTTATCGGCCATTTTTATTATGGCTCCCGAAAAAAGAGCTTTGGCTATTTTGCTTGATTTCAATCTGTTTATTATTGTTATCGCTTCTAGTTTGACCATTGCTTCGGGCTATATTATCAATAATTTTTATGACAGTAAAAAGGATTTGATTAATAGGCCAAACAAATCACAATTGGATCGATTGGTGAGTCAAAAAACCAAACTTCAAGTTTACTTTTCTATTAATTTTATTGCGGTTTTACTTGCAACCTTTGTGTCTTTTAGAGCGGTATTGTTCTTTTCAGTGTACATCTTTTTGATTTGGTTTTACTCTCACAAGCTAAAAAAGTACCCTATTATTGGTAACTTAACCGCTTCACTTTTAGCTGTCTTGCCTTTTTTTGCGATTTTATTGTATTATAAAAATTTGTATCCGCAGATTTTTGCACATGCTACGTTTTTATTTTTGTTGCTTTTGATTCGGGAAATTATCAAAGATTTAGAAAACATCAAAGGTGATATTGCCAATGATTATCTTACTATTCCGGTAAAGTATGGTGAAGTATTTGCTAAAAAAGTCATTACTTTTTTAACGGTTTCGACTATTATTCCAGTATATTTTTTAGTCGAAATTTACGATGTCGGCTACATGGATATTTACTTTTATGTGAGCCTAATTGTGTTGCTGTTTTTCTTGAATTTGTTGTGGAAATCGAACTCTCGCCCTCACTATTTGAGGCTGCACAACTTGTTGAAATTTCTAGTAGTTTCGGGTGTTTTTTGTATTGTATTGATTAATCCTGACATATTGATTCACGGAAGAAACTATTTAAAGATATAGTTCAAAAGTATTGTGATTTTACAAAAGACCATCACTAACTAACCTTGCCTACCGCCAATCAGGCCTTATAGAAAACAACTTGTTTGACAAAAGCATACACGAACGCAGCGAACTGACGAAGTATATATGGATACCAAGAAAACCCAAGCCATTCGTATCTAATCCTCTTTAAACCAACTTGAATACATTACATAATTATTGGAAATTCGTTCGATTTCACCTGCAAAGTCAGAGGCATCGATATCTTTCACTTTTTTAGCTGGAACTCCGGCATAAATCGTTCCCGATTCTACTGTCGTATTTTGAGTAACAACGGCACCAGCTGCAACAATAGCGTTACTTTCAATCGTGCAATTGTCCATTACTATAGCGCCCATTCCAATGAGCACGTTGTCGTAAACAGTGCAACCATGAACAATTGCGTTGTGTCCGATAGACACGTTGTTGCCAATAATTGTTGGATGTTTTTGATAGGTACAATGAATAATAGCACCATCTTGAATATTGACTTTATTACCAATTTTTATGAAATGTACATCGCCACGAACTACAGCATTAAACCACACACTACATTGCGAACCGAAGTGTACATCGCCTACAATTGTTGCATTTTCGGCTACATAACAGTCGCTTGGAATTTGCGGATGTTTACCATTTACTGATTTGATGACCATTTTATTAATTTACTGCTGGACAGTTACAATGGTATTTCTCTGGTTCACAGAATAAGTTGATTCCTAAAGTGATTTGATGGAAACCTCCGTTGTCAAACTTTACATTACCCAACAAATGCGAGTACGTGTAGGAGAACATATAATTCTT
>CANLLR010000014.1 GCA_947491985.1 Flavobacteriaceae bacterium | reverse complement strand
CTATATTTTTTTGTGATGTTTTTTCATTTTCAAAACCAAGATTAATCGGATAATCCTTGTTGTAGCCATATTTTTTGTCAGTACTGTACTCTGTAATAACGAAATGATTATCTTTCAAAGCTGGTTTAACAACATTATTGTCGACGTTTTTAATGGATGATTTGATACTACCACAAGAAACAAAGATTAAAAACAGTAAAAAGGTGATGTAGAATTTAAGTGACTGCATTTTCTTTTAAATTTGGTTAAAGATACTATTTTATCGGAATTATTTTAGAACCAACTGCAAAAATCAAACCACTATTTCTATATTTGTATTCGTAGATTTTGATGTAATTGCTACGAAGTAAAATAGAACAATATGGAAGTACTTTCTCAAACATGGCATTGGTCTGTTTCCGGATTTATAATCGGACTCATCATGCTCTCTCTCATTTATTTTGGTAAAGTTTTTGGAATGTCGTCGAACTTACGTGCTCTGTGTTCGATGACTGGTGTTGGAAAAAAAGTATCTTTTTTTGATTGGGATTGGAAGTCGCAACGGTGGAATTTAGCCGTTGTTTTTGGTGCCATGATTGGAGGTTATGTCGCTGTAAACTATCTCGGTGATGCTTCTAATGTTACATTAACTAATGACACGCTTACCGAATTATCTCAATATAATATCGATGCGCCTAACGGAAAATTATTACCCAATACACTTTTTGGAACTGAAATTTTTAATTCGGCTTCCGGTGTTTTTATTTTACTTTTTGGGGGATTTTTGGTTGGGTTTGGTTCGCGATATGCTGGAGGATGTACATCTGGACATGCAATCTCGGGATTGAGCAATTTTCAAATGCCTTCTTTAAAAGCCGTTATCGGTTTTTTTATTGGAGGATTAATAATGGTACATTTGATTTTTCCACATATTTTTAAATCTTAAATCATGAAATGAGCATGACTCTAAATTGGTAGCAAATACCAATAATGATATGCGAATTACATATGACCTATAAAAAATAATACATATTAGCATATGAAAGTAGTAAAATTTATTCTCGTTGGATTTGTATTTGGAATCGTATTAACAAAATCGGAAGCTGTTTCTTGGTATCGAATTTATGAAATGTTTTTATTTCAATCGTTTCACATGTACGGAATTATTATGACTGCCATTATAACTGGAGTTATAGGAGTGCAATTAATTAAACGAAAACATTTAAAAGATATTAACGGATTGCCAATCGAAATTCAAGATAAAGAAAGAGGTACATTTCGCTATTGGATTGGCGGCTTGATTTTTGGTTTGGGTTGGGCATTGGTAGGAACTTGTCCTGGTCCGATATTTATTTTACTTGGCTCCGGATTTATAACGGTCGGATTGGTATTGATAGGTGCATTGCTTGGTACTTTTATTTATGGTGTAATCAAAGACCGCCTACCACATTAATTGGTTGCGATTTTAAGATTATAGGATTGTACGACAGTCAGGTTTTAGAATAGAATTTTAAAATCTTACAATCTTTAATTATTAAATAATTTCCGCGCTCAAACCTGCTTCTAATAATTGTGTACATTGTGGTTTCAACTCATCTAAAGAACCCGTTTTGACAGTGCATTTTCCTTTATAATGAACCAAAATAGCACATTGTTCTGCTTGTTCTGATGTGTGTTTGCAAACCCTAATCAGCGTATCAATAACATGATCAAAGGTATTAACATCGTCATTGTAAAGTACAATTTCGTTGTTAACTCCAACAGCTTCCTCAACTAAAACGGATTCTTGAACTTTTTCTATTGTACTCATTGCAATCTAAATTCTTATGAAAAATTAATTGATGTATTTTAAAGATGCCCAGTTGTTACGGTCTAATTTACTTATATATTTTAGTCCTTTATCAGTGCAAGATGCATCTATAAAAGGAATGTCTTCAGTGTAAAATCCGCTCAATAATAAAATTCCATTCGGATTCAAACAATCAACATACTGTTGCATGTCATTCAGTAAAATGTTTCTGTTGATATTGGCAATTATCAAATCGTATTTTTTGTCTGTAAGAAGCGAGGCATCACCTTCATAAACCGAAATGGCATGACAATTATTACGCTCGGCATTTTCGATAGAATTTAAATAGCACCAATTGTCAATATCAATAGCATCAATTGGTTGGGCACCTTTCATTTCGGCAAGTATGGCTAAAATTGCTGTTCCGCAACCCATATCTAAGGTTTTCATGTTGGTTACATTCATTGAAAGTAAATGCTGAATCATCATGTGTGTTGTTTCGTGATGACCCGTTCCGAAACTCATTTTAGGTTCAATAACAATATCAAAATCGGCATCGGTTATTGGGTGAAACGGCGCTCTTACATGGCATATACCATCAACATCTATAGCTTCAAAGTTCTTTTCCCATTCTTCATTCCAATTCACCTGTTCAATTTCTTCGACGGTATATGTAATTGTAAATTCGGGTGATGTTAAAATATAAATACCTTCAAGAATATCAGACGCGCAAAGTTCCTTCTGAATGTAGGCACTGCATCCGTTATCGGTTTCAATAAAGCTTTCGAAAGGTTTTTCACCAAGTTCGGCAATAAGTATTTCCGAACCCAATGCTCTTGGTTCAATAACGAAATGAAATCCTAAGTAACTGTTTGACATTATATTTTTTTGCAAAGGTAACAATCAATGACAACAGAAGATACAAAAAAATTAAAAAGTAAAAAAAATTATATAGTCATAGAAAACAATTGTGTTTGTGGTGTACTTCGTCTTAATCTTAAATCAAAGGCCATGCAAATGTTTCTGACAAATGGCTTTCCCTTTTCGGTGACAAGTAACGCATTTTCCAATCGTAGTACTAATCCATCATTTTCCATTTCTTCAAGTTGTTCCAAAATTTTGGGCAATTCAGTAAAATAAGCGCTTTCATCTTGCCAGGAAGTTCTAAAATGACACATTAAATTTAAAATGTGTTTTCGTATAGTTAAATCTTCATCCGTTAAAATATGACCGCGAAATATTGGAATTTCATTGTTGTCTAACTTTGAATAATAGGCTTCGATTGTTTTTTCATTTTGCGCGAAACTGTACCAACTATCGCTTATAGACGACACGCCTAGCCCAATCATCATTTGTGTTTTTGACGATGTATAGCCCATAAAATTGCGATGCAATGTCTGTTTTTGAAAGGATTGAAACATTGTATCAGTAGTCAATGCAAAATGATCCATACCAATTTCATGGTAGTCATTTTTAACAAGTAATAGTTTACCCATTTCATACAATTTCCTTTTGGTGTCGTCTTTTGGCAAATCAATTTCGTTGAATCCGCGTTGTCCATTACCTTTTATCCAAGGCACGTGTGCATAACTGTAAAAAGCCAAACGATCGGGATGGATCGAATTGGTTTTGTCTATTGTATCCATCACATCATCCAACGTTTGGAAAGGTAATCCGAAAATTAAATCGTGACCGATAGAAGTGTAACCTATCTCTCTTGCCCATAGCGTAACTTTGGCTACATTTTGAAGTGGCTGAATTCGGTGAATCGCTTTTTGTACTTTTTCTGAATAATCTTGTACACCAAAACTAACACGTTTAAATCCTAAATCGTATAGTTTTTGCAGGTGTGCTTTTGAGGTATTGTTGGGATGTCCCTCAAAACTAAATTCATGATTTTCAGCTCTTTTCGCAGTTAAAAAAAGTCCAGATATCAAACGCTCAAGGTTTTCCACTGAAAAAAAAGTTGGTGTTCCTCCACCAAGGTGAACCTCTTTTATAATGGGTTGATTTGGAAATAATTCACAATACAAACGCCATTCTTTTACAACAGCGGTTATGTAGTCATTTTCTACTTCATGACGCATTGTAATTCGCTTATTGCAGCCACAAAAAGTACACAGACTTTCGCAAAAGGGTAGGTGAATGTAGACACTTATCCCTTCTTTTTGATTGCTTTCTGTATATGATTGCACCACGTTTTTTTTTCCATTTATCAATGTTAAATAGCGTTTCTTCCCAAAAAGGAACCGTAGGATAACTGGTATATCTCGGACCGGGTACGTTGTATTTTTGAATTAATGAGTCGGCCATGGGTATCATTTTTGTGTATCAAAAGTACAGACCAACTTTCAAAAAAAATATGATATTTGTCATTCAAAAAAAAAGCCTTTCAAATGAAAGACTTTTTTTAGTTTTCCTCCGCTTCGCTACGAACAGTTCGGCGTTGCCTCGGGTGGTTGGTGGTTAATTATTCAAATTCCGAATTTGCTTTAACTTTTCTTTCCAAGTGGCCAATTCTTCTTTGTGTCTTTCTATTGTTTTTCTAACTTCAGTTACAATGGCATTTTCTTTTTTTGCATTCTTAGTGTTTTGGAAGAATTGAATGTTGTTCTCCAACTGGAAAATTTCATTTTGTACTTCGTCAATTTTTCGCATAATAAATACACGTTCGTTGTCTAATTTTTTAGAGTCGGAATTGCCTATTTTATTAGCAAAACGCATCATATCACCTTCTTTTTTGCTCGAGCTTAATTTTTCGAACAAAGCATCTAAAATTTTATTGAATTTACCTTCAATATGTCTGCGGTTAAAAGGTACTTTACCAAAACCTTTCCAAGTTTCAATATGTGCTTTTATCGCGTCCAAATCGGTTTTGTGATCGCCTACTAATTCAAAACTTTTGATGGTTTCTAAGTACTCTTTTTTCTTTTCAAAAGCAGCTACTTCGTCAGCATCTTCTTCATTTCGACTGTTTTTTAAACGCTCAAAATAGTGATTGCAAGCGGCTCTAAACTCCGTCCAAAGTGTATCAGAAAACTTTCTTGGCACGTGACCAATTTGCTTCCATTCTTCTTGAATTTGCTTCATGATTACCGTAGTTGCTGTAAAATCTTCACTGTCTTTCAACTCATTGGCTTTTACTACTAAGGCTTGTTTTTTTGCTAAATTATCGTTTTGATCTTTTTTGATGTCTTTGTAAAACGAATTTTTTAGAATATTGAAATTTCTAACAGCTGTTTTAAAAACAGCCCATGTAGCTTCATTTACTTCACTTGGTACTTTTCCAGTGACAAAAAACGCATTTCTAAGAGCTTCCACTTTTACAATTTGCGCCAACCATAAGGCATGCGAATCGACTTTTCCTTGTGCTAAAACTTCTAATTCGGCGATGATTGCTTTTTTCTTTTCTAAATTTTCGTTTTCAGTAGCTTTAAAACTTTCGTAAAATGCTTCGCGTTTATCGTGCATTTGCTTGGTTAAATCGCTAAAATGAACCCAAATGGCTTCACGGTGTTCTCTAGAAACCGGACCAATATCTTCTTTCCAAATGCGGTGCAAATCTTGTAATTCACGAAACGATTTGTTGATGTCGGTTTCATGAACCAATTCTTCAACACGTGCAATTATTTTTTGTTTTAACTCTAAATTGTGTTTGAAATCCAAATCACGTGCTTCTCTGTCAAGGTGCAAGAAATCATAGAAATTTTCGATATGAAAGTGAAAATTATTCCAAACGTGATTGTATTTGTCTTTCGGAATCGGACCTGCTGTTTTCCAGCGCTCTCTAATGTCATTCAGTTGTTTTAATGAGGCAGCGATATTTCCAGACGGATTGTTGACTAAATTTTTTAATTCTTCCACCAAAGCCAAACGGTTTTCCAAATTGGCTTGTAAATTATTTTGTAGGGATTTGAAATGGGTGTTTTTCTTATCTCTGTATTGATTGTATAAACTATCAAATCGTCCTTTTAACGGAAAATGATAATGGAAATCTTCTGTTGTATCTGGATTCTCTGCATGGAATTCATCTTTCTTCTCGTCCAATAAATGATAATATTTAGACAAAAATGATTTTTTAATTTCTTCAACATGCTCGCGAACCGACATTACTTTGTCTTCAGCCACTAATTTTTCCAATTCATCCACCAAACTCTCCATTGGTAACGCTTCGTAATCTTGAAGCGGGATGTCATAGCGACCTTTTACCGTTTCGTCTTCGCTTTCTTCGGCATTGGCATTGGTAATGGCATTCATCGCAAATTCACTTTCATCTTCAACTACCATTGAATCGTCCGCAACTTGTTCCTCCGTCAGTTCAATAACTGTTTCTTCTTCCGCTGGAGCAGTTTCAGAAATGGTTTCCACTTCTTCCACTATTTGTTCTGTAACAGTTTCTTCTACTAACGCTTCTTTTTCGGCATTTACTTCTACTTCGGTCAACGCTTCTTCTTCCAAAACGGCTTCTTCAGCGATTACTTCTTCAAGAGTTGTTTCTTCAACAACGGCTTCTTCTGTCTCAGTTGCCACAACTTTATTCTCAGTTACAGCTTCTTCAATAGCTTGATTTTCAGTCTGATTTGTCTCTTCAGCTGCTTGGTTTTCGTTTCCATCTGTCGCGTTTTCGTTAACTGACAGGTTATCATTCTTTTCTTCTAACATTATATTAAATGTGTAAGGTTATACAATTTCCTTAAATTTGGAAGGCGAAAGATAGTAAAGCCCCCTTTAAATTCAAAGAAAATCAATAGTTTCTATGTTTTTTATTTTTGGAAGCGAATGGTTCGGGTGATGTCAGTAATGGTAATACCCGCTTTTCGTCATGCGTGGCATTTCCTAAATCGGGGCTAGAGAGGGATGATTCTGGCTTATTTATTCCAAATTTTCCAAGCCTTTTCTGCTTGAAAAACCAGCATTTCTTTACCGTTTTTTATGGTTGCGCCTTTCTTTTTAGCACGTTTTAAAAACTCGGTCACTTCGGGATTGTAGACCAAATCAAAAGCGATATGATTGGAAGTGAAAAACTCATACGGAATACTAGGACAGTCTTTTATATTCGGACTCGTTCCCAATGGTGTGCAGTTAATAATGATTTGAAAATTATCAAAAGTAGTTGCGTTTATCAAACTGTAATCGATGGTTTTATCAGAGGTTTCTCGAGATACAAAAGCATAATAAATGTTTAACTCATCTAAAGCAAAGGCTACAGCTTTGGCTGCACCACCTGTTCCTAAAATCAACGCTTTTTTATGATGTTCTTGCAGCAGCGGTTGTAACGCTTTTTTAAAGCCGTACCAATCGGAGTTGTAGCCTTTTAATTGGCCTTTTTTGGTAAAACGAATCACGTTTACTGCTCCAATTTTCCTGGCTTTTTCAGAAAGTGAATTCAAATATGGGATAATCGCTTGTTTGTACGGAATGGTAACATTTAGTCCTTTTAATTCGGTATGGTCTTTAATGACATTCGGGAATTCTTCGATGGTTTCGATATCAAAATTTTCATACACATTATCGTTGAATAAGGGTTCCGAAAATTTATTTGTAAAGTATTTTTTTGAAAAGGAATAAGAAATATTCTTACCTACTAAACCGAATTTTTTTACTGTTTCCAATTGTAGTGTTGTATTATAAACTAAAAGTCCCGATGTTCTCGGGACTTTATTTATTTGTTTTTATTGATGTAGTTCTGCACTTTTTTTCGTGCCCAAACTATTGGGAATAATTCTTCTAAAATGGTTTTGTTATTGGCATTCAATCGCAAACCATTGCTCAAATGGAAAGTTCCTTTTTTGTCGTCGGCCAATAAGAAATACAATCCTGCTAGTCGGTATTCGACTTCATATTCTTCAGGAAAATATTCTGAAGCTTGTAGCAAGGTTTGAATAGCGCTATCAAATTCTCCTAAAAACTGTAAGATATCTACCCAAAACAACCACGTATCCAATTCGAAATCGCCAAATTCAACGGCTTTTCTGAATCCGTATTCGGCTTCTTCATAAAAGTTCATTGCTTTGTTGATGGTGGCATAACGTTTCCAATACGCGCGGTTTTGATCGTCAATTGCAATGGCTTTATTGACGTAATACAGTGCTTTTTGATAGTTTTTTAAACGTACATAAAAGTCGGTAATGGCAATCCAACCTTTATCCAAAAGCGGATCTTCGTGAACGGTTTTGTTAAAGTATTTTAAAGCTTCGGTCTTATTGCCTAATCGTTCGTGACATTTGCCAATGCGCAATAAAGCATAAGACGTAGCATCGTCTAAGTCGATTGTTTTTTGGTAATTTTCAATAGCTTCTTCATAGCGTTTTAAACGTTCTAGCGCTTTGCCATTTTCCATGTAGGCACCCATAAAATGTTCGTCTATATACGTAGCAAATTCAAAAGCACGTACAGCATTTTCGTATTGTTTCAATCCATAATACAAACGGCCTTGTTGATGCCAGGCAATTTCGCTATACGGATTTTTGTCGATGTATTTCTTTAAAAATTCGATGGCATCGGCATTTTGCTCTAAGAACTCAAAGCAATATACCACATTGTAAAGCGCCGATTGGTCTTCGATATCTTCTTCCAAACATTTGATAAAGCTGTCTTTTGCCATTTCTAAATTGTCCATGAACAAGTATTCCATGCCCATCAAATTATAGACATCGGCAAAATCTTCGGTGAACTGTAACGCTTCTTGAAGCAACTCTACCGCTTTTTCGTGATTGTCTCGTTTGGAATAAATGTTGGCTTTTTGAATGAATATTTCTTCGTTAGTAGGCTCTATAGCATACAACTCGTTTAGCATTTTTTCAGCTGTATCGAGTTTGTCATCATACACCAACATTTCCACTTGAACCAACTTTAATCCAGTCGATTTTGGATGTTGTTCAAGGGCTAATTTTAATGCTTTTTTTGCCAAATTGGCTTTTCCCATATCAAGGTAATGAAGTATGA
Organism: Flavobacteriaceae bacterium; assembly: GCA_947491985.1. Taxonomy (GTDB): domain Bacteria; phylum Bacteroidota; class Bacteroidia; order Flavobacteriales; family Flavobacteriaceae; genus Flavobacterium. Next base: position 57,457 of record CANLLR010000014.1, on the reverse strand, counting down.
TTTCTTCAAATTCCTCCGAATCGAAAAACAAAACCTTATTGGTTTTTAACATCGATTCAAATTTAGATAAGGATAGGTTGTAGTTGTCTTCTTCGTCGCTTAAATGCATACTCATATAGGTATTGATTAGCTTACATAAAAGTAAGTAAAATCTTTTCGTTGTGGGGAAATTTCGTTTTTGTTGTGAACAATTTAATTAACAGTATACCAATTAAATTATGAATTATGAATTTCATTCAATACTTCCATCATAATGGCACAACCTTCTCTAATTTCATCTTCAGAAATCGTTAAAGGAGGAGTAATTCGGATTGCACATCCTTCAAACAACAACCAAAATAAAATTAATCCTTTGTCTTGACAACGTAAAATAACTTGATTTGTTATTTCAACATCGTTAGTCATTGCAGCGAGCATTAATCCTCTCCCTCTTATTTCTGTTAGCAAAGGATGTACCAAAAGTTGACGGAAGAGTTTTTCTTTTTCTAAAGTGTCTGATATGAGGCTGGTTTCGATGATTTCCTGCAGTGTAGCAAGACAAGCTGCGGCTATGACAGGATGTCCTCCAAAAGTGGTGATATGTCCAAGTTTTGGATTGTGACTTAATAAATCCATGTACTTTTCGTTGGCTACAAAAGCTCCGACTGGCATTCCGCCACCCATTCCTTTACCTATTATAATCACATCGGGAACCACATTGTAATTTTCAAATCCGAATAACTTTCCAGTTCGTCCAAAGCCAGGTTGGATTTCATCGATAATTAGTAAAGCTCCGACTTCTTCACAGCGTTTTTTTATTTTGGCTAAAAAGTCGTTGGTAGGTTCGATAAATCCTGCGCCACCTTGAATGCTTTCTACAATTATTCCCGCTGTTTTGGTTGTGATTTTTTGAATATCGTCTTCATTATTAAAAGTGATGAAATCGACATCAGGAATCAAAGGACGAAAAATTTGTTTGCGTTCCTCAAATCCCATCACACTCATTGATCCCATGGTATTGCCGTGATAGGCGTTGTGACAGGAAATAAGTTGACTTCTTCCGGTAACGCGTCGCACCAATTTTAAGGCACCTTCACAGGCTTCGGTTCCAGAGTTGACCAAATACACTTTATTTAAGGTAGGAGGCAACAAGTTGGCTAATAATTTACAATACTGCACAGCTGGACTTTGCGAATATTCGCCATATACCATTACGTGTGAATAGCTGTCGAGTTGGTTTTTAATGGCTTGATTAACGCGTGGATGTTGGTGTCCGAGTGAACACGCAGAAACTCCCGCTACAAAATCCAAGTACCGTTTGTTGTTGGTGTCGTAAATGTACGAACCAATAGCGTGTGAAACTTCCATACCTAATGGATATGGAGAAGTTTGTGCTTGGTATTTTAGAAAGTCTGTATTCATTATAATGTATTCAAAAAAGAGCTATTTGATGCTTTTCTTCGGTGGATTTTTTTTGTCGTAGTCTTTGGTTTCTTTTCTAATTTCCATCGGAACGTTAGGTTCAGATAATTCTCCTTTTACTTCCGCTTCAGCTTTGGTTTCGTATTCGTTTTCTTCGGGTGGAAAAATGTCTTCTTTGTTCTTGATACGTTCGTCACCGCGCCAAACAAACCCTCGAAGCTTTCGTGCATTTTCGGGCAGTTCCGATTCGGGATAAATATCGCCATCCACATCAGTAAAAAAAGTAATCGTATCTATTTTACTTTTATCGTCCATCATCATGTTGATTTTACTGCTGACGTTTTTGTTGATTCCGATAAGTTCGTTGGCCTCATTGCGCATGTAAAAAACGACTTCGGTATTTTTAACAATATCGACATCATAGAGTTTATTGTCTTTGAATTTTCCGTATAAATTTTGACCTTTTACTTGATTGTAGCCCGTTCCAATAGTGTCTTTGGACGCAATAAAAGCATTGTTAAGCACCTTTAAAGAGTCGAGTTTTTCACTTTTATTGTTGCCAATTAAATGCATAATATCGCCCGTCATTTGGTTGTCAAAATTCCACAAAATAGGTTTTCGAATTAATTGTGTCAATGCTTTTTTCTGATTGGAATGAATCGAATCACATTTCCCACTCATGTCGGTTTTGAAGAAACGCACCTTGGTATAACCACGCACAATTCGTTCACCTTGTTTGCCAGTAACTACTATTTTTTTGGCGTGAACAAACATCGAATCGTTATCAATTAAATAACGTACCGAAGCTCTTTTGGTAATGTAAAGCGAATCTTTATTGCGGTATACTTCACCATAATGTCCTTTGATAATGGCTTTATTGATCGAGTCGGTGATTTTTACATTGCGTGTTGCTGAGGCAAATTCTTTGTTCCTATCATAAAACAAACTATCGCCTTTTATGAGTCGGTCGTTGTATTTTATATACGAATTTTTTACAAAATGCGCTTTGTTGCTTTTGGTATCATAAAACCCTTTTTCGGTGTAAATGTAATTTTCTTTTCCGGTAATTGTTGACGCACCAAAGAGATAGGAATGTCCCGAGTTGGTGTAATAATCAAGATGATTAGTTTTTATAGTATATTCGGGATTGGTTAAAACTACAGCAGTACGAAATTCATATTTTTTTTGATTCACATAATAACGACCGGCTTTACTTTTGAGTGTGTTTTCTTTGTTGATGATGGTGCCAAACGAATTGTAATAGGCTTCTTGTTTGGCTCGGTCAAAATTGATGGTATCGGTTACCAAAGACATTTCTGGCGAACGCATGGATACTGCACCAGTAGCAAAAGCTTGTTTGATATCGCCGTTGTATTCAGCGTATTTGCTATTTAAAAACAAGGTATCACCTTGCACCATTTGTACATTTCCAAAGGCTTTCAGGTAATTTTCTTTTTGAAACCAATACGCTTTATTGCAAGTGATAATTACGCCGTCGTGTTTGGCTCGAACGTTTCCAGAAAGCAAAACAGCATCTGGCAATTCGATGTCATTTTTGTCAAAATGATCGGCATATTCAATATCTATAGCCGTTTTTTGTTGGGCGTTGATAGTATTTAAACTAAATAAGAAAAAGACGATTACAAGAGTTACTTTCTTCAAAAGAGTTAATTTTGGTTCAAATTTAAGTATTTTGAGTAAAGGTTGATTTTAATTATGAAATATTTATAAGGAGAAAAGAGAAAAGAAGATAGAATAAAGACAAAAAAATCCCTTTGAAAAGAAAGGGATTTTTTATAGGTGAAATTTTAAAGAAATTATTTTAAAATAGTTTGCTTTCTATCAGGCCCAACCGATACAATTTTGATAGGTACTTCGACTTCTTTTTCAATGAATTCGATATAACTTTTTAATTCGGCTGGTAAACTTTCATAGGTTGTTAAACCTGTTAAATCGGCTTTCCAGCCTTTACACTCGGTGTAAATTGGCGTTACGTTTTCTTCTTCAATATTGTATGGAAGATGGTGAATTTCTTTACCTTTATAGTTATAAGAAGTACATACTTTTAAGGTTTCAAATCCTGATAATACATCGCCTTTCATCATCATTAACTGGGTAACACCATTGACTTGAATTGCATATTTCAATGCTACTAAATCGAGCCAACCGCAACGTCTTTTTCTTCCTGTAACCGAACCAAATTCGTTACCCACACTTGCCATCATGTCACCTGCTTCTTCAAAATCTTCAGTCGGAAAAGGTCCAGAACCCACACGTGTAGTGTAGGCTTTGAATATTCCGTATACTTCTTTGATTTTGTTTGGTGCAATTCCGAGACCTGTACAAGCTCCGGCTGCGGTTGTGTTGGAAGACGTAACAAAAGGATACGTTCCGAAATCAACATCCAACAAAGAACCCTGTGCTCCTTCACAAAGAATTGATTTTCCAGCTTTTTGTGCTTGTGCTAAATATTCTTCACTATCTATAAAATCAAGTTTTTTCAAATCTTCAATCGCCTCAAAAAATTCTTTCTCTAATTCGGCTAAATCGTATTCAATATTCACGTAGTAGAATTTGATCAGTTCTTCATGTTTATTCGCAAGAGCTCGGTATTTTTCTTTAAAATCGGCTAATTCGATATCGCCAACACGTATTCCATTCCGACCTGTTTTGTCCATATACGTAGGTCCAATTCCTTTTAAAGTGGAACCAATTTTGGCTTTTCCTTTTGAAGCTTCTGAAGCGGCATCAAGCAAACGGTGTGTAGGTAATATAATGTGCGCTTTTCTAGAAATGATTAATTTCGATTTTAAATCGAGATTGAATTTGGCTAATCCATCGATTTCCGATTTAAAAACTACAGGATCAATTACCACGCCGTTTCCAATAACGTTAATATTATTCTCATGAAAAATTCCGGATGGAATCGTACGCAAAACGTGTTTTATCCCGTCAAATTCTAACGTATGTCCAGCATTTGGTCCGCCTTGAAAACGAGCAATAATATCGTATTTTGAAGTTAAAACGTCGACGATTTTTCCTTTTCCTTCGTCACCCCATTGTAATCCGAGTAGTAAATCTACGGTCATTTTTTGTTGTTAATTTTATTCCGCTGCGCTCCATAAAGTTTGGCTCCGCCTCGGGTGGTTATTTGTCAATTTGGTTATTTGTTTGGATTATTAGTTAATTTAGTAATTTGTAGGTCTATTCTTCAAATAACCAAATTACTCTTTTTTAGTAGCATAAAAATACAACGAATGATTGTGTATTTCTATCCCAAAAATATCTTCAATAGTTTGTTTTATGGTTTGAATTCGCGGATCGCAAAACTCGATGACTTCCCCGGTATCGGTCATAATGATGTGATCGTGCTGTTTGTCGAAATACGATTTTTCGTAATGTGCTTGGTTTTGACCAAATTGATGTTTGCGCACTAATCCGCAATCCAAAAGCAATTCTATGGTATTGTACAAGGTGGCTCGAGAAACGCGGTAGTTTTTATTTTTCATTTTGAGATACAAATTTTCGATATCAAAATGTTCTTCGCTGTTGTAAATTTCTTGCAATATAGAATAGCGTTCAGGCGTTTTACGATGGCCTTTGTTTTCAAGATACGCGGTAAAAACGTTCTTTACGGTTTCTTGATTTTTGTTATTATCGGTTGCAATTAGTGTCATATTTGGCAAAGGTAATTTTTTTGTTTTGAAGAAGAAAAGTTTCGTTCCAAAATTTTGGGATAAGTTATAAACGGGTTATTGACTTTTATCCGATTATTGGATCGTTATATTGTTCGAATTTTCGATTGATTCTCATGTATCTGCATTCTGGAGCTGATTTGAAATTACTTATTTTTAAGAAACAATCCAATAATCTAATAATCGGAAGATTGTTACATTAATTGGTATAAACACGTGTCACCTTATCCACACCGTCGATTTTTTTAATGTTATCGATAAGCTTTTTAAGGATGTTACTATTTTGTACCACTACTATTACTTGTCCGTTAAAGATTCCAGCTTCACCACTCAAGGAAATACTCTGAATATTTACGTGCATATTGTTTGAAATCACCTTCGTCAATTCGTTGGTCAATCCCATAGCATCCATTCCGGTGATTTTTAGGATTGCTTTGAATTCTTGTTGTGACGAATCGATCCATTTGGCAATCATGATGCGATAGGCGTAATTGGATTGCATAGCGATGGCGTTAGGACAATCTCTTTTATGCACTTTTATACCTTCGTTAATTGTCACAAAACCAAAAACTTCGTCACCTGGAATTGGATTACAACAGGTCGATAGTTTGTAATCCAATCGATCTTGTTCGGCACCAAAAACTAATAAATCGTAATTGCTACTTAATTCTTGTTTGTTGATTTCATCAGGTTGGCTGCTTGGTGAGCGTTTGATTTTGTTTTTAAAGAAATTGATTAACGTATTGCTTTTTTGCGCTGCAAAGTCTTTCAATTGTTGGTTTTCAATTGAGCCAATTCCTACTCTATAAAATAAATCTAAACTAGTTTTTAACTTAAAGAAGTTGACTAACTCATTAATAACGGTCTCGTTTAAGGTAATTTTGAGGTGTTTTAATTTACGTGTCAAAAGCTCGCGACCATCTTCTGCAATTTTTTTGGTATTCTCATTAAGAACGTTTCTGATTTTATTTTTGGCGCGTGATGTGGTTACATAATCGAGCCAATTAATGGTTGGCTTTTGATTAACCGAAGTAATGACTTCAATTTGATCGCCACTTTTTAGTTCATAATTTAAAGGAACTAATCGGCCGTTCACTCTTGTTCCACGAGTTTTGACTCCAACTTCGGAGTGAATGCTAAACGCAAAATCGAGCGATGTAGCACCTTTTGGAAGCGATTTTATTTCTCCTTTCGGAGTAAAAACAAAGATTTCTTTGGCATACAAGTTCATTTTGAAATCTTCGACAAAATCCACGGCGTTGGTTTCCGAATTTTCTAAGGCTTCTTTTAACAAATTGAGCCAAACATCCAAACCGCTTTCTTCATCGCCACCTTGTTTGTATTTATAGTGAGCTGCGTAGCCTTTTTCGGCAATTTCGTCCATACGTTCGCTACGGACTTGAATTTCTACCCAGCGACCTTTCGGACCCATAACTGTGATGTGTAATGCTTCGTAACCAGTTGACTTAGGTGACGAAATCCAATCGCGTAAACGACTCGGACTTGGACGGTAATGATCGGTAACTACGGAATAAATTTTCCAAGCAACGAATTTTTCGTCATGTAAAGTAGATTTATATATGATTCGCAATGCAAATTTGTCGTACACTTCATCAAAAGTGACATTTTGCGCGGCCATTTTTCGTCGAATTGAATAAATCGATTTTGGTCTTCCTTTAATTATATAATCTAGACCTTCTTCGTTGAGTGATTTTTTTAGTACATCCGAAACTAATTTAATGTATTCGTCTTGTTCTTCTTTGGTTTCTTTTATTTTACTAATAATATCATTATAAATCGATGGTTCAGTATATTTTAATCCTAAGTCTTCTAACTTAGTTTTGATGTTATACAATCCCAATCGATGGGCAAGAGGTGCGTAAATATATAAGGTTTCAGAAGCAATCTTTACTTGTTTGTAATCGGGCATCGAATCCATGGTTTGCATGTTGTGCAAGCGATCGGCGATTTTAATCAAAATTACCCGAACATCATCGTTCAACGTTAATAGCATTTTACGGAAATTTTCCGCTTGCATTGAAATGTTCATGTCTTTTTTGACTTGAGAAATTTTAGTCAATCCTTCCACCAACATCGCAATTTTTAGACCGAACTTTTTCTCTAAATCTTCAATGGTAATTGGAGTATCTTCTACTACATCGTGCAATAGAGCTGCAGCAATTCCGGTGGCACCTAATCCAATTTCAGAAGCTACTATTTTTGCTACTCCAATGGGATGAAAAATATAAGCTTCACCCGATTTTCGACGTTGGTCTTTATGGGCATCTACGGCAAGGTCAAATGCCTTACGGATGAGTTTCTTATCCGCATCGGAAAGTGTTTGGTAACTAATACGAAGTAATTCTTTGTATTCTCTAGCAAGTGCTTTTTTTTCTTCCTCTAAATTAACAGCAATCATAGTCAATTCTTCAATTAGCTAAAAATAAGAAATATTATTGAAACTCCTATAAAAAAAAACAAATTCTAATTTTTATTATTTTAGAATTTGGATGCTTTTGAAATTTGAAATTTTTTAGAATTTGGTAAAATCCAAATCGTGAAAGTCATAACTAAAGTCAGTCAATGGCGAAATAGCTTTCATTTTTAATTGATTTACGTTTCCGTTTGCATCGAAATTAAAGAACAAGTGAGCGTCGGCGTGAAAACTCCGAACGTTCCATTTAACTACAAAATTTTGGTCTTTGTAGTAAAATATTTCGCCAGTTAATCGAGGAGAACGTGCTGATGTGAAAAATAATTTTCCTTTCTTTTCAAAAATGGTAATGTCACCAAACCATTTGTCTTTGTAGCTACCAACGTATTTTTGAATGTCTATTTTAATCGCTTTATTTTTGGCGTTTTTCGCCACCGTTTCCCAAACTTCATCGGTAATTTTATCGGCATCGTCTTCTTTTTCTTTTCGATCTTTACTCAAATTGGCAAGATGATCAAAATAGGGCAAACCCAAATACGAATCTAGAATAGTATTTGATACCGTATAAAAAGCGGCCCCATTTTGTTGGTTTGTTAATACAATAATTCCAAGTTGCAATTTAGGAATCATAATGGTTTGCGTTACAATTCCGTCTAAACCACCTGTATGTGAAACCATCAAATATCCGTTCAAATCAGTCAGTTGCCAACCCAAACCATAGGTTCTGAAATTACTTTTATACGGAAAACTATTTCTGTTGGGAAGCAACGTTTGTGGTGTCCACATTTCTTTGTGCTGTTTTTCACTAAAAAGCTGTTGCTTGTCTCCATATTTTCCTTTGTTCATTTGAACAATCAGCCAATTGCTTAACTCATTAGTGCTGGCATAAAGTCCAGCTGCAGCATCAAAAATGGAATTGGTATAACGCGAAATCACTTCTAATTTTCCATCTGTAGGAACGTGAGGAACAATAGTATTGGATGTATCTTTTAAACGTGACCATGCAGCGGCGCTTTTTTTCATTCCGATAGGTTGCATCAAACGCTTTTCTACAAAATCGCACCATGATTTTCCAGATACTTTTTCGATGACTTCACCTGCAATAACATACAATAAATTGTCGTAATCGTATTTGGTTCTAAAAGCTGAGACAGGCTTTAAATATTGAATGTTTTTTACAATGTCTTTTGGAGTAAAATTGTGTTTGTCGGGCCAAATCATTAAATCACCGGCACCTAATCCGAGTCCACTTTTGTGCGTCAATAAATCGCGAATGGTAAATTCATTTGTAACATAATCGTTATACATTTTAAATTCAGGTAAGTACTTAATGACTTTATCATCCCAATTTAGTTTGCCTTCATCGACCAAAATTGCTAAAGCTGCAGCAGTAAATGATTTGCTGTTCGAGGCAATTCCGAATAAAGTATTTCCATCTACTTTTTGTTTTGTTTTGATGTTGGCCACGCCATATCCTTTGGAAATGAATATTTTACCATCTTTGACTATAGCAACAGCTATTCCAGGAACGTTAAATGTGCTGAGTGTTTTTTCGACTAGGTTGTCTAATTGAGGTTCTGAGATTTGGGCGAAAGCAACAGAAGTTGCAAATAAGGAAATGGCTTTGAATACTACTTTTTTCATTTTTTTAAATTACATTGAAACGTTAAAATCCTCTTTGTCTTTTGGCTTCAAAAATTAAAATGGCTGAAGCTACTGAAACGTTCATGGAATCGATTTCACCTTGCATCGGTATGATGATGTTTTTCACCTTGTTGTCGCGCCAAGCTTGAGATAATCCTGTCGCTTCTGTTCCAACAACCAATGCAGAAGCAGTAGTGTAATTTTGCAAATGATAGAACTGGGAATTCTGTAATGTGGCACCAAATATAGTAATATTTTTCTTATTTAAAAACGATATTACTTCTTCGGTATTGCCCGTTGCAATTTGATTGGTAAACAAGCATCCCACGCTAGATCGCACAATATTAGGATTGTATAAATCAGTTTTTGGATTGGCAATGATAACCGCGTCGATTTTAGCCGCGTCGCAAGTTCGTAACATAGCTCCAATATTTCCAGGTTTTTCTATAGCTTCCATCACTAATAACAATGGATTTTCAGGTAAAATTAAATCGTCGAGTTGTAGTGATTTTGTTTTAGCAACAGCGATAATACCTTCTGTGGTGTCGCGATAGGCGAGTTTTTGATAGACTTCTTTGGAGATTTCAATAGGGTTATTGGCTAATTTGGCTATTTGCTTCGCTAGTTCGCTATCGCTCGGGTGATTATTCGAAATCAATTCGGGTAGAAACAAAATCGTTTCAATTTCGTACTTGCCTTTCAGTGCCAATTCAATTTCACGCATTCCTTCAATTAAAAAAGTGCCCGATTGTTTTCGTGCTTTGGCTTTTTCTTGAAGTAAAACCAACGATTTAATGTAGGGATTTTGGGCGGAAGTGATTTGTTTCATAACTAAAATTCAAATAGAAAAAGGTCAAAGTTACAAAATTCCGCGTGCCTTAATTTCCAAATACTTGTTGATGGTGTCTAATGTAAGATTTTCAGGTTGTGTGAGAACTGAATGGATCCCGTATTTTTTAAGTTCGTTGACGATTAGTTTTTTCTCAAAAATAAATTTTTCAGCGATAACTTTGTCGTAGACTTCTTGAATGGTAGTGGTTTTTTTATTCGAAATTTGATTTAATTCGGTATTCTGAAAAAACACAACAACTAACAAATGACTTTTCGCAATTCCCTTTAAATAAGGCAATTGTCGGTGCAATCCGTCGAGCGTTTCAAAATTGGTATACAAGATAATCAAACTGCGTTGGTTGATATTTTTCTTCACATCGGCATACAAACGCGAGTAATCACTTTCGAAAAAATCGGTTTTGATATTGTACAAATTTTCGAGAATTTTTTGCATTTGTGACGTTCTTTTTTCGGCAACGACGCGATTTTCAATTTTTTTAGAAAACGAAAACATTCCGGCTTTGTCTTGTTTTTTCAGAATGACATTCGATAAAACCAACGTTGCATTTATCGCATAATCGAGCAAACTCAATCCGTTGAAAGGCATTTTCATCGTTCTTCCTTTGTCGATTGCCATGTATATGTTTTGCGATTTTTCGTCTTGAAATTGGTTCACCATTAAGGCGTTTTTTTTCGCTGTAGCTTTCCAGTTTAACGTCCGAATATCATCACCTGGAACATATTCTTTAATTTGCTCAAACTCCATGGTATGACCAATTCGTCTGATTTTTTTTACTCCATATTGAAACAAATTATTTGAAAACGCTATCAAGTCGTATTTCCTTAATTGAATATACGAAGGATAAGTAGGAACCATTTCGTCTTGACTGAAAATATACCTTCTAGAAAGTAGCTGTAACGGTGACGAAATGTAAATATTTAAGCGTCCAAAATGGTATTCGCCTCGTTCTGTTGGACGAAGAAAGTACTGAAAATCATCCGTAGAAGCGTTCTTTATTTTGCGTGTGATGTTGAAATTTCGGATTTGAAACTGCGGTGGAATTTCATCAATTACTTTGGCAAAAACAGTAAAAGTATGATAGTTTTTGATGGTTACCACAATCGGATTTTCATCACCATTGGAAAGTTTTTCTGGAGTAATTCGCTGGGCTTCGATACCCGATTTTGTTGCAAATAAAATGACAAAATCCAAACCAAAAAAAGCTACTAATACGAACAATATATACCAAACAGCGTTGTACAATTCTGGAAACATAAATGCCAAACAAAATAACACTATAACACCAATAAGTGCATAGAAAAAGAAATTGTTGATGTACAATTGTTTGACTGTTTTCATGGTAATTTACCTTGGAATCTCGATGCTCTCGATAATTTGTTTTATGATTTCGATACTTGTCAATCCTTCCATTTCACGCTCTGGCGTTACGATAACACGATGTTGTAAAACCGGAATCGCAGCGTCTTTAATATCTTCTGGTGTCACAAAATCACGACCGCGAATCGCTGCAAAACCTTTGGATGCGTTTAAAATGGCAATCGAAGCTCTTGGCGAAGCACCTAAATATAAAAAGGCATTCTCACGCGTGTTTACAACCAACTTGGCAATGTATTCGAGAAGGTTTTGTTCTACTATAATTTGTTTGACAAGATCTTGAAATTTTTTTATTTCTTCTCCAGATAGAATGGTTTGAATTTGGTCTAATTTACCGTGATCTTGAAGCAAATGCTCTCTTTGTATGATGGCAATTTCTTCATTTAAATTAGGATAATCGACATTTATTTTGAATAAAAAGCGGTCCAATTGCGCTTCTGGTAAACGATACGTGCCTTCTTGTTCAATCGGATTTTGCGTCGCTAAAACTAGAAATGGTTTTTCGAGTTCGTAGCACGTTCCGTCAATCGTAATTTGACGTTCTTCCATTACTTCAAATAGCGCCGCTTGTGTTTTGGCAGGCGCACGATTGATTTCGTCAATTAAAATGAGGTTGGAGAAAATGGGTCCTTTTTTGAATTCAAATTCCGATTTCTTCAAATCAAAAACCGAAGTTCCTAAAATATCCGATGGCATTAAATCGGGCGTGAATTGAATCCGACTAAAATCGATAGCAAGCGTTTTTGCTAAAATTTTTGCCGTGATGGTTTTCGCCACTCCTGGAACACCTTCGATAAGCACATGTCCGTTCGACAAAAACGCTACCAAAAGTTGATCAATCATTTTGTGTTGACCAACAATTACGGTTTCTAATTCGGCTTTGATTTTGGCAACACCTTCGCTTAAAGGCGCTAAATCTAATCGGGATTGAAAATTAACTCCCGAAGTTTCTTCGTTAGAAGGGATTGCGTTATTTTCTGTATTTTCCATTAATTGGTAATTTTTTCTATTGCGTTATTTATTTCGATTAAATCTTCTTCGATGCTAAGGTTGTAACTTTTGCGTTGGTAATTTATCAAACGCACGACTTTTTCAATATCGTCTATATTTTTGCCGGTTTTTTGATGTAATTTTTTAATAAAGTTGTCATCCAAAACGGTAGTGTCGATTAGGTAATCATTTCTGATTTTTTCTAAAAAGTAGATGATTTTTTTATCGACAATGTTTTGATGATCGCCTTCTTGGTAATATAAATTCCCTATAGTTTTGGTAAAATCAAGTGTGGTGTTCGGCAAAGCTGTTATAATCGGAACCACTCTTTGTCTGCGTTTGGCGTTAAATATCATAAAAATCAGCATTCCAATTATAGCCAAATACCAAGCACATTTTAACGCAGGTTGACTAAGCCAAAAACTCATAGGAGAACTTGTAGCCAATTCGCCATTTTGATTTTTGACAAACCAAATCAGTTTTCCTTTTGGAAGATAAGACACTATATCGGAAGTATAATTGCTATGATTTTCTTTTAATAAATGATAGTTGGTGAAGCAAATAGGTTGTGTATGCAAGTAAAAGAAACCTTTCTTGTAAGGAACTTTTATGAAATTCACATTTTGTTTTTCTTTTCCTTTTTGATAACCCAAAACGGTTGTGGTAAGCGTGTCTATTTTGTTGAAATACGAATTGCCAGCACCCAAATTGAATGTGTATTGTGTTGGATTTAGATCTTTATTGGCCAATGAAAGTTGGATGTTCTCTACTTGAGTTAATTCGTAGTTAATGGTTACATTCAAACTGTCTTCAAAGATTTTGGGATAGTCTTTGGCACTAATGAAGGCAGTATTTCCATGACTTACAAAGTAAAATATTTCTTCAGTCGACTGTTGATCAATTTGGAAATATTCTGAAACGGAAAAGACAGTTCCTTTGGTCTTATAATTGTTCACTAACGTATCGTAATCGTACAATTTGTCTAAATATTCATATGGTGTTTCACCTATTTTTTGAATGGAGTTGTTTTTTAAAAGTTGTGGAGCTTCTTTGTCAAAAACATACAATCCAAACGGAATTTTATCTTTTAAATCGAAAGTCGGACTCCAATTGATAGGTCGTGGTCGAACAGCATCAATATATATTACGCCCACTAAAAGCAGGACTAGAAAAAAAATATATATTTTGATGGTATTATTCATTATTTGACAGATTGTATTATAGTTTCAAAAGTTTTTTTTATCGATTCGAAACGGGTTTGTGTAATTTCAAATTCGCCATACCAAATGTAATTGTACAAATACGAAACATAGCTGAAATCATTTTTAAGCGATTCATTTTTAATTTCATAAAGGTAATCGGAATTGGTTTTTTCGGGATTCCAATCGATGATGTGTTTCTCTGACATTTTTTTCAATAACCACAAATAATAATACCGAATTGCCAATCGTTGGTTGCCCGATTTTAAAGTAGAGGCGATCAATTTTTCAAAATCTACGTGTTGTAAATTCCGTTCAATGTCATCGTGATGAATTATTTTTTTAGTCGTTGATTTGCCAAATATCCATTGGCCTTCTTTGTTTAAAATGACTTTAACAATTAAATAAATAACATATAAAACAACCAGAGCAGCTATTATTTTTATGGTAACATCTACAGCATTGTTTGAAACACCATCTGATAATCCAAAAAGTTTTTTAAACCAATACGACAACCACTCTTTGAAGCGATCCCAAGCTCCTTTATCGGCCGCTTTTATTTCATATTGAAACGCGCTTTCTTTGTAATTTTCTTTGAATTGCGGATTGAATTGTAAAGGAGTAATCGCGCTGTTATCGATTTTAATGTCTTTTTCAGAATAAAGTGAAGTATTTGTTTTTAGGGAGTCAATAGTAACTTGTGCGCTAGCAATAGCACAAATAAAGAAATAAATAATGAGGAGTAGTTTATTCACTATCGGTACCTATCATATCAATAGAAGCATTACAAATCGAACTTTCACCGTTTTCAATATGGCTGTAATAAACCATTCCTTGATTGATTAAAAGTAAATTGTTTAAAATATAACTCACAATTGTAGAAACCACCATTACTATAGATATCATAACCGACAACGTCGAAAAGGCATCTTCTTGTGAACCAGATTTAATGGTAGTAAACATACTTGCCATACCAAATACATAAGGAATCATGGTGAAAATTGTATTCACAATTTAAATTATAATTATCATAACAACAGTAGCCCCAACAATGGGCCAAAATTGATTTTTTACTGTATAAAAGGCATCGCCAATAGCACTAAAAAAACCTTCAGCTGAATTCATATAATAGTAAAAAGTGAGATGTCCAAAGCTGAACAAAGCTGGTGCCATAATAAGCAATAACGGAATACCTATAATGATGAAGCACAGCAGGAATAGGAATCCAAATACGATCATGTACAAAGGAAGTAGAATGAAAACGGTTCCAATAACAAATTTTAATATCTTCGGAATTCTTTTTTTCATTCCCGATAAAATATCTTTTACTGTAAAATCGTTACCTTTTTTGTTATCCAGCAAGTCCAAGTATACTAATGGAAGCGTAAATTGAAATAACGAAATAATCATAAAGAATAAAATAGCACCGATAATTAAGGCAATCATAAGTTCGAAATTAGCATTGATGTAATTTCCTATGTAGTTTTCCTGTAAAACAGCACCTCCTGAAGCCATAGAAAATACAAATTCCATGTAAATTTTCATTAAAAAGTAAATCAATACTGTGGCGAGGAGTAAGAAAGGTCCGTTGATTATAAAGTAGTTCTTAAAAAAATGCTTTCCATGCATTTTAAAAAACTGAAACGTATCATTGATGTAATCGCTAAAATTTCTTTCTTTAAAGAGTTGGAACATGGTTTTTAATTTTTTTATTGACAATAAAAGGAAAAACTAAATAATAAAATGAAATGATTGAAAGTGTTGCTACAATGATAAAAACACTTAGCCAATTGGGCATGTCAATCGAATAACGCGTGATGAAACCTTCTAAAAATCCGGCAGCGATGGTAAAAGGAATCGTGCTTAAAAAGATTTTAAAACTGTTTCTAAAACCAATTTTTAAGGAGTTCATTCGCGAAAAAGTTTTAGGAAACAAAATGGATGCGCCAAGTATAAAACCAGCAGTAGATTCAATTACAATGGCAAAAATCTCCATCGAACCGTGAATCCAAATCCCACGCACACTTTCCCAAAAAACTCCTTGTTGGCAAAAAAAATATTGAAAAGAACCCAACATAATGCAATTCTGAATCAATACATAAAACGTTCCTATGCCTAAAAAAATACCATAAATATAGCATTTAGCTCCCACATACAAATTGTTGAGAGTAATTCCAATAAAGCTTCCCCAATTGCTTCCCGATTTATATACGGCGACTGGATTGCCTTTTTCAATATTTTCTAAAGTCATGTTTACATAATAATCGCCCAAAATCAATCGAACAAAATCAGTATCGTATTTAGCCGAAACAACGCCAATAGTCACACAACAAAAAAACAGTAGAAACGAGTACAATAAATATCTTTTGTATTGATACACTAACAAAGGCACTTCGGTCGAAAAAAAGTACACAAAACGGTTTTTATCTTCTCTTTTGGTCTTGTAAATCTTTTGATAAATTTGAGAAGCCAAATAATTTAAGTAGATAACTGTCTTACTTTTAGGATAGTAGGTTTGCGCATAGGATAAATCATTCACTAAATGAATGTACAAACTAGCCATTTCATCTGGATTTTTTTTAGATTTACCGAAAATTGCTTGTTCAAAATCAAGCCATTTTGCTTTATTTTGCTTAATAAATGCTACTTCTCTCATCGAATGCTAAAATAAATAAATATGTCAGAATTATCCATAAATACAACACAAAATGTAAACATAAATTTTACAGCTGCTTCTGTTGGAGAGCGCTTGGGTGCTTTTTTGTTGGATATGCTAGTAAAAATCGCCTATGTAATAGTGGTTTTGTACTTTATATTTTATTTGATGGGATTGGCAAATGTTCTTGAAAAACTCGACAATTGGTCAGCTACAGCAGTTTATATGTTGTTTGCATTACCGTATGCTTTTTATTCTTTAACGCTCGAATGCTTGTTCGAGGGACAAACGATAGGTAAAAGAATTGTAAAAATTAAGGTCGTAAAAATTGATGGTTATCAAGCTAGTTTTGGAGATTATTTGATGCGTTGGTTGTTGCGATTGATTGACATCTGGACCAATATGGGCGTTATCGGATTAATTGCATTGGTCATAAGTGAAA
Source organism: Flavobacteriaceae bacterium (assembly GCA_947491985.1). Lineage (GTDB taxonomy): Bacteria > Bacteroidota > Bacteroidia > Flavobacteriales > Flavobacteriaceae > Flavobacterium. The sequence continues at coordinate 40,769 of CANLLR010000014.1, read as the reverse complement.
AAAACCAGCGATTGGGCGATATGACTGCAGGAACCGCTGTTATTACTTTACGAAATAAAGTTACTATAAGCAGTACTATTTTAGAAGATATTGGTGAAGAATATGTTCCGATATACTCGTTAGTGATTAAACTTTCAGATAACGATGTACGTATTATTAAAGAAACATTTCATATCGCTGTGGCTAAAAACGATTTTGAAATGATTACCAAGTTAAAAAATAAAGTAGAATCGGTTACAGGGATTAAAAACCAATCGGGAAACAATAGCGATTTTATAAGAACCGTATTAAAAGATTATAATTTTTACACACAAAGTATGTAAGCAGAGAACCCATTTTGAGTAGCAAAATGGTGTGAATCTCTTTTTCCGAACTTGCTTCTGAATCTCAAGTACTAAAGAAGAATTGGTGCTACCCATTTTGAGTAACAAAATGTGTGAATCGCTTATTCCGTACTGAGGTTTCAGGATTTTTGGAATCACAAGTATTTACATAGGAATTTAGGAATTAAATTTCTTCGATATTTTCTTCATCAAATGGTAGAAGTACTATTTATTAAAATACAGAAAACCACTCAAAGGTATGGGATATCCTTCATCATTTAAATTTAAGATGTAATAGTAGGTCGAATAAGGCGAATCGTTCTCATCCAAACGAAATCCTTTGTTTGAAAATCCGTTCCAATCTTCGGTTTGATTGTTGCCAGTCCAAATTAATCTTCCCCAACGATTGTACAAATTGAGTTCGAAATTCACAAAAATATCGCGTAATCCTTCTATGGTAAAGGTATCGTTAATACCATCGCCATTTGCGGAAACATAGTTATAAACAGTTGGTGGACAATTAGTTGATTGTAAAATAAAAGAAGTAATACTAAAACAATTATCGTTTTCAATACGAATAAACACTTCTTTTGGTGTGGCTATAGCAACGTAATTTGAAGTATTGAGTATTGGATTTATTTCATTCGAAGCATCGGCTAATGAACTATAAAAAGCAACTGTATTATCCGTATCGACTTTAACTAAATCAGCATACGAAAAGAAATCAAATGTGGCTTGAGTAAAGCCTTCATTGCACGCTCTTAGAGGTTGTAAGATATTAAATTCGGGTGAAAACCACAATGAAATCGGAATCGAAAAACTGTTATTGTTTTCGTCCAACTCAAGTGTAATTCCTTGTCCCGTTCCGATATCATCAACTATAAATTGTAAGGTGAAAGTAGACGGAATGTTGTTCGGAATGATAATACTCATTTGATCGCTCCAACTACCTCCAATTAGAATAGGTAAGGTAGTTTCAGTATACTCGATGAAATTTCCATTGGCATAAATCGCAATAGGAATTCCAGCTGGCAAAACATCAGTACTATTTAAATTAGAAACCGTATAATCAACTGTAATTTGTCTTGAATCACACTGTAGGCTGACATTGTCTATCGTAATTGTTGCATCAGGCAATTGACTGTTGAGCTTGGTAACCACTACATTCATTAACACCACATCTTGTCCAGATGTCATCTGAATTAGTGCATTCGAATTTCCAACTGTCAAATTATTCTGGATGTTGTACACGTCCAAATCCATGTTGTATAGCGTATTGCTATTGGTAAAACTATTCGTACCATTAAAGGCATTATTGGCAGGATTCAATGGTGGATTACTCAAAACGGTTCCATTAATACTTAATGTTTCAGATACTGCTAAATTGCTGTCGCCTTCCCAAGCGATAAAACCAATTTCTGCTCCAGCAGTATTGATAACGTTTAAATTCGTTAAGGTTATAGATAACGCTGGTGGAATTCCTTGTAAACCATCGTAAATATTGACTTGATTCAGAGGTAATGTGGCGTCATTGTAAACAATTACCATAGCCCAGCCTGCAAAATTGGTTCGTCTGTCGCAATACCCACTTTCATCTATTAGTGCTTGTGAAATGTCTAAATCGGATAAAGTGTAAGTGCCATTTCCGGTACTCGTAACCAAATTGGTTACATCCGCAAAAGCACTAAAATAAGGAAGTACGTTAGCAACGCTTGTAATGGTCACCGAAAAATTTCGTTGTGCTGTTATGGGTGTTCCGTTGAGTTGTACATTAAAATCGCCAGTTCCTGAACCTGCCCAATACAAATAGGCATTTGTAATAATTTGATTCGGATTTAAATTCAATGTTGCCGATGAAGAGTTGAGTAGCAGTTCGGTGCAACCAGGAGTAACATTGTTTTCGCCTGTATTCATGGTGTTGCCCACAAAAACAAAATCATACTTGCCGTTAAACTGATTGTATAGGGTAACATTTTGTCCAAAAACTGAACAAAAACCGAACAAAAATATACTAAAAATAACAGTTTGTAGTTTTAATTTCACCACTTTCAGTTTAATCAAAAGAATAAAAATAAACATTTTTTTGTAATAATAAGTAGTTTTGAAATTCAAATAATTGTAATTTTCCAAAGTTTTAAAAAGTAAGCGTGAAACACTACCAAATTCGATTCTACCAACCCAGTGATTTTGACCTTTGGAATGCCTTTATCGAAAAGGCAAAGAATGCTACATTCTTGTTTCATCGCAATTTTATGGAGTACCATCAAGATCGATTTGACGATTATTCTTTATTGGTTTTGGATGGTGATACAGTAGTTGCGGTTCTGCCAGCCAATAAAGTTGATGTTGCAGTTCATTCGCATCAAGGATTAACGTATGGCGGCTTGGTGCTTACTGAAAAGGTAAAAATGGGTGATGTCATTGCTGTTTTTAAAAATGTATTAGAATTTTTATATAAAAATAGTAGTACCACTTTATATTTGAAGCAATTACCTTCAATATATTCACGTTATTTTTCGGAAGAATTAGCGTATTGTCTATTTTTGTTACAAGCCAAACTATATAGAAATGATTGTTTATCTGTAATTGATTTATCCAAACCTTTTTCTTATTCAAAAGACAGAAAAAAATGCATTCGTAGGTCGATTTCTAAGCCATTAGTTATTAAAGAAGAAACTAATTTTGAGCTGTTTTGGAACCAGATTTTAATTCCGAATTTACAAGTAAAACACCAAGCACAACCCGTGCATACTTTTGAAGAAATGACCCAATTGCATAAACATTTCCCTGAAAATATTCGTCATTTCAACGTGTATCATAACGATGAAATTGTTGCCGGAACTACTGTTTTTGTTACCGATAAAGTTGCTCATCCGCAGTACATTTCAGGCAACGACAAGAAAAATGAATTGGGCAGTCTGGATTACTTATACCATCATTTAATTACGGATGTTTTTAAGAATAAAAATTACTTTGATTTTGGTCCATCACACGAAGAAAACGGTATGAAAATCAACGATGGAATTTTATTTTGGAAAGAAAGTTTCGGCGCCAAAACGACTATGCAAAGTTATTACGAAATAAACACAGCAAATTATAATTTACTTGACAGTATTTTGATATGATAAAATTCCTCGACCTTCAAAAAATAAATGCCCAGTATCACTACCAATTTCAAGTAAAATTGCAGTCGGTTTTGGAGAGCGGTTGGTTTATTTTAGGGAATGAAGTCAAGACTTTTGAAACTAATTTTGCTACGTATTGCGATGCCAAGCACTGCATCGGCGTTGCCAACGGTTTGGACGCGTTGGTACTGATTTTTAAAAGCTACTTACAATTGGGAAAATTGCAAAAAGGCGACGAAGTACTTGTGCCAGCCAATACGTATATTGCTAGTATTTTGGCCATTTTGCAAGCCGATTTGGTTCCGGTTTTAGTCGAACCCAAATTAGAAACGTACAATATCAATCCAAATTTAATTGCTGAGAAAATCACACCCAAAACCAGAGCTATTTTAGCCGTGCATTTGTATGGTCAATTGGCAGAAATGGAAGCTATAAATAGTATTGCAAAGGAACATAATTTTTTAGTAGTTGAAGATGCAGCGCAGGCTCACGGTGGGAAGATGGAAGATGGAAGATGGGAGTTGGGAGTTGGAAAAGCAGGGAATTTATCAAATGCGGCAGGTTTTAGTTTTTATCCAGGTAAAAATTTAGGTGCTTTGGGCGATGCCGGTGCCATAGTAACCAACGATGATGATTTGGCAAAAGTGCTTTTATCCCTGCGAAATTATGGTTCAGAGAAAAAATACCACAATGAATTCCTCGGTATAAATTCGAGATTGGACGAATTGCAAGCTGCTTTTTTAAATGTAAAATTGCCTCATTTGGATGCCGATAACGACAAACGAAGAGCGATTGCCAAACGCTATTTATCTGAAATTAAAAACGAAAAAATCACTTTGCCTTTTTGGGACAAATCCAACAATCACGTATTTCATTTGTTTGTAATTCGAACCGAAAACAGAGACCATTTCCAAACGTATTTGAAAGAAAATGGAATCGAAACGCTAATTCATTATCCAATTCCGCCACACCAACAAAAGGCGATACGTGACTGGAATTCGCTATCATTTCCCATGACTGAAAAAATACATAAGGAAGTGTTGAGTATACCGATAAGTCCAATAATGACATGCGATGAGGTGACTTTTATTATTGAAAAAATAAACAACTATTAATGAATGTTTTTGCCAAAATAAAGCAATTGATTTTTGTTCGATTTCGAATATGGAAATACACTCTACTTTCGGATTGCACAAATGTTCATGGAAAAGCATTGCTTTATCATCCGCTGTTGATGAAAGGAAAAGGCACCATACGTATTGGTAAAAACGTTCAAATTGGAGTGATTGCTTCTCCTAATTTTTATTCTCATTATTCGTATCTTGAAGCAAGAAATGTTGAAAGTAGTATTTCCATCGGAGATAATGTGGCGATAAATAATAATTTTTCGGCTATCGCTTTTTCCAAAATCACCATAGGGAATGATGTTTTAATTGGTATAAATTGTGCTGTGATAGATACAGACGGACATGACATTGAAGCGGATAAAAGAACTACTATAAATCCAAAATGTGCCGATGTACTCATTGAAAATAATGTTTTTATCGGTGATAATGTTGTTATTTTAAAAGGTGTGACGATTGGTGAAAATACGGTAATAGGCAATGGCGCTATGGTGACGACTTCGATTCCACAAAATGTTGTAGCTGCCGGAAATCCCTGTAAAGTAATTCGAAGTTTATAGTTTTGAAAAGTGTAAAACAAAATACCTTGCTCAAAGTGATGTCGCTAAACTCAATTGCAGTGATGGTTAGTTTTGTGTTGGGCATTGTTTCTACCAAAATTATATCGCATTTTCTGGGAACAAGCGGAATGGCTTTGATGGGGGGTTTTAGAAATTTTGCCACGATGTTAAAATCGCTTGCCACAATGGGAATCAGTAATTCGGTAGTAAAACTTGTGGTTGAAAACAAGCACGATAAACGCGAACTTTCTGTTATTTACGCCACTTTTTTTTGGTTGTTTCTTATAATTTCAGCATTATTAGGCACAGCAACACTGCTTTTTTCAAAACCAATTTCTCAATTTTTATTTTTTACCGCCGATTATTTTGTCCCAATACAATTCTTCGGACTACTACTGCCTTTGATGGTTATAAATACGTTTTGGCTCGCTATTTATAATGGTTTAGAACAATTTAAACGCATTGTTGTTATTCAAATTATTTCTAATATTTTGGTTTTTGGCTTGACAGCAATTTTAATTTACAAGCGCAATATACTTGGCGGATTACTTTCGGTAGCTATTGGAGAACTTTTAATGGTTGCAGTTACTTTTTATTATGTCAAGACGGATCAGTCCTTTTTTCAATTTGATTTGCAAAAAATCATTAGTAAAAAGTATGTAATTATCATCAGAAATTTTTCTATTATGGCCTTGTTAAGTGCTGTAATTGCACCTTTAACATTGATATTTATACGTAATGAAATTGTTGCTACTCATACCATTCAAGAAGCTGGAATTTGGGATGCCATCAATCGATTATCAAGTTTTTATATGCTTTTTTTTAGTTCGGGTTTGTCGATGTATTACATGCCTAAATTGGCTTCGTTACAAACGGATTCTGAATTTAAAACCGAATTGAAAAGTTATTTTAAAACTTTAGTCCCGTTGTTTTTTAGTATGCTTATAGCCATTTATTTAGGAAAGGGAATTATTGTACAACTCGCTTTTACCTCCGAATTTAATGGAATAAATGACTTACTTATTTGGCAACTTTTAGGTGACTTTATGCGAATAATGACCTTGGCTTTCGGTTTTCAAATTGTAGTTAAAACCATGATGAAAAGGTATTTTTTTATTGAGATTGTTTACAATTTAGCTTATTTCGTACTCTCTTTTTATTGGATAAAATCGTTGGCGACTTTGGGTGTGTTACAAGCCTATTTTTATGCTAATGCGTTATGCTTAGTAATTGTTTTGTTGATGTTTAGAAAATTATTTTATTCCAAAAAATAAATTGTATTCTTAACTTTATTCAACGGGTATTTCTATTTCTTGATCTTCACTATTGTAGCCAAACCTTCAAATACTTGTCTGCAATACCAACATAAGGATGTTCCTTCTCTATAAACTCTCGCGCACTTTTTCCAATGGCTATGATTTTTTCAGGATTCTCAATTAAATATGACAATTTCGTAACCAAATAAGCTATATCAGGCAACGCATTAATAGCCACTTCTTCTGTTAAATTGTAATATTCAACAAATTCCTTTTCTGCTCCAGTAAAAACGACTTTTCCTTTTGCCATGGCTTCTAAAGCATTGTAACCTTGATCAAAAGCATAGACCTGATCGAGCACAATGTGGGCGTTGTTGTAAAGTTGTATGTATTCTTTGTATGGAAGACTTTCGGTAATGACACTATTGATTTTGTCACCGTATTTTTCAGCAATAATTTCTAATGCTTTCTCAAAAAAAGAAATGCCTTTAGTGTAATATGTTCCGCGATTAATTCCTAAAAAAATGTTGATTTTACTTTCGATAGGCGTATTTAAATAAGATATTTTGTCAGTATTTATCGGATTTGGAATCAAACCTAAAAACTTCGAATGTCCTTGCATTGGCAAAACATAATCGATGTCGGATGCAATAATTCCTTCACAATTTTGACATACCAAATCGTGTGTTTTTTTATGATTGTCCGATAAAAAGTCTAAAATGAATTGGTATTCTGCGTGCGATTGTACATTTTCAAAATACGGATTCATAATTGAATACCTTCCTTTTTTCTCCACCATGTATTTTGCCACCGTATAATCAACGCCACAACACAACAAGAACATTTTTTTGTTTTGACCAATGACTTTTTTTAGCAAATAACGCTCAAAAACCGGAATAGTTTGTATCGCCGATTCGTTGATCAATTGCACTACATCAAAGTCTTTCAACTTTTTGAGATGAAAATAAAATCGGATGCCAAACTCAATAGTAGCAATGTCAAACTTGAATATTCTATTAATAGCTTGCCGCGGAATATTGCCTAATATCGTTTCACACCATTTGGCTTTGGTCGATAAATCAACAGGATAATTTTTAAAACCGTCGCCATTGCCAACAATAGTAACGTCGTGTCCCAATACTACCAATCCTTCTTTTAAAGAATTGTGCAACCTGCTGAATTCGCCTATTAATAAAACTCGCACTATTTAGTATATTTGTTGCTAAAATAATCAAAATTTGAACGCTACTGCAAAAAAGAATTACCGTCTTTGTTTGGTTTCCGATCAGTTAGCCACTGGAGGAGCCGAGCGTTGTGCAGCTTTGTTATCCAATTATTTTCACCAAAGCGGTTGCGAAGTACAACATGTCATTGTAGTCGATAAAATCGAGTATGATTATTCAGGGCAAGTGCTGAATTTAGGAAAACTCAAAAACAATTCCAACGGTTTTTTAAACCGAGTAAAACGATTTGGTGTTTTAAAGCAATTTTTTACGTCCAATGAATTTGATTTTATCATCGATTTCAGAGTCAAACGCCATTCTTGGCAAGAGTTTTTCATAGCCAATTACATTTACAATTCGCCTTTAATTGTGATGGTGCATAGTTTTATGACCGAATTGTATTTTCCGAAAAGCCTTTCTTTAGCCAATAAAATATATGCGAAAGCAGTTAAAATTGTAACTGTTTCTCAAAAAATTGAAGAAAAAGTACGTTTCAATTATGCGTATTCCCAATTGCAAACGATTTACAATCCGGTTGATTTCGATGCCATTGCTAAACAATCTAATGATGTTTTCACAAGCGATTTCGACTACATTTTAGCCATCGGACGAATGAATGACGACGTTAAGCAATTCGATCAATTAATAACTTGTTACGCGAAATCCTACTTGCCAAATAAAAACATTCATTTATTATTTTTAGGCGATGGCGATTTGAGAAGTACTTATGAAGGGCAAGCAAAACAACTCGGATTAGCAGATAAAATTAGTTTCAAAGGCAAAATCGACAATCCGTTTGTGTACATGAAAAACTCAAAGTTTGTGGTTTTGTGTAGTAGAAATGAAGGTTTTCCAACGGTTTTAATTGAGTCGTTGGCTTGTGAAACTCCAGTTGTGGCGTTCGATTGCTATTCGGGTCCGAGTGAAATAATTACCAATAATGAAAACGGAATCTTAGTCGAAAATCAAAATTTCAATGAATTAACATTGGCAATGAACAAGATGATTTCGGATGCTAATTTTTACTTACATTGCAAGCAAAATGCGAAAGCTAGTGTTGCCGATTTTTCTTTGGAGCAAATAGGAGCACAGTGGTTGCAACTTTTTAAATCGAACTCATGAATATTGAAATTATAAACCTTCCCAAAGTGGAAGATTACCGAGGAAACCTTGCTATTATTGAAAAAGACGTCGTTCCTTTTGACATCAAACGCGTGTATTATTTGTATGATGTTCCGAGTTCAGCAAAACGTGGCGGACATGCTCATAAAGACCAAATCGAATTGCTCATTGCACTTTCCGGAAGTTTTGATGTGATTTTAAAAAACGGAAAAACAACGCAAACCGTTACACTCAATAAACCCGATAAAGGATTGCTTATTAAAACCAACGTGTGGCGCGAACTCGAAAATTTTTCGTCAGGATCGGTTTGTTTGGTGGTCGTTTCAGATGTGTTTAAAGAAGACGATTACATTCGAGAATACGACGATTACTTGACGTATGTGAATCAGTTGTGATTTTTTTCATGCGATTTTTTCTGCCATTAATTCAGAGATTAAAATCTTTTAAAATCAGTTAATTTTTGGCGAATTTTATTTATAGCTACTTAATCGAATGCCTTTTCTAAGTAAATTTTTTTTTATTTTTTGAATAAAATGCAATATAAAAACAGGCGATTTTAACAACAATCGCTGTTTGAAATTTAAATTTTTCGGATCTATTTTACGAATAATTTCCTTATATTTTTTGGTATCTCCATCGGTTTTTAAATGCTTTGCGATGACATAGCGTTCAAAATCCAAATACGCTTTTAAATCCAAATTATTTTTCGTCAGTGCTTCGTAAGTGTCATAATTAGGAAGTTTTTTTTCTAAAATACTCGAACTAGTCAATTGATTTTCTGCATACATCGTATAGTTGACCAAACGACTGTTGAGATACACTAAATTATACCAACTAAACGCGCGAATATTAAAATCTAAATCTTCTGCAAAAGCAATCGTTTCATCATAAAATCCAGCGGAATCGTATACTTTTTTATCGAAACAAATGCCCGAATGAATAAAAAAACCTTGCTGTTTGTTCCGTTTGAAAAAATCTTTTACCAAATAAATCGCGCCTTCTTTTAAATCGGAAGTACTATTTTGAGGCCATCGAGTGGCTCCATTTTTATGCACTTCTTGGTAATTGGTGGCAAAAATACTTTCGTTAGGAAATTTTGCAATCATCTCATAAAATGACTCTAAAACGGTCGGCTCCCAAGTGTCATCAGCGTCTAAAAAAGTAACATATTTTGAACTGGCATTCCGTATTCCAGTATTGCGAGAAGCTGATAAGCCGCTATTTTTAGTATGCGAAATAAGCCGAATTTTTTCTGACAAATACTGTTGAACCACAGCGACACTTTTGTCCGTCGAACAATCGTCAATGATTAACACTTCAAAATCAATAAACGTTTGGTTGACAATACTTTTAAGTGTATTTTCAACAAAAAGTTCTTTGTTATAAAGTGGAATGACTATTGTAAAATACGACATTTATTAATTTATAATTTTTAGCTGTAAATTCTCAAATTTCTAATCTGTGACGCTGTGGCTATTATTCTTTCAAAATAAAATCAAAAAGCGAATACCAATCGTTGTATTGTTTTTTCAAATCAAAGGTATACTTGTTTCCTTGATATTGAATGGTTTTTGAAACAAATTCGAATAGTAATTGTGCTAATTCAGCTGGATTAGTTGGGTCAAAAAACGACACTTCTTTATACGTTCCAACCGATTCTTTGGCATACGGCAAATTTGCCAACAAAATAGGCTTATCAAATCCTTTTGCCTCCGTAATAGGCAATCCCCAAGTTTCAATTTTGGAAGGAAACAACAAACAATCCATTTTTTTGTAATAGCCAAAAACTTCAGCGCGCGAACGTTTTCCAATAAAATTGAATTGTGAGAATGGATAATTTGCAATGATGTGTCGGGCATATGCATTGTCGCTTTCGGAGATGGTCAGGTGTATTTTTATTTTACTCTTGATGGCTACCGGTAGCATTTGCACTGCATCTCCGAGTAGCTCAAAATTTTTAAATGTTCGGGCAAAACTAGGATAAAAAAAGTGAATAAAATTAGGGTCTAAATCTATTTCGACAGTTTCGTTTACGGATATATTTTCCGGAATGGCAACAAACACATTTTTGATGGGAAACAGCTTTAAAAACCTCTCTTTTATCCAATGTTGTTGTACAAAAACCGCTTTATTTTTGGAGATGTTTATTCGAAATAAAAACTTGTAAAACAGATAAAAGAAACCCACTTTGTATTCAAAAAGCCAATCTTTTATTGTGGGTTTGTAAAAAATATTCGGATTGTGGCAATATACAAATTGTGCCTTGCAATGTACATTGGGAGTGGCATCATGCAACGAAAACCAAACATCGGGTTGTAGTTTTTTAGACAATTTTTTAAAGTAAAAATACTCGTAATACAATCGGTACAACCAATATTTTTTCGATTTAGGAAACTCGATAAAAGTAATGTCTTCTGAAAATTCAAAGTTAAATTGGGAAGCGTCGTAAACTAAGGCAATGATTTTAAGTTCTTTATCGTGACTGTATTGACTCAATTTTTCCAAACAATTGTGTAGTATGGTGAAGATACCACCTTCTACCATGTTAATTCCTGATACTATAATTGTTTTTTCAGCCAATTCATTTAAATTTACAGCATAACAAAGGTAATTTATTTATACAACAATGAAAAGAGTTGATTTAGCCGATTTGATTTATACTGCAATTCTTTCTCAAAAAGAAATACTAAAAAAGCAATTCAACGCTTCAAAAGATGCCATTGGTTATTTTTTTATGGATGATGTGCTTCCAATAGAAATTGCCAATCAAATTAATGCTGTTTTTCCTAACCCAGAAGCTATGGTGTTGAAAAAAAGCATACGAGAAGACAAGTATGTTGCAGCGCAAATGAATTTGTATGAACCTATTTTAGAGGAAATAATTTATGCGTTTCAAGACGATAGAGTTGTACAATTAATCGCCGAAATTTGTACAATAGAAGAAGCTTTTGCCGATAAAAATTTGTATGCTGGCGGCTTATCGATGATGGGAAAAAACCAGTTTTTGAATCCGCATCTCGATAATTCCCACGATAAAGATCGTGAACGTTGGCGTGTACTGAACTTATTGTATTATGTTACACCCAATTGGGATGAGGCATACGGTGGCAATTTAGAACTTTGGCCTAATGGATTGAAAGCACCACAAATTACATTGCACAGCAAATTCAATCGATTGGTTGTTATGGCTACACATAATGGTTCGTTGCATTCGGTTTCGCCAGTGGTTTACGACGGATTTAGATGTTGTGTTTCCAATTATTATTTTTCAAAAAAACCGCTTTTAGCTACCGATTCTTTTCACGTGACTTCGTTTCGAGGTCGTCCTGAAAATAAAATTACCGACACTATTTTACAGTTGGATTCGTGGTGCCGAATGGCGATTCGTAAAGTGTTTAAAAAGGGAATTAAAGAAAATCCACACGTTTATAAAAAAGACTAAAACTTGTATCTCACAATGCAATACAAAGCGTGAAAACCGTCTTTCCAATTGATTTTTTTACCTTCTTCATAGGTACGTCCGTAATACGAAATGCCTACTTCATAAATTCGTACTTTTGGAATTTTAGCAATTTTTGCCGTGACTTCTGGTTCAAAGCCGAAACGTTTTTCTTTTAATTGTAACGATTGCAACATAGTGGTATTAAATAACTTGTAACACGTTTCCATATCGGTTAAATTCAAATTTGTAAACATGTTGGATAAAAAAGTCAAAAATTTATTTCCAATCGTATGCCAAAAAAACAATACGCGATGCGCATTACCGCCCATAAATCGAGAGCCATATACCACATCAGCAAATCCGTCCAAAACGGGTTGTAATAATATGTTGAATTCTTCGGGATTGTACTCTAAATCGGCATCTTGAATGACCGTATATTCGCCTGTTGCTTTTGAAATTCCAGTATGTAAAGCAGCACCTTTTCCTTTGTTTTTTTCGTGACTGAAAAACTGAATTTGGAGCTCTGGATTGTTATGGATATAGGTTTCAATGGCTTCTTTGGTGTTGTCAGTAGAGCAATCGTTTACGATGATTACTTCTTTAGCAATGCCATTGGTAAGAGTAACTTCTTTAACTTTATTCAATAATAAATGAACGGTATTGGCTTCGTTGTAGACCGGAATTATAATGGACAATTTTTTCATTCAGCGTTCAATTCGATTTAATTCACAAAGCTACATTTCTAATTTGAAAGAACAAGAAAATGCTTAGATTTGTTGAAATATCTGTAATGAAATCCATTTTTGCAACATATAAATACCCATCATTGCTACTACTTTTGGCTTTTAGCTGGTTGTTGTTGAGTGTTTTTATTTTTCAAATTGAGTTGCAAACGTTTCGTTTTGGTGATAGTAAATCGTATGAATTGGCTGCGATTGATTTGTATCAAAAAGAAATTTTAAACGATCATCGACCGTTGGTGATTTCTGCAATAAATGGTTTTCCTTTGCTTTTTGGATTTTCTCCTACGGTCATTTATACATGGAGTTTAATAGTGAATTTGGCTTGTTGGTTCGTGACGGTGCTTTTAATTTTTTCTATGGCGAAGCGTTATACAAGTGAGAGAGTTGCTTTTTTAACCGCTGCTTTTTTCATCCTCTGTGTTGGAAATATGTTTATTACTTTCCATTTATTATCCGAATCGATTTTTACATTTTGCTTGCTTTTGGTGTTGTTTCTGATTCAGAAACATTATGATACTACAAAAATTCACTTCTTAATTTATACCCTTTCATTATTGGTATTGATGATTATGATTAAACCGTTGAGTTTGTTGTTAGTGGTCATTGTGATCGTGTTTTTTTATAAGAAAACGAACCAATTTTTCAAAAGCAAATCGGTCATTGTACTTTTTTTGTGCAGTTTTGTGCTTCTTTTTCAAATGATTACGTTAAAAAAGGAGTTTGGAAATTTCACCGTCAGTTATATTGATTCGTTTACCTATTACAACTATTTGGGCACGCACGCCGATTGTTTGCAAAAGAAAACCGAGTTTATTCAAGGCCAAAATGATCGCTATGTGTATTTTGGAAAACTAGTACCAAAACAACAAAAAGAAGTCGCTTCGGCCGATTTTAAACACCAACTTTCAAACAATACCATTAATTTGATTAAAGCGTATGCTATCAATTTGTATGGCAATGCAACAGATGGAAGTCCGTCGGTTTTTGGTTGCGAAAACAAAGCGAATACAACCTTCTTTGATGGATTTCATTTCCTTTTTAAAGCCATGGCTAAATTGCAAAACATTATTCTCACAATTCTAGGATTACTGCTTTCAGTTGGAACACTTTGGCAATGGAAAAAACAAAATGTATTTTTTAAAATTTGTGCTATTGTTGTTTTATATGTTATTTTTATTTCCGGAATTTCATCTGATCAAGGCGATCGATTTCACCTTGTTGTATATCCAATAATCCTACTTTTATTGGTACAATTTTATCCCAAAAAATTTTCATATGATTAATTTTTTTACCAAATATAAATATCATTTTTTCTTAGTTGTAATCGGTTTAAGTGTGTTAACCATTACAAATGGTTTGATTCATTTTGATGCACAAAACTTAATATACCCCGATTCTGAAAGTTATTACGAAGCAGCAAAAAACGTTTACATTTATAACATCGGACACAATTACCGACCGATGGTTATGGCGGCGATAAACGGAATCCCGTATTTATTTGGCTGTTCTGATGCCTTTATTTTTGAGTTCAGTTTGTATGTCAATGTGTTTTGTTGGTTGTTGACTGCTCTGGTTTTGTTCGAAATTTTAAAAAGTTTTTTGACCGAAAAAGCAGCTTTTTTTGTTTCACTTTGTTCGTTCTTATTTGTTGGAACCATCGTGTTGATTTTTCATTTATTGTCGGAGAACATTTATACATTACTGATTGTTTTAACCTTTTATTTTCTTTTAAAATATTATAAATTAAAATGCTTTTGGTCTTTATCTATAGCGCTTTCCATATTAATTATTAGCATGTTAGTGCGTCCGGGATCGAAGTGGTTGGCAGTGTTGTTTTTCTTATTTTATAGTAAAGAAGTGCTGCGGTTTTATAAATCAAAAGCCACATTACTACTGTATGGAAGTTGGCTTTTGGTAGTAATTCAATGCTCTGGTGTCAAGTATCAATTTGGCAATTTTACCATTAGCTATATCGATTCGGTAACCTATTACAATTACATTGGAAGCAAAGCAATAGCGTATAAAAACGGTACCGAATTTAATATGGCGAACGATCCAAGAACGCACTATATTTTTTCGTTGCAACCACCACAAATTCAAGCAGAAGCCAAACGCGATTTACTACATCAATTACAAACCAATTCAGAAGGATTGTTGTATGCGTATTGTTCAGATGTATATGATAACACCATTTCTGGAAGTTTTCCGTTGACCGAATGTAAAAACGTAGAAAATACAAGTTATTTTACTTTTTCGAAAGACACATTATTTGTGATTTCCCAATGGCAAAATCGCATATTTACTTTGCTGGGAATTGTGTTAGCGACCTTATATTTTTTCAAATGCTATAAAAAGGAACCGTTTTTTAGTTTGATTGCTGTTTATATTGGTTATATCATAGGAACATCGGGAATATCGTGCAGTCAAGGCGATCGTTTTCACCTTGTTGTATTTCCATTCGTATTGATTTTATTGGCTAAATGGTATGCTGATAAAAGAAAAGTAATTTAAACCGTTCGTTGCACCACTTCAAAGATCGAACCGTCTTCACATTTCAACGTTTTCGATTGGAATTTCATCAATAACGCATAATCGTGTGTTGCCATAATTACGGTTTTTCCGTTGGCATTGATGCTTTTTAAAACTTCCAATACTTCGACACTCGTTTGTGGATCGAGGTTTCCTGTAGGCTCATCGGCTAAAATTAATTCAGGATTGTTTAACAAAGCTCTAGCGATAGCAACACGTTGTTGTTCACCACCTGACAATTGATGTGGCATTTTATTGGCAAAACCTTTCATGCCAACTTTATCTAAAACTTCGTCAATTTTGTTTTGCATTTCTGTCGGATCAACCCAACCTGTTGCTTTTAAAACAAATAACATATTGGCATTCACGTTTCGGTCGGGAAGCAATTGAAAATCTTGAAAAACGATTCCGATTTTACGACGCAAATACGGAATTTGTTTCTCCTCCAACGATACCAAATCAAAGTCAACAATATGTCCTTCGCCTTCTGTTAATGGTAAATCGCCATATAATGTCTTCATAAAACTACTCTTTCCACTTCCGGTTTTTCCGATGATGTAAATAAATTCGCCGTGATTGACATCTAAATTTACTTGTGAAAGAATGACTTTGTTTTCTTGATAAATAGTGACATTTTTTAAAGACAATACCGTTTGTGACATACCAAAATTTGTTTATTGGGTAAAAGTACTATTATAACGAATGTTTTCAAAATTATTTTGTTTTTAAAATAATATCCTTTTATATGGCATTAATAAAATTGTTTTAAACTACTAAGCAATTAAGAAAATTAAGCTAAAAAGTCTTAATGAAACTCAATTGCTTAATGGTTTATTCCTTTTACGAATTATAAAAGAGATTAAATCGAAAATGACTAAAGTAAATTACTGATTCTAAATAGTTTGAAAATTTCATTGTGTAAGTTTCGTAAGACTTGTGCTAAAATAGCATACACTCGTACAAATCAACTTTAACAATTGTTAAGAAAAATGTTTATAATAATTACCAAGGTTACCGCGTTGTACCTATATCCTAAACTACTTTTGAAATAGTTAAAAAAAACTTCTACTATGCGTAAATTTTCAATACTGTTTTTATTCCTTTTTTTAGCAGAAATTGCTATCGTTTCTGCGCAACAATCGGCCGTATACACCAGTCAATTTAGTGAATTTGACAAAGCACTTTTATTGTACAAAGATAAGCAGTATTTAGCCGCTCAAATTTTATTTGAAAAGGTAAAACAAACTACTAAAAGTCAGGAAGTTGAATCGGATTGTGCTTATTATATTGCCAATGCTGCTATTCGTCTCAATCAAACGAATGCCGACCAAATGATGGAAGATTTTGTGGCGAATTATCCAACAAGCACCAAACAAAATCAGGCTTTTATTGGTGTTGCTGAATATTATTTTGAAAACGGACGGTATCCTCAAGCGTTGGAATATTTTGATAAAGTCGACGAAAACGGACTTACCAATGACGAAATTCAAAAATTCAATTTCCAAAAAGGATATGCGTATTTTTCGGCAGGTAAAAAGAAAGAAGCTACTACGTATTTAAATAAAGTCGCCAATTCACAAGAATTCGGTTCACAAGCTAAGTATTACCTTGGTTTTATGGCATATGAAAGTGACGATTATAAAGAAGCATCGAAGTATTATGATCAAATATCGGGTGAAGAAAAATACAAAGAGAAGTTGTCGTATTTTCAAGCCGATATGAATTTTAAGTTGGGTAATTTTCAAAAAGCGATTGATTTAGGAATTGCTGCGATGGCAAAATCGAATGCTGTTGAAAAATCAGAATTGAATAAAATTATTGGTGAAAGCTACTTTAATTTAAAACAATATGACAAAGCCTTTCCTTATTTGAAAGAGTATAAAGGCAAAAAAGGCAAATGGAACAACACCGATTATTACCAATTGGGTTACACGTACTACAAACAAAACGACTTTGAAAACGCCATTTCACAATTCAACAAAATTATTGATGGGAAAGATTATGTAGCACAAAATGGCTACTATCATTTGGGAGAAAGTTATCTTAAATCCGACCTAAAACAACAAGCATTAAATGCCTTTAAAAATGCTTCAGAAATGGATTTTGATAAAAAAATTCAAGAAGATGCGTCGTTAAATTATGCCAAGTTGAGCTATGAAATCGGAAATTCGTACCAAAGTGTTCCTGATGTTTTGTCTGGATTTTTAGCGAAATATCCAGCATCGCCGAGCAAAGATGAAATAGAAGGTTTGTTGATCAATTCGTACATCACTTCTAAAAATTACAAAGGTGCTTTGGCATTGTTGGAGAAAAATAAGAATCCGAAATTCAAAGCGGCGTATCAAAAAGTAACCTTTTACCGTGGACTAGAATTGTACACCGACGGCGATTATCAAGAGGCATTGAAAATGTTTAAAAAATCAATTGCCGAGCAAAAAGATCAAAAATTCACAGCGCGTGCAACCTTTTGGAAAGGCGAAACCGAGTACGTTTTGGACAGTTTTAACGAAGCTTTGTTGAGTTTTAAACAGTTTGAAGGGTACGCTGAAGCTATAGCAACTCCCGAGTTTAAACACATCTATTACAATATTGCGTATGCGTATTTCAAACAAAAAGAATACGAACAAGCAGGGAATCAATTTCAGCGTTATATTGAAGTAGCCAAAGACGATAAAATTCGTAGCAACGATGCTTATTTGCGATTGGGCGATAGCCGTTTCGTAACATCGAAATATTGGCTAGCAATGGATGCGTATAACAAAGCCATCGAATTGAAAAGTGTCGATGCAGATTACGCAGCGTTTCAAAAAGCCATCAGCTACGGATTTGTATCCAAAAATGATAAAAAGATAGACGATTTTAATAAGTTCTTGCAAACGTTCAAAACCTCGCAATACCGTGATGATGCGTTGTTTGAGTTGGGAAATACCTATGTGGCAGAAAAAAATACCGATTTGGCTATCAAAACCTTCGATC
Source organism: Flavobacteriaceae bacterium (assembly GCA_947491985.1). Taxonomy (GTDB): domain Bacteria; phylum Bacteroidota; class Bacteroidia; order Flavobacteriales; family Flavobacteriaceae; genus Flavobacterium. The sequence continues at coordinate 22,346 of CANLLR010000014.1, read as the reverse complement.
AATTGTTAAGTGAATTTAAAAATGGCTCGTATGCTTCCAAAGCTATTTTGCGTCAAGGTTTGGTGTATTATAACGGAAATAAAGACAGCGAAGCCATTACGAAATTTAAGAAAGTAGCTGCCGAATACCCGCGAACTCCAGAAGCTTTAGAAGCTGTGGCTACAGCGCGATTGATTTACCTTGACAACGGAAAAGTTGACGAATATGCGGCGTGGGTCCGAACGTTGGATTTTGTGGAAGTGTCAGATGCCGAATTGGATAACGATACCTATGAAGCAGCCGAAAAGCAATATTTACAGAACAATGTCAAACAAGCCATTTCGAGTTTTAGTGGTTATGTTTCTAAATTTCCTAAAGGAATTCATTCATTGAAAGCCAATTTCTATTTGGCACAATTGTATTTCGCTGATAAATTGGAAACCAACGCAATTCCGAATTACGAGTACGTTATTGCGCAACCAAAAAGCGAATTTACCGAGCAATCGTTGGCGCGTTTGTCTGAAATTCACTTGCAATCAGCCGATTTTACCAAAGCGATTCCCGTGTTAAAACGTTTGGAAAGTGAAGCCGATTTTCCACAAAATATCACCTTCGCTCAAGCCAATTTAATGCGAGCGTATTACGATCAAAAGGACTATCCGAATGCAGTGATTTATGCTGATAAAGTGCTATCCAATCCAAAAACAGACAACAAAATTAAAAGTGATGCGCAAATCATTGTAGCGCGTTCGGCGATAAAAGCAAATGACGAACCAAAAGCACGAATTGCTTATGCGAATTTATTGAAAATTGCCAAAGGCGAATTGGCTGCCGAGGCCTTATTTTATGATGCCTATTTCAAAAACAAAGATGGTAAGTTTGAAGATTCGAACAAAATTGTACAAAAATTATCCAAAGATTATTCAGGCTATAAATATTTTGGAGCCAAAGGTTTGGTAGTAATGGCAAAAAATTATTATCAATTGAAAGATAGTTTTAGTGCGACTTCCATATTGGAAAGTGTAATAACAAATTTCACCGAATATGCCGATGTTGTTGCCGAAGCGCAAACAGAATTAGATATTATTAAAGTAGAAGAAGCCAAAACCAATTCGTCAATTACTAAATAGAAACAGATGATAGACTAATAGATGATAGAGATTCAAACCATGAATGAATTTAAAAGACACAATTTTAAAAGACTTAAAATTTGGCAAATGGCAATGGAGTTAGCTAAAATGATTTTTGATTTAACGTCTAATTTTCCAAGTTCTGAAAAGTATGGACTGATGAGTCAAATGAACAGATGTTCTGTATCAATTGCGTCAAACATAGCGGAAGGTTCAAGTAGAACTAATAAATCGTTTAATCATTTTTTAGACATTGCATTAGGCTCTTCATTTGAACTTCAAACACAACTATTACTAGCAAATGCAAACGGCCTTATTGCTGATGAAATTACAAATAACATTGAATCACAAATAGAAGAGTTGCAAAAAGCAACCATGTCATTTCAAAATACTTTAAATTAAATTATAATGAATTTTAAAATAAATATACCTCAATTCACAATATCCAAATGTCTATCATCTATTAGTCTATTATCTATTAGTCTAATTTTGTCAACGCAATTTTCGTTTTCACAAAAAAAAGACGAAAACATCGGGACCGAAGTTGTAAACGTTGTAAAACCTTACACGCCAACCATTTCTGATGCATTTAAAGTCAAAGAAACGCCATCGTTTGACGATGAAGAAACGGCAAACAAAGAACTTATCAAATACACTATATTTTCCTTTCCCGTAGCGTCAACTTTTACACCTTCTAAAGGAAAAGCAGCAGCTGTTGATAAATCGGCTCAAGAAAAATTATACGATAATTACCTCACTTTGGGTGCTGGTAATTTCGGAACCGTAAATGCCGAACTTTTTATTACACAAGCCATCAGCAACTCGGAATATTTTGGTGGAATGTTGCGTCATAAATCATCACAAGGCGGAATCAAAGATGTGGTTTTAGACGATAAGTTTTTTGATACGGCAATAGATTTGACCTACGGGAGCAAGTCGCGCAGTGTATCATGGAGTGCCGATTTAGGATATCAAAATCAATCCTACAATTGGTACGGTTTGAATCCGATAGTCTATGCCGGATTAACTCCTGACGATCAATTACTTTTTATTGATGAAATCAACGAAAAACAAACTTATCATACTATAAATGTGGGTGGACGTTTGAGTTTGAACGAAAGCATTTTTAAAGAAGGAACTCTCAAATTCACTCGTTTTTGGGATGGTTTTTCATCAAGTGAAAACCGCGTTTATGTGAAACCAAGTCTCGAATTTGAAATCAACGAAGAAAAAATAAAAGCCAATTTCGTTTTAGATTACATTAACGGAACATTTGCTAAAGATTACAATGACATAGCCGGAATCAAATATGGTTTTGCCAATGTCGGATTTAATCCAAGTTACCAAATTAACAGAGACGATTTGTCGGTTAATTTAGGAGCTACATTCATGTACAGCGCTGCTTCGCAAGGTGGCAATAGTAAATTTTTGATTTACCCAAGTGTTACGGCTTCGTATAAAGTAGTGGGCGATTTGATGATTGCTTATGCTGGAGCGGAAGGAAATTTGAAGCAAAACTCGTATCGTGATTTTGTGCAGGAAAACTTCTTTATATCACCAACTTTAGCCATTGCACCAACCGATCAAAAATTTGATATTTATGTTGGTTTGAAAGGAAAATTAGCCAATTCAATCGGATATAACATTCGAGGTTCTTATCTAAATGAAGCAGGGAAAGCCTTATTTTTGAGTAATACTTTCTCGCATTACAATACAAATCAAGAAGGGTATACTTTCGGAAACTCGTTTGATGTAGTCTATGATAACATTAAAACGGTAAGTTTTTATGGTGAATTAAAAGCTGATTTTACAAAGAATGTGGCTTTCGGTGTGAGCGGAACATTTAATACGTTCGCTACCGATTTTCAAGAAGAAGCATGGAATTTACCTTCTTTAAATGTAGCAGCGAATTTAGATTTCAATATTACGCCAAAATGGTATGCTGGAACTAAAGTATTTTTTGTTGGTGAGCGAAAAGACATCAGCTTTGTGCAAACCGCCTTAGCCATTTATCCGCCAACCTATACTACAGAAACCATTACGTTAGACAGTTATTTTGATTTAAATGCACACATTGGTTATAAGCATAATGAACGCATGACATTCTTTTTAAAAGGAAGCAATTTAGCAGGTCAAAACTACCAACGTTGGGCCAACTATCCGGTGCAAGGAATTCAGGTGTTGTTGGGGGCGAATTATAAATTTGATTTTTAAAAAAAAAGTTACTGTGTTGCTGAGAATTTAAACTCAGGCACTCAGGCACTCAGGCACTCAGCAACTCATGAAACAAAAAATCTTCCAACACCACCAACTTCTCTTACAAGACAAAATCGATGTTTTTCGTGACATGATTTCCAACCTAACCGAAGACGCTCAAAATGACGCCAAAGGTTCGGCAGGCGACAAACATGAGACTGCTTTGTCGATGATGCACATTGAGCAGGAAAAACTCAATCATAAACTCAAAGAATTTCTCGATCAAAAAGCCATTCTCGATAAAATGGATGTGTCTAAAACACACATTAAAATCGCGTTAGGAAGTTTGGTTCAAGCCAACGGAATGTGGCTTTTTATAAGTGCAGCTTTGCCAAAAATCACCATTGACGAGACAACTTTTATCGCTGTTTCACCACAATCGCCTTTAGGAAGTAAATTGTTGGGAAATGAGGTGGGATTTGAGTTTGAGATAAATACGACAAAATATTCAATACAATACATCGAATAAATTTCTAATAGTGAGTATTCGTATAATCGGTCTTCCATTTTACAATCTCAAACACAAAATTCTATTTCGACATTAATTCACTTTCATATTTATCATATTTAACAATTTTTTGTTATAAATTAAAACTAATTAATTATTTTTAGTTTTAATTATAACGGTATTATTCCAATTTTGCTTCATAATATGAATAAAATTAAAAATTATGTGCGGAATAGTATGTGCCTTCGACCTGAAACAAAAAGCAGAAACCTTACGACCACAAGTATTGGAAATGGCAAAAATCATCCGCCATCGCGGTCCCGATTGGAACGGAATTTACAGCGATGATAAAGCCATTTTGGCTCACGAACGCTTGGCTATTGTTGATCCAGCTTCTGGAAAGCAACCATTATTAAGTAAAGACAAAAAACTCATTTTAGCAGCCAATGGTGAAATATACAATCACCGTGCGTTGCGCAAACAATTTGAAGGCAAATATACATTTCAAACCGAAAGCGATTGCGAAGTCATTTTAGCGTTATACCAGGAAAAAGGCGTCCATTTTATTGATGAGATGAACGGTATTTTTGGCTTCGCCATATTCGATGTAGAAAAAGATGAATACTTCATAGCTCGCGATCATATGGGAATTATTCCTTTGTACATTGGTTGGGATCAAAACGGAACCTTTTATGTGGCATCCGAATTGAAAGCATTAGAAGGCTATTGCACTAAAATTCAATTATTTCCTCCTGGTCATTATATGTCGAGTAAAGATGGCGATTTTGTGCAATGGTACAAAAGAGAATGGACAGAGTACGAAGCTGTCAAAGACAATATAACGTCTATCGATGAAATCAAAAAAGCCCTCGAAGCGGCAGTACACCGTCAATTGATGAGTGATGTTCCTTATGGTGTTTTGCTTTCTGGAGGTTTGGATTCTTCTGTAACTTCCGCTATAGCCAAAAAATACGCTCAAAAACGAATAGAATCAGGTGATACAGTCGATGCCTGGTACCCGCAATTGCATTCGTTTGCAGTCGGTTTAGATGGGTCTCCCGATTTGGCAGCAGCACAAGTCGTAGCCAATCATATCGGAACCATTCACCACGAAATTAAATTCACTATTCAAGAGGGATTGGATGCCTTACGCGACGTAATTTACAACCTCGAAACCTATGATGTAACTACCGTAAGAGCCTCTACACCAATGTATTTAATGGCAAGAGTAATTAAGTCAATGGGAATCAAAATGGTTTTATCTGGAGAAGGTTCTGACGAATTGTTTGGTGGCTATTTGTATTTCCACAAAGCACCCAATGCTAAAGAATTTCACGAAGAAACCGTGCGAAAATTAAGCAAATTACACATGTATGATTGCTTGAGAGCGAATAAAAGTTTGGCTGCTTGGGGCATCGAAGGACGTGTGCCATTTTTGGATAAAGAATTCATGGATGTTGCGATGCGCATCAATCCACAAGATAAAATGATTAACGGCGAACGCATGGAAAAATGGGTGTTGCGAAAAGCCTTTGAAGACATGTTGCCTGCAAGTGTAGCATGGCGCCAAAAGGAGCAATTTAGCGATGGCGTTGGCTACAGTTGGATTGATACCCTGAAAGAAGTGGTAGCCGAAGCCGTATCTGATGAGCAATTGGCCAATGCTAAATTTAAGTTTCCATTACAAACACCAACATCAAAAGAAGAATACTATTACCGTTCAATTTTTGCAGCCCATTTTCCGAGTGATGCCGCAGCTTTGTGTGTGCCACAAGAAGCTAGTGTAGCTTGTAGCACCAAAATAGCGTTAGAATGGGACGAAGCGTTCAAAAAGATGAACGATCCATCGGGTAGAGCCGTGGCCAATGTGCACGATGATGCCTATGTAAAAATGTAAATAACGAGGTTAAATGATTAATTTTAATGCAGTTTAGTTTAGTTTAGTTTTCGAAAGCGTTCATCATTTTTGAGGGACGTTTTTGTTTTTTTGAAGCTAATGGCTCGGGCTTTTTTGGTTTCCATTATCCTGCTATTCGCTTTATTTTTAGATAGGCAAAAATGCCTATCTAAAAGATACCGCTTCTATCAGGGCTAGTGAAGTTTTGAATTGCGTTTTTGCAAGCATTCCATAAAACGCATTCCGGTTTGAAATAAAAAAATCTCATTTTTACCGCTTTATTTGTAAAATACCGCAATAAAAAATTATCAAACATAAATGTTAATAACTTAAACTATAAATCGCTTTAAATCGCTTTAAAATCACTATTGAAGTTATATATTTGCGTGTAATACAAAATTACAAGAAAAACGAACCATTCACATGAGCGACGAGATTAAAAAAAATAATTATTCAGCAGATAGTATTCAGGCTTTAGAAGGAATGGAGCACGTAAGAATGCGCCCTTCCATGTATATTGGCGATACTGGTGTAAGAGGATTACACCATTTAGTATATGAAGTTGTCGATAACTCTATTGACGAAGCTATGGGTGGTCATTGTGATACCATCGGAGTTTGGATTAACGAAGATAATTCAATCACTGTTGAAGACAACGGACGTGGAATACCAGTAGATATTCACAAGAAAGAAGGAGTTTCAGCGCTTCAGGTTGTTATGACCAAAATTGGTGCTGGAGGAAAGTTTGACAAAGATTCGTATAAAGTTTCGGGCGGTTTGCACGGAGTAGGGGTTTCTTGTGTAAATGCGTTGTCTGACCATCTTAGAGCCACTGTTCACAGAGAGGGTAAAATATACGAACAAGAATACGAAAAAGGAAAAGCGCTTTATCCTGTAAAGCAAATCGGAGAAACTCAAAAAAGAGGTACAATTGTTACTTTCAAACCCGATCCAACAATTTTTACACAAACAGTTGAGTTTAGTTATGAAACCTTATCCGCTCGTATGCGCGAATTGTCTTTTCTTAACAAAGGAATTACCATTACAATTACCGACAAAAGAGAAGTAGATGATAAAGGCGAATTTGTAAAGGAAGTATTTCATTCTGATGAAGGTTTGAAAGAATACATTCGTTTTCTTGATGGAAACCGCGAACCAATTATTACTCATGTTATCAGCATGGACAATGAAAAAAGCGAAATTCCAGTTGAAGTAGCTTTAATTTACAACACCAGTTATTCTGAAAATATATTTTCGTACGTAAACAACATCAACACTCACGAAGGAGGAACGCATTTGCAAGGTTTCCGAATGGGATTGACACGTACATTAAAGAAATACGCTGATGCTTCAGGTTTGTTAGATAAACTTAAATTTGAAATCACAGGTGATGACTTCCGTGAAGGATTGACTGCCATCATTTCGGTAAAAGTACAAGAACCACAATTTGAAGGACAAACCAAAACCAAGTTAGGAAATAGAGAAGTTGTTTCTCCGGTTTCTCAGGCGGTTGCCGAAATGTTGGAAAACTATTTGGAAGAAAATCCGAATGATGCTCGTATCATCGTTCAAAAAGTAATATTGGCTGCTCAAGCGCGTCATGCGGCAAAAAAAGCACGTGAAATGGTGCAACGTAAAACCGTTTTAGGCGGAGGCGGTTTACCCGGAAAACTATCCGATTGTTCGGAGCAAGATCCAGCAAAATGTGAAGTGTATTTGGTCGAGGGTGATTCGGCTGGTGGAACAGCGAAACAAGGTCGTGACCGAAATTTTCAAGCGATTATGCCATTGCGTGGTAAGATCTTGAACGTGGAAAAAGCCATGCATCACAAAGTATTTGAAAACGAAGAGATTCGGAATATATTCACCGCATTGGGTGTAACGATTGGCACCGAAGAAGATTCGAAAGCCTTGAACTTAGAAAAATTGCGCTACCATAAAGTAATCATCATGTGTGATGCCGATGTCGATGGAAGTCACATCGCTACTTTAATTCTAACGTTCTTCTTCCGATTCATGCGTGAATTAATTGAAGGCGGACACGTTTATATTGCCGCGCCACCTTTATATTTAGTCAAAAAAGGAAATAAAAAAGAATACGCTTGGAATGATCTTCAACGCGATCAAGCCAACGAAAGAATGGGTGGAAGCGCCGGAATTCAACGCTATAAGGGTCTTGGAGAAATGAACGCCGAACAACTTTGGGAAACCACCATGGATCCGAATTTCAGAACCTTGCGTCAGGTTACTATCGATAGTTTGGCCGAAGCAGACAGAATATTCTCGATGTTAATGGGTGATGAGGTTCCGCCTCGTCGAGAATTTATTGAGAAAAATGCAGTGTATGCGAATATTGATGCGTAGAAAGTTATTTGTTGATTTGGTTATTTGGTTAATCGGAGAATAAACAGTCAAAAAACTACTATTAAATAAATGAATAAAAATTATATAGTATAAGGACATCGTAAAGGTGTCCTTTTGTTTTGTTTAACGTATCCTACTTCTTGTTAAAAAAACAGTAAATCGTTTTTAAAAGTGAAAATGTGTTTTTGAAAGTTTAATAAAGCATTTCAATAAATTTAATTGCAGTTTGTCGGATTTAATTTGTTAATTCAAATTATATTACGTTATTCGTATGGTGTAACGTACCTAATTTTTCTCTTAATTTTTTATCGTTAAACAAAACAAACAGAGCGAACCGAAAATCTTAAAAAGAGTAGGGCGATAAATAAATTATGATGAAGATAAACCCCAAATTAATTTCCGAAAAGTATTTCTCAAAAAATGCGTTGAAAGAAATAACTAGAATAAGTATTTTCTTTTTTATTCTGTTTTCTAATTTAGTAAATGCGCAATGGTCAACCAGTTCTACGGTGAATAATGCGATATGCACTGCTGCAGAAGATCAAGGAGATGTCCAAATTATTTCAGATGGTTCAGGTGGGTCAATTATCACTTGGTCTGACTTGAGAGACGGAGTAAATTTTGACATTTACTCCCAACGTATTAATGCAGCGGGTATTGTGCAATGGACAACAAATGGGGTAGCAATATGCAATGCCACTAATGGGCAGAATTTTCCTTCCATAGTTTCAGACGGAGCAGGTGGTGCCATTATCACTTGGCTTGACTTTAGAAGCGGTACTAATAATGATATCTATGCTCAACGTATCAATGCATCGGGTGCCGTGCAATGGACAACCAATGGAGTGGCGATATGTACAGCTACTAGTAGTCAATACAATGCAACTATTGTCACTGACGGTGCTAACGGAGCTATTATTTCCTGGTTTGATGGAAGAACGGGAAATGATAATATTTACGCAAGTCGCATCAATGCATCGGGCACTGTGCAGTGGACAGCTAATGGTGTGGCAATATGCACCGCAACAGGTGCACAAGATTCTCCAGTTTTAGAATCTGACTTTTTGGGTGGTGCCATAATTACTTGGCGGGATCGCAGAAGCGGAACTAATGATGATATTTATGCCCAGCGTATAAATGCAGCGGGAACTGTGCAATGGACAGCAAACGGAGTTGTTATATGTGCTTTAACAACAATCCAACTTAATCCAAAGATTGTTTCCAATGCTTCAAACGGAGCTATCATTACTTGGACTGACTGGCGAAATGGTTCAACAAATAAAAATATTTATTCCCAACGGATTAATAGTAATGGTGTAGTAGCATGGGCTGCAAATGGAGTGGCAATTTGTACAGCGACAGGAGACCAAATCAATCCTCAAATAGTTGAAGATGGTTCAGGTGGTGGTATAATCAGCTGGGAAGATGATCGTAATGGTCAATACACTACTGATGTATATGCCCAGCGTATAAACGCTAGCGGTGTAGTGCAATGGTCTGCCAATGGGGTGGTAATATGTAATGCCGCTCAAGATCAGACTCAACCAACTATCGTTAAAGATGGAGCAGGAGGAGTCATTATTACTTGGCGAGATTTTAGAAGCGCGAGCGGTTATGATATATATGCCCAAAAAATGAACGCCTCGGGTACTGCACAATGGACAGCAAATGGAGTAGTAATTTCTTCAGCACAAAGCCAACAAAAAGACCTTCCCAAAATTACTGGAGATGGCTCAGGGGGTGCTATTATAACATGGAGGGATCCCCGAACATATTCAACTACTTCCTTTGATATTTATGCACAGAGAATTCTTTTTAATGGAGCTTTTAGTATTCCGTCAATCACTTCTTTCAGCCCTGCAAGCGGCGTCATCGGAAGTACTGTAATAATTACTGGTACAGGCTTTAGCAATTCCGCTGCACAAAATATTGTATTCTTCGGTGCAACGCAAGCGGTGGTAACAGCAGCAAGCAGCACGAGCTTGACGGTAACGGTACCATTAGGTGCAACGTACCAAAATATAGCTATCACGAATTTAGCAGTTAATTTAACGGGGTATTCTGCAAAACCATTTATTGTTACTCTTGACGGTGCCGTTGCTTTTTCGAATAAGGTGGATTTTGCAACGGGCACAGCCCCTTTTGCTTTAAGTATGGGAGATATAGATGGTGATAGCAAACCCGATATAGTTGTTGTTAATGAAGACAGTGACTCCATTTCAGTGTTTCGTAATACTTCCACATCTGGAGTAACAAGTTTTGCTGTTAAGGTAGATTTTACTACAGGTTCAGGTTCAACCCCACGTGCATTAGCTATAGGTGATATCGACGGCGATGGCAAACCCGATGTAGCTGTTGTTGGAGCAAGCAACACCTTATCGATATTGCTCAATACCTCCATTTCAGGTATCTTGAGTTTTGCAACCAAGGTTGATATCGGAACATCCTATAGCGCCTCTTTTTCAGTAAGTATAGCAGATATCGATAGCGATGGGAAACCAGATATTGCATTAACTAGTAACGACAATAGAGTAGGGGTATTTCGCAACACCTCCACCCCAGGAGTTGTGAACTTTGCAGCCAAGGTTGATTTTGTTGTTTCCATACAACCTACTTCAGTTAGCATTGGAGATATCAATGGTGATGGCAAACCCGATATGGCTATCACTAATAATACCAATAATTTCATAGAAGTATTGCGTAATACTTCCACTCCGGGCGTCGTGAGTTTTGCCGCTAAGGTAGATTTTGCAATTAGTTCCGTTTCTAATTCAATAACTATAGGAGATATCGATGGCGATGGCAAACCTGATTTAGCAGTGGCAGTACCTTATAACAATGGCAATAATCTATCTGTATTTCGCAACACCTCCTCTTCTGGCACAGTAAGTTTTGCTCCTAAGGTTGATTTTGCATCAGGTTATACAACTTTTTCAGTAAATATTGGTGATTTAGATGGCGATGGTAAACCCGATTTGGCCCTGGCTAATAATGGCAGTCAAACCATATCTGTATTGCGTAATACCTCTACTTCGGGAACGGTTACTTTTGCAACTAAGGTTGACTTCCTAGTAGGTTCAGACCTTCGATCAGTTATTATTGGCGACATTGATGGTGATGGCAAGCCCGATCTGTCTTCGTCTAATTATAGCAACAACACTGTTTCGGTACTTCGACAGTTAGATTTGCCTCAAGGAAGTTTACTCTCGAATGGATCTCTTTGTACATCTGGATCTGGTCAATTGATTTTTCAAGCTACTGCTGGTACAGGACCTTTCACGGTAGTTTATAATGATGGTATTGCTGATAGAACCGTCACGGGTGTTTTGAGTGGTATTCCATTTAATGTGTTTACTAATCCGGTATCAAGTACTACAACCTACACTCTCGTTTCCGTTAGTTATCCCAATAATGCCATACGTACTGAAGGTTTTACTGGAGCTTCGGTTACAATTATAGTATATGTAGATTGTAATTCAATAATTAATTTAAAACTGTACATCGAGGGTTATTATGATAGCAGTACAAGTACTATGAGATCAGTAAAATTAAATCAAGGTGTGAGCGCGAGTGCTACCGATGTAGAAACAATTACATTAGAATTACATAATGCAGTAAGCTTTGAGCTAATAGAAACCAGTACGGCCAATCTTCAAACCGACGGTACCGCTGTTGTGACTTTCAATAATACGCCACACGGTTTTTATTATATTGTAGCAAAAGGAAGTAATTTTATAGAAACATGGAGTGCTTTACCACAATCGATTGGATTAACTCCTTTGAGTTATGATTTTACTACAACTGCTTCAAAAACATATGGTTCTAACATGTCACAAGTAGAACCCGGAGTTTGGGCATTTTATAGCGGTGATGTTAACCAGGATGAATCAGTAGACCCAACAGATTATTCTTTGTGGGAAACCGATACTAATAATTTTGCATTCGGAGTTTTTGCAACGGATTTAAATGGAGATGGAAATGTCGATCCAACGGATTATAGTATTTGGGAGCAAAATAGCAATATTTTTGTTTATTCGATACATCCATAAAATTATACATCACTTTCAATTATTATGATTTGAATTTGTGAAATAATCACATAAAATGAATAAATTTGTGGAAAATTAATTTAAAAAAATTCATAGATAATGAAAGTTACCATTGTAGGAGCAGGAAACGTAGGGGCAACATGTGCCGACGCTATTGCTTTCAGAAGAATTGCGAGTGAAATCGTATTGTTAGACATTAGAGAAGGATTTGCTGAAGGAAAAGCATTAGATATCATGCAAACCCAAACCACTTTAGGTTTCAATACCAAAGTATCAGGAAGCACGAACGATTATTCAAAAACAGCCAATAGCGATGTTGTGGTAATCACTTCAGGAATTCCGAGAAAACCAGGAATGACTCGTGAGGAATTAATCGGTATCAACGCAGGTATCGTAAAATCGGTGGCTGAAAGTTTGTTACAACATTCGCCAAATGCTATCGTTGTGGTGGTTTCCAATCCAATGGATACCATGACGTACTTAACGTTGAAAGCAACTGGTTTACCAAAAAATAGAATCATCGGAATGGGAGGAACTTTAGATAGCTCGCGTTTCAAAACGTATTTATCTCAAGCTTTAGACAAACCAGCTAACGATATTTCTGGAATGGTAATTGGCGGACATGGAGATACAACCATGATTCCATTGACACGTTTGGCATCCTATAATGGTGTGCCTGTATCTCAATTTTTAACAGAAGAACAATTAGCAAAAGTAGCTGCCGATACTATGGTTGGTGGCGCTACATTAACGGCTTTATTAGGAACGTCGGCTTGGTATGCCCCTGGAGCTTCGGTGGCGTATTTAGTTGATAGTATTTTGAACGATCAAAAGAAACTAATTCCTTGTTCTGTATATGTTGAAGGCGAGTACGGTCAAAACGATATTTGCATCGGAGTGCCTTGTATTATAGGTAAAAATGGAGTAGAACAAATTGTAGACATTCAATTAAATGATGCAGAGAAAGCAGCTTTTGCAAAAAGTGCTGATGCAGTTAGAGCGATGAATGGCGATTTGAAATCGATTTTAGGATAGTCAATTGACATAATATCTAAAAAGACTGCACATTTTGCAGTCTTTTTTTTGATAATAATACTTAAATAATTTGTTAATCTTTAGGTTAATTATATATTTGCACGTTTCAAAAAACGTGTTGTAAGGTATTTGAATTGATTTTATTTGAAAATCAACAATTTACCCACAATAACAGCTATTTAACAATAAAATCAAAAATTAATTAATTTCTAGTAATAATGCAGAATAAAGGACTTATTAAATTTTTCGCAATCATTTTTGCTTTGGTAAGTATTTACCAACTTACATTTACCGTTGTATCCAATAAAGTAAAAAGCGATGCAAAAGCATTTGCAGGCGGGAATACCATCAAAGAGGTAAAATATTTAGACTCTATTAGTAAAGAAAAAGTCTATGACATAGGAATTACCAATTTTACTTTCGAAGAAGTTTTATCAAAACAAATTAACAGAGGTCTTGACCTTGAAGGAGGTATTAACGTTATCCTTCAAATTTCTGTAAAAGATGTATTGAAAGGATTGGCTAACAATACTAAAAATCCAGTTTTTAATAAAGCCCTAGAAGATGCTAAAACGAATCAACAAGGTAACCAATCCTATTTGGATGCTTTTTTTGTTGAATTTGCTAAAGTTTCAAACGGAACTACTGTAAAACTTGCTTCACCAGACATTTTTGCTAATCGTAGCATGGAAGGTCAAATCGACTTTAAAATGACTGATGATCAAGCTAAAAAAGTAATCCGTCAAAAAGTTGACGAATCGGTAGAAAGTGCTTTTGAAGTACTAAGAAAACGTATCGATAAATTTGGGGTGACGCAACCTAACTTAGTAAAATTAGGTCAAACAGGTCGTATTTTAGTTGAATTACCTGGAGCCAAAGATGTAGACCGTGTAAAAAAATTATTATCTGGAACTGCACTTTTAGAGTTTTGGGAAACCTACAAAGCTGAAGATTTAGGTAAGTTTTTGAACGATGCCAACGACGCTTTGAAATTAACTGAAAAAACAGTTGCTACTAAAGAAATTAAAACTGCTGTAACCGATACGTTAAATAAATTATTGACTGATACCAAAAAGGATTCAACTGAAACAAAAAAAGGAGCTAATCCTTTGTTTGAAAAATTTGTAAATCCAGGCGGTGGTCCAATTTTAGGAACTGTTGGTTCAAAAGACAAAGATATCGTTACTGAATATTTGAACAGACCTGCTATTCGTGCTTTACTTCCAGGAGATATGCGTTTTGCAAAATTTGTTTGGGGTAAACCAAATGAAGTAACTGACGAAAAAACGAAAAAAGTTTCTGTAACTTACGATTTATATGCATTAAAAAGTAACCGTGATAACAAAGCGCCTTTAAGTGGCGGTGTGATTACAGATGCTAGAGATACGTTTGACCAATCAGGTAAGCCTGCTGTTTCTATGCAAATGAACGGTCAAGGCGCGAAAAAATGGGAAGAACTAACAGGAAATGCTTTTACACAAAAAAGTTTCATCGCTATCGCTTTAGATGATGTTGTGTATTCAGCTCCAGGTGTAAGTTCTGGACCAATTGCTGGAGGAAGATCTGAAATTACAGGTAATTTTGATGTTGCTGAAACAAAAGATTTATCGAACGTATTAAGAGCCGGTAAATTGCCAGCTGCTGCAGAAATTGTACAATCAGAAATTGTTGGGCCTTCATTGGGTCAAAAAGCAATCGATGCAGGTATGACTTCTTCTATAGTAGGTTTCTTATTAGTTTGTTTATGGATGGTATTCTATTACGGTAGAGCTGGTTGGTACGCTAATGTAGCTTTGTTATTGAACTTATTGTTCTTATTTGGAGTAATGGCAAGTTTCGGATTTGTACTTACTTTACCAGGTATCGCCGGTATCGTTTTAACACTAGGAACTGCGGTGGATGCGAACATTATTATCTACGAAAGAGCTAAAGAAGAATTACGGGAAGGTCATTCATTGGCTGATGCTGTAAAATCGTCTTACGGTTGGAAAGGTGCGATGCGCTCCATCATTGATGCCAACGTTACCCACATATTAACAGGAGCAATTTTGTTCATTTTCGGAACAGGTCCAATTCAAGGATTTGCTTTGACTTTACTTATTGGTATCGTAACCTCTTTGTTTACTTCTATTTTTATTGCTAGAATTTTCATCGACAGAGATGTTGCTCAAAATAGAAAATTAGCTTTCTGTACACCAACTACAAAAAATTGGTTTACAGGTTTCCACTTTGATTTTATTGGAGCTAAAAAATGGACGTATTTGTTTTCATCAGTAGTTGTAGTAGTAAGTTTAGTGTCTATTTTCTTTATTAATGGTCTTGATGAAGGTGTTGATTTTGTTGGAGGTAGAACATTCCAAGTAAAATTTGAAAAACCAGTTGAGTCGTCTAAAGTAGCTGAAGAATTATCAACATTGTTCGGAACTACTGTAGAAGCAAAAATTTTCGGTGATGCAGATCAATTAAAAATCACTACAAAATACCGAATCAAAGATGAAGGTACAGAAGTAGATACTGAAGTGAATAGAAAATTATATGACGGTCTAGGAAAGTACTTTAATAACATTTCGTATGATAAGTTTGTGAACTTATATGAAGGAAAACAATTCGGAATTCTACAAGGTTCTAAAGTAAGTGCTGCCATTTCAGCTGATATTAAAACCAACTCGTTTTGGGCTGTTATAGGCGCTATGTTGGTAGTTGGTTTGTACTTGGTAATCTCTTTCCGTAAATGGCAATATTCATTAGGAGCAATCGCAGCGGTTTTCCATGATGTTGTATTTGTTTTAGGTGTTTACTCTTTGTTTTACAAATATGCTCCTTTCCACATGGAAATGGACCAACACTTTATCGCGGCTATCTTAACCGTAATTGGTTATTCGATGAACGATACGGTAATTGTATTTGACAGGGTAAGAGAGTTCTTAGGTGGAAAAAGCAAAGGTAATTTTAAAGAAATTGTTAATGCGTCGATTAATACAACATTATCTAGAACTTTGAATACTTCATTGACAATGATTTTAGTGTTATTGATTATGTTTATTTTTGGAGGAGAGTCAATAAGAGGATTTATCTTCGCAATGTTGATCGGAATCATCATCGGTACATATTCATCGTTATTCATTGCAACGCCAGTTTTAGTAGATTCTATGTCTAAAGCGGATAAAGAAGCGATTGAAAAGAAACATGCTGATGCTAACTAATAAATAATTATAAATTCAATTAAGCCACACCGTAATGTGTGGCTTTTTTTATAATTTAAATTGTAATTCCGACATACGAGGAGTCGCAACATGTATTCCGTGAAATTACTATATGGTAATTCAAGTAAAGAGAAATCTTCGAAGAACGATGTATTTTTTTCTATTCAGAATTACGAGGTCATATTAGCAAAGCTAACGTGTCATCGTGCCTCAGACGTGAGCGAAGCGAACAGATGAAGCAATGACAATTTTAGATCTTAAATATGTTCTAAAATGATACTTTACTAAATTTCAAACCACAAAAAAAGCACCAAAAAACTAAGTTTTCAGTGCTTGATATTATAATGTTTTATTATTTAAAATAACTTATTGGGGTCGCTGTCTTTGAATAAATCTTTAGGTAAAGGTTTTTCGGCAAGAAAAATAAATACGACTCCCACAAATATAAAAGGAATACTCAACCATTGTCCAGTTGTAAATAAACCTAATGATTCTTCAATTCCACCTTGGCTTTCTTTTAGATTTTCAACAAAGAAACGTACGGTCCATAGCATTACTAAAAAGAACCCAAATATCAATCCGTGTTTTTCTTTATAATTCGTTTTCCAATACAACAACCATAAAATAGCAAAAACGAAGATGTAAAAAAAGGCTTCGTACAATTGCGTTGGATGTTTTAATGGAACTTGTTGCAAATATTCGGCATATTTTGGGTCGGTGACCAAGGCATTATATGCCTGATTAACATTGTCGATTTTAGTAATATTCATTACATCGCTGGCAGAAAATTTATCTCTTACAAAACGGATTCCAAAATCTGATTGGGTAATGTTACCCACAATTTCCGAGTTGAAGAAGTTGCCAATCCGAACAAAAATAGCACCTAATGAAACCGGAATAACTACTCTATCTAAAACCCATAATAGTGGTCTTTTGATTATTTTGTTGCTGTAATAAAACATGGCTATGATGATACCAATTGCTGCTCCATGGCTCGCTAAACCTTGAAAACCTGTAAATTCAAATTCGGGTTCAAATCGAAAAGGTAGTAATATTTCTGCTGGGTGGTTTCTAAAATATTCCCAATCATAAAAAAACACATGTCCCAATCGTGCACCTATTAAAGTAGCTAAAACGGTCCATATAAATAAACTGTCCAATTTGTCTAAGGATTCGTTTTCTTTAATAAATATTTTCTTCATTAAATACCAACCTATTCCAAAAGCCAGTACAAACATCAAGCTATAAATTCGAAGGGTAATGAATCCTAAGTGTAAACCTTCAGAGGGATTCCAAATCATAATAAACGCAGATTAAGTTAATTCAAAAATAATAAAAGTAATAGAATATTGGAGCGTATTATACTTTATTTATGAGTGATTTTTTTTGTGGAACAGGATCGTAGCCCGTTTTTCCCCATGGGTGGCAACTCAATATGCGTTTTGTGCCTAAATAGGTTCCGTAGAGTAAGCCATGAATTTTTAAAGCCTCTATAAAATAATGCGAACAAGTGGGTTCAAACCTACATGATGAGGGTGTAAATGGTGATATTGCCGTTTGATAAAAACGTATAAGAAATAAAAAAGGGGCAATGGCTATTTTTTTGAGCATATAAAATTAATGCATATTAAAGGAAGTGCCTTCTTTTCCATCTTTTAATTGAATTCCTAATGCTAGTAATTTGTCTCTAATTTCATCGGATAATGCCCAATTCTTAATAGCTCTTGCTTCCTCACGCATTACTATCAACATGGTAACTACTCCATCTAACTTGTCAGATGTATCCGTAGTTGCTTTTTCATTTTTGATACCTAATACGTCAAAAATAAAACTTTCTAGAGTACACTTAAGTGTAGCTAAATCTTCAGAAGTTATCGTCTCGCGTTTGTCGTTTAATACGTTCACAAAACGAATACCTTCGAACAATTGCGCAATGAGAATCGGAGAATTAAAATCGTCATTCATTGCATCATAGCAACTTTGTTTCCATGATGCTATATCTAAAGAGGAAGTAGTACTTGTTGCTATTTCATGAATAATTGCAAGACCTTCCATTAATCGATTAAAGCCTTTTTCGGCTGCCAGAATAGCCTCATTAGAAAAATCTAAAATGCTTCTATAATGAGCTTGTAGCATGAAAAAGCGTGCTACATTGGGAGAGAATGCTTTACTTAAAAACGGACTTTCTCCACTGAAAATTTCGCCAGGCAAAATGTTATTTCCTGTTGATTTTGCCATCTTCTTTCCGTTCAATGTGAGCATGTTGGCATGCATCCAAAAGTTGACAGGACTGTGACCAGTACAAGCTTCGTTTTGAGCAATTTCACATTCGTGGTGAGGAAATTTCAAATCCATTCCGCCTCCGTGAATATCAAATGTTTCACCGAGATATTTCGTGCTCATTGCGGTACATTCAAGATGCCAACCCGGAAAACCAATTCCCCAAGGAGAAGGCCAACGCATAATATGTTCTGGTTCGGCTTTTTTCCATAAAGCAAAATCCTGTGGATTTTTTTTATCACTTTGTCCGTCAAGGTCACGGGTATTGGTGAGCATGTCTTCTATATTTCTGCCACTTAATTTTCCGTAATAATGATTTTCATTGAACTTCACTACATCAAAATAAACGGAGCCGTTCACTTCATAGCCAAATCCATTCGCAATGATGTCTTTAACAATTTCAATTTGTTCAATAATGTGCCCAGTAGCCGTTGGTTCGATGCTCGGAGGTAAAAAATTATAATTGGATAAGATAGTATGAAAATCAACAGTGTATTTCTGAACAATTTCCATGGGTTCTAATTGCTCTAAACGTGCTTTTTTTGCAATTTTATCTTCTCCATCGTCTACATCATCTACGATATGACCAACATCGGTTATGTTACGAACATAGCGAGTTTTATATCCCAAATGCAAAAAATAGCGAAAAATCACATCAAAACTCATAAAGGTTCTAACATTGCCTAGATGTACGTTGCTGTATACTGTTGGTCCACAAACATACATTCCAATTTTTCCTTCATGTATAGGCTGGAAAAGTTCTTTCTCACCTGAAAGCGAATTGTAAATTTTGACTTGTTGTTTTTTATACAGCGACATGTTGTGGTGCTTGTTATTTATTAAAACTTAGTATCTAATTTAATGTAATCTAAAAATTCACGACGTGTAAACTCATTTTTAAAGGTACCACCAAATTCGGAAGTTACGGTACTACTTTCGATATCTCTAATCCCACGCGAATTTACACACAAATGTTTGGCATCTATGATACAAGCTACGTCATCGGTATTTAAAACTTTTTGCAGTTCTTTAACTATTTGGATGGTTAAACGTTCTTGAACTTGCGGTCTACGAGCAAAGTAATCGACAATTCGATTCATTTTAGATAAGCCTATAACAGTTCCTTTTGAAATGTAAGCTACATGTACTTTTCCAACAATAGGCAATAAATGATGTTCACAAGTAGAGTAGAGGGTAATGTTTTTTTCAACTAACATTTCGCCATACTTATATTTGTTTTCAAAAGTAGACGAACTTGGCTTTTTTTGTGGATTTAAACCGCCAAAAATTTCTTTGACAAACATTTTTGCCACTCGGTTTGGAGTTCCTTTTAAGCTATCGTCCGACAAGTCCATTCCTAATGTTAAAAGAATGTTTTCAACGTCCTTTTTAATTAATTCAATTTTTATGTCATCATTCACTTCAAAGGCATCGGTTCGTATTGGGTTTTCAAAATTTGAAGAACTATGATTATCACCAATTTCGTCAGTATATTCGTCTTTATTTATCATTGTAATTGTATAAAAAATATGGTTTTGAAGCGTAGTGCAAAGATAAATATATTATTTTAGTATTTACACAAGTTTAAAAGATTTGAAAAAAATAAAAAAATTAAGATAAAATTATATTATTTTTATGTAAATTTCGCCTCTTAAAACTTGAAAAATAATGAGAAAAATATACTTTCTACTGGTTCTTTTTAATTTAATTTCACTAAATATTATATATGGACAAGGTGCAAATTGTGCTAATTCGACACCATTTTGTGCTGGAGGTGCCGCGCTTACTTTTCAAAATTCTACTGGTACAACTTCCGAGACAGGTATTAATTATGAGTGTTTATTCTCTCAACCCAATCCAGCATGGTTTTATATGCAAATAGGCATATCAGGTCCTATTAATTTTCAAATTAGTCAAACCTCGAATACTGGTAATCCAATAGATGTAGATTATATTATTTGGGGTCCTTTTAGTACTCCTGTTTGTGGACCAGCAAATTTAAATCCGGCAACGAGTCTTAGTTGTAGTTTTTCGGCTGCAGCAGTTGAGAATTTTTCTATACCCAATGCAGTTGTAGGACAAATATATGTAGTATTGTTAACGAATTTTAGTGGACAACCAGGTAATATTACAGTTACTCAAACAAACGCTGGAGTTTCTGGTGCGGGTGCAACAGATTGTAATATTGTATGTCCTCTTGCAGTTAATGGAGGTGGTGTTTTTTGTGCAGGTTCAAATGCGACTTTAACAGCAACTATTGCTGGTGCTACAACGTATCAGTGGAGTTCATCTGTGACAGGTCCAATTGCTGGAAACACGCAAACTATTACAGTTAATCAACCAGCTACTTATACTGTAGTTATAAATAAACCTGGTTGTGTTGCAAATGCAACAGCATCTGCTACATATACAATATCTCCTGTTCCAAATTTAGGAACGCCCACAAGTCCATTAACTTTTTGTTTGCCTGCTACAGCGGTCAATTTAACTCAAAATACACCCATCATTCAAAATGGTAATGGTTCTTTACTTATTGATTATCATACCACACAACTTTCTGCAAATGACGGATCGGCGGGAGGTAATTTAATTGGAAATCCTTCAGCTTATGCAGGAGCTACAAATGGGCAAACTATTTATGTCAGTATCGAGGATGGCGCTGCATGTGTTTATACAACTTCATTTACTTTGTCATTAATAAATTGTTGTGAATCTGTCACGGCAAATACTGGTACTCAGACGGTATGTGCTGGTGGAGACCCTACCACATTAACTGCCACTACAACCGCTACTGCAGCAAATTCTATGTCGTTTGTATATTTCACTACACAACAAACTGGTACTTCAATGTATATTGGAGGAACAGTACTTACTACGGTAACACCTGCAGGAGGTATAGCTACTTTTAACCCTCCAGTTTTAGGAAGCCCGACTTCTCTTCCTAATGTTCCTGCAACGTATTATGTGTATGCAATAATAAATCCAACCCCTGTTGATGTTTCATGTAGAGATTTTGAAGAAATTATAGTCACAGTAAATAATTCACCTAATGCAGGTACAGACGGTAGTGTTTCAATATGTGGCTCCAATACTACACCTATTGATTTAAACACATTAATCACAGGTCAACAAACCGGAGGAATATGGGTGCAGTCTACAGGTACAGGTGGTAGTTTTAATACTACTACGGGAATATTTACCCCTGTTGCTGGAGCAACAACTAGTACTTTTACTTATACTGTAAACGGAATTGCTCCATGTAATACGGATACTAGTACAGCTACTGTAACTATTAATACTCAGCCTAATGCTGGTTCCGATGGAACTATTACTGTTTGTGATTCTAGTACGGCTTTAATTAATTTAGCCACTGTAATTAGCGGAGCGCAAATAGGCGGAACATGGACACAAACCACGGGAAGTGGAGGTACTTTTAATTCGGCGGCGGGAACATTCATTCCATCTCCGGGGGTTACTTCAAGCACATTTACGTATACCTTAAATGCTGTTGCTCCTTGTTTGAATGATTTTAGTGTTGCAACCGTTAATTTTACTACTCCACCCGTAATCAACACACCGACACCTTACCAAGTTTGTGATGACAACAACGATGGTTTGTCGTGTTTGTTTTTTTTACAGACAAAAAATGCTGAGATTGCTGCTCCTGGTTTAACGGTTGAATATTATGAAACATTGACTAATGCG